>JADGFI010000048.1 GCA_016743945.1 Desulfobacteraceae bacterium
GAAACCCGGAGGGGGAGGGGGGGAAGGGGGGGAAGGGGAGAATGGGGGGGAACGGCCGGACCGGCGGGAAGAGGGGGGGGGGGAGGGGGAGGGAGCAGGGGACGGGCGGGGCGGCGGAGAGGGGGGGGAACATGAATTTGAGGCCAATGCCTATGAATTGGGCAAGGTGTTGTCCCAGGATTTTCAATTGCCCAATTTAAAAGACAAGGGGAAAAAAAGAAGTCTGGCCAAATATATTTACGATCTAACGGATAAAAATAAAGGGGTGGGTCAGTTTTTAGATAAAAAAGCCACCCTGAAAAAAATTGTCCAGACCAATATCATGCTGGGCCGCATCCCGGACATCTCCGACATTGATACCACCGGGTTTATTATATCTCCCCAGGACATGATCTACAGAATTTTATCCCGGGAAAGGGAGTTTGAATCCCAGGCATTGGTGTTTTTTTTGAGGGATTATTCCGGGTCCATGGGAGGAAAGGTTACCCAGGCCGTTGTCTCCCAGCATGTAATGCTCTACTCCTGGCTCATGTATCAATACGAGAGACAGGTGGAAACACGGTTTGTCCTCCATGACACAGAGGCCAGGGAAGTGGCTGATTTTTATAAATATTATTCCTATAAAGTAGCAGGGGGCACCAAGGTTTTTACGGCTTTTAAACTGGTAAATGATATTGTGGAAAGAGAGAACCTGGACAGAGATTATAATATTTATGTCTTTCACGGCACAGACGGGGACGACTGGGATAAGGAAGGAAAACAGACCCTGACTGAAATTGAGCGGATGATGTCCTATGTGGCAAGGATCGGTATTTCTATTGTGGAACACGCCTATGTGGGAGCCAAGCAGACAGAAGTTGAAAAATATTTAAAAGCGTCCACTATATTAAGCAAACACAAAGAGTTGATAAAACTGGATGTGATGGATGAAAATGCGGATGATGCAAGAATTATCCAGGGCATAAAACGGCTTATTTCCTAACCCTTGCCCCAACCGGTTTTATTTTCTAAGGGGTTGGGTTGATTAACCAGATTTGATGAGTCGGGGAGGTGAAAACCTATGGAACTTGTAAGTCAACATGTCAAAGGCATAATGGAAGAATGCAAGGTTCGGGCTCGGGATGCAGGGTTAAGCTTTGACGACGAGACCCTTGAGTATATTGTAACCAATCGGGATATGATTGAACTGAGCCCCAAAATTATGATCCCCACCCTCTATGATTACTGGGTTCACGACGTAAAAGTATTGTCCGGCAAGGGCATGTACGAGGCCTATCCTTCTAATCCTTACGAAACTGTTATCAATACCCGGCCTGCCATTTCCTATTATAATGATAACAATCCGGACTGGCTCAATGTCATGATTTTTTACCATGTTTTGGGACATATTGATTTTTTCCAAAACAATCTTTTTTATAAAAATACCTGGGATGTTGATTTGACAGGGCAGGCCCTGGCGGATAAACGGCTGATTTCAAAACTCAGATCTGAAAAGGGAAGGCTGGTGGATTATGTGATAGAATTTTCCCGGGGGATGGACAATCTGGTGGGATATTATCGGGAACTCAATCATATTATTTCCAGGGAAAATCCAGACAATACGACTCAGCATCAGGTGATTAAAATTGATTATTATTTTGATATTTTTTTACAGCAGCGCAAGAAGGTTACCCATAACACCTATTTAAAAGAGGTTGCACGCTTCAACGCGTGCCAAAGAACAGGAGCAGATTTTTTTGATCCCATCATTGGCAAATACCCTGAATTTGAAGAACTCTACAGACAAGAAAAAGCATTAAATAAGCGCCCGGAGTCTGATGTCATGGAATATATCGTCCAGCATTCCCCGTTTTTAAAGTTGGATGAAAACAACTGGATGAAGACCATTATCCAGATTGTTAGAAATACCTCGTTGTATTTCCAGCCCCAGATAAGAACCAAAATAATGAACGAAGGCTGGGCCAGCTATTGGCACGAATATCTTTTCATGCAAGATGATAGAATCTGCGGGCATGAATCAGACTTTGCAAAGGTCAATGCCGGCGTCACGGCCATGCCCAAGGTGGGTTTAAACCCCTACGCCCTGGGGATGAGACTTTTTCAGCACATTGAGGATATGGAGGACAAGGGGTGTTATTCCTTTGATTACTATTGCCAGCGAGATGAAATCCAAAAGAAAAAATATAATTCGTCAAAACGCTCAGGCAGCCACTATATTTTTACCATCCGGGAAAATCTAAATGATTTTACCTTTATCAACCGGTATATTGATCAGGAATTTTTAACAAAACACCACTTGTTTGTATCGGGTAAGCGCTTGAATCAAACCCGGATGACCTGGGAATATTATATCAAATCCAAACGAGCACAAGACTACAAAAAAATGATCATAGATACCCTGTATCATCCCCCCGAGGTTCGGGTGGATGCAGAGAATTCTGTCAAAGGGGTTCTGTATTTAAACCATTTGTTTGAAGGAAAACCCCTGAAATCTGATTTTATTGAAAATGCCATGATGGGTATGGAATACCTGTGGGGCGGCCCTGTTCATTTAGAGACCTCTGAACCCGTTGTCCAAGGTAAATCGGGTGTCAATTACACAAATTTTTGGGGCCCAACCCCTGTAGAACCGGTTGAACCCCGGAAAATTCAATGGAAGAGAATGCGTTATGTGATGGAAAATCGTAAACTCAATAAGCGGGAGCTATAGGTTATTATGGAAAACAACGCATCCCAAACTGAATCCGTGGACCAGGCCCTTGAACTGCTCAATAAGAATATAACAGATTATCAGCGGCTCAAGCCCATTGCATTTCATGAGTTTTTAAGTGTTTTAAAGGTGAATCCCTCTCAACTTCTGCGAAATATATTTCAGTCCTTTCATGATATGATCAAAAGTTATGTGGACGAACCCGAAGAATCCATCGCCGGTGATCTGGAAAAACTTAAGTTCACAAACTATGACTGCACAAGACTCTTTGTTGAAGATTCAATTAATGCTTATTTCCCGGATATGCTGTTTGCCAATCGGCTGATGAAACAGATGGAATATCTGCGACACGGTGCCCAGCAAAATCGTATCTATATTTTTTATGGTCCCCATGGGTGTGGGAAAAGTACATTTTTAAACAATTTGTTAAAAAAGTTTGAAAAATACGCAAATACTGAAGAAGGGTTGAGGTACGAGGTTGTATGGCGGCTGAATATTAAAAAGTTACAGGACAAAGACAAGTCTGTGATGACCCTGTCCACCTTTGAAAAATTGATTCAGTATGTTGAAGCGGAAAAGAATACTGCCGCAGGAATCAACCCCGAAGAACTTTCCTTTGTAGACGGTCAAAGGGATTACATAGAGATTCCCTGTCTTTCCCATGACAACCCCTTTCTGGTGATTCCCAAGGAACAGCGACGCAGCGTGCTGGATGAACTTATAAAAAATGATGAATTCAAGTGGCGGCTGTTTACGGAAAAAGAATATGAATGGGTCTTTAAAGAAGAGGTTTGTACCGTTTGTGCCTCTATCTATCATTCGTTGATGGAGCGCCTGGGAAACCCGGCCGACGTGTTTAAAATGCTGTATGCCCGCCCCTATTCTTTTAATCGGCGCATGGGAAACGGTATCTCGGTATTCAACCCGGGGGATCAGCCCCTGCAACAGAATATTATTTCAAATCAGATGCTGCAGAACCGGATTAACGGGCTGTTCCAGGACAGCAACGTGATTAACTATATTGGGTCTAATTTTGCCAGGATCAACAATGGTATTTATGCCCTCATGGACATAAAGGCCCATAATGTAGACCGAATGGTTGAACTTCATAATATTATTTCAGAAGGAGTTCACAAGGTTGAGAATGTGGAAGAACGGGTAAATTCATTGTTTTTTGCCTTGATGAATCCGGAAGACAAACGAAATATCAGAGATTTCCCCTCCTTTGATGATCGGATTCAATATATTGATATCCCCTATGTGCTGGATGTGAAAACAGAAGTCAAAATATATTTGAACATATTTGGCCGGCATGTTGAAACCAGCTTTCTTCCCATGGTATTGGAAAATTTTGCCAGAATTATTATCTGTACACGGATTGGTAAAAAATCTTTGGCCTTGGAAGAATGGATCAAAACCCCGACTAAATATAAAAATTATTGTGATGAACAACTCATGCTGCTCAAAATGGAAATTTTTTCGGGCGCTATTCCCCGGTGGCTGGATGACGGGGATGTCAAAGCCCTTGATAAAGATATGTTGAAAAAAATCATCGCAGAATCGGAAATCTATGGAAAAGAAGGCTTGTCAGGAAGAGATTCCATTAAAATTTTTGATCAGTTTTATTCAAAATATGCCAAGGAAGACAGATTAATCAATATGCCGGATCTGTGCACCTTTTTCAAAAAACTGGATGATCAGCCCAAAAAAATAATTCCTCCGGGTTTTTTATCTTCTCTGCTGCGCATGTATGATTACGGTATTCTCCAGCAGGTGAAAGAAGCCCTTTACTATTACAATGAAGACCAGATTGCCAAGGATATTAAAAATTATATTTCCGCTGTCACAAATGAACTGGATTCAGTGGTAAATTGTATCTTTACAAAGGAAGAAATCCATGTGACCCAAGCTTTTCTTGAAAGCATTGAGAACAGGCTGATCTCCGAGAATTTGGATATAAAACGAAGAGAAGAAATCAGAATGGATGTATTAAAAGAATATACCACCAGAACCCTTTCCCATGAAATTATGATTGAAGACAAAGATATTCTCGACACCAGGCTTTTTCAATCCTTGTACGAACGATATGTTCATAATCTTAAAAAACGAGTGCTGGAACCGTTTATTGATAATGAAAATTTCAGAAATGCCATCAAGGATTTTGAAACAAAAAAATTTAAGGCCCATGACAAGCGAATTCAACGAGATGTCACATTTTTGATGGATAATTTGTCTTCAAAATTCGGATACACCCAGCAGGGGGCAAATGAAGCCTGTATCTATGTGATTGACAATGGTCTGGCCAATAAATTCAAGTAGTCAAGCATGTTTTAAAACTCAATAATTTCATTTAAATTACTTGATTCTTTCGGCAACTTCCATTAAACCAGGGCCATGATTTATAACAATCCGGTAAAGAAGACATCAATATTCCAAGATATTCATAAGAGCAACCGCAGCATTATCAGTTTGGGTGGGGGATCCCATAAAGCTTACCTGACAGCCCGGTTGTTCCATTCACAGACGGCTCCCCTTGTGGTGATTCTTCCAGATCAAAAGCGCGCCCTAGGTTTTATTGAGGATTTACATTTTTTCATGCCCGGGGAAAAAGAGAACGTCCTCTATTTTCCCGGATATAATATACTTCCCTTTAAATCTCTTGCTTATCACAGGGAAACCTCCAGCCAACGGCTGGCGGCCTTGTCGAAAATTCTTGAATCCGGGGCTAAAAAATATGTATTGGTCACCTATATTGATACCCTGTTGCAGCAACTTATCCCAAAAGAAAGTATCAATGGATTTTTAGAATTGGTCATTGTCAATGAGGAAATTGACAGGGACCAATTGGTTTTAAAGTTAGAAGCCGGCGGATATTCAAGGGTTTCCCTTGTGGAAGACCCCGGGGAATACGCCTTAAGAGGGGGAATCCTTGACCTGTTTTCACCGGGTGAAAAAAAACCCATTCGAATCGAATTTTTTGGGGACCTGGTCGAATCCATCCGTACTTTCTCTCCCTTTACCCAGAGGGGAACCAAAGAATTAAACGAAACTGTTATACTGCCTGCCACCGAAGCCATTATTTCCAAAGAGCAATTGCCCCATATCCTGGCCAGGTTAAGACATGCCGGCACCCTGGCGGGGCTTTCTGCCAATCATACCAGGGAATATGTGAATGAAACCCGGGAGTTTGGCCGCTTTCCCGGGATTGAAAGTATGCTGTCCATTGTATATGAGAGTCTGGATTCCTTGTTTGATTATCTTCCCGACGCTGCTGTTTTTTTGATGGATTCTCCGGAAGAACTTGCCTCCAAGGCCATGGAGTTTGAAAATAAAGCCTTTCACAATTATAAAACCGTGACAGAAGAAAACAGACTCTGTGTTAAACCAGACTCCATTTACCTGAACTGGGATCAGGTCAACACTGCCATAACTGCACACAAATTGATTGCCTTTAAGCAGATTCTCCTTGAAGCGGATAAAAAAACGTCAACCATCTTCCCCTTTGACTACCAGGACAATCAGGCGTTGTCTGCTCTCCTTACGCGCCATGGGATTGCTGAAGAAAACCCCTTGCAACCATTAATAGACTGGTTTGAGGACCATTTGAGCCAGCGAAGGGTTGTTCTGTGCGTTGTCAGCCAGGATGCCCAGGCCAAACGCTTAAGTTCTCTGCTTGCCCCCTATGGAATTGCGCCGGCCCTTTGCCAGTCCTTTGATCGGTTAAAAGATCTTGCCACCGGTGTCTATTATATCGTCGATACGCTATCCACAGGGTTTGTATTGCCAGGGGAGAATCTGGCCCTTGTTACGGAAAACGAGATTTTCGGGAAAAAAAGAATCCGCCGGCAAAAAAACCGGCACCGGGATTTGAAAACAGAATTTATTACCCCCGAAGAATTGAAAAACGGTGATATCGTTGTCCACATGGAACACGGGGTGGGCCGGTATGAAGGGTTGTGCAATCTTGCCATCGCCGGGATTTCCCAGGATTTTATTCTGATCGAATACCTGGATGATGATAAATTGTATCTGCCGGTGGATCGAATCGAAATGATCGGTAAATACATTGGGGTGGACGGCTACAACCCGGTTCTTGATAAAATCGGATCCAAAAACTGGATAAATTCCAAGGCCAAGGCCAAGGCGGAAGTTGAAAAAATGGCAGCAGATCTTTTGGATTTGTATGCAAGCCGGAAGGTCAACAATGGGTTTGCCTTTAGCCTGCCGGACAATTATTACAATGATTTTGAGGCTTCTTTTCCCTATGAAGAGACAAGAGATCAGCTCAAGGCCATCGATGATGTTCACCTGGATATGGAATCCAAAATCCCCATGGACCGGCTTGTCTGTGGGGATGTGGGATACGGGAAAACCGAAGTTGCCATCCGGGCTGCCTTTAAGGCGGTAAATGACGGAAAGCAGGTGGCAATTGTGGTGCCCACCACCATTTTAGCCGAGCAGCATCTGCTGACATTTAAGGCTCGGTTTGCAAATTATCCTGTCCATATTGAATGTTTGTCAAGGTTTCGTAGTCGCAAAGAGCAGCTGCAGATTCTAAAACGGATGGCAGCAGGTCTTGTGGATATTGTCATTGGTACCCATCGGCTGCTGCAAAAGGATGTGAACTTTAAGTCCCTTGGATTGCTGGTGTTGGATGAAGAGCAGCGGTTTGGTGTTAAACACAAGGAAATTTTGAAAAAAAAGAGAAATACAGTGGATGTGCTGGCCCTGACGGCCACCCCTATTCCCAGAACCCTGCACCTGTCTTTGACCGGTATGCGGGATATTTCTGTGATTACCACACCGCCTGCCGACCGGCAGCCCATTGTTTCCTATATTTCAAAATATGAAGATACGATTATTAAGGATGCCGTGGAAAGAGAGTTGGCAAGGAAGGGCCAGACCTTTTTCATCCATAACAATATCAAAAGTATTTTTAAAATTGCCGATCATATTCAAACGATCGTTCCCCATGCCAAGGTGGGTGTTGCCCATGGGCGTTTGTCTGAAACCGAGTTGGAAAAGGTGATGTTCCAGTTTGTCAATTTAGAGATTAATGTGCTGGTCTGTACCACCATCGTAGAATCCGGACTTGATATCCCCTCTGCCAATACCATGATCATAAATAAGGCAGAACGGTTTGGGCTTGCCCAGATTTATCAGCTCAGGGGCAGGATCGGCCGGGGAGACAATCAAGCCTATGCCTATCTGTTTATTTCAGATGAATCAAAACTTTCAAAGGATGCCCAAAAAAGGCTGTCCGCCTTAATGGAATATAAGGATCTGGGGTCAGGATTTCAGATCGCCATGAAGGACTTGCAGATCCGGGGAGCGGGAACCGCCCTTGGGGCATCCCAGTCCGGTCATATTGCCGCCGTGGGGTATGATATGTTTTTAAAGCTGCTGGACCAGGCTGTCCATGATCTCAAAGGAGAAGACAGCATAGATCCCCTTGATCCGGAAATCAACGCCAGTATGTCCTCGGGATTTCCCGACCAGTATATCGAATCGGTTGAACAGCGTCTGACCTTGTACCGGCGCTTGTCAAGGCTTACCCATATTTCAGATATTTCAGATATGAAAAAAGAATTATTGGACCGGTACGGTAAATTGCCCAGGGAAGCAGAAAACATGCTCTTGAAAATCATGCTGAGGATATTTGCCATCAAGGCCGGGGTAAAACGCCTGGACATTACCCCCAATTCCCTGACCCTGACCTTTTCCCTGGTCCATTTGAAAAGACCACTGGAATCCCTGGATACCATCCTAAAAAAACGGGTCTCCTATAAATATGTCAAAAAAGATACCATCCAGATTCAATTGGGAGAGAAAAGAAACAAGATTTCCCAGGCCCTTTTAGAGGCCAGGCAGATTCTAAAAGCCATTGGCGGCCGCTAATGATTTTTTAATTTAATCCTTTATCTTTTTAGCGGATTTTATATAATAGGGTAACTTAGTAATTTCATAGCTATCATTTGCACCTTCCAACACTGCAAAGGAGGTATCATGAAATCCAGCCTTGTCAGGGTATCAAAATTTATTCCCGGAACAGAAGCGGTTTTTCTTAAAAAATTTATAAAAACCCTCAAACAAGAGATGATTCCCCTTGAAATAGTTGATTCCAACGGGAAAAAGTATGCAACTGCCCCGGGCAATATTCAGCACCAACTGATGATTAAAGATCCAAAATTTTTCAATGCATTGATATCGCCGGATGCGTTTTCCCTGGGAGAAGCATATGTGCGAGGCTATTTTGATGTGTCCGGTGGTATTCGGGAATTATATGAAATGGTCTGCAACAAATTACTCAATACAGATCAACCCAAAACTCTTCTGGCCCGGGTGTCCCAGCGTTTTGTGAAGGCCAGGGAAAAAGAAAAACAAAATATTGAGCACCATTATGATGTTCCCAGCGAATTTTATCGAGCATTTCTAGGCCAAACCATGGGCTATACCTGCGGTTACTATGGTAGCAAGGATGCCACCATGTCCGATGCCCAGAATGAAAAAATGGAGATTATCTGTAAAAAACTGCGGTTGAAAAAAGGGGAGCACCTATTGGATATTGGATGCGGCTGGGGAAATTTTGCGGTGTATGCCGCAAAAAATTACCATGTCCAGGTGGTTGGGATAACCCTAAGCGCTGAACAAAAAAAATATGCAGATCAATGGATCCAGAGGGAAGGGCTTGGGGATCAAATTCATATAGATATTATAAATTACCGGGACCTGGGCAAAGAAAAATTTGATAAAATTTCCTGTGTGGGAATGTCTGAACATGTTGGCCGTGTCAATATGAAGCGATTCTATCGAGCGGTTTTTAATTGTCTCCAAGAGGACGGACTTTTTCTCCAACATACCATCACCACCAATACCAGACGCCAAAAAGGATATAAGAATTCATTTCTGGATACCTTTATGTTTCCGGGGGGCGAATTGATGTTCCAGCAGGAATTGATCGACTTGGCCGCAGGATCCGGGTTTGAACTGTTAAATGCCGAAAATTTCAGGGTTCATTACATCAAAACCCTGGGCGACTGGATTGGCCGAATGGAGAAAAATAAGGCGCAATTGCTCAAAATTGTTTCGGAAAATATATACCGTGTCTATCATGTATTCTTTATCGGGTCACTGATTTCCTTTCGGCAAAAGGAAATCTCCTTATTTCAAAATCTTTTTTATAAATCAAATCCCAAACTAAACTCCCTGTCAAATCCCAGTGGCGCAATATGGCATTATTTTTTAACGCCCTTCTCTAAGATCGGGCCTAAAATCGGGCCTGAAACCGAGTCGACGAAGGGGTCAAAAGATGAATCAGAATCTACCGGATATCCTGAAGTTTAAAAATGAAATTTTCCAAAAAAAGAATGTGCTGGGGTATTTGCTTGCATTCTCATTGAAATTGATGGAAGCCAGACAGGCCGGTATGATCTTTGGCACCGATGCCACTTTTTCACCTTTTTTGCCCCCTGAAAAATGGGACAGGGGCGTATTGCACAAACTCCAGGGCAAAGGCGTGGATGGAATTTTTTTGAAACTCTTTGGCAAAGCCTTTGTCACCATAAAAAAAATTTCTCCGGTTCTGTTATATCAAACCACTCCCTTTGGGGAGAAAATTGAGACCCAGGGTGTTATTTCCTATGTCCTTCGACATCATCAGAATTTTTATGAAAAAGGGATAAAAATTCTAATGATCGACAATGTGATTGATAATAAAATTTGTACCGGGCAGGTTTCGGACCTTGATCCTTGTTTCTCCCATTTTTCGGTTGTCGCCTATAATGGCCTTTTTTTTAATTTTCTTTCAAATATTAAAGTCAACGCCGATATTGTAAAACAGTTTAAATCACAAAATTTTGTGGCTGCCTACATTCCGGACTACGGGGCCATTGTTTTTAATACGGTTGACCCGGAACTGATATCCAAAACAAATGGGTGCTTTTCCAGGGATGCAGATCTTAGACAACGACTGAATATTCTCATTATGGCAATTGAATCGGCTTCTCTGGCCTATCTGGGAGGTGCAAAGGGAAAGCCGGCCGTCCAGGTTATCTGGCGAAAGGAAAGAGAGCTTAGAAAAACCTCCCAGCGCCTGAAGGCAAAAGAAGGGCAACTCAATGAACAAAAAAAATATCTGAGGGCGGCAGGCGGGGTGACAGCCAAGCAATTGAATATGACCCCTTTAAGCATTTTTGACGGCGTGTATGCATTCATTGATATGGTGGGGTCTGCCTCCATCAGAGAAGGGGTCCACCCGAGGGATTTTTTTTTGGTTTTAAATTTGTGCCATGAAATTTCTGCAGAGACGGCCGGCCGGTTTGCCTGTCGTGTGGATAACTTTATGGGGGATTCCGTCTTTTTTCAGAATGTTTCCATCTTTGATGATCCAAAACTGGTGGACAGTCTTGGTTCCGGGGAACGGGTCATGCTGATGACCTGTATGCTGGCCTCATTTTTTAATGAGATTCGGCTGTTAAAACAAGGTCGTCATCCGCTGGACAGGGAGCGCCGGGTAGCAGCCCTGATAAAAGATCAGGGGATTGACCTTCAGTTCAGGGCGGGTATGGAGCAGGGGACTGCATTGATTGGTCCCCTGGGAAGTCGTAAAAGAAAAATTGTCACCGCCATTGGAAAAGCAGTTGATACGGCATCCAGGCTTGAAAGCTGCGGCATCAAAGATCAAATCCATGTCACGGCGAAACTTTTAACGCTGCTTGAGACTGCCATTGTGACCAAGGATACCGCTATCATACGCGAAGTTGCAGTGGAAGAAAAGAATGCACAATGGGTAAAGGCAGTTCAATATATGCCTTTTTTTGATTTTTATAAAAATTTATTTGACCTGGGCGATGATGTAATCCAAAAGCGAGATCCTGTCGCCTATAAAGAGTTTTCCCAAGAGGTCACCTATGTGATTCAATGTCTTCCCAATTATTCCATGCCCATTGTTTGTTCGGGGATTTAACAAAGAATTTATTTCCCCAGTGGGTTTTCATTGGTGGGTTTCCATAAAATCATGAAAATGCTGTTCCAGGGCCTGGATGATGCGTTTCGTATTTTTGCCGGGTTTACCCTGGCCGATCATCTTCTCATCTATTTGAATGACCGGCACCACTCCCTTGTTGGTGCCCGTGATAAATACCTCATCTGCCTGGACCAATTCTTCTAATTTAAGGGGTCTTTCCTCTACCTTAAACAATTGATGTCCCAGCGCTAAAATAAGTTTTCGGGTGATCCCTTTTAAAACTCCCTGGTTCGGGGTGACCAGGGAGTCTTTGAAAAAAGCAAACAAGTTGCTCGTGGTGCCTTCCAGGGCCTCATTTTTTGGGTTGACATAGATGGCCTCCTCCGCATTTTGTTTCTTCGCTGTTTTCAAGGCCAGGGCCGCCTGGATATAGGAGGTTACTTTTGCTTCCGGCACATCCCTTTCCTGGCGAAGGGTAATGGTTTTTATCCCCTTTGAATACCAGAGCTCGGGTAATGGGTTTATGGGGGTGACCATGACAATGAGCCGGGGGTTCCCCTGGGGGGTAAAAAAATCAGCGCTGGAGCCGCCGGTTACCACAATCCTGATGTTGGCTTCATCCATATCAGGATTGTGAATCAGGGTTTGAAGGATGATTTCTCGGATATCTGTCCGGCTCCAGGGCAGGGACAGCCCGACTCGTTGGGCTGACGTTTCTAATCTCACTATATGTTCATCCAGAAAATAGGGTCTGCCTTTATAGGTTCGCATGATATCACAGACCCCGTATCCGCGCAGAACGGAAAGATCATCCACAGGTATTGCGGCCTTGTCCGATGGAACAAATTTTCCATCCACATAATATATTGTCATGGTGCGGTTTCCTTATTTGAATTAGTTGAAAAATAGCATTTTTTATAGTAACCTTTTTAGAATAACAAGTAAGTATTTCACAGGAAACTTCAATGGAAGGGGACAAAATAAATGGGCTTTTTTTCTGGCATCAACTATAATATTCGAGGTGTTTCTCTGGCAATCAAAACCCCTTCATTATTAATGCTCGGGCTGCTTCGATTTTTTGTGGTTTTTTTTTTAACCCTGTTTTTATCCGGGTTGATTCTTTATTGGCATGATGAAATTTTGGCCATGATTTGGAAAGCCCCCGAGGGCGGCTGGCTGATTTACGTGTGGAATATGGCTGCCTGGTTTTTGTCTGTTTTTCTTGCCGGCATTGCCATGGTGATATCCTATTTGATTGCCCAATTGTTTTTTGGGGTGTTTATCATGGATTATATGTCCCGCATCACAGAAAGGATTGTCTTGGGAAAAGAGGTCTCATCTGACCAGGGGTCCTGGGGGGCGCTTTTTTTCTATCTGATTCGCCAGGAAATACCCAGGGCCATCCTGCCCGTCCTGATTACCCTTTTGATAATGCTGGTCGGTCTTTTTACCCCCTTAAGTCCTTTTATCCTTGTTCTGTCTTCCCTTGCAGCCGGTTTGTTTCTGGCCTGGGACAATACCGATCTGGTCCCGGCCAGAAGGATGATACCCCTTGGGGACCGGATTGGTTTTTTAAAGAAAAATTTATTGTTTCACCTGGGATTTGGGCTGTTGTTTCTCATTCCCTGGCTGAACATCCTGTTTTTGTCCTTTGCCCCGGTGGGAGCAACCTTGTATTTTCTGGATCAGGAAAAATAAGGGAACTTTTTTATGTATCTTTTTGCTAAACAGAGATCACAGGTTCACTCCAGGGAGGTTACCCAGACAGCCTGCCGTGAAGATCCTGTTATCGTCTGCCGAAATTGCCATGGACATATTACCGAGCCCGCCTGTCAGATACAAATGGACGGTGCTTTTTGCCATACCTTTGCAAACCCTTCGGGCCAGGTGTTTGAGATCGGTTGTTTCTCTGCTGCCACAGGATGCGTCGCTGTTCCCCCCCCATTTTCTGAATTTTCCTGGTTTTCGGGGTATGAGTGGCGCATCGGTATCTGCCGTGACTGCACAACCCATTTGGGGTGGAGTTATCGTTCAGACCAGGACCGGTTTTGGGGACTTATCCTGGATAAATTAAATTTCCCCCGGACCTGATAAAGTCAAAATATGGGAGAAATATTTTGACAATTTCTGTATTTTTAATATAATCAAGGTATTTACATCTCATTTGATTTGAAATTCGCAAGATATTTGTACCCTATTCATATCCCCTGAAACAATTAACCCATAACCTGTATCAGGCAAGGACAATGTATCATGAAAGAACAAATGCAAAACAAAAAAGAACCAATGGCCCCTGTAGAAAATGTTTATGTAAAACGAACCCTGGTTGATCGCAGATCCCCGGTGGATCGTCGTATCCTCGATATGGGTCCTGGATATCCCGGGTCTGAAGACCGAATGACCATCAAGGACAGACGAAGGGGATGGGAGGACCGGTACGGCTGGGAGAGAATCAGCAGATGGAGCAGTTCGCCTGTATATCCCGATCTGGCATGACCACAGCTTTTATTGAACAAAATTTTATTCCCCGATAATTTTCCACGGCTGTCATAATTCCTGACCCCTGATAATTCCGGATTAGGAAGGACAGTATCAAGAGGAGAAAAATTCTATGGATTCGGTTCTCGTACCAACGGAACAAATGATTATTAAAGAAATTATGCCCTATTCAACGAGCCTGAATTTAAAAAAGGGAGAGGAGCTGAAACTTCGGAAAGAATATTCAAGGTCTCTGTATTATATTGATTCCGGGGCAATGGATATATTTTATACCTTGGATGGAACAAAAGTAATCGTTGCCGTACTGGGGCCCAGTGATTTTTTCGGCGAAATCGGATTTTTTGACGGTGTTTCCCGTATTAGAGATATCAGTGCCATTGAAGCCACCCAGGTAAAAATGTTCCCCCAGAACCTTGTCGCAAAAATGCAAACAGAGGATCCGGAGCTTTATGGACGATTCATCACCTTCATTACCCGTTCCATCTGTAAAAAATTTCGAAGGGTACTGGAGGAAACAGAACCTTTAAAAGCCTATGCAGCCTCTCTTTCCACCGGTGCCCATAATTTTGTTGCCTCACGGGAATTGCCGTTGAATTTTTTTAAAATTGAAGAAGGGAGACATTGCAACAAGGTTGTGGAAGAACTGAAAGCACAATTGTTTGATATTTCCCTTCGGCTGCAGCAAGATACCTCGGATGCAATACCCCTGGAGATTGAATCAAGCTTCACTCAGGCCATGGATACATTTTTTGATGACCTTGAAGCGTTCAACAAAACCCTTGAACATTCTGATTATAAAGATGAAGTCTGGGGATATCTTTTCAAGGAAACATTTCCCTATTTCATGCGAAGCAGTCTTGCTGAAAGGGCTTATTTTAAACCCAACGGGTATGCCGGGGATTTTAAAATGATTGAAATGATGTATCAAAACCAGCCGGCCGGAGATGGGAAAATTGGAAAACTGGTGGACAGCTGGCTGTTGAAACGACCGCCTTGCAATGCTGTCAGGGGCAGAAGGAAATTTTTAGCCCGAAATTTGGACACCCTCAGCACCCAGGTGCTTCTGAAAAGGGAGAGTGTAAATATCATGAACCTTGCCTGCGGACCCAGCAGGGAGCTTTTTGATTTTATAGGAGATTTTTCCGACAATAACAAGATCCACGCTCTTTGTCTTGATATCGATCCCCAGGCCCTCCAGTATACAGACAAGATGTCAAAAACATTTGCCCACAATGCAAAAATAAGTTTTCTGAAAGACAACCTTATTAAATGGGCCCTGGGGACGTCGAGTCAACACATTGAAAAGCAGGATATCATATATTCCGGGGGACTCTTTGACTATCTTGATGATGATCTTTTTTTGATGCTGGCAAACCGCTGCCATGAATATTTGAACCCTGGCGGTATTCTGATGATTGGAAATTTCAGGCCCAATCCCGATAAAATTTTTATGGATCACCTGCTTGAATGGCGCCTTATTTATAGGCAGCCAAACCAATTGACCCAGCTTTTTGAAAAGAGTCTGTTTGACAACAAAGTTGAAATTTTGATTGAAGAAGAGGCAGGCATACAATTGTTTGCCATGGCCCTAAAAGAATAGCTCCCTGATATTCCATGCTAAAACCCATTCAGAAAACAGGCACAACGGCATATACTCGTTTGGATTTTGAAAGTGAATTAACGCAATTTTTCCACAAACGGCTGTATTCGCTTTTCTGGGTTGGTTTTATTTTATTTCCCCTGTTTCTTGTTCTGGATTATTTTGTTGCCCGAGATTCTTTTGAAATTTTTCTTGTTTACAGAATCCTTGTTTCATTCTTCCTGCTGATTCTGCTTTTTGTCCATTCAAAGCCGGTCAGCAAAAATCATCTTTTTGCCATTTCCCTGATCGGACTGATTTGCTGCGGGGCAGCCATTTCATTGATGGTCCTTCAAACCGGGGGATACACTTCTTTTTATTATGTGGGGATGATATGCATTCTGGTCGCATTTACCTCAATTCTCCCCTTAAATCTTTATCAATCCCTTTTTTCCGGAATTATAATGTATCTGATCTATGTAATTCCGGTGCTCGTGTTCAGCCAGGCAAATCCAGCAAGGCAACTTGTGTTTTTTAATAATAATTTTTTCTTTTTTTTCTTTCTCATCGTCAGTGTTGTGAAAAGCCATGAAGACTATAAATCAAGACTAATAGAATTCAAATTACGAAAAGATCTTGATTATTATGCAGCCAACCTTGAAAGAGAAGTGAAACACCGCATCCAAAAACACGAAGATTCTGAACTCAGGTATAAAGAACTTTATGAAAATATTCTGGACAGTCTTGTGGTTATGGATTCCAGTGGTACTGTCCTGATTGCAAACCCCAATTTTTATAAATTAATAGGCACGAACAAGGCCCTTGGAAAACATCCCTCTTTTTTGGAGGTTGTACACCCGGATGACCTTTGCGATGTCCAGGATCAAATGCTTGAAAAACTGTTCAGCCAGACCGAGATCAGGAATTTTCAATTTCGATTGCTGGACAATGAGACCAAGTCTCATTACATGGAATGCAGTGCAAAGGAATTGCAAAAGGCAGGCGAGACCATAGGATATCAACTTGTTTTAAGAGATATATCCTTCAGAAAACAATTGGAAAATACCCTTATCACCTCATTTGCCCAATTAAAAAATACCCGGGCAGCAACCATAATGGGGCTTGCCAAGCTAACTGAGTATCGGGATCATGATACCGGTTCGCATCTTGAAAGAATCCAGGAATATGTAAAAATGCTGACCGAGGAACTGGCCAATTTTCCAGATTTCATAGATTATTTAACCCCGGAATATGTGGAGGACATACATCTGTCCTCAATTCTCCATGATATCGGGAAAGTTGGTATCCCTGATGCAATTCTTTTAAAACCCGGGCGGCTTGATACCATGGAGTTTGATATCATAAAAC
The DNA here is from genome assembly GCA_016743945.1 of Desulfobacteraceae bacterium. Classification (GTDB taxonomy): domain Bacteria; phylum Desulfobacterota; class Desulfobacteria; order Desulfobacterales; family Desulfobacteraceae; genus NBML01. The sequence goes on from JADGFI010000048.1 coordinate 17,122, forward strand.
GCCATTCCCAATATGGCGGGGATGCCCTCAAAGCAGTAGAGTCAAAAATAAAAGGGGAATCTTTCCTCACCCTTGGCCGGGAAATAGCCTATTTTCACCACGAAAAATGGGATGGGACTGGATACCCCACGGCCATTATAAACAATAAAATACCCTTGTCCGCCAGAATCGTTGCCGTGGCGGATGTCTATGATGCATTGACCTCAAAGCGCATTTATAAAGAGGCCTATTCCCACAATACCGCCGTTGATATTATGGTGAGCGAACAAAATAAACATTTCGATCCCCAGGTGATTGATGCGTTTCTTGCAACGGCCGATAGGTTTGACCTGACACGGAAACAACTATAAAACCGCGTCTTGGCTCTTGTTTTGATATCTGGTTCGTGGTAGGAAATTGTCATGAAAATTATGAACCATTGGTTAATTTGATCGTATAGGAATTTGCATTTAGCAGTTAGGTCTTTAGCTAATGGCTAAATGCTAAATGCCAGTGCGATAGCGCGTTAAGTCCATTTTGCAAAGGATCTTTTTATGAATGTTCTTGTAACGGGTGTTGCCGGTTTTATCGGGGCCAGTCTGAGCCTGCGCCTCCTCAAAGAGGGGCACACAGTATGCGGGATTGATAATTTAAATGACTATTATGATGTCAATCTGAAAAAAAATCGGTTGGCCGGAATAAAAGAATACCCCGGGTTTGATTTTCAGCAGCTTGATCTGGCAGACAGGGGGAAGATAGAAGCGCTGTTTAAAACCAACTCATTTGATTGTGTGGTGAATCTGGCTGCCCAGGCCGGAGTGCGGTACAGTCTCGAAAACCCTGCCTCCTATGTGGATTCAAATCTTGTGGGGTTTGGAAATATCCTTGAAGGATGCCGCCATTCAAAGGTTAAACACCTGGTTTATGCTTCCAGCAGTTCGGTTTACGGGCTCAACACCCTCATGCCGTTTTCCGTGCGTCACAACGTGGATCACCCGGTAAGTCTCTATGCCGCCTCAAAAAAGGCCAACGAGCTCATGGCCCACACCTACAGTTATCTGTATAATCTGCCCACAACCGGCCTTCGATTCTTTACGGTGTATGGTCCCTGGGGCAGACCGGACATGGCATTGTTTCTTTTTACCAACGCCATTCTAAACGACAAACCCATCAAGGTGTTTAACAACGGGAATATGCAGCGGGACTTTACCTATATCGACGATATTATCGAAGGGGTAATTCGGGTAATGAAAAATATTCCCGAGGCTGACCCAAAGTGGTCTTCGGAGGCGCCAAATCCTTCTTCAAGTTGCGTGCCCTATAAATTATACAATATTGGGAACAACCAGCCAATAGCGCTCATGGAATTTGTCCATGCCATTGAAGATGCCCTTGGGAAAAAAGCAGTTATAGATTATCTGCCCATGCAGCCAGGTGATGTTGCCGCCACCTATGCCGATGTGAGTGATCTGACAGCAGACACAGGTTTTACACCCTCCACATCCATTAAACAGGGGATTGGGCGCTTTGTTGACTGGTACATGGATTATTACGCCTGATGGTCTTGAAAAAAGCTGATACCGCCGCATTGTCAAACCGTGATTTGATGATCCCTTATTTTGCCCCTTACATTGCCTATGTGGGCATTGCTTCTATTTTTCAAAACCTGATTCCCATAGAAATCAACTATGTGCTCAGGCTGATTGCAGTTCCCGCATTGCTCGTCTGGGCCTGGCGATGGTATGTGCCGGTGACCGGCCCCAAATCCCTTGCCGGTTCTTTTGTATTTGGCGTGGGATTTGGACTCCTGGGACTTGTGCTATGGTGTGTCCTCTATGCACCGTTTACCGAACCTGACACCATGGCCTGGTCAAATTTAGGTTTTTACCTGAGACTCATATCCGCTTCCCTGATTGTCCCTGTCTTTGAAGAGATGGTCATGCGCGGATATATTTTCAGGTTTGCCTTGCAATGGGACCAGATCAGAAGAAACAGGTCCGGAAAGAAAAAAATTAAAGACGCCTTTATGGGAACCCTTGATGACGCCAATATCTCAACCGTCAGGCCGGGGGAGTGGAGTGTCCTTGCCGTTGTGATCTCCAGTATTGTTTTTGCTGCGGGACACACCGTTCCGGAATGGCCCGCAGCCATTGCCTACGCAATTTTAATTTCCATTTTATGGATCATCCGAAAAGACCTGTTATCCTGCATCATCGCCCATGCTACCACCAACCTGACCCTGGCCCTGTATGTATATTTCACCGGCCATTGGGAACTGTGGTAGTTATAGCCCTGAATTTATATAACCGGTCATTTTCTCAAGGCCTTGAATGGCCATAAAAATATAAAGTGCGTTGACAATTCTACTCATGTACAATATATTGTACATGTACAATAAAACATTTGGAGGTTTTAAATGCGTGTCATCTCATATACAACTGCAAGGAACAATCTTGCCAGTACCATGAAACAAGTTTGTGATGATCATGATCCGATTATTGTTACTCGCAAAAATAATGAGGCAGTCATATTGATGTCACTTGAAGACTACGAATCGTTGAACGAAACAGCCTATCTCATGCAAAACCCTAAAAATGCAAAAAGATTAATAGAATCAATTGAAGAATTAAGAGCCGGAAAAGGGACAGAAAGAGAGCTTTTGAATGAAGTTGATATTTTCTGAGAATGCCTGGGAAGATTATTTATATTGGCAAAACACCGATAAAAAAAAATTAAAACGTGTAAATCATCTGATTAAAGACATTCAACGAAATAAATATGATGGAATTGGTAAACCAGAGCCCCTTAAACACAGTCTCTTCGGCTATTGGTCAAGAAGAATAAGCAACGAGCATCGGATTGTCTATAAAATTGAAAATAGTACAATTCTAATTGTTCAACTTAGATATCACTACTAAATCAGTACTCGCCCCTCTTTATGCCAAAGCCCTTGATACAATCTCATAGACATTTTTAGACAGTGTCTGAACGGATAGAATCCTTTCAAGTTCTTTTTTCATTAGAATTTTTCTTGAATCATCATATTTTTTCCAGTGATTAAAACAAGCTGCCAATCTGGCCGCCACCTGTTGATTAATAGCGTCCAAGGCAATAATCTGGTCTGCGACAAATCGGTACCCTTTTCCATCGGATCTGTGAAAATTAACCGGGTTTTGAAGGGCAAACATGTAAACAAGGGATCTTACTTTATTGGGATTGGTCATGGTGAAATCCGGATGGGTCAAAAGAGATTGAACCTGTTCCAGGGTGTCCGGAAGACTGGAAGATGCCTGAACGGCAAACCATTTGTCCAGCACCAGTTTATCCTGGTGCCATTTTTTATAAAAAATATCCATCCCCGTTTGTTTTATATCCGAATCAATCTGACTCAAAATTTTGAGTGCCGCATATTCATCGGTCATATTCTGGGCAGCTTCAAATTTTTGACATACATAAACAGTCGTTTGTTCTTCCTCAATGCTGCCGATATAGGACAAACACAGGTTTTTTAGACTCCGATCCGCAATTGCCCCGGGGGAAATACTCAAGGGATCTGAAGAGGAGCATTGTTCAATTTTCTCCATGAACCGATCTCTCAATTTCAGGGCCAATTTTTTTTTCAGGTAGGATCTTGCCTTGTGGATTGAGTCCACATCAATGCACTCATAATAGTTTTTGATTTCATTTTCCTGGGGCAAAGCCAGGGCTTTTGCAAGAAATGCTCTGTCGGTATTTGAATCATCCAAAGCTGTTTTAAATGCCTGGATCAGGATAGAGGAAATTTCAAAGGCCTCATCCTTTTGACTCATGGAAACCAGATTTTGGATTTCTTTTATGAAAAGGGTCTGGGCTGCATCAAATCTATTGAATTCATCTCGCTCATGGGCCATGAGAAAAGCAAGCTCTGCATCGGAAAAATCGGTTACCAGTTTTACCGGGGCGGAAAACTGTCTAAAAACAGAAGGGTAGGTGTCAGGCCCTATATCTTTAAATTCAAAGGTGGTTTTTTTCATTTTTAACTCAAGCAGAGAGCTACCTTGAGGGGTAACGTCGTTGCCTTTGCCATCCATGAGTCCAAATTGTACGGGAATATGAAGGGGCTTTTTTTCTTTTTGATTTCTGTCCGGAGGTGTTGCCTGCTCAAAAATCAGGGTCAGGGACTGTAACTTAGGATCATAGGATCGTGTCAAGGTAACTATCGGCGTGCCGGACTGGGAATACCATAATTTAAACTGGGTCAGATCAAGGAGAGAGACTTCTTCCATCACCGAAACAAAATCTTCGATGGTCACCGCCATCCCGTCAAAGCGCTTAAAATAAAGATCCATGCCCCTTCTGAAATCAGTTTCTCCCAAAAGCTGATGAATCATCCGGATCAATTCCGCCCCTTTTTCATAGACGGTCATGGTATAAAAATTATCCATTTTTATATAGGATTCAGGCCGGACAGGGTGGGTCATGGGGCCTGCGTCTTCGGGAAACTGGGAGGCCCTTAGATTTTTCACATTGGTAATTCGTTCCACGGCCCGGGAGTTTAGATCAGATGAAAATTCCTGATCCCTGAATACCGTGAGCCCTTCCTTAAGGCTGAGTTGAAACCAGTTTTTAAGGGTTACCCGGTTCCCTGTCCAATTGTGGAAATATTCATGACCGATAACCGCCTGGATATTCATGAAATCATCGTCCGTGGCAGTCGTCGGGTTGGCCAGGACATATTTTGAATTGAAAATATTCAATCCCTTGTTTTCCATGGCCCCGGCATTAAAGTCATTGATGGCCACAATCTGGTACAGATCAAGGTCATATTCAAGGCCGAACCGATCCTCGTCCCAGCGCATGGCCTGTTGAAGGGATCTCATTGCATGGTCACATTTATCAATATTCTCTGGTTCTGAATAGATTTTTAAATCAACCGTTCGCCCGGAGCAAGTGGTGAATGTGTCCTCCAAGCAGGACAACTTTCCGGCCACAAGGGCAAACAGATAACTGGGTTTTTTAAAGGGATCCTCCCAGCGGACATAGTGCCGATTGTTAGCAAGGTCTCCGGATTTAATCAGATTCCCGTTGGCGAGCAGAACCGGATACTTGTCCTTGTCGGCAATAATGGTACACGAATAAATCCCCATGACATCAGGCCTGTCAGGAAAAGGGGTGATGCGTCGAAATCCCTGGGCCTCGCACTGGGTGCAAAGCGTATCCCCGGACATGTACAACCCTTCCAGACTGGTATTTTCCTTGGGGATTAAGATGGATACAATTTCCAGGAGGAACCTGTCCGGTGTTTTAATCAGTTTGAAAAAATCATCCCCCACCTGGTATTCTTCCGGCAGTAAAAGCATTCCGTCCGCCACCACGGAAACAATCTCAAGGGGTCCCTTGTCAAAAACAAGGGATGTCTGCTCGTCCGCCACGTTTTTGTTTTTTCTAATTGTAAGTTTGGAAGTGGTTTTGGTCTGATCATCTTCAATATCAAAAATCAGATCCACGTGATCAACAAAAAATTTTGGGGGCGTATAATCTTTTAAATAAATAGTCTTTGGCTTTTCCATAACCTACTACACTAAGTCGAGCAGTGTATATTGTCAATACTTTGGAATTAACCCAAATCCACCGCCTATTTTTTTGTACACCCATCCAAAGGTAATTCGGGGGATTTTTTTGTTTGGCGGGAGTTTACTTCACCGGATGAGCAGCTCTTTGGGCTCCATCTCCCTGATTATCTTGGATTTCAGGCGCAACTAACCCATGACGTATAAAAAACAAGTTTTCTACTGCACAAATTCTCCATGTATTTATCCTGATGGTAACCAGGCCCCATTAAGCAGTGCAATTTTCCTGCGTGCCTCAACAAAAACTTCATATGCCGGATGCCCGTTCGATAAGCGCATAACCAGGTTGCGAGAATGATTGATTACTCTGCCCGGGATATTGATGATAGAAAATCTGATGGCCTTCATCCGTTTGCTCTTCATGCAAGGATCCAATGCTAAATTTTTTATCATCGCATTAAGGTTCAGGGAAATTATTATTATCCACCACCAGGCTGCGTTTACACCGAAATCGGCAGACGGGAGCCTTCCCCCGGCAAGATCTTCTTTCATCACAGCATGAACCTCTTCACTCTTTCCGCATCGTTCATGAAGCCAGTGAATTAAATCCTCTCCATTCATGTCTGTGTATCCGATGTTGGTCACGACACCAAAAACCTTATACCGATTTCCCTGCATGTCCATTGTCGGGAAGGGAAGCTTAAGTTGCTCAGGTTCTTCCATGCCGGGCAGAGGCGTTTCTTCCTCAAGGCGTTGGCGTTTGGCAAGATATCGGTATACCGGAGCGTCTTTACTGTGGCACAACTCATTGGGAACAAAACAGACTTCTGCCCACTCGCTGCCGGTTTTTATTTTTATGCTTTTTTCCTTTTTATAGATCGGCTGCCACTCAGAGTCCGGAACTTGAGCTACAGCAGTCTTGAACGCCTGCGTTACATTACACCCTATTGCAAATTCTATCCTGCCGAAACGATTATTTCCACCTTTTTCACAGTATTTTAAAAGATCGTGCTGGTATCCGGCCGTGTCGGATCTGAGCTTTACCTTTTCCACATTTTCCGGAAGGCAGTTTAAGGCCTCTTTAAAAACTCTTAACTGTTCAAACCCAGCAGGCACGTTCCATCACGGAATTCCGTGTGCAGAATAATGCCGTGCTCATGCCACCATACATTAAATGGTTGATAAGATTTAAATCCTTTATAACAATAAAGGGCTGTCTTTTTCATTGTTTCAGCCAGGGTCGCATCCATATCCAGAGTAGCTGTCTTTTTAGGATTTGCCTTATTCAAACCGGCACACATATCTTTATTGATTTTCCGAAATCCCTTTAGATGCTCATTGGGTGTAGGAATAAACGCTTTAACATCTGTGTGCAGGCGGATCTTTTCTTGTTGGGCATCATGAAATTTAGATAAATACCGGAATACCGAAGAGGGTGACGGTACAGAGCGGTTCTTCTCTTTGCGCCACCGTCTATCCAAAGCTCTACGTACTTTACGTTTCAGGCCGTGCATTTCTGATTTGCGCAGTATTGCACCAAATCCGTCATCTGCTTCCACTATTTTAAGATCACCAACACAGTCTCCTCCTGCCAAATTCAGCAAGACAAGCGACAGCACAACCTGGGAATCAGTCCAGCCTTGGGAGTTCTCCCTTATCTTTAAATGTTTTTGAATGGATTTGGACAAGCCCATCACCTGGGCTAAGTCGAGATATAGAGGTAGTCCAGCCAGGGCTGTCATACCGGTTCCGGTTTTTTCTTCTTCGTACTTGAATGGTAATACGCCTTGTGTCATACTTTGTTGCACCCCGTTGATGATAGGTTTTTGGTCGCACAAATACTCTATCTGCTTGATCCATCAAGCGCAACGGGGTTTTTTACTTTTTTTGATGGTGGATTGGGGATTAATGAAAAAAGCAGGATTTCTTATGAAACCCTGCTTTGATTAAAAGGTAAAATACATAATATAGGTAAAATAATACATAATATTTGAGTAAAAAATGACTTATAGGATAAATTAATACATATATGTTCGGTTTTTCCGTTTAAAAAGACATCAATATCTCTTTGGCACAAAATTCGCATTCATAAGATTTCGGATTGAAATTTGGACTAAAAGATGAGCCTATATGTAAAAATGAATTTGATACACTGAAACATGAATTTTATTGACAAAAAGACCATATTAAGGGATGTTGTAGGTTCTTTTATATTATAGTCGAGACTAAATTAGAAAAGGATTCGGGAGCCAGGATGGCAGATATTCACCAGCAGTCAGCAGCACTAAAACCAGATCAAATACTTGAAATAATAATCAGGCGCAGATGGTTGATTGTAATTCCGCTCTGCTTTTTTCTTACCATCGGTCTTTTTTATACTCTTACTGCACCTAAAACTTACAAAGCGTCCACAACAATCCTTATCCAGCCCCAAAAGGTACCGACTGACTATGTTCAGTCAATTGTTACAACAGACATTGGGCAAAGAATCAATACGATATCCCAGCAGATATTAAGCAGAACAAATCTTGAAAAAATAATCAAAAAATATGGGCTTCTCAAGGAATCCCCTGGTATGTATCAAGAGGATAGAGTCAATAGTGTTAGAAAGCGGGTTGCTGTAACGCAGCAGAGCAGCAGCAGGAGACAAGGCACGGAAGCTTTTTCTGTATCATTTAGCGGAAGTAATCCCGATATCGTAATGCAAGTTGCCAATGAGTTGGCAGGGTTCTTTATGGACGAAAACCTCAAAGCAAGAGAAATACAGGCCATTGGGACCAGTGAATTCCTTGAATCAGAACTTGAAAAAATTAAAAAAAAACTTGAGGATCGTGAAAAAGCACTTGCAGAATACAGGGCAATATATATGGGCGGATTACCCGACGAGCTGGAAACAAACTTAAGGACCCTTGACAGGCTTCAGCTGCAGCATACCGATGCTTTAAACGCGTTGAGGGATAACCAAAATGCGGCAAATTTCTTGAAAAATCAAATTTCAAGACTAAAGGAAATGTCACAAAGTGGTAGTGGTGCTGCAGCCTTGCAGTCCGATGGCACTTTTGTGGGAATGCCGGCTTTATCAACAACAGAACAGCAATACGAGTTGGAAAAAAGACAATTGGATGAGTTGCTTTTAAAATATACGACCAAACATCCGGAAGTTATTAAATTTAGCAAAAGTGTTGCCAAGCTTGAGCAAAAAATAAAAAAGGGAAAAGAGGAAAAGCAGATCGCCAGATCTGGGTCTAATTCTGCTTCTGAAAGTACCCATGCTGGATCTGCCAATGATAATGTTTTATTCCAACAGAAACTTCAACTTAAGCAAATGGAAATGGAAGTTCTAAGCATAAAAACAACTATCCAGAAGATTAAACAAGCAATGCTGGTTTATCAGAAAAGAGTCGAGGATACGCCGAAAAGAGAGCAGGAACTTCAATCTATCCAAAGGGACTACAACAACATAAGAGAAAGCTATAGTTCGCTTCTTGCCAGACGTCTTGAGGCAGAGCTTGCGGTTAACATGGAAAAAAAACAAAAAGGCGAACAATTTCGTATTCTCGACCATGCAAGGCTCCCTGAAAAACCGACTTCACCGGATGTAAGGATGCTTTTTATGCTTTCCCTTGCAATCGGTTTTGGCATTGGCGGAGGGATTATCTTTTTACTGGAATTTCTTAATCCGGTTATAAGAAGTGAAGAACAGATTGAAGTAGAAATCGGACTGCCGATACTTGCATCAATCCCGCCCTTATTGCAGCCCGGTGAAAGGGGAAAAAAATGGATCGAGTATGTTGCGTTTACCATTGTTTCTTCTTATGCTGTCACAATTCTTTTATTTTTTGTTATTCTAAATTTAAAAGGCATTGACAAAACGCTCAGTTTATTTAAAACCTATAGCAATCTTTAAAATCGGAGTGATGAGTTGGGAAAAATTTTCAAAGCATTGGAAAAATCGCAGCAAACTATAGAAAATGGTCAAAAGCCTGTAGATGATGTTGACGCAGAAACAGCATCGGACTTCCATGGCAGAGATCTTGCTGGCAAGGATCTTCAAGGGATTCCTGTTGCCATTGATCCCCTGTTAATTACCGGCCTTGATCCACAATCTGCCGAGGCAGAACAATTCCGGATTTTAAAAAATAACATCCTTTTTCCTGCGAAAGGCGATCCGCCAAAATCGATCATGATAACCAGTACGGCTCCTGGTGCGGGAAAATCATTTGTGGCTGCAAACCTTGCAATCAGCATTGCACAGAATATAGATGAGCATGTTTTTTTAATGGATTGTGACTTGAGATCTCCATCCATCCATTCTTTGTTTGGCTTTGACGATATTCAGGGGTTAAGTGAATACCTTTCCGAGGCAAAACCACTATCCTCTCTTCTGGTCAAAACTTTTTTGGATAAGCTGACCATTCTTCCGGCCGGGAAAATTCCTTTCAACCCTTCGGAACTTTTATCGTCTGAACAGATGAGAAGACTTATTCAAGAGGTTAAATTACGATATAGTGACCGATACATTATCATTGATACACCTCCGCCGTACTTAACCTCAGAAACAAATGCAATATCCAGACAGGTCGATGGAATAGTGATTGTAATCCATCAGGGCAAAACACGAAAAAAAGATGTTTTGGATCTTATTGATATCTATGGCAAAGAGAAAATCATTGGTATCGTGTATAATTTTGCCAAGAAAAAAATCGGTTACGGATATGGTAAATATGGTTACGGTAAATATGGGGCTGGCATAAAAAATGCTTAGGCTTCTAAAACAATATTTTCCCATACGAAATATTCTCTTCTTTTTGTTCGAGGGTATTGTCATCTATGGATCTGTAGTTATGGCTTCATTTCTCTTAACAGAATCCCATTCTTTTTTATTTGATCTGTTTTTATTTCTGAAAATTGGTCTTATCACCTTGATTTGCCAGGTCTGCCTTTACTATAATGATCTCTATGATTTTGAAATTGCATCCTCTATTCCCGAGGTCAGTATCAGGCTTCTTCAGGTGCTGGGTGTGACATCAATTGCCCTGGCGATGATTTATTTTATATTTCCCGTTGCCATTATTGATCAAAAAATATTCATCCTAGGTATTTTATTTTTGTTCTTTCTGATTATCGGCTGGCGGATCCTTTACATCTGGATTTTAAACAAGGGATTTTTTAACGAAAGTATTATTATATTGGGTTCCACACCACTTGCCTTTGATATTATCAACAAAATCAATGACACCATTGACTGCGGGTACACGGTCGGACTTTTAATTCCGGATTCAGATAAAGACAACATTGACAAAGCGATTTGTGATAAAATTCATATTGATTGTAACAGAGAAAACTTTTGCGAAATCGCTTTGGGAATGGGGGTAAAAAAAGTGGTGGTCGCCTTAAAAGAACAAAGGGGGAGTTTTCCTGCAAAGGAATTGCTCAATTGCAGAACGGCCGGGCTTGATGTTCTGGAAGGAAGCAGTTTCTATGAAATGTTGACCGGAAAACTGTTGGTAACAAAAATAAATCCTTCATGGTTGATTTTTTCAGACGGGTTTAGAAAAAGCAGACTGCTTACATTTGTCAAACGACTCGAAGATATTTTTATCTCAAGTCTCATGTTAATTCTTTTGTCGCCATTACTTCTGCTTACCTCAATCTTGATCAAATTTGAATCAAGAGGGCCGGTTTTTTTTTCCCAGGACAGGGTGGGAAAAAATAAAAATGAATATATGATGCATAAATTTCGATCAATGGTTGAAAATGCAGAAAAACAAACAGGACCGATTTGGGCCCAAACCGATGATGACAGAGTTACCCGGATAGGTAAAATAATTAGGAAGTTCAGGATTGATGAATTACCCCAGTTGTGGGATGTCCTAATGGGCAGAATGAGCATGGTAGGACCCAGGCCGGAACGTAAATATTTTACGGATGAACTTGAAAAAAAGATTCCCTATTATGCGGAACGATTTAAAGTGAAACCTGGTTTGACAGGGTGGGCACAGGTTTCATACGGATATGGCGCAACCATTGAGGATGCCATAGAAAAACTGAACTACGATCTTTTTTACATAAAAAATTTGTCCATCACCATGGACATAGTTATAATCCTCAGGACCGTAAAAACAGTATTGTTTGGCAAAGGTGCCAGGTGATAAAATAGTCTATTTGTAGTAAAACATAATTTGCGTGTAATGAAGGTCGATGTAATCGAAGGGGCGGAGCTATGTTATTTTTAGAAAACTTACAAAAATATTTAGTCATTTTTTTTGTGATATGCGGGATTTGCCTGCCGTCTGTTTGCTTTGCAGACGAAGGGGCTATAGCCTATGAAATAGGTGTTGGTGATATTCTGCGCATCAATACCTGGAAGGAACCCGATCTCTCCCTGGAAGCCGCAATGGTGAGAAGTGACGGCAAGATAACATTTCCCCTGCTTGATGATATTCAGGCCCAGGGGATTTCCACCATGGTGCTTAAAACCCAAATAGAAAAAAAGTTAGCAGAGTATGTGGAATCCCCCAATGTTACCGTTACCCTGGAAAACCCCGTTAGCCAGAAATTTTATATTTTGGGGGAAGTGATAAATACCGGCGAATACCCTATTATTAAAAAATTAACGGTTATGCAGGCATTTGCCCTTTCAGGCGGCTTTACAGAGTGGGCCTCTAAAAATAAAATCATTTTGATACGGAGAAGTGAAGGAAAAGCTATAACCATTATCATTAAATACAATGATATTCTTAAAGGTGATTTTAGTAAGGATATTTCTTTAATGGCGGATGATACCATCATTGTACCATAAACCTTGCAGCATAAGGCGGTGTGTTATGAAGTTTTTAAACCATATCAGATGTTTGGATATCGTTCTGATAGTCTTTTTTTTAATATTTTTGTTTGTCTCGCCCGCTTTTTCCAAAGTCATCACCCAGTTTGTCCCAGCTCTATCCATTTCTGGAGAGTATACAGATAACTTTTTCCGGACTGAAGACGATAAAGATGATGAGTATTCCACCATTTACGGGGCAGATTTTTCATTTGGAGTAATTGGTCAAAAGGGAAATATCTTTTTAACCTATGCACCTGAATATACTGACCATAATGAGTTAAGCGAATACGATTCCTGGCGCCATGCGGCCACTATTGATGGAAGCTACCAGGCCACCAGGAATACAAATTTAACCTTTTCCGAGAGTTTTGTCAGAGACCTGGATCAATCGGTAAGAACCAACAATTTTGAAAAACATGATACAAACGAGACTTCTTTGGGAATCGTCCACCAGTTTGGGCAGCGCGACTCCTTTGGAATCAACTATACCTATTCTTTTGATATATATGATGAAGCCAATCTTGACGAATTTAGAAGACATAACCCAAGCGCATTTTTTGGCTATTGGTTCTCAAGCAAATGGGGATTTGATACAAATCTTTCCTATTCAGACACCAAGTATGATATTGCCGTCAATGATCCAAAAACATGGTCCGGGGATATCAGATTATTGCGGATGATTAATAGACATCTTGATGTATACGCAAAATATGCCCAGTCATCTACCGATCAGACCTTGGGCGCTTACGATATATATCATCCCTCAATCGGATTTGACTGGAGACCCACTGATGACTCCGGAATAATCCTCGGTATCGGTGTTCTCTTCCAGAATTGGGATATCGCCGGTGATTATGAAAAAGAAAGATTTTTTTTAGATCTTGATATGTATAAAAATTTTGATCTAACCAGAAAAAGCAGGTTATCAATTACAGGGGAAAGCGGATACGGAGATGTTGACCCCTCGGCTGCAAGCCTTGGATTCAATATTTATGGCCAGGCAGGTTTCTTATATACATATCAACTGCTAAGAAATCTTGCGACTGATTTGACCGGCTCATATCGTGTTAATCAATATGAAGAAGTCGGTTTAATTGACAGGACTGATAATACCTTGGATTTGGGGGCCGGTCTTGTATGGACACCCCTAAGATGGTTGAGTATAGATCTTTCATACTCATTTATAAATTTTGATACCGATGCTGCCGGAAGGGATGATTACCAGGAAAATGTCGGAAGGCTTACCTTTCGGTTCACACCGACACAACCGGTAAGGTTTGATGATGCAGATCCCCGAAGATCCCTTGAAAATAGATTGTTTACCCCTCGTTAATAACCCTAAAAAATAGAGTACATTTGCATGAATATTACAATTGTTGGAACCGGTTATGTCGGTCTTGTCACAGGAGCCTGTTTCTCGGAAATGGGCAGTACGGTCACTTGCGTGGATGTGGATGAAACAAAAATAAACAACCTTAAAAAGGGCATTCTGCCCATTTATGAACCCGGGTTAGAGAACCTGGTCATCCAGAATTACAAAGAAAATAATTTAAAGTTCACGACAAACCTTGGAGAAGCGGCACAAGACTCTCACCTTTTCTTTATTGCAGTCGGTACCCCTCCGGGCGAAGACGGATCTGCCGATCTGCAATACGTATTAGAGGTTGCAAAAGAAATCGGCCAGCACATAAACCAGTATTCTGTCATTGTCAATAAATCAACCGTTCCCGTGGGCACTGCAGACCGGGTAAAAAAAGCAATTCAAAATCAATTGGATAATCGAGGACTTACCATTGAATTTGATGTGGTCTCAAATCCTGAGTTCTTAAAAGAAGGTGCTGCAGTAAATGATTTTTTGAAACCGGACAGGATTATTGTGGGCGTGGATTCCGACCGGGCAGAAAAAATAATGAAACGGTTGTATGCCCCTTTTTCCAGAAACAGAGATAAACTGATTCTGATGAATGTACGGGATGCAGAAATGACCAAATATGCAGCCAACTCCATGCTGGCTACAAAGATATCCTTCATGAATGAAATCTCCAATATTTGTGAAAGCCTTGGGGTGGATGTCGAGAATGTCAGAAAAGGGATTGGTTCCGACTCCAGAATAGGGTACTCATTTATTTACCCTGGCTGCGGATACGGAGGATCATGCTTTCCCAAGGATGTAAAAGCTTTAATACGCACCAGCCGTGATTCGGGAATTGAACCCGAGCTTTTAAATTCTGTTGAAAAAAGAAATACAATCCAGAAATTAGTCCTCCCCCAAAAAATTAAACGCCGGTTTGGTGAAGATCTTTCAGGCAAACAGATTTGTGTTTGGGGTCTCTCCTTTAAACCTGGAACAGATGACATGCGGGATGCCTCATCCATTGTTCTCATTGACGAACTCTTAAAAGCCGGTGCTCGTATAAATGCCTATGATCCTGTTGCAATGGACCAGGCAAAAAAAGAGTTCCCCGATGAATGGTTCAAAAACAACCAACTTCAATTTTCAGACAATCAATACACATCCATTGAAAAGGCAGATGCACTCATTCTTGTAACAGAGTGGAAAACCTTCAGGCAGCCGGATTTTAAAAAAATGTCAAATAAGATGAATAAAAAAATTATTTTTGACGGCAGGAACCAGTATGATCCTGAAGAATTAACAGAGTATGGATTTGAATACCATGGCATTGGAAGAGAAACGAACAATACTCCTGACCTTTGATGTTGAAGACTGGTTCCAGGTAGAAAATTTTAAAGAGTATATTCCCTTTTCATCTTGGAACGATCATTCTCTGAGGGTCGAAAAAAATGTCCACTTGATTCTTGACCTTTTGGATAAGTTCAGTTTCAAACCCAAGGCTACTTTTTTTGTTCTCGGCTGGATAGCCGAAAAGTTTCCAAACATGGTAAGAGAAATAGGGGACAGGGGCCATGAAATTGCTTCCCATGGCAACCTTCATCATTTATGTACGAAACAGTCCTTTAAGGAAGTCAAGCAGGACCTGATTTATGGAAAAGCCTTACTTGAGGATATCTTGGGCGAACGCGTTTATGGATACCGCGCCCCCAGCTTTGCCATAAACAATGATATTTTGAAAATAATCAAAGAAACGGGTCATGTTTATGATTCCAGCTTCAACTCTTTTTCCATGCACAAAAGATACGGAAGCATTGATCTTCCCGGCATCTCCGAAAAAAGCGGAGCCTTCAAAATCTTCAATAACTTTTTTGAACTGCCTGTTAGCAACCTTAGTATCAATAAAAAAATTTTTCCCCTTGGAGGCGGAGGGTATTTTAGATTAATACCTTTTCCCATATTTAAACTCGGCATGAATCGTGTTTTTAAAAAAGACAAAACCTTCCTTTTCTATTCCCATCCCTGGGAATTTGACCCTGATCAACCAAGAGTAGAGCAGGCTTCAAAAGGTTTTAAATTCAGACATTACATTAACCTTAATAAAACCGAAAAAAAGCTTGAATCAATGATAAAAAATTTTAAAAATATGAACTTCACAACCTGCATTGATTACCTTCAACAATAAAATATGCCAATGGAAATCAAACAGATTAATTCAAAGAGTTTCAAACCATGGGATAAATACGTGTATAATCACCCCAATGCAACATTATACCACTTGCTTTCATGGAAAACTGTTATTGAAAAAACCTATGGCCATAAAACATATTATCTGGCTGCCTTTAATAAAAATTCTTTAACAGGAATTCTTCCTCTAACCCATCTTAAACACTTTGTTTTTGGAAACAGTCTTATTTCCATACCTTTTTTTGACATGGGAGGTATCCTGGCTGACAATGAAGAGACTGAAAAAGCGCTCCTTACCAAAGCCATAAAATTAGCTGAATCTTTAAAAGTTGACACTATTGAATTGAGACATACTAAACTACTCAGCAGCCTTGAATCCCAAAACTCAAAGCTCAAAACTCATAAAGTTCGTATGCTTCTCAAGCTTCCAGAATCATCAGAAACATTAATGAAGTCTTTTAAATCAAAACTGAGAAGTCAGATTAAAAAACCCATAAAAGAAGGCTTGGAATCAAAGATTGGGAGTATGGAACTACTTGATGATTTCTATAAAGTCTTTTTAATCAATATGCGAGATCTCGGTTCCCCGGTGCACTCCAAAAAATTGTTACAAAATGTGTTGGAACAATTCAATGAACACACAAAAATAGTAATTGTCCACAAAGATAATAAACCATATGCTGCAAGCATTATTTCCGGCTTTAAAGATACAATGGAAAACCCTTGGTCTTCTTCCCTGCGTCAATACGGCCGCCTCAGCCCAAATATGCTTTTATACTGGGCCATGCTCGAATATGCCTGCAACAAAAACTATAAATATTTTGATTTTGGAAGATCAACACCGGAAGAAGGAACATTTAAATTTAAACAACAATGGGGAGCTCAGCCAGACCCTTTGCACTGGCATTATATTTCCTTAAATGGCAAGCCAGTTAACAAAAAAGCATCAGAAAAATCAAAATTTAATAAAGCCATTCAATACTGGCAAAAGCTGCCTGTGCCTCTGACAGGAATATTAGGACCCATGATCAGAAAAAATATTGGCTTGTGATTTATGCGCATCGGACGAACTTTACCACCGGCAGCAGCCCCGATTTATATGGAAGACATCATTTCCGGCCTGAAAGGCCTTATTAGAGGTCAAAAGGAAATCAATCGCTTTGAAGCAGAACTAAAAGATTCTTACAAAGTGAAATACTGCTTTTTGGTATCATCAGGTAAAGCTGCTCTTACAATAATCTTAAAAGCATTACATGAGTTGCACCCGGAAAGAAATGAAGTTCTTATCCCTGCGTTTACATGTTATTCAGTCCCATCTGCTATTATAAAAGCCGGTCTGAAAATAAAACTATGTGATATAAACCCCGAAACCCTTGATTTTGATTTTACCCAGCTCGGAGACATTGCCACTATCTCAAAATTCAAAACTAAAAATTCAAAATTAATAAAAAATTCACTGTTAGCTGTTTTACCAACTCACCTATTCGGAATACCAGCAGATATATACCAAACAAAAAAAATAATGAATGACAATGAACTTTTTATAATAGAGGATGCAGCCCAGGCAATGGGCGGAACACTAAAAGAGAAAAAACTCGGCACCCTTGGAGATGCAGGTTTTTTTAGCCTTGGTCGCGGCAAAGCCTTCTCAACTATTGAAGGAGGAATTATCCTCACAAATAACAAAAGCATAGCCGACAATATCACCAAACAAATGAAAAACATTCCAGCCTATTCTATACTCGAAATTATAAAATTAGTTATATCTTCAATTGTTCTAAATATTTTCATGCGCCCCGTATTTTTCTGGCTTCCAAAATCTCTCCCATTTTTAAAACTCGGAGAGACAATATTTGAACAAGAGTTTCCAATAAAAAAAATATCATCATTTCAGGCTGGCCTTGCTATAAACTGGCAAAACAAACTAAATAAACTAACAAAACTCCGAAGAAAACACACTAACCATTGGGCCAATACATTTAATTCAAAACTAAAAATTCAAAATTCAAAAGGGCAATCCCTTCTTCGTTTTCCAATAAAAATTGAAAACAAACAAACTTTAAACAGCATTCTTTCCAAAAGTGATAAACAAGGGTTAGGAATCATGCGGACGTATCCGAATACCATCAACAACATTAAAGAATTAAAAAATAATTTTAAAAATAAAACTTATCCAAAGGCAACTATGACGTCTAAACAAATGCTTACTTTGCCGGTGCATCACTTGGTATCCGTTTCGGACAGCTTGCAAATAAAAAAAATAATTAATACTGGTATAGGTTTTTAAATTGTCTGAAACTCAAAAACTAAAGATGATTGTGAATATTATCGGATTGGCAATCCTAGGGTTACTAATAATTCTTGCATACAAGACAACACTCATATGGATGTATGATCGTTTCATAGCAGCAGACTCTTACTATTCCCATGGCTTCCTCGTCCCTATCGTATCCCTCTATCTTATCTATCAGCAGAAAGAATACCTTGCCAGAGCAGAACAAAAAAACAGTATTTTAGGATTAGCTGTTTTGATTTTTGCATTACTTTTTCACATTCTTGGAACTATTCTTTATATTTTCTCCATTTCCGGATTTTCAATTTTTTTTCTGCTTATCGGCCTGTCTCTTTATTTATATGGCAAAGAAAAAACAAAAATTATATGGTTTCCTCTTCTATTCATGATTTTTATGTTCCCCATGCCTGAAGCCATGATTAGCCTTATCTCTTTTCCTCTCAAGATGTTTGCCGCAAAAGCAGGAGTATGGATAACGAGTTTATTTGGTATTCCTATCTATCTCCAAGGATTTAATATTACGATTCCCGCCGGTCAACTCCTGGTGGGAAACCCCTGTTCTGGATTGCGTTCCTTGATAGCGTTTCTGGCTCTTGGATCAATATTTGCGTATCTTGAACCTATTTCAATAGCAAAAAAATGGATTTTATTTTTTTTTTCTATCCCCATTGCGCTACTATCCAATATTGTCCGGATACCGATTCTTATCCTTGTTTCTAACCATTGGGGCCTTGAAGCAGCTTCTCCGGAAACTCTCGTACACACCGGTTCAGGCCTGCTGGTTTTTGTGCTTGGGTTTTTACTAATATTCTCTGCCGCTAAGGTACTTCAATGGCAAGTCTGAAATTAAATATTTGGTATTTCATTGACATAACTCTTTACTACGATGGGACAAATCAAAATTCAAAATTCTAAATTAATAATTAGATACATATTTATAGCTCTTCTGCTGGCAGCAACTGCTTTTGTGAGCAATATTCTAC
>JADGFI010000049.1 GCA_016743945.1 Desulfobacteraceae bacterium
CATATTGACGTCTATCTGTAATAAAGTCACCAATCCATTTCAGCAAATTACCTTTAATTCCATAACTTTGTAATTTGATTAATAGTTTTGGATGACTTACTGTATCAAAGGCTTTGGCAAAGTTAAAGTAAATGATATCATTGAAATTGCCTTTGATAAGCTCGTCAGACCAACATTTATGGCATTTAAGTAGTTGTACTTCAGTAGAACGTTTTTCAAGGAAACCATATTGATTGAAGCCGTTCTGTGATTAGCACATTAGATTTTAAGTAAAAAAAACTAAAGAGAGATGGAAAGGTGTTGATTAATAAAGGAAATACAGCCGTTTGTGGCACCACAATTCTTATATTTGAAAGTTTCCGTTCTGTTAACCGGAATATAGAGCAGTATAATGTAAATTATTGACTATTAAGATAGGGAAAAGCATGACTGTTTCATTTAGAAAATACTTGCAAAAAAGAAAAAGTGTCGCTAATGTGATCATGATCATATAGTGATCGTGATCGTTGACTGAAAAGATCCATTCATCTTGATTTATGTGCAAGCCGAAACAGGAAAATATGCAATGAATACAAAAATCCCCAAAGAAACAAGACGCCAGAAACAAAAGAATGAAACACGTGGCATCATATTGGACATAGCCCGTTCGTACTTCTCAGAGGTTGGATTTAATAAAACAACGATTCGTAAAATTGCCCAAAAAGCTGAAATCGGTTTTGGAACCGTTTTTAACTACTTCCCGGATAAATCTTCCCTGCTCATCGCAGCACTATTGGATGATCTTGTAAAAGTTCAAAAAAATGCCATGGTTTCCTTTCCTTCGGATGTGACCGTATGTGAAAAATTCCTATATCTTTCAAATCTATTTTATCAATATTATTCGAAAAATCCAGATTTATCGAGAACACTGATCAAAGAAATGTGGTTTGTCAAAGGACAATGTGGTGACGCATTAAAGGAGCAGGCAGATCAGTATATCCTGCTGATTTCCCGAATTATAGATGATGGAAAGAAAAGAGGGGAAATAAAAGAAGAGGTGAACAGTAATATTGCTGCAGCCTCTTTTTTTTCTCATTATTATTCGGTTCTTCTGTTAGGACTAAATGGTGCGGAATTTAAACCGGATAATTTGGTTGTTATGCTGAAAATGATGCTTGACCAGACAATGGATGGAATTGGTGTAAACAAATAATTTCAAACGAACCTGCTTGAATGGGAGAAGTGATGATTAGATATCTGTTTTCTTTATTACAAATGATGCGAATGCCCGGACTATTTAAAGTCATCAAAGACTGGCAGTCCTGCATACGATTCCATTTTATCCATTCGGCGCTTGATTCAGGCCTTTTGACGGCATTGAAAACGCCCCAGGCAATGGATGATTTAATTAAAAATATGGGGGTTAAAAGAGTTGATCTGCTTGAAGCACTCCTCGATGTCGGTGTGTCAACAGGAGAGCTCTCTTGTAAAAGCGGAGTGTTTAAGTTGAATGGTAAAGTATCAAAATCACTGGTTACTGAAAAGGGTGATTCGCTTGGTGCTTTGATTCAGGCAAATGTCACCTATTACAATTCAGCTTATCGGGAATTTGGAAATCGTCTGAGGGGTGGTGAGTTAAGTGATGACCTTGAGAAGATCGGCGATCTGGTTGCAAGAGTTTCAAAAATTCAGGAACCTTTAATCGAGAATTTTATTTATGAAACGGTTAAAGGAAAAAAATCCATGAACCTGCTTGAAATCGGGTGTGGGTCCGGAAGTTTTATGAAAACAGCCTATACTGCAAATAACAACACAATTGGTCTTGGTATTGATTGCGATGATGCCGTTGTCGAGCAGGCCAGAAAAAATATGGAAATATGGGGGCTTTCAGATCGTATCAAAATTATTCAAGGTAATATCAGAACCTGTAATGTAAAGGATGACGGACCTTTTGATTTAATCACCATCTATAATCTTATCTATTATTTTGAACCTGATGAAAGAGGTGACCTTATAAATAGGTTAAAGGCAAATCTTTCTCCAGGAGGAAAAATTGCGCTCATCACAACAACGCGCAGCCATGGAAACGATCCGGCTGCAGCGAATTTAAACTTTGTTAACTGTTCATTAAAGGGGGTGAGCGCAGTTCCTGAAATTGAATCTCTTGAAAAATTATTTATGGACTGTGGTTTTAAAACAGTCGAGAAAAGACAGGTTCTGCCGAGAAGTTCATTCTATTCCCTGCTTGCATCATGACATTTACCTTTCCGCTCAATCAGCCGGGAGGATTGATTTCGATAGAGAACCCTTATTTGAAATTTTGAACTCAAGAATTATTATCCGAAGGTGAAGTATTCGAAGCCTGGAATAGTTTAGGGCTCCAATCCAATCGTAAATGCTTTGGATGAAGGGATAGAGAGCAGTCCGGATCAAGCCATGGCTGTAAGCTATTAATAAAATCCCTGTAACAGGTTTTCAAACAAGAAGGTCTCCAATTAATATTCCTCGCCCTGGTATAAAAAATGTTTTTTGATAAAAGAAAAAACAGATAGGATTTCCGGGATAAACAGGGTGGTATTCTGAAAACAATTATGAAAAAGCATTAGCGTTGGAAAAAGAGTGATGACAAAAGACTGATTAATTAAAATCGGATCTAAACTTTGGCTATCAATTGAACCAATGGTGTAGGCAAGGGGAAAACCGAAAAATAAAATTCTCCTCAACATTCCCATGGGTTGATAAAAAAATCTTGCAATACAGAACATCTGGAGCAAGGTGCAGATACCAAGGCATGAAAAAAAAGTTAGCAAAACATAATAAACGGAAAAATGGAACATATTCCCTTGGAGGACACCGGCAATCAGCGATGACATTTCAGGATTGATTCTCAAATAGTGCTTGCCCACTGTGGTGAACTGATAGATGCTCCAGATCATTTTACATCCTTCGAGTAAAATATAAAAAGCAATAACGGTTAGTGCCAGCAGGATAATGGTTGTAAAGACAGCATTGATGAATTTTTTAATGTATCGCTTAACCGCAACCTTGGTCTTTAAACCAAAGGAGGCTGTAAATCTTGATATTTTATTTTTAACAGTTTTGATAATCATATATCCTATATAAGATTTTTTTAACGTATCTCTAACTGTGCATATTATTATTTTTCCGATAAGTGAATCTTATTTCACTTATATGATACAATACGACAAAAAAGCAAGGGACCCAAATTGTTGATTCTATTTACTTTAATAATCGTCCCGAAAAGAGTTTCCAGAAAGTAAGGTAATTCTAAAAAATTGAGTTTTCCCGACTCAACAATTATTATCCCTGGAACGTCGCTTCAAACAGGCAACCGGTATGACCCCTTTGTCATATCTTCAAAAACTGCGGGTGGAACAAGCTAAACAGATGTTGGAGGATGGCACCCACACCTTTAATGAAATCACCTATGCGGTCGGGTATGAAGATATCTCGTTTTTCAGAAAAATATTTGTCCGCTTGACAGGGCTGCGACCCAAAGAATACCGACAGAAGTTTGCAGGATACACAGCTTGAGCATGAGTGTTTGTAACGAAAGGCTGGTATCCACGCAGTTGAAATTCTGAAAGACCTCTTTTTTGTTGAAAAAAGTTGGTTCAATGCCACCCCTAAAAAAATTAAAAACCGATATTCAAGTATTATTAGCCTATTGGAAACTGCCAGGAAATGTTCAAGATATCAACAATACAATTTCTAATTGCAATGGATGATAAAATGTTAAACTGAACCAGCGTTAGAAAAATTTACTATCGGACCAGAATATTGGTCCCGGGATAAATCGTGGCAGCCGATGACATATTGTTCAATTTTCTTAGATTAGCCACACTGGTTTTATATTTTTGGGCAATGCTCCAGAGGGTTTCCCCTTTTTGAACGGTATGGAAGATGGAGGCCTTTTTCCCAGGCGTTTTTGTTGATTTTTTCACTATTTTTTTACTCGGCGTTTTTTGGGGAGATTTCACAGCCACAGAGGTTTTAACCGGCGTTGGCTGAGTACCGGATTTTTGATTCAGTGAACGGAGTTGTTTTTCCACCTTTCCCATTCTTCCAATGAGGGAATCAATTTTCACAGACGCCGAGGTTTCAATCCGCTGGATTTTTTGATCAAGGGGCGCTATTGCATCATGTGCCGTTGCACCCAAAGTCCCTGCCCCTTGCGCCTGAAGTGTTTCCAAAACCGATTCAATGTCGCCAATCCGTTTTTCCAACTCAAGAAAAGATCCCCTGGTGTCGGTTGAAGACACATCCGGCAAATCTTTTGTTTTGGGCCCGGAAGACTTGAAGAAAACAAAAAAAACAATCACCGTGATCACCAGGGCCCCCACTATAATCAGAGCGAATTCATTTTTTTTCAACAAAGAAGTGCCCAAATTCAATGATTCAGGATCTGTGTTGTAAGTTTTCTGATGGGTATTTGCCCGATTGGTATTTGCCCGATTGGTATTTGATTGGGCGGTGGATATCTTTGACCCAGGTTTATCCTTTGGTTTCATCCAACAACTCCTGACTTGCTGTTAATGCTGCTTAAATAATTATTCTCTACCCCTTCATATCATCTGGACACAATTTTTCAACTGGTAAGCAAAAAATTTTATATAAATGTAGTATTGAACACAAACCAATGAGTGTGTTAGAATTCTTAAAAACGCAAACCTAGTGATATCTAAAGTCAGGATAATTTTATGAAATTTTTTTCTAAATTCAGATGTTCTTTTTTTATTCTTACGGGTCTTATACTCTTTTTTTCCCAAACCGGGATAGGTGCTGCCCAAGATATCCATACCAATAAGCTGGGCATGCGGTTTGTCCTGGTGCCGGCAGGCAGTTTTACCATGGGCAGTCCTGAATCTGAACGAGGCAGGGCTTGGAATGAAACCCAACACAAGGTTATCATCTCAAAAAGTTTTTATCTTGGGGAAACAGAGGTCACCCAGGGACAATGGAGAAAGCTTGCCTCCCCCAACCCCTCTTCCTTTAAACTGGGGGACACCTATCCTGTGGATTCCATTTCATGGGATGAGGCCATGCAGTTCATCTCTTTTTTAAATAAACTGGAAGGAACTAACCGATACCGGCTTCCCACGGAAGCAGAATGGGAATATGCCTGCAGGGCTGGAAGTATCACAGCATTTGCGAAGGGTCCTGTCACCACCTTTTCTTGCAATGAACCAGAGCCCGCCCTAGTGGACACGGCCTGGTATTGTTATACCTCGGGACTCCAAAGTCCAGCCCGGAATTTTAAACCCCACCCGGTCAAGACCCGCAAACCAAACAAATGGGGGCTTTACGACATGCACGGCAATGTTCAGGAATGGGTTTTGGATGCCTGCCGCTGGCGTAATATCTGGAAGGCCAAGGTTGGGGTGATTACCGACACCTATAAGGACAATCTTGTTGACCCATTGGAAAAAAAAGGAGATCATAGAATCATCCGGGGTGGAGGCTGGTATCAGACAGCCAAATACCAGAGAAGTGCCTATCGCAGTTATTATAAACCCATGGCCAAAAGAAACAGCCTGGGCTTCCGCATTGTCCGCATGAAATAGTTAAACACCAAATCCGTACTCGAAAATCAATTGGGTTTAAAATAATTTCCCGAAAGATCAATCCTTGTAAATCATGGCCCGGCGCTTAAACTGGACCCACAGGCAGATACCAATTGAAAGCAGGAGAAAATCCCTTATTAGCAGGGACCAGGCAGATGCTGTGGCATGGGTTTCTGAGACAGAAAAACACCCGCAGTCAAACACATGCCCCCGGAATAAATTAAATCCAATTAACACAATAAATGCGGTCAACAGCCAGTTAATAATCACCAGGGAGGATCTTGGCAAAATTCCTGTAACCAGGCAGACACCCGCCAGCGCTTCAAGATAAGGAAGAAAAATAGCGATGAGGTTAATACAAATCCCCGGAAACACCCCATACCCGTAAATAATTTTGGCAAATTCCCCGGGAGCCACCATCTTATGCCAGCTTGCCCAGATAAAGGTCAGCCCGAGAACAAGCCTGAATGTCCAGTGAATCCAGGTTGGCCATCCCGGTTTGTGTTGATTAGCTTTCATTTTTTTTCTGTCTCATATCCCATTTCCTGCCATTCCCTGAAGCCACCGGCATAAACTTGCACCGTTTTAAAATTCAAGGCCATAAGCTGTGCCGCAACGGCATGACTGTCCGTGCATTCAACTCCTGAGCAATAAACCAGGATGAGGGAATCTTTTTTTACAAGCTTTAAAAAAGTGTCAAAACCCTCATCAAACGCATCCAGGGGAAAAGAAACGGCACCGGGGAGATGCCCCATGTCATAGCGCTCTTTTGGACGAACATCCACGAGGACAACTT
Organism: Desulfobacteraceae bacterium; assembly: GCA_016743945.1. Lineage (GTDB taxonomy): Bacteria > Desulfobacterota > Desulfobacteria > Desulfobacterales > Desulfobacteraceae > NBML01. The sequence goes on from JADGFI010000049.1 coordinate 6,361, forward strand.
CTGAATTTTTAATCATCCGGCGAACCCGCAGAGGATTATTGATCTCAATATCGGCATGACCCATATCCTGTTTGGATTTTGCCATTACTACCCCCCTGGATCTGTCCCACTGCCCCGTCAGCGCAATGCCTGTGGGTGAAAAAAAATTCACCCCAAAGGAGAGAAGACCCGCAAGGGTGAGAAGGATAAGAACCCCAAATTTTTCTGTTTTAATCATTTGAATCTGCCCCAAAGGCTCCTTTGCTATCGGCGTGTTACCTGTTTCATCAAATCAACTCTTTTTTGTAACATAAGGAGTATGAGCCATTGTTCCAGAAGAATATCAATCCTTTTTTCCGGGGCGGCAATGGCCAAGGATTCCATTGCCTGGTTTTCCAGGGCAGACGCCATTCGCTTAAGGCCGGAATTTATTTTTTGTCCCCTTTCCGGATTTTCCTCGTGCAAGCTTTCAGTGGAAAGGGCCTGGTACATGTCAAAGGCATCCTGAAAATACCCCTGGCGTTCATAAATCCTGGCAAGTTCCAGGGTATTAAACTCCTGACTCATGGCGTTTTTTCCTTTTTATCTGCTTTATCTGGCGTATTCTTAAAAATAAGATCACCCGGTTCTGCCATCTCATGTTCATGTTTTGCCAAGTGCTTTAAATAATTCATATCATGTTTCAAACTTTTAATTTCTTGTTCAATTTTTCGGTTTTCCTTTGCCACCTGGACCGTTTGGGCTGCAATCTGCGCTTCTTGTTGTTTAAGTTTGCCATACTCCATGACCCCATTCTTTGAAAAAAAAATCAGGAACAAGAGCACCAGGGTCAAAAAGATGCCCACATAAAAAGCCATTTTTTCGAATATAGTCATTGGGGGGTCTTTTTTAACATCTGTTTTATCAATTTTATTTCAGGGCTTGCGGTGAAAATACCGGCCAATAGAAAAAAGAACACACCCACTAGGATGCAGCCCAATATCCCCGCGCCAAGTCCGATTTTACCATATTCTTCAGTTAAGAGGAATCCAGCTGTCCAGCGAACAAAGAAAAACATTATAACAGATATGAAAACCGGTCTGCAAGCGGAAACAATCAGAAAGGACCTGGAAAGGGTTTTGGGCATGTTCATGAACAAAACCCCAAAGCCTGCCATGGCGCTTATGGAAACAGACAATGCAAGTCCCTTAAACCCAAAAGGTTCCATCAGAAAAAAACACAACATCAAATTAGACCCAATGGAAATCAACCCGGAAATAAACGGCAGTCTGAAAGAAGACAAGGAATAATGGAGGGTAACAAGAAGCCTATTGCCGGTATATGCCCACAACCCGAGTACCAGATAAAAAAGGCAATCTGATGTGGATTGAACAGCAAGAGCATCAAAGGCACCCTGTTTGAATAAAAGGGAAACAATGGGGGTGGCAAGTGCCATCAATCCTGCCATGGCGGGTATGGTTACAAAAAAAACCAGGGAAGCCCCCTTTGTAAAATCCGCTGCTGTTTCATCTTGTTTTCCAGAAGCTGCCTTTCTGGAAAGGGAAGGCAATAAAACCGTTGAAAACGATACGGCCAACAACGCCAAGGGAAATTGTACCAACCTGTCAGCATAATAGAGAAAAGAAACACTGCCCTGGCAAAGCTTTGAGGCAAAGAAACTGGCAATCATGATATTAATCTGATAAGAAGCAGCCCCCACCATACAGGGAATCATTATTTTTCCCACCTTTATCAGTCCGGGATGGAGCCATGTAAAGCAGGAGAAATTGAGCATCCCATGGTGAATTAAAAACGGAACCTGCAACGCCAATTGTACAATTCCGCCCAGGACAACCCCGAGAGCTAGGGCAAGAACCGGGGGATCAACATAAGCGGATACAAAAAAAGCAAACAAAATCACCACAAGGTTCAAAACAATGGGGGTGGCCGCCGGAATACAAAAATTGCCAAGGGAATTGAGCACGCCCATACAAAGGGCAAGGCCCAGGATGGTTAAAAGATAGGGCAGCATTATTTTCAACAAAATAATGGTAAGGCTGTAAGCATAAGACCCCCCGGAAAATCCCGGAGCGATAATTTTTACCAGAACCGGGGCAAAAGCAATCCCGATAAATACCAATAAAATCCCCCCCACAGAAAGGATAAACAAACCCGATAAAAACATGGCAATTGCCTGATCTTTTCTTCCCTTTTCCATATAGCTTGAAAAAACGGGTACAAATGAAATGCTCAAAATGCCATCGGAAAACATTTTTCTGAGCAGGTCAAAGGGTCTAAACGCAATAAAAAAGGCATCACTTACGGAAGATGCACCGAAAATCATTGCAATCATGGCATCTCTTAACACCCCAAGAATGCGACTGACAAAGGTTAAAACACTCACCGATGCCGCATTTTTAAATATGTTTCTCACAAATTTTCCTTGACAAAATTCAAATTTAACTATATGTTTTCTTTTTTGAAATATGGCTTAATTTTATCTTAAATTCACTAACACAAGGAGCTAGACCAAGTTGGCTAACCATAAATCTGCAAAGAAACGGGCGAAACAGAGTCAGGTAAGACGGCTTAGAAACAGATCTGCAAAAACCACTCTCAAAAACCTGGAAAAAAGTCTGCGTGCCGCCCAGGAAACTGGTGCTGACACCAAAGATGAATTGATGAGACAGACACAGTCTGCAATACACAAAGCCGCAAAAAAAGGCATTCTTCATAAAAAAACTGCTTCCAGAAAAATTTCAAGACTTTCTAAACTTGTAAATTCTTAACCCCCACCTTTGTAAAAAAGCGGGGTTGAAAATCAAAGTTAAAAGTTAGGTTACATATAAGCAAGACAGGAGTCACTTCCTATTCCATAAATAGGAAGTGACTCCTGTCTTTATTATTTTAGCCGTCTAAAAATTGGTCATCATCTGACTGACAACCCGTTCAGCGCTTCGTAGGGCAATTTTTTCGACCGCCTCTCTCTTGTTAGCTTCATCATCCACTTTATTTGGGTCAACCGTATAGGATTCCTTGGAAGATAAATTCTTCACTGACCATAGAATTTCTCCGTCCGGTCCCATCAGTTGTACATCCACTAAAGCGGTCACCCTTCTTTCTACTACCGTTTCAGAGGTTGTTCTGGACAAGGCGGAAAATGTGATGGCGTTAACTATTCCCGTAATCTTCCGGGTTGCCGTAGCGGAATCCACCACCGCCGTATCCGTTTTCGCCTGAATCTCCCGGATCAACTGGTTTGTAAAACTCATACCGGCACGGGTTTCAGAACTTTTATTTTCAAAAACATCCACTGCCACACGGGTTACACCCTCATTTATGTAGCCACCACCTTCAAGGTGATAGCCACACCCGGCAACCAATCCGGCAACCAATCCAGCCATCATAAAGAACCGAATTAATTTCATATCACACCACAATATTGACAAGGGTCTGTTTTTTTTGAATCACAATGATCTTTTTCAATGGTTTTTCCTGTAGATATTTTTTTATTCGTTCATCGGCCAGGGCTATTTCCTTGATCCCGGCCTCATCCACACCTGTCCCAATGGTAAATTTTGCCCTCAGCTTTCCATTCACCTGAACCACAACCAAAATCTCGTCGGTCTCAAGGGAATCCTTGCGATAGTCAGGCCAGGAGTGTTCTATGATCGACCCACGGTTTCCCATTTTTTCAAACAGCTCTTCACAAAAATGGGGAATAATCGGGCTCAATAACAGCAAAATATTTTCAAGACAAAAAAGGAGAACTGAGCGCATCTCTGGGTCCGCCTTGTCAATTTCAACCGTATACATGGTGTTGACAAGCTCCATTACAGCGGAAATAGCAGTATTAAAATGAAAACTTTTATCAATATCATCACTCACCTTTTTAATGGTCTGGTTGGCTTTGATATACAAGTTTTTTGCATCTGCAGATTTAAGGTCACAAGCTGCCCCATGAAAGGATTCAATGGCGGCTGCATCAATTTTGGCCATACAGTCAATGGCAAGGCGCCACACCCTGTTGACAAACCGGTTACTGCCCTCCACCCCGTCTTCATTCCATTCCAGATCCCGCTCGGGGGGGGCGGCAAACAGACAAAAAAGTCTTGTAACATCTGCCCCGTAGCGATCAAGAAGCTCGTTGGGGTCCACCACATTTTTTTTGGATTTGGACATCTTGATCACACGCCCCACCGTGACTTCGCTGTTGCAGCGGGTACAAGCCAGGGTATCATCCGCTTGTTTTTTTGCCTCTTCGGGAAACAAAAATCCGTGTTCAGGGCAGGTCATGGTTTCCTTGCATACCATTCCCTGGGTAAGCAAACGGGTAAAAGGTTCTTTAAAATCGATCAACCCAAGGGTGTTCAAGACCCGCATAAAATAGCGCGAATACAAGAGATGAAGCACCGCATGTTCCACCCCGCCGATATATTGATCCACCGGGGCCCAGTATTTAACAGCCGCAGGATCAAACATCCCCTGGTCATACCGGGGAGAACAATACCGCAGATAATACCAGGAAGATTCCACAAAGGTATCCATGGTATCAGTATCTCGTTTGGCATCCTCCCTGCCGCAGGCAGGACAGGTCACCTTTGAAAAATAATCAAGATTAGGAAGGGGGGATCCCCCCTTGGCAAGCAAATTGGCTTCTTCGGGAAGCCGGATGGGAAGATCTTCTTCCGGGACCGGAACCACACCGCAGGAGGGGCAGTGAATCACAGGGATGGGGGTTCCCCAATACCGCTGTCTGGATATTCCCCAATCCCTGAGCCGGTAGGAAATAGCCTTTTTTCCACGGCCCTTCTCTTCCAGCCAATCGGTCATCACCTCCATGGCTTCTTTACTGTCCAAACCGTCAAACTGGCCGGAATTGACCATCACACCACCACCGGTATAGGCCTCGGTCATGGCAGCAGAATCCAGTTTTTCTCCTTCCGGCTGAACCACCACCCGAATATCAAGGCCATATTTGCGGGCAAAATCAAAATCCCTCTGATCCCCGGCAGGCACTGACATAATGGCACCGGTTCCATATCCCATCAATACAAAATTGGCCGTATAGATGGGAATCTTCTCTCCAGTGGCGGGGTTTATACAATGGGCACCAATAAACACCCCTTCTTTTTCATATTTTTCAATGCCGTCGGCAGACCGCTCCTGGCTTGCAACCTTTTGAACAAAGGCATCAACTGCACCCTCCTGATCGGTACCCCGGGACAGGGTTTCCACCAGGGGATGTTCCGGGGCAAGGCACATGAACGTGGCCCCGAACACCGTGTCCGGCCTTGTGGTAAAAACCTCAAGATCCTCGTTGCTTCCGTCAATCTTAAAATTGAGTTCAGACCCGATACTTTTTCCGATCCAGTTTTTCTGCATCACGGTCACCTTGTCCGGCCACCCGGGCAATTGATCACAATGGACCAGCAGGTCTTCTGCATAATCGGTAATCTTGAAAAACCACTGCCAGAGTTTTTTCTGCTGAACCACCTGGGAACACCGCCAGCATTTGTCCTGCTCCACCTGCTCATTTGCAAGAACTGTCTGACATTTTTCACACCAGTTGACAAAGGATTCCTTACGGTAGGCCATGCCTTTTTCCAGCATTTTCAAAAACAGCCATTGCTCCCATCGATAATATTCCGGCCGACAGGTGGCAATCTCCCGGTCCCAGTCATAGGAAAAACCCATTTTTTTAAGCTGGGCCCGCATGGCAGAGATATTTTCATAGGTCCAGGCAGCCGGATGGGTATTGTTGTCAATGGCAGCATTTTCCGCCGGCATGCCAAAGGCATCCCACCCCATGGGGTGGATGACGTTAAATCCCTTCATCCTTTTATACCGAACCACCACATCGCCTATGGTATAGTTTCGAACATGGCCGATATGAATTTTCCCCGAAGGATAGGGAAACATTTCCAATAGATAGTATTTTTCCTTTTCCGGGTCTTCAGCGACCTTAAAAAGTTCGTTCTTGTTCCAATATTCCTGCCATTTGGGCTCAACAACACCAGGATTGTACCGCTCCTCCATTATATATCCCTCCGAAATCATTCACTAATGAAAAAATATCCAATAGTTATAGTCTTTGATAGTATTTATTTGCTGTATAAATCCTAATAAGTGCCACAACCTGGGTCAAATAGCAAGTTAGAATCAACCGGTACCAGCAATAAAGGGGAGAGAATACCTTGAACAAATTTTAAACTTGCTTCCCCTGGCCGGAAGAGATAAAAAGTTTGCCATACTAAAAAAACAAACAAAAGGTGAAATATGAAAATAAAATACAATGCCCCGGTCATTCTTACCTATACCCTTATTGCCTTTGGCGTACTTATCCTTTGCTCCAGGGCAATCCTGGCCGACTACTTTACCTCCCCTGCATCGCTGGCGTTTTCCTCGCCTGAATTTTATTTGCGGTTAATTTCTTATATTGCCGGCCATGGCGGCTGGGCCCATCTTTCGGGAAATATTACCATCATACTGCTGGTGGGGCCTTTACTGGAAGAAAAATACGGGTCGGGCAAACTGCTTGAAATGATCCTTGTTACGGCGGCTGCCACCGGCCTCTTTAATGCTTTTTTCTTTTCCAATTCTCTTATGGGAGGCAGTGGAATCGCCTTTATGCTGATTCTGCTCAGCTCTTTTTCAAACATCCGGGCTCGCCAGATTCCCCTGACATTCATCCTGGTTGCCATGCTCTTTATTGGCAATGAAGTTATTTCTATTTTGAAAATTGATCAAATTTCCCAATTCAGCCACTTGGCGGGGGGGATTGCAGGTGCCGGCTATGGATTTTTGCGGGGAGGAAAAAGATAAGTCCCGGGAATACTTTACAAAAAAAGAAATTGGACTATAATGGTGATAACGTGCCTGACAGGCGATTTGCCAATATTTTTTATTGGTCACTCTTTTCTATAAGGAAACATAAAATGACAGATAAAAAGGTATGCCCCCTGTGCAAAGGGTCTAAAATCATGGCCGGTTCCTGTGAATGCAACGCTGAATGGCGGGGAGTTGACAAGGACGAAGGCGTCGATGACTGCATTTGCGAACCAGATACCAAGTGCCCGGAATGCAATGGAAAAGGATACATCGAATAAAGGCGTCACAGCGACGTAACCTGAACGCTTTGACAAGATATAGTGACCGGATAAATGAGGCGTCTAACTCATCCGATCAAATAGTCATCCAATCAAATAGGTGGCAGTACCGGTGGCAATCCTGACCTCTCGCTCATTCAACAGATCAATTTTTGAAACCACGATACGGGAACCCGCCCGGATGATACGGCTTTTGCATTGAAAGGATCTTCCTTTACCCGGCCTGAGATAATCCACCCGCATATCAATGGTGGCTGAGGCGGTCAATTTTTGTGCAATCACCTCGGGAGAAGCACTCTCATGGAATTTTGCACAGGAGATAAGGGCACTCAATCCCCCGGTCAAATCAATCACAGATGCAGTGACCCCTCCGTGGAGGATACCGGCTACAGGATTTCCAACCAGATCCGGTGCCATGGGAAAACTTGTAACCGCATCCCCACTCGCATAGTCCAAATGATCGATCCCAATCCCCAACACCTTGTTAAAGGGCAATAATTCAAGATAATATTCTTTGATTTTTTCCAGGACAATCGTGTGCATGGACTTTCTTTTCAACCTCTTTGTTTTTCATATGATTGCTACAGGCCAACTTGCAAGGTGGACACGCTCTGCTTTAAAACAATGGATTTATTTTCGCTGGAGCACCCCAAGGGTTTTGGTCATTGCACATTCTGTGTAAAGCCCTGTGGCAATTGCGCGTTCATAGACCTGCCGGGGAGCTTGACCGCCCTTGCCAGGATCCAGGAAAATATCATGGATCACCAGAACCCCCCCGGGCAAAAGATGGGGAGACCAGGTCAAAAAATCAGTGTGGGCTGCCTCAAAGGAATGACCGCCATCAATAAAAACCATGGCCAAAGGGGTTTGCCACATTTTTCCCACCACAATGGATGTGGACACAATGGGAATGACCGTATCTTCAAGACCTGTTTTTTTTAAAGTTTCCCTTAAAAATGGAAGGGTATTAATGCCGCCTGTTCTTTGGTCAAAAAGCTCAGGATCAAAATATTCCTCTCCCGGCTGTTGCTCCTCGGATCCGATATGGTGGTCAATGGAATACAGGATACCGTTATTTTTTTGACAGGCCGTGCCTATAATTGCGGCGGATCGACCACAATAACTTCCAATTTCAAGAACCGCTCCCATGACTGCTGCCTGACCGGCCAGCTCAAAGAGCCGGACGGCTTCAGCATCATCCATAAAGCCTTTAATGGTGTTGAGTATTTTTATATCAATCATCGTCATAGCTTTTAACCAGTACTTCCCTTTGTTTGGCGCCAATCTGGGGACCGACAATCCCCTCGTGCTCCATCATTTCAATCAATCGTGCCGCCCTATTATAACCGATGCGCAACCGACGCTGTACATAGGAAATAGAAGCCTGCCTGGATTTTGTCACAAGGGCCACGGCTTCATCGTATTTTGCATCGTAATCTGCTTCATCAAACTCCTTTTCCTGGCCATTCCCATCCCCCATGGTGACGCTCTCATCATAATCGGGCTTTCCTTGGTCCCTTAAAAAACCGGTGACCCGCGCAATCTCTCGTTCAGAGATATAGGCCCCCTGGATCCGCATGAGCTTTCCTGTTCCCGGCGGGCAAAAAAGCATATCTCCATTGCCCAGAAGGCTTTCAGCACCGCCCTGGTCAATGATAATCCGGGCATCAATTTTGGACGAGACCTGGAATGAGATCCGGGTGGGGAAATTGGCCTTGATGGTACCGGTGAGCACATCGGCCGAAGGCCTCTGGGTGGCCAGAATAATGTGAATGCCGGCGGCCCGTGCCATCTGGGCAAGCCGGGTCAGGGCATACTCCACATCCTTTGAGGCCACCATCATCAAATCCCCCAGCTCATCCACAATCACCACGATAAAAGGAAGGGGTTCTGGAGGCGGTGATTCAACTGAATCTTCCTTTTTTGTATGGTTCAGTGCAGACCAGCTTTTCTTTGCTTCCCTTGCCATCTCATTGTACTGGTCCAGGTTTCTTAAGCCGTTTTGTTCCAGAAGTTCATACCGGCGCTCCATTTCCCTGACCGCCCAATAAAGGGCATTGGTGGCTTTTTTCATATCCGTCACCACAGGAGATATCAAATGGGGAATATCATTGTACACAGACAATTCAATTCGTTTGGGATCAATCATGATCAGCTTGACCTCATCCGGAGTTGCCTTGTACAAAAGACTGATAATCATGGAATTTAAGCCCACACTCTTGCCGGTCCCGGTGGCACCGGCAATGAGCAGATGGGGCATCTTGTCCATTTGAGTGGCAACGGGTTTTCCCAAGAGATCCTTTCCAAGGCCCAGGGTGAGCAAAGAGTCTGACTGGACAAAGGCCTTTGAAGAAATCATCTCCCTTAGATTGACAAGTTCCCGTTCCTCATTGGGAATTTCAATGCCCACCACATCCCGCCCCGGGATGGGGGCGACAATACGAATACTGATGGCACTCAAGGCCAGGGCCAGGTCATCGGAAAGTCCGACGATTTTGCTCAGTTTGATCCCCGGAGCCGGCCGGTATTCAAAGGTGGTAATAACCGGTCCGGGTAAAATCTCCACCACCTCACCGGCCACATTAAAATCCCTGAGTTTTTCTTCCAGAATCCTTGCCTTGCCCTGGAGGAACTGGGTATCAATTTCCCGGGTTACCACTGGTTTTTCATCTAAAAAGGACAGTTTAGGCAAGGAAAATTGCGTTTTTCCCCGGATGTCTTCAATTATTGGATCAGAGACATATTCAATGTCATCGGGTGCCAAGGCCACAATGGTGGGTTCAAACAGATCCTCTAAAGGGATGCTCGCCTCTTGAGAGTTTACCACTCTTCCAGGAAGCTTAATCAATGCTTTTTTTTTGTGGGGCCTTGGGGTGATGTCAATCTCTTTAAGGTCCGGTTCTAGCATGTCCCGGTCACGAGTGACCCGGTCATGAATGACCTGTCTTCGGTTTTCCTGAAACTTGTGCAGTTTAAGCGTTATATAATCAATGAATTCTTTGAAATCATCCTGGATGATGGTCATCAAAGAAACCGTTTTTTGCTGAACAAACAAGGCCAGGGCAACCATGGAGATTCCAGTAGCAAGGGTAAATCCGATGACACAAAAAAAGGCCAGGATGGTAATGCATCCGACACTATTGGTATATTTTAATAAAAAGGATACCAGACCACGGCCAATCACCCCACCGGCTGAAATCAGGGTGTGGGAAAACCCGTAGGCATCCTTGAATAAAAATAAAATACTACCGGTGCTGATCATAAGAATCACCCCCCCTGCCAGGGTCAGCCAGATAATTTTGGGGGACCGTTCCTTGAGGAACCAGACGCTGAGCAAAGAAAGGAGGAAAGGCACCCACAAGGCACCCATTCCGAAAAGATAGATAAAAAAACCTGCCACATGGGCACCCACCAGACCAAACAGATTGTGGACAACAGCTGGAATTGTAAAAAAATCAGGACCCACACAAGGATCTGCTGCATCATAGGAAAAAAGGCTGACAGCTGTTAGAATGATGGAAAATAACAGCAGGATACCCAATAATTCTTTTTTCATACTTCGATGATGATGGGAACGATCAAGGGTTTACGGTTAATGGCAAAGGCAAAATATTGTTTCAACGCGCGCTTGAGTTTTTTACGAATCAGGTCAACCCGGGATTCAAGCCCGGCCTCAACCTCTTCAACGATTTCAAGGATCACGCACTGGGCATCATCTATAAGATGCCCGGTTGCAGAATCAAAAACAAATCCCTTGGAAATCAATTCAGGCCCATAGAGCACCACCCCTGTTTCTTCGTCAATAATCATGGTCACCACCACAAGCCCCCCCTCGGAAAGTTCTCTTCTCTCCTTGAGCACACTTCTGCCGACATCCCCTATTCCTTTACCATCCACCAGGATTCTGCCCGTCGGAACTTTTCCCTGGATACGGCCGCCGTCCTTATCAAAAGCAATGACCCGACCGTCTTCGCCCACAAGAACATTCTCCCGGGCAAGCCCTTGTTTTTCAGCCAACCTTGCATGGATAACCAGGTGGCGGTATTCCCCGTGTATGGGAATAAAATACTTGGGTTTAATCAAATTGAGCATGAGCTTGAGCTCTTCCTGGTGGGCATGGCCCGAGGCGTGGACCAGGGCAATCTTTGAATACACCACCTCGGCGCCGCGCCGATAAAGCTTATTAATAATATTGGCCACGGCTTTTTCATTGCCCGGGATCTGTTTGGAAGAAAGGATAATCGTATCCTTTTTTTTGATATTGATATGCCGATGAATCCCGGAGGCCATACGAACCAATGCAGACATGGGTTCTCCCTGGCTTCCCGTGGTGATGATAATCACCTTGTCATCGGCACAGGACCTGATCTGTTTTATATCCCGAATCATACTGGGGGGGCATTTGATATACCCAAGTTTCGTGGCAACCGAGACGATCTGTTCCATACTCCGGCCATTGAAAATTATTTTCCGATTATTGCTGATGGCAATATCAATCACCTGCTGAATCCTGGATACATTGGATGCAAACATAGCAACAATAACCCGACCCGGAGCTGCCGTGATAAATTTGTCCAGATTCCTGGCCACGTCCTGTTCAGATGTGGTATACCCTTCCACCTCGGCATTGGTGGAGTCGGACATCAATGCCAATACCCCCTTCTCTCCGTACCGGGCAAAGCTGGATATATCTGTATTTTTCTTATTATCGGCATCGTGAGAAATTCGAAAATCGCCTGTGTGCACCACCACTCCTTCTGGCGTGGTGATGGCAAGCCCCACCCCGTCTATGGTGGAATGGCTCACCCGGATGAATTCAATTTCAAAGGGATCAATGGAAAGGGTTTCTCCGGGATTGACAAGGTTCAGATCAATATGCTTGTTCAGATCAAATTCCACAAGCTTATTGCGGACTATTTCTAGTGTAAAAGCGGTTCCATAAACAGGAATTCGAATCTTTTTTAACAGGTACGGCAGAGCGCCAATGTGGTCTTCATGGGCATGGGTGATAACAATGCCATGTATTTTATCCCGATTCTCATGCAGATAATCCATGACCGGAATAACGATATCCACCCCGAGCATATAGACTTCGGGAAACATGAGACCGGCATCGATGATAAACATGACATCTCCATACTCCACCACCATCATGTTCAGGCCAATTTCACCAAGACCCCCAAGGGGTATAATTTTAAGCATTGGTCTAACCTATTATTTTTTTAAATGCAGATTGAAAGCGTTTCAAGAATAGCATCGATCTGGTCAATTAACCAGTCCCGCTGTTCCTTTGTGGCATACCCCATACAATCGCACTTGATATTTGTTTTAATCCTCACAAGAAGTTCACAGGACAAATACGTGTTTTCCAGCATCAGGGCAAACACGTGGGGCCCACAGGATTCATGGGCGGACTGGACAGGGGTAAGCGCGTCTTGTTCCAGTTCGAACCAGTAAATGCCATCCACAGAAGCTGCTTCCAGGTACTTTTCAAAATATTTTTTTAATTTATGATAGTCCTGAAGACTAAACCCGTCTATTACATATTGTTTCATTCGAATCTAATTAGCATAAATTCATTTCAATATGCAACCGGTAAAAATGGAAAGAACTAGGCCGAGATCCCGGTTTTTTTCTGCAACGCCCAAAAATTACCGCCAACAACCAGGACAAGCCCCACTCCTCCAGAAAAATTCCAGGCATACCCTTCCACAACAGAAGAAATGATCAAAGCGACAACCGGCACCACCATAATGGCATAGGAGGCCTTATCAGCACCAATGGACCCGATAAGGGTCAGATAACAGCCAAAGGCAATGATAGAGCCAAACACGGACAAAAAAACAAGGGACCCCACATAGGGAACTGAATATGAGAAGGAAAACTCTTTGCCCAGAAAAACAGCCACCAGTGCCAGAACAAGGGTGCCATATCCCATTCCAATGGCATTTGCCTGGATCACGGGAATATTGTTTCGGGTATTTCTGGCCGAAATAATGTTGCCAAAGGATGCCAGGAGCACACTGGAAAATCCCAGGATAACCCCAAAAAACCCTGTATCACCCAGGTGAAAAGATTTAATTTCCGGCATGAAAATAAAAACTATCCCGATAATACCGGCAAGGGCACCTATTATCATTTTTCGTTCAAGGGGGGTCTTCAGGAAGATGGCCCCATTGGCAATGTTGAAAAATACAATGGAAGAAAAAATAACCGCCACAAGGCCCGAGGTCAGATGAACCTCGGCAAGATACACCAGCCAATAGTTAAGGGAAAACAAAAACAGGCCCAAAATCGCCATGAAAAAATGTTCTTTCCTGGAAAATTTCAGGCTTAGACCTTGAATTTTGCAGAACAAAAACAACAGAATCGACGCAAGACCGAAACGATAGATAACCGAAACCAAAGGATCGACAGATCCCAATTGGTATTTGATGGCAATCCAGGTGGATCCCCAAACCAGAACCGTAATCACATAGAGACTCAAATCTTTCATGCTATTTTCCATACACCTTTTTTTTATTACCTGCGAGAAGGCATTGATTTTCACCTGAGTATATATTAAACAAAAAGAAAAAACAGTTACAGAAGATCACGAACTCAACCATAACAGATTCTGATATTCAGGCAAACCCAAAAACATCAACTATGAAACATGAAACAGACGATTAACTTCCGGTATGTGGCACTTGCCGATGAAATTCAAAAAAACATTATGGAAGGGGTGTTTGCCCCGGGTGAGAAACTGCCTTCCTTGAGGAAGCTGCGTACCCATTTAGGATTGAGCGTCTCCACCATTCATCAGGCCTATATAGAACTTGAAAAACGCGGCAGGGTGGAGGCCCGGGAAAAATCAGGATTTTACGTCATGGCGCTTGAGACAAGCCCACTGGGTAAACCGCCACGGGAGAAAGAAGATGCCAGACCCAGTCGGGTGAAAGTCAATGAACTGGCCCAAACCATTCTTTCCGATCTCCAGTCCGATAAAATTCTCCAATTAGGGGCTGCCATGCCCTCAAAGGAACTCATGCCCATCAAGCAATTATCCAGGATAATGAAATCCATTCCAATGGAAGAACTTGAGGGGTGTATGGCCAACTATGATCTATGCGCAGGCTTTATAGGACTTCGGGAAGCCCTGGCCAAACGGATGCTCGGATATGCCTGGGTTACCCCGGATGATATCATTACCACCAACGGATGCCTGGAAGCGGTCAGCCTTTGTCTGCGCGCCGTGGCCAGCCCCGGGGACACCATTCTGGTGGAATCTCCGGTATTTCATTGTTTTTTACAGCTCATAGAAGACTTAAATATGTATGTGGTGGAATTGCCCGGCTGTTCCGACACGGGTATTGACCCGATCCGCTTTGAAACAGCGGTGTCTTCCAATCGAATAAAAGCCTGTCTGTTGAATCCTAATTTTCAAAACCCCCTGGGCTCTGTGATTTCTATAGAAAATAAAGAAGCCATCCTCGCCATCGCCAATGCCTGGCGTATCCCCATTATTGAAGATGATATATATGGGGATCTTTACTTCGGAGATAAACGGCCCAGTACCTTTAAAAGCATGGACACCCAGGGACTGGTCCTGTATTGTTCCTCTTTTTCCAAAACCCTGGCACCGGGACTGCGAACCGGATGGACCATTCCCGGCCGTTTCAGGGACCAGGTGATCAGAATAAAACTCAATACCCAGCTTTCCACCCCCAATATCAACCATAGAATCGTGTCCCGATTTTTAGATGCCGGTGCCTATGACCGTCATTTAAGGAAACTGAGGAACCAGATCAAAAATCAGGCCTCGGCCATGGCCATGGCAGTTGCAAACCATTTCCCAGCCGACACCCAGACAACCTTTCCCAAAGGAGGAATGTTTATCTGGATTGCTTTGAATAAAAAAATTGATGCCATGATAATTTATCAAAGGGCCTATGAACAAAATATTTCCATACTTCCAGGTGTCATCTGTTCTTCGTCGGACCGGTATCGAAACTGCCTGAGAATCAACTGCGGTTTCAAATGGAGCCCAAGGCTTGAACAGGGTATCTCCCTGTTGGGAAGACTCATTAAAGAGGAATACAAAAAAAATGCGCTTCCGGTGGAATAAAAGGCAAGATCCGCAGATGCTTTCAGCCCGCTATCAATACCCAACGTTTAACAGTCAAATGCGGAAACTTGAGAATCGGAATATATCCAGTCAAGACTCAATTCCTATCGGCAAACTAAAAATCCTTTGTTTTCTCCCTCTTTCATAAGAACTTCAAGCTCATGTTTTCGATGGCAGGCCACCTGGTGCCCGGCCTATACCTGTTCGAGCACGGGCTGTTTTATCGTGCAGACCTCAATGGCAAAGGGGCACCTTGTATGAAACCTGCAGCCTTCCGGCGGATCAATGGGGCTTGGCACATCCCTGATAAGACGATTCTCTTGGACACCCTGCGGTCGGTTGACCGGATTCCCCGGCCGTCAAATTTTCCAGACCCCACCTAGGGGTTGCCGGTCATGTTGACACGGATTTTAAACAGTGAAATTTTCCCCATTGACAAAAAAATAGATCCTGATTTAAAAAAAAAATAAAACAATGGTATTGCAATATACAGGCAGAAGTGCTGACCAAACGCAAGACCTCCTGTATTTTTAATGGAAAATGTGATAATACATTTTTTTTGTATAAAACATACGATTTAAAATACCTTACTTGTATAAAGTAAATTTTATTTTTTAAACCATTAGGAGAATATTTTATTATGTTAAAAAAAAGTATAATGATTGCTCTGATCTTGTTCATGTGCGTGCCCAGTGCATTTTCCAAAACGATTATCACTGTTGCCTCCGACGCCACATGGCCCCCAATGGAGTATATTGACAGAGACAAAGCTATCACAGGCTTCACGCCTGAACTATTGGCTGCCATGGAAAAAGTAAGTGATATTAAATTTGACATCCGAAACACGGCTTGGGACGGCATTTTTGCAGGTCTTGCTTCCGGTAGATATGACATGGTTGCATCCTCTGTTTCCATTACGGACGTTCGTAAAAAAGTGATGCATTTTAGTGACCCGTATTTTGAAGTGAAACAAGGGGTTATCACAAAAAAAACAGCGAATATCAAATCTAAAGCAGATTTGGATGGCAAAACAGCCGGTGCCCAAATCGGTACCACAGGTTTTTTGGTGACACGAAAGATTAAAGGTGTCACCATGAAATCCTACGACGAAATCGGCCTTGCTGTAGAAGATTTATATAACGGGCGTACCGATGCCGTTGTCTGTGATGATGCTGTTGCAGCGGATTACGCGCTTACAAACAAACAATATTCTAAAGATTTGACACTTGCCTTCCTGCTAAAGTCAGATAAGCCTGAATACCTGGGATTTGCTTTTAAAAAAGGAAAATCTAAAGACAAACTAACGCTGGTTAACGATGCCTTGGAAAAAGTAAAAGCATCGGGTGAATACGATAGAATTTTTAAAAAATGGTTCTAATGGATTGAGTTATTTAAAATCCCTGGCAAAGCCTTTTCTTTGCCAGGGATTTTATTGTTGTTAAACAAGAAAATTTAGATAATCATTTCCAATGATTGGAGTGCCAATATGGCAGATAAAAATCATCCCATTAACATAGAAGTCGGCGACGGTGCAGCCATTCCTGTAAAAAAAGACAAGGGGTTGGTAAATGCATGGTCCATATCCTTTGCTGGCGCCATTGGCTGTATCATTTATTTGTGTCTAAGCGACCCGGACATGTATTGGGAAATTTTAAAGTTCTTACCAGACGGAATACTGGTCACTTTCCAGGTCACTATCGCCTCCATTTTTTTGTCTTTAATAATAGGGCTTTTCACAGGTTTGGGACGTATTTCAGACAACAAAGCAATAAACACCATTGCATCAACATATGTTGAGATTGTGCGGGGTATTCCTTTATTGGTTCAGCTCTTTTACATCTATTACGCCCTGGGACGATTTGAGTTCCTGCAAATTTCAGAACTGCCATCGGCCATCCTTGCCATGGGTATTTGTTATGGCGCGTATATGGGAGAGGTTTTCAGAGCAGGTATTATATCCATTGACAAAGGACAGGGAGAAGCGGCCCGATCTCTTGGATTTAATAAAACCCAAACCATGTTCATGGTTATTTTACCCCAATCTTGGAAAACGATTCTCCCGCCTGTGGGCAATGAATTTATTGCCCTTTTAAAAGACAGTTCCCTTGTTTCCATACTGGCCGTTGCCGATATATTGAGACGCGGACGTGAATTTGCAAGTGTGACCTTCAGTTATTTTGAAGCCTATACCATGGTGGCGCTGGTATATCTTGTGATCACCCTTATTTTATCCAAAGCAGTAAGCAAAATGGAAGAAAGGTTAAATTATTATGAAGGGAACTAACGCCATTATTCAAATAAAAGACGTTTATAAATACTTTGGTACATTATGCGCCTTAAATAAAATCAATCTTGAAATTACACCGGGTGAACGAGTGGTTGTGATAGGCCCTTCCGGCTCCGGCAAATCAACCGTGCTGCGGTCCATTAACCGCTTGGAGGAAATAGACAAGGGACAAATTATCATTGACGGCAAAGATATCAATGACAAAAGCAACGACATCAATGCCATTCGCCAGGAACTTGGAATGGTCTTTCAAAGCTTCAACCTTTTTCCCCACAAAACCGTGCTGGGAAACCTTATGATGGCGCCGATGAAACTCAAAAAATTGTCAAAAAATGAAGCTGAAAGGATTGCCATGGAGTTGTTGCACAAAGTCGGGATCAGCGAAAAAGCACATGCATATCCCAAAATGCTATCCGGTGGTCAGCAGCAGCGGGTGGCCATTGCCAGAGCTCTGGCCATGAATCCTAAAATCATGCTCTTTGACGAACCCACCTCTGCCCTTGACCCGGAAATGATCGGTGAAGTATTGGATGTTATGGTAAATCTTGCCAAAGAAGGGATGACAATGGTTTGTGTAACCCATGAAATGGGGTTTGCAAGGGAGGTTGCCGATAAAGTGATCTTTATGGATAAAGGCAAAATCATTGAAACCGGGACACCCGAGCACTTTTTCAATGCTCCTGAACACGATAGAACCAAATTGTTTTTATCTCAGATATTATAATTCAGGCAAAAATCCCTTTAAAAAAGCCCCTATAGTAAAGAGGACTGAACCTTTTGGGCAGGCTGATTCCGCAAATGCACGCCTAACTCGATTTTTGTTCGTCAACCCTGTGCTTTTGTGTTACTCTGCCTGGAAGAAGCTATTGGCGCTCAAAGAGTTTGGTTCAACAAAGAACTAAATTGCCAATCGGGTAGCCCAGGGGTTTAATCCCCCAGCCCCCACCCTGCATACGGGTCCGAACAGGGCATTTTATCAAGATTGCCGGGTCGGACCAAACCAGATCAAATCAGATCATACTGCAACTGGGAGAGAAAAGCATGCAAAGAGATTTTCTGCTCAACCGGCTCATGCAA
The DNA here is from genome assembly GCA_016743945.1 of Desulfobacteraceae bacterium. Classification (GTDB taxonomy): domain Bacteria; phylum Desulfobacterota; class Desulfobacteria; order Desulfobacterales; family Desulfobacteraceae; genus NBML01. Next base: position 24,899 of record JADGFI010000049.1, read on the forward strand.
AACCCGGATAAACAATGGGATATCGTTGTCATCGGAGGTGGAGCAACAAGCCTTGGCATTGCGGTTGATGCCGCATCAAGGGGATATGAGACTATGCTTCTCGAGCAATCAGATTTCAATAATTGCGATGGGAATACCGACCTGGCTGAGTTCAAACATGGAAAGCGGTTCAAAACCCAATTGGGTTGAAAGGTCACTGACTAATAATTTATAGGTGTTTGTGGCCTTTTATTCAAGGATCCATTCCCATATGGATCATATCAAATTCCTATACTATTAAATTAAATCTTGGATGATATTATTTGTTTTGCGCAACCGTTCCGACAAGATCTGGGTCATGTGCTTATAGAGTATGAATGCAAGTTCCGGTTCATTTTTTTCCATGGTCCCAAAATTTTCATTGGACAAATGGTGGACCCGGCCGGAATTGACCACAAAAAGAACAACCGCAATGACAAGGCCTGTGGAAATACCCTCCATAAATCCGAGACTGGCAATGACAACAAGAATGACAAGGATTAAAACATAGTCGGTTTTCGGCAGTTTGAAACAGCTGTCATGGAGCCATTCCCATATATCCGGGGGCGCTTCCCACGAAGGATGCCATAATATTGGCAATCCCGGCCACCTTGAGCTCTTTGTTCAGATCAATATCTTTTCTGGATACCAGTTCAAGTCCGCTGGCATTAAACAGCAGTGAAATGATGGAAATAATAAAAATAGACACCATGGTCAAGGATTGGCCAAACACAAGATCCCCACGCACCTGGGATAATCCTGAAAAAGGGATAGGTTCCCACAGGGCTCCCTTGGGAAAAGGCCCCAAAAACCATCCGGCAAGCTCTGCCTGGGCAAAAGAGGTTCCTGAAATCCAAAGAACCGCAAAAAACAAACCAATGGCCCCGCTGACCATGCCCGGCAAGATCATGAAATGATTATAGGTCCTGAGCAGATAGTATAGCGCCAGGGCAAACAACACTCCTGGGAAAAAAACATGGCTGCAAAAGATATCTCAACGCTGATGATCAATATCGCATTGCTGGTACCTGCGGTCATTGCCGGCAAAAGTGAGTCTGGTTTTAGCAAGAGGATCAGTTTGGATAAAAAAGAAATATCTGCCTTGGTTTTTACTGTGCCCATGTACTTCCTTTCCGGGTTTCAAATGGTGAGGAGGAATGATTCCAATAAAATCTAATATCATAATCAAGCGGATTGGTCATCCTGATTTTTAACAGGCCAGCAATTGGGTTCCCCCATTGTGCTATTGTACCAGAGGAATGCCCGAGGAAGGTCAGGATAAATTGCAGGGGCGGTAACTGTTATCCATACCAACTTAGCTATCCAGGAATGCTCCTGGCGAAACAACTGGAACAGCGAAATGCCATTGGTTGGCCCGATCCGGTCCTCTCGCCAATCCTATAGAAAAGGGATCAAATCTCCTCAATAAAATCATATAATCGGGCCTGCGCCCACTAAAGATAGGGACCAAACTGTCTATACCAGATATGGTATTTTAGAAAATATGAAAAAGCCCGGATTGGTGAAAGAAAAGCTCGGTAATTTGTAGAATTTGACTCCTGGTTAATTATACCATCAATAATCGCTATAAATTTGTTACAAAAATTACTTTCAATCACTTGACCGTATAAATATTTTTTAATTAAGCCTGCTACTATGAAGAATCTTTTTCATAAGATACACGAGGTTTTGGTTGAAAATACCATTTTTTTTGAGTTTTTATTGTAAAGGATATTAAAGGAGTGGTACAAGTCATCAAGTCGTTGTATGGATTTTCTGCTTTTTGCAAATCTTTTATTCATTACTATTCTATCCATTTTTAATATTTGAGAGACTTTTTTATGGATGCTGAAAAGATAGAAGGTGAATCAACTAAAATTATAGTTAGCACAACTCAACTTGTACATTACTCTTTGAGGTTAGCTATCGTTTGGACAATTGTAATTATCCTCTTTACAGCATGGAATGTTTATCAAAAAAAACAAACAACAAGAGCATTGGCGAGCAAAGAGGCTCGCTCACATTTTAATAAAGATCAGGCAACCCGCCTTTGGGTAACAACTCATGGTGGGGTTTATGTCCCTACAAACGAGAGAACCCCGCCTAATCCGCATCTGAAACATGTGGCCGAACGTGACATAATAACACCCTCAGGTCGGAAACTAACCCTGATGAACCCAGCCTATATGCTCCGTCAAATGATGGAGGAATCCTCGGAATTATACGGTGTTAAAGGCCGTATTATAAGCCTAAAACCCTTCAGGTCTCAAAACGCACCGGATGATTGGGAAAGGTCCGCTTTAAACGCATTTGAAACCGGAGTAAACGAAGTGTCAGAGCTTACCGATATCAATGGTGAACCCTACCTGCGTTTAATTCAACCAATGATGACAAAAAAGGGCTGCCTGAAATGCCATGGTTATCAAGGCTATAAGGTTAGTGATGTTCGTGGTGGGGTTGGTGTCTCAGTGCCTATGTCATCTTTTCTGCTTCAAGAGAGGCGGGAAATTCGTCAATTGATTATTAGTTATATTCTCATATGGTTATTCGGGCTTGGTGTCATTTATTCAGGGTTTCGAGGATTGAGACAGCGCCTCTCAGAGCGTGATCAAGCAGTGATAGCATTGCACGAGAGAGAACAAGAGATATCTGCCACGCTAAACAGCATAGGAGATGCTGTAATCGCTACTGACATCAGAGGGCATGTGGTTCGCATGAATCCTGTGGCTGAAAGATTAACTGGCTGGAAAGTGGCCGAGGCCATGGGGCATCCGCTTTCTGAGGTATTCCACATTGTGAACGTAACAACCCGAAAAACAGTGGAAAATCCGTACAGCACGGTCTTGCGCAAAGGTGATGTTGTGGAGCTTGCCGACCACACGGTGTTAATTTCAAGAGGCGGTGCTGAGTTCCAAATTGCCGACAGTGGCGCGCCAATTCATAGAAATAGTAGTGTTGTCCTGGGTGTGGTCCTGGTATTCCGCGATGTAACTCAAGAGTATCATACGAAAAAGGAACTTAAGGAAAGCGAAACAAAATATCGAACGATGATGAACTCGATGAAAGAGCCAATCTATATTTGTTCATCAGACTATATCGTTGAATTTATGAACAAGGCCATGATTAAAAGAATTGGACGAGATGCTACAGGAGAAAAATGTTTTTTTGCCTTGCATGATCTGGAAAAACAATGTTCATGGTGTATGCACGATAAGATTTTGAAAAAAGAGTATTTTGAATTAAATATTGTCAGCCCGAAAGACAACCGCTCTTACCATGTTTCTAATTCGCCATTAATTCATGAGGATGGTTCCACTTCAAAATTGACAGTTTTCAGAGATATGACCAAAATGAAAAAAATGGAGTCTCAGCTGCGCCAGGCCCAAAAAATGGAAGCCATCGGAACGCTTGCAGGAGGGATTGCCCATGATTTTAATAATATTCTTTTTCCTATAGTTGGCTATACTGAGTTACTTCGAGAAGATATCCCACAGGACAGTCCACTTCAAGAAAGTGTTACACAAGTTTTCCGGGCGGCTTTAAGAGCAAAAGACCTTGTACAACAAATTCTTACATTCAGCAGGCAGAGGGACCAGGAATTCAAACCTGTCAGGCTGCAAATTGTGCTTAGAGAGGCCCTTAAGCTGCTTGGCGCTTCAATCCCAAAAACAATTGATATCCAAGTTGACTTAAACCCTGATTGTGGAATGGTGGTTGCAGATCCCACACAGATACACCAGATTATAATGAATCTTGCTACAAATGCTTACCATGCCATGCAAGATTCAGGGGGGCAATTAAAAGTAAGTCTTACGCAAATTCAAATTGAATCCCAACTCATGGGTTTTGATGAGCTGCCCCCGGGAAAATACGCACTATTCAAAGTTATTGACACAGGTACAGGCATTAAAAAAGATGTAATGGACAAAATTTTTGATCCATATTTTACGACCAAACCCAAAGATAAAGGCACAGGATTGGGACTATCAATGGTGAAGGGAATTGCCAAAAGCTGCAATGGGGATATCCATGTTTATAGTGAACTCGAAAAAGGAACTGAGGTCCACGTTTACCTGCCAATAATGGAAAAGATATCAGACAATAGAACTTCTGGCTCATTGCAACCCATTCAAGGAGGTACAGAAAAAATACTTCTTGTGGATGACGAAGAAGCCATCATCAAAATGGTAAAAGAGATGCTTGAGCGACTGGGGTATCATGTGACATCCAGATCCGGAAGCTGTGAAGCACTTGAAGTATTCAAAGCAAATCCAGGTAATTTCGATCTGGTTATTACAGACATGACCATGCCCGATATGACAGGTGTCCAACTTGCGAATGAGATTAAATCCATTAGACCATCTACTCCAGTTCTAATCTGCACGGGTTTCAGTGATAAAATAAATGAAGAAACCTGTAAAGAATTGGGTGTTCAAGGTTATTTAGTGAAACCGATTATAAAAAGAGAAATGGCTCAAGAAATTAGAAATATTTTTGATAAACTTGATGATTAAATTTCAGGGCCCTCTAATGCAAAGAGGACTTAACATTTTGGTCAGGCTGATCCCGCAAATGCACGCCTAACTCGATTTTTGTTCGTCAACCCTGTACTGTTGTGTTACTCTGCCGGGAAAAAGCTATTGGCGCTCCAAGAGTTTGGTTCAACAAAGAACTGAAATTGCCAATCGGGTAGCCCTGGGGTTTAATCCCCCAGCCCCCACCCTGCATACGGGTCCGAACAGGGCATTTTATCAAGATTGCCGGATCGGACCAAACCAGATCAAATCAGATCATACTGCAACTGGGAGAGAAAGGCATGCAAAGAGATTTTCTGCTCAACCGGCTCAAGCAAAACCCGGATAAACAATGGGATATCGTTATCATCGGAGGCGGGGCAACAGGCCTTGGTATTGCGGTTGATGCCGCATCAAGGGGATATGAAACAGTGCTTTTAGAGCAATCAGATTTCGCCAAAGGAACCTCCAGCCGGAGCACAAAACTGGTTCATGGCGGTGTCCGCTATCTTGCCCAGGGAGATATTTCCCTTGTGCTGGAAGCATTGCACGAGCGGGGGCTGCTGCGCAGAAATGCGCCCCATCTTGTGAAAAACCAAGCCTTTGTCATCCCGAATTACGACTGGTGGGAGGGGCCCTTTTACAATGTTGGCATGAAGGTCTATGATATGATGGCAGGCCGTTTGGGATTGGGGCCATCGGAAAAAATTTCCAGAAAAGAGACCTTGAAAGCCATTCCCAACCTTGATGAACATCACTTGAACGGCGGTGTCATCTATTATGACGGCCAGTTCGACGACAGCAGGCTGGCCGTCAACCTGGCACAGACAGCTGTGGAAAATGAGGCAGTTGTTCTCAATTACATGCCGGTCACAGGCCTTCTCAAAGACAAAAGCCGTCTTGTCTGCGGTGTTGAAACGATTGACACTGAATCCCAAAAAAAGTATACGGTCCGTTCCCGGGTGGTTATCAATGCCACCGGTGTTTTCGTTGACACTATTCTTTCCATGGACGATGCCAAAGCCGCCCCCCTGGTGAGGCCGAGCCAGGGCGTCCACTTTGTCCTGGACAAGTCGTTTCTCCAAGGCGACTCCGCCATCATGATACCCAAAACATCGGACGGTCGGGTTCTGTTCGCAGTTCCCTGGCATGGCAAAGTGGTGGTTGGGACCACGGATACCCCTCTGGAGCCTTCAGATATAAGCCTTGAGCCCAGAGCCCTGGAAGAAGAAATCAATTTCATACTGAAAACAGCCGCTCAGTACCTTAAAAAAAATCCCCAAAGAAAAGACGTACTCAGTGTGTTTGCAGGCTTAAGACCCCTGGCTGCCCAGCAGGGCAGTCAGCACCAGAGTACCAAAGAGATTTCCAGAAGCCACCGGCTCATGGTTTCCCTTTCCGGCCTGCTTACCATTACCGGAGGCAAGTGGACCACTTACAGGAAGATGGCAGAAGACACCGTCAACAAGGCCTGGATGGTGGGAGGACTGCCTGAAAGACGGTGTGTCACCGAGACCATGCCCATCCACGGGTATGTAAAAAATACCCATTTCAACTTGCCAGGTTATTTTTACGGTTCAGACCGGACTGCTATCAGCGCCATGATCCAGAGCGAGCCTGCCCTTGGTCAACGGCTGCATCCGGATTACGAATATACCCAGGCCCAGGTGGTCTGGGCCGTCCGCCATGAAATGGCCCGGACGGTAGAAGATTTTTTGTCCCGAAGAATCAGGATACTCCTGCTCGATGCCAGGGCCAGCATTACCATGGCGCCAAAGGTGGCCGATATTATGGGCCGTGAACTAAACCGCAGCCCGTCGTGGATACACTCCCAGGTGACAGAGTATCAAACCCTTGCCAAGGGGTATATTCTCGGCTGACCCCATGTTGTCTGCCCACCAAACGACACTCTTTCAAAAAGGCCAGAAAACAGGGATCAACAGGGCAGAAAGGACAACCACCAAAATATTAAGCGGCATCCCAAGTTTTATGTAATCTGAAAACCTATAACGCCCGGGACCATACACCAGCAGATTGGTTTGATACCCGATGGGGGTGGCAAAACAGGCACCGGCACCAAAGCAGATGCCAATTACAAAGGGTCTGGGATCAACACCAAGGGATGCTGCGGTTGTCACGGCAATGGGCAGCAAAAGAACGGCCGTGGCATTATTGCTCAATATATGGGTACAGAGGCTGGAAAGAAGAATCACCCCGAAAAGAACGGTCTGGGGACTTTTGCCGGCAAAAAGGCTTAAAAATGCATCGGCATACAGCTGTGTTGCACCGGTTTTCTGCATGGCACCCCCCAGGGCAATCGTGCCGACAATGAGCAGCAGTACTTCTGGTTCCAGGGAGCGATAGGCATCTTTAAGGCTCAGACAATGGGTGAGTGTCATTAAAAACACCCCCGCAAGAGCGCAGACAAGGATATCTGCAAGGCCGCTTGATGCAAAGAGGACGACACCGATAAAAATCAGGGCTGCCATTCGGGCTTTTTCCGTATCAATCATGGAATGGTGGATATCTTCAATGACAATAAACTCATTGGAATTTCGTATTTTGGAAAGCTTTTCCCTGGGACAGCGCACCAATATGGTATCACCGACTTTAAGCTTTACCGTTTTTATCTTACGGTATGAATAATGGTGGCGACGGGTCCGGATAGCGATAATCTTAATTTCCGGATCATTTTGAAGTTCGGTGGACAATAGTTTTTCGTGCAATAATCCAGACATGGGCGGGACAATCAATTCAACCACCAGATCGTCCTTGAAACCGCTGCCAAAGGCCATGTTTTCCTCTCCATGGGCCAGTTCCAGCGTCTGCTTTTTAAGGCAGGATACAAGATCTTCTGCAGACCCCTTAACCAGAAGAATATCCTCTTGTTTAACGGTAACCAAACTTCGGACAGGATCAATGATATTTCCATTCCGAAACACTTCGATGACACTCAGGCCTAAGTGTTTTGTGGCATATTCAATGAGGTGATCTTCACCGATCAGGGGACTGTTTTGAGCGACAATGAGCTCGGCAATATATCGATTTGATTTATTTTCATCCAGTTCACAGACCGGTGCTGTTCGGCCGGGTAATATTCTGGGCGAGAAAAAGAATAAAAAAATCATACCAATAATTGCAATGGGAATACCGACCTGACTGAGTTCAAACATGGAAAGCGGTGCAAAACCCAATTGGGTTGAAAGGTCACTGACGATGATGTTGGTGGAGGTACCGATCAGGGTGCAAGTGCCGGCAAGGATCGATACATAGGATAGGGGGATCAGCACCTTGGACGGTGAAAAATCGCACTCGCAACTCAACCCCATAACAATGGGAATAAACAAAACAACGACCGGAGTGTTGTTGATAAACGCCGAGGCCAGGGCGACGGTTAAGAGGATAAGAATTACGGCTCGGGTTTTGTTCCCTTTGGAAAAATGCAGAAGACGCTCACTGATAAACCCGACAGCTCCCGTCCGAATCAGGCCATGACTTAAAAGAAACATGGCCCCCACAGTTATCACGGCCGGGTTGGCAAATCCGGAAATAGTTTCAGCAGGGCTTAGGATACCCGTAACTGCCAGGGCAACCATAATGCCTATGGCGGTTTTATCAACCGCTATTTTTTCAGTTATCAGCAGACTTAATGAGGCTATCAAAATAGCAGAAACAATTATAATTTCTAGGGTAAGCTCGGGCATAATACAACCTCTTCCCTGTCTATTTTCAACCGGCAACCGGACATTGCGTCAATTTATAGGTATCACTGAATATAAACATTCTTTTCTAATATACAAAACGAAAAAGCACCATTGTATTAAATCTTTGAGTATTTGGTTTTAAAAAATATCGGTAAATAAATTTGGAATCAAATCAGGTAAAATTTATTTATAGTTGTAAACTTGCCGGTTAAATTTGTTTCGCAATGCTTTCAGCGGTTATTCATATCCAAATCAGGATTGCAGATGAAATAATACAGGAAGCCTGTGCATACCAGATATCTGGAGTTCAGCGGAGAGCTTTTGACGTCCACTGCGATAACTTTATTTGAATATTGGCTTCCATTTTTCAACGCGCTTGTTTGTATTTGCATATACATTTACCTCACAAGCAACGTCTATGCTTGTATAGCACTTAGGCTTGTAACCTAACGTACCGAAGCATATTCTTTTTTTAAAATATGATCGTATCTTGCTCCCTCTATATCTTGTTTTATTCAAACTAATTACTAAATCCCCGGCCTTTAAAGATACAACTTTTTTGTCCATAGCTTCAAAGTATAGATTAAATTTTTTTTCGTTTTTTTTTTGTAATATTTTCCCAGAAGGAATTATATTGTTTTCGCTATTTTCTTTCAGCTTATATATTGTTTTATCGTTATTTTGATACAGTACCGGCGGTAAATTTTCAGTAGAATCTAATTTTTTTGATATTCTAATGATAAAATCATTTCTTGCTTCCTCTTCGGTATGTAGCTTAAGTAATAGATCATTTAGATCTTTTTTAAGATAGATACTTTTGAAATGCTTTGAGTCTTTATTAGTTGATATTGTGTATACAGCCCCAGCATAACCAGATATCATTGGCTGTATTTTAAGTTTATTTCCCAAATTAAAAATAAATGTTTTCTTAAGATCAATTTCGGATGGATTTTTACCAGCACCATTACACTGTATACATGATATTTTTACTATTTTTTTATGACAATTATATTTTTTGCCAATACATTCGATAATAGACACAAGTTTGCCGATCTCAATTCCCTGGAGAATCCATTCTTTTTTTTCTTTTGAATAAGTTCCATGCCCATCTATTATCAATCCAAATTTCTCTTTATCTTCAATAGAAGGCAGTTTAAGCTCTGTATCACCTATCTGATAGATATTTAATCCATTGTTCGATATCACATATGATATAATAGGGATATTTTTTTTTTTATACTTTTCAATGATCCCTATTCCACTTTTTAACAGCTCAGTCTCCAATTCTATCCGATTGTCCTTCCATACTTGTAAATATATTAAAACATCAACTTTCATATCCCCTCCTCTTTATTTTATAATAATAATATATATTTTTTTGCAGTTCTTAGTTTAGAGAAAAG
>JADGFI010000004.1 GCA_016743945.1 Desulfobacteraceae bacterium
GTCCGTGATCAGTTCGGTTTTATTCTTCAGCACAAAGTCATGGAAAACACAACGGATGACAAGGTAGCCGTTTCAATTATTTTTGATGCCAAACAAAAATTTAAAAACATTAAAAGCTGTTCATTTGATAAAGGTTTTCATAGCCCTACAAATCAAAAAGAACTCGCAAAAATATTAGACACGGTAATACTCCCCTTCAAAGGTAAGCTTTCTGAAAAAAGAAAGGCGATTGAATATTCTGATGAATTTTTAAAGGCCAGGAAAAAGCATTCAGCAGTTGAATCATCAATAGGGGCTTTGCAAAACCATGGGTTAAAAAAATGTCCCGATCATGGTATTCACGGTTTTAAAAGATATGTTAGCATGGGTATGCTGGCAATGAATCTTCAAATTCTTGGCCATGCAATTCAACAGAAAGAACTGAAACGACAAAAGAAAAAATGTAAGGGGTGATAATATCCTTGCACAGTCTTTGCTACAAAAAAATGAGGCTAAAAATAAAAATTAGGGAGCACTACGTTCAATTATCAAGGGAAATGGGATTTCTTATGGAATCTAATTCATGTTATATTTTTTTTCTGTAAAACACCTCCACAAATTGAAGAAGGTTCCCGATTTTTTTAAAAAAGGGAGGTTCCCGGTCAGGCACTAAATAGTAACTCTACGAAGCAGTATTGTGCGAATTGGTTTTACCCAAATAAATGAGGATGAAATGGTGTCAATATTCCAAAAATTAAAAAATTGGGCTATGCAGGAATCTAGAACTCAAAAACTTGAACATTTTTATTCTTTGTGCGATAAAAAATCGTCTATTCTTGATGTTGGAGTTTCAAATAATGAATATAATGATTCGATAAATTTGTTTCTTAGAAATTTTAGGCTAAACTCTAACCAATACACAGGGTTAGCAGTACAATCAATGGATGGTATTAGAAAAAAATATCCAAATAAAAAATTTGTTGAGTCTCCTGGAGGTATTTTTCCTTTCGCAAAGAATGAATTCGATTGGGTGTTTTCAAATGCAGTTATTGAGCATGTGGGAAGTAGTGAGAATCAATTAGTATTTCTTGATGAAATGTTACGAGTTGGTAAAAACGTATTTTTCACTACGCCAAATAAATGGTTTCCGATTGAGAGTCATACAAATGTTTTTTTAAGACACTGGTTTGATGATAGCTTTTATAAGTGGTGTAAGATAAATCGACCATTTTGGAGTGTTGAAAATCTTATTCTCTTAGGGGCAAATGACCTGAATGAAATTATGGAAGATTCAAAAGCAGAAGATTATAAAATACAAAAAAATAGAATGTTTGGTTATCCTATGACATTTACTGTAGTGTGCTCAGCAGGCAATTTATAACATTAGTTGGCTTCTTTGCCGGATGTTTTTTAACGAATGGATTTGTCCGGGTACAACCGATCCTCCGATTGAGTCAAATGATGGTTTTCTAATGACATGAACCACATCAAGGAACATGGATTTTGATTTTTAACTCAGACATAAAAGATGAAGAACAATTAGTATTATTCTTATCAAACCCGTATCTTACAGAAAATCATAAGAACGGCATAAAATCCATCCTCCTGAATAATAGGAATATCAACCCTAAAAAAATTTATTCACTCGCATTGGCCAATGAAGTGACTGGATTTTTTTTTAAGAATCCCCATGCGTCAGCTGTTTTTTCTGACAAGATTAATCTTGATTTTCACAACAGGTATAGGCAGACAGCTTTAAAAAATATTTTGATGTTTCGGGAAACATTGGCCGTATTAAAATTATTATCCGACAACAAGATTGCAGCAGCCCCCTTAAAAGGCGCAACAGCATCCGATTTGTTATTTAATGATTTCGGGGTCTATCCTTCAGGTGATATTGATATATTGGTCCACCCGACGAAGTTAGCGGAATCCAAAAGAATTCTTTGCGATCATGGCGGTTTTTCCCAAATTCAAGAAATTGCTGAGCAAGATTTGCTTTCTAACCACTATCATTTAATGTTCAGAAAAAAGAATATGTTGTTGGAAGTTCACTGGAACCTAGTGAAAAGATATTTTAGCATTCCAGCAGATTTCTGGTGGCAGGAATCAACGAAATACAAATGGAATGGAATCAATACTTTTGAACTCTCCCTGGAACGATACATACTTTACAATATTTTTCGACTTTTTGATCATTGTTTTTATCCCCTGCGCTTTTTTATATTATTGAATGGTATAATAGAACAAAATGCGAATCACATTGATTGGGACAGATTAATAAAGTTTGCCAATCACTATAAAATGAAAAAGCTTGTTGTCTTAACACTAAGGCTTTTTAAAGATATGTTCGATACAAGTATTCCAGAAAATGTTATTCTGGAAAAATATTTTGGGTATAAATATTTCAAGGCCCTGGTTTTGTCCGGTATTTTTTCAGGTATACAAAAACAACATCAACGGATGATGTTTTATACAATTTTACTCATTGAATCAAAAATCATATTTAAAATATTGGGCAGGAGACTCTTCCCCTCAAAGGGTGAGCTTCGGCTTCGCTATAATCTTCCACCAAAATCAAATAGGATATATATTTACTATATTTTGAACCCGTTCCTACTCTTTTTGAAAAAAAAAGATACATGAGAGTGTGAAAAATGCTTAAAGAAAATAGCTCGTTCATTTTAGACATGCAAAAAACCATTGATATCGGTATCACGGCTTTTTCATTTATCGCTGCATATTTTATTAAAAGAAATCTTTTGCCGGGCAAATTTAGCAGCCTTTCCATTGAACCTAACTATTATATTGTCCTTTTGCTGATTATTATCGCCTGGTTTGTCTCGTTTAAATGGATGGGCATGTACATGTCCTATCGGCAACAACCGTTTTGGCCGTTTTTCACCACCATTTTAAAATCATGTTTTCTGGGGATGATTTTGGTGAATATTACCATGTATTTTCTTCATATCCAGGGCATCAGCCGGCTGTTAATGGGTATTTTTCTGATTCTTAATATCTCGTTGCTTACCTTCTCCAAATTTATTATTTTTAAAACCCTGGAAAAGATCAGGACAGACGGGCTTAACACAAGGAGCGTTCTTGTTGTTGGGAGCAAAGAACGGGCAAAAGAGTTCATTGAATCTGTGGAAAAATACAAAGCATCAGGATACAGAGTTTTGGGGTGTTTTGATGTGGATGAAGCGCAACTTGGGCAACCTGTTTTTAATGAGCATAAGGTGATCGGCCTTGTACATAACCTGGAAGAGTATCTGCGGAATAATATTGTTGATGAATTGATTTTTGCCATGCCCCTTAAAATGTTGGAAAAAGGGGACCGGTCTCTTGCTTTTGCAGAAAGCCTGGGGATAAACGTCCGTATAATACCCGACTGGGAACTGCATTACCTTATGTATCGGCCGGGTATAGCCGCAATCCGGTTTGAAGCGTTTTTAGGGGTTCATACCATGGCCCTTCAGTCTACGCCCCATAATGAAGGGGCGATGTTGATCAAACATGTGTTTGATTTTGTGGTAGCGGTAATCTTGACACTTGTTTTCCTGCCTCTTTTGATAAGCATCGGCCTTGCCATAAAAATATTTTCCAAAGGACCGGTTTTATACCATCAGGAGCGATTGGGGATGAATGGCAGGCTGTTCATGGTTCATAAGTTCAGGACAATGGTTGCGGATGCGGATGAAAGGCTCAAAGAGCTTGCAGAAATGAATGAGGCGGACGGGCCGGCCTTTAAAATAAGGAATGATCCGAGAATTATTCCCTGGGTGGGGACTTTTTTGAGGAAGAGCAGCCTGGATGAACTTCCCCAGCTGTTTAATGTTTTAAAAAGGGAGATGAGCCTTGTGGGACCACGGCCACCCATCCCCAAGGAAGTGGATGAATATTCCGTATGGCACAGGCGGCGGTTGTCCATGAAACCCGGGATGACCTGTTTGTGGCAGATTGCACCCAGACGAAATGAATTGAGTTTTGAAGAGTGGATGAAACTGGATTTGAAGTACATTGACAACTGGTCCATTTTTAATGACTTCAAGATTCTGGTGTTCACGGCCAAGGCGGTTTTGACCGGCGCTGGCAGATAATTTGTGTGATGCGGAACAACGCAGGTTCTCAGGATTTAAACCTTGGCTTTCGGAAGAGCATTGTATGAACAGGCAACTTATCCTCAAAAGGTTCGAATCCTTTTAAAAATGAATTTGTGTTGACGATTGCAACACAGTTTTGTGTGGTTTTTGTGTAGGCAACTATTTTAACCGGAAATAGAATTATGATCTTGAAAAGCCTGCTGCAAATCGGGAACATCTGCAATCAATCTTCATGCTTTTCCTGTCCAGCGGGAACTGATTGATCGTGCTTGAGCTGCTACGCATAAAAATTTGACTGATTTTATACTTGAGGCTGCTTGTCGTGAAGCTGCGCATGTTTTGTTCGAACGGCGTTACTTTGTATTGGATGAGGGATCATTTAATGCCTTTGAGGCCGCTTTGGATGTACAGTTGAATGAACACAAAGCAGTCCAAAGACTTCTGGCCGGCAAGGCATCATGGGAAGATTGAACCCATCGGTATCCTTGACTGCGGATAACCGCACAACCGACTTCGATTGTGCTGCCGACTCGCTTAATGAATGGCTGATTCGTCGTGTACTAAATAAAAAATGAGTACAGCGGTGGTTGGCGAATCTATGTGGTATGTGATGGCAATCAGGTTGTCGTGTATTATTCAATTGCCGCCGGGAGCATTGTCCGTGGGGAGGCATTGGGACAGATCAGGAAAAATATGCCCGACCTGATTCCGGTAATAATTCTTGGCCGACTGGCTGTAGACCATCGCTGTCAGGGAATAGGTATAGGTCAGGGGTTGCTCAAGGATGTACTTGCCCGCTCACTTAATGTTTCTGGACAGGACGGGGCGCGTGCTCTCAACGACAGAGCAGTGGCATTTTATCTTAAGCATGATTTTGAGAAACGTCTACAGATACCGAATACATTGTTGCTGCCGTTAAGATAATTATTGATGAGCTTGGCTACATGTTTTAGTATGTAATTAAATGCATAAACACGTGAGGGTTAAAAACATGCTCACTTATAAAAAAACTGAACTAATGAGTTCAACAGAAATAGTTCGAAATTTTAGTTCCATACTTGATAGCATTACAAAACATGAAAAAGATAAAATTGCTGTTCTGAGAAAAAAACAAAGTGGAAGCGATTATTATATCTGTAGAAGAATATGAAAGAATCTATGAACTCATGGAATTTTTTGAGCATATTCAAATTTATCAATCTGTTGAACAGAGAAAAGCTACCCCCTTGAATGAGTATATTGATTTTGACCAATTGTTGGCTGAGCAGGGTATTGATTTAGATGAAATTTGAAATTCTTTTTCATCCGGATGCTGTCTGCGAGGTTTTTAAACTTGACAACCGGCAGAAATTGTTTGTCCTGAAACAGATAAAAAAATATTACTGATACCCGGGACAGGGAAAGAATTCGGCAATAAACAGGGCCTTGATTTATCCGGATATAGAAAAATCTATGCCGCCCAAAAAAAAAATCAGGATTGTTTATAAAATTGTCGAAAAAAAATCCTGGTTGAAGTTATTGCAGTAGGTAAACGCGATAATTTGAAAGTATATAAAAAAGCTGCAAACCGGATTCAGAAAAATTAAATCCGATTAAATTTATATCAATATGAGATCACGTTGTTGCCGCTAAATAAATGAATGCTGATTTTCAGAATTTAAACCTCTTAAAAGGTCATCTCGCTTGGTAAAAAAAAATATTTTGTTTGCTTTGCTGGCTGGTGTGACGATCTTTTGCCATTTTTTTATTGACCAATATGAAAAAAGTGGTCTTGAAATACTTGGGGATAACTGGACCCTGAATGCATCCGAAAGCGGCAGGGCAGAAATGGAAGAAAACAGGCTGTTCCTTTTTTCTTCAGATCAAAAAAAAAGTGTCTCTATCCAACAGGAGATCCCATCCTTTGAGCAGGGTTCCATACTCGAATTGTCAGCAGATATGAAGTGTGACAACATCCAGGCCGGGGCAAAACCATGGAACCAGTCAAGGCTTTTATTGGTTCAGCACGACGGTCAGAAAGATCGATGGAACCGGCCACACCTGGTGGCCTCTTTTGTCGGAACCCACGAGTGGGACAGCTACAGCCAATCTTTTGCCATTGGGCTGGAGACCGAAAAAATCATGGTTGTTGCCCAATTGAGCCAAAGCACCGGGTCTTTTTGGGTTAAAAACCTTCGCCTTTATCCAGTAACACAAACAAAGGCTTATACATGGGTTAAAACAGGCATCCTCTTTTCCTGGGGCCTTTTTTCTGTATTTTTACTGGGGTCTTGTTTTTTTTATGGCAGTCATAAAACCCTGCTCCAGGGGATGTTGGTTATTGCCTTTATTTCCATCATTATCGGCACCACCATGCCCAATGGCATGAAAAACAGGGTATCAAACCAAGTTGTAAACCAGATCCATGGGGTCACTGATACATTTTTTGACAGGTTTGAACCGGCCGTTGCTTCGTATATATCCAAGGCCGGGCATTTTTGTTTTTTTCTCTTGTTTGGCCTGGTTCTTTCCATGCTGATGGGCAGGGAATCCGGTATTACGGTCATGATCCATATTTTGCTGCTGGCAGGTGCCACAGAGCTTGCTCAGTTTTACATTGACGGCCGGTCTCCCTTGGTATGGGATTTTGTCATTGACGGGTCTGGCGGGCTTATAGGTCTTTTATTGATGAAATTTTTTGCCATGAACACAAGAAAAATCAAGGGTCAGGCATAATTGAATCGGAAAATCGGGTTGGGTGTACTTCGTGACTTCAACAATGCACAGGTCTATTATCGATCTCCGCTGGTCTGGAATTTTTTTATTGGTGTGGCTGGCGGGTTGTGTGGCATTATTTGGGTGCAGTTGTCTGGTCCAAAAAAGCCCTCCGCATCAACCCATTTTGAAAAAGGCCCTCTGATTGAAACATGAAGCAAACAGTTTGCTTTTATCAAGCAAGGAGATAGGTGGTTTCCTTAAAAAGATTTGTGGAAGAGGAGTCTCTTTCAAATTTACGGCAAAGGGGGCGAGCATGGTCCCTTTTATTTGTGATGGGGACACCTTAATTATTGAGGCAATACCTATAAAAAAAGGCATAAGAACAGGGGATGTTGTTGCTTATATTCAACCGAAAACAGGACTGCTTATCGTTCACAGGGTTATAAAAGAACAAGAGGGTGAATATCTGCTAAAGGGAGATAATGTATACACGTGTGATGGATATTGTGAAAAAAAAGATATTCATGGGTTTGTAAAGGAGATAATAAAAAAGGAAAAACCTAATCGGTTTTTTAACTCTTTAAATAATCATAAAAGAGCCATTGCACTTTTAAGCCGGTATAAATTGTTGACCCCAGTATGTCGATTGGTTAATAAGATATTATGGATATGAGAACCAATCGCAAATATTATAAGACTGCAGGAATAACCATCCAGGTTAACTCAGATTTTCAAATACATGAAACTACATTCCACTCGAAATTCAAACAGTTTGAAAAAAGTGGCCTCGGAAAAGACAACATTACTATTCACCATCATTTTTATTTTCCAGACCTCTCACAATATTTAGATTCATCAGAAAAAGAAATTTACAAAAATGAACACTGGCACATTATCCAAGCCAAAAACCATTGGATTTATAAATATAAGCCCAACCCAACAGAAGAACTAGGATTTCCCGTCATTGGAGTGTTTAATCATGATCACTCGGTTATAAAAATTTATTCACCTGAAATTGATGAAACCCGCTACAAAAAAGCTAATTTCGGTGCGTTAACTCTTTTCAATACGGATCAGATTCTTTTTTCCAAACTTTTATGTAAAAGAAAAGGACTTATTACTCATTCAAATGGGTTTGATGTATTAGGCAATGGTATATTGTTAACTGGTGAGTCCGGTGCAGGAAAAAGTACGCTTTCAAAAATGTTAAAAAAAAAAGGCTTTAAAATACTCTGTGATGACAGGATGTTTATTCAACAAAAAGAAAAATTTTACATTTATGGTAACTGGTGTCATGGAACCGTTCCTGATGTATCTTCAGCGATTGCTCCATTAAACGCCATTTTATTTCTTGAAAAATCAAAGCGTAACTTGATCCAGAAAATGGATAATAAAAATATAATATTTCATAAAGTTATGACATCTTTGGTTAGATCCTTTTTAAATCGTGAAGAGCTAAATTCAACACTTACAACCCTTGAAGCGATTGTTAAAGAAACAAGATGCTATAATATTAAATTTGATTTATCAGGCGAAATATGTGATTTGATAGAAGCGTTATTTATTAATGAAAAAATTGCAGATGAAAAAAATGACTATTAACTTAAAAGTATGCTACAAAACATCCGATCAAGTTGTTACACGAAAAATAGAAGAAGAGCTCATTATTGTTCCACTGAACAAGGGGATAGGAGATCTTGATGCGGAAATGTTTTCATTGAATACAACAGGGACCGCTATCTGGGACAAATTAGATGGTACAAAGGATCTTGACACTATTGTCACTGAAATTGCACAAGAATTTAGTGTTTCATATGCGCGTATTAAAAAAGATGTAATCAAGATTGTAGAACAATTGTTAAAGGCTGGTTTTTTAATCAAATAACTATCTTTGCGCCAAACATAGTCTTGGTATGCTTGTTGCATAATTCATAACTATAAAAGTTCAGGAAATTAAAACAGGAGCACTAAAAATGACACATGAATTAAAAAAAGAATGGATAAAACCAGAACTAAAGGTGATAAATTTTGCCGAAACGAACGAAACTGTTTTGCTTGTGAGTGTTCAGCAGACTCAGCAACAAAAAGCTGATTCTTATGACCCTTCTACTCAGAAAAAATAATAAATATATTATATAAAACTAACTAACCGTTTAAAAAGGCAGGTCCATATGATTAAAAAATTAATATTGTCACTATTTTTATTTACAACTTTTTTATTACCCACCCATGTGTTTGCTACAACAGTAGGGATTTCACTGGATTTTGGTCAGAACATCACTGCCGAATTTAATGGGGCAAAAGTAAACGGTTGGGCTGGAAGGATGAATGCTGATTTTAATTCTCCTGATTTTAACTCTGCTGCTTATTGTGTTGATATATTACATAATTTTGACCGCGGGTATGACGTTCAATATATAGTAGAATCTCCTTTCACTAATGTCTTTGATTATGATGATAAAAGTAATTTTTACGTCTCTGGCAGCGGAAAATCTGCAGCATGGTTAATGAATGAATACATTGGTGTCACCGACGCTGCTCAGGCAGCCGGCCTCCAACTTGCCATATGGGATGCACTCTATGGAGAATATTTTACTGTATTGAACAGCGACCTTACTACAGCAGCGGCTTATGGTTTCTATAAAACTTATTCTTTCGCACTTGGTAAAGCTGATCTTGATCTATTTAATGCAGAAAATTTTAAAGTGGCAGTGCTTGAAGAGGGACAGGATGTTTTAATAAATACTCCTGTCCCAGAACCTGCAACCATGCTTCTTTTCAGCATCGGCCTTCTCGGATTGGCGGGTATTGGCAGAAAGAAAACAATTTAGGTTGTCACAGCAAACTTAAAAAATTAAATCACAATCTTTTATTTTTTACCAATATAAAAGTTATAAAGACAGAGAGGTGCGATTCCTCTCTGTCTTTTTTTTTGCTTTTATGTATACTCAGGGTGATGAATCCAAATTCCTTAAATACCAAGCTTAAGAATGCCGTCCGGATTGACAGGGCGCTAAGGTTTGTATGGCAGGCATCTTCTTTGTATTCAATTCTTTCCGGGATTGTGGTCATTGCCCAGGGCATCCTTCCCCTTGTCTCCCTATACCTGATAAAACTGATCATTGATTCTGTCACTGGTCTTGATTTTAGCCAGGAAACAAGTCTGGTGGATCCGGAGTTCTCAAAACCGCTTTTATATATTGGTATGGCCTGCGGGGTGGGGCTTTTAACCGCGCTTTTTAATTTTTTAACCGATTATGTAAGAAAGGCCCAATCCCTTACGGTTACGGATTATATGCTCACTTTGCTTCATGAAAAATCAGTGGCAACTGATCTTGCCTTTTATGAATCTCCGGAATACAGGGATACGCTTTTCAGGGCCCAGCAGGAAGGACCCTACCGACCGACAAGTATTGTGAACGGTCTCTTTGCCGCAGGCCAGAGTGGCGCCTCTTTTGCTGCTGTGTTTGCCTTGTTGTTTATGCTCAACCCCATTCTTCCTGTTTTTATGGTTTTAGCGGTGATTCCAGGCGTTCTCTTGCGGTTAAAATATTCTGAAAAAATATACGCCTGGCAGGAAAAAAGAACGGAAGATGAGCGCCGCGCCTACTATTTTCACTGGATGCTCACAGGAGATGCCCATGCCAAGGAGTTCAGACTTTTCAACCTTGGGAAACACTTTATCAACCAATTTAATGCCATCCGAAAAACCCTAAAGAAAGAAAAACTTTATTTTGAAAAAAGACGGGCCTTTGGAGACTTTGTCGCCCAGTCAAGCGCCACCATGGCTGTTTTCGGTTCTTTTGTCTACATTGCATTTAAGACGGCCCAGGGTACGATAACTTTGGGAGACATGGTCATGTATTTTCAAGGGTTCCAGAAGGGGCTGGGGTTTTTGAAAACCTTTTTGGAAAGCGGTGCCCAGATGTATGAGGACAATTTGTTTTTATCCCAGCTTTATGAATTCTTAAAGCTGAAGCCCAAAGTTGTTGAACCTAAAAATCCAAGCCATGTGCCGAAAAAAATCAGAACCGGCATTAAATTTAAAAATGTGAACTTTTTTTACCAGGGCAAGGGTAAAAATGTGCTAAATTGTGTAAATTTTTCCATAAAATCAGGGGAAGTGGTTGCCCTGGTGGGGGAGAACGGGTCGGGAAAATCCACCATTGTAAAATTATTAACCCGGCTCTATGATCCCCAAGGAGGGGATATATTTCTGGATGGGGAAAATATCAAAAATTTTAAAATAGATGAATTTAGAAAAAAAATAAGTGTGGTCTTCCAGGACCATATAAAATATCAACTTTCAGCCAGGGAGAATATTTATCTGGGCGATATAGAACAAAAGGATAATTTGCCCAGGATCAAAGAGGCGGCCAGACAGACGAATGTGGATGATAAAATCGCCGGTTTTCCCGCAGGATATGATACCCTATTGGGCAGATGGTTTAAAACCGGTGAGGAACTCAGCATCGGTCAATGGCAGATGATGGCAATTTCTAGGGCTTTTTTCAGGGATGCCCAGCTTGTTATCCTTGATGAGCCCTCAAGCGCTCTGGACCCTGAAACTGAAATGAAAATTTTTTCAAAACTTAAAAGGCTCATTAAGGGTCGTTCCGCTTTGATTATCAGCCACCGGTATTCGACGGTTAAGATGGCAGACAAGATTCTTGTTCTGGATAAAGGAAACATTGTTGAACAGGGCTCCCATTCAGAACTCATGGACCTCAATGGAAAATATGCAAGGCTTTTCAGCACCCAGGCAAAGGCCTATATGTAATTTTTGTTACCTTTTTTGTCAGTACTCTACTTTTTTTTGGGTTTTGAGTTGTAATAAATTTTAAATTTCTGTATTCCTATATAAAAAATTATTTGCGAATAGTCATCAGATTTTGTCCGAGGTATTAAGGTTGAAAAAAAGAAACTGCAAACGATTCAATATCCCAGGAGTAACCCTTTATTTCAGAGAAAAACCTTTTTTTTTCTTTTCCGGAAAATATTCTGCAGATTATTTTCCGGTTATCAACCTCAGTAAGGGTGGGGCAAAGTTCTTGTGTCATCAGCGGTTTTCACCCGGTAATCGGATCACAATCAAATTGGATATTCCCGGGATGGATCAGGCCCATGAGATTTTGGCAAGTATAAAATGGATTTCAAAAAATCCTGAACAAAGCTATCGGTATCAGACAGGTATCAGCTTTAATTCCTATGGAAGCAGGAAAAATGAAAATTCCATGGAAGTTCTTTCCTTTTTGGAAACCCTTGAACCAGGTGCCGGGAAATAGGATAGCACAAATTTGCCTCAAAAATAGGAAATAAAAATTATATTATATTACCTATTTTTTGTATTTATGAGTGGGCGATTATTTAATTAAGAAGCTCTTTGACGTGGCACTTATATTGCATTGATTCTAAACAATTGCTAAATATATAAAATGTCTAAACAGGGGAGAATACATATGAGGAAGATAATAGCAGTCGTATCAATTTCAATTGCGTTGGTTGTTTTTACTTTGCCGGGATTTGCCCAGGAAAATGAAACCAGAAAATGGGATGCGGAGTTTGTACAGGCCTTGGAAAAAATACGCTCACAAAAAAAGACCGGCGGTCTCGGCTACACCATCACAGAAGAAGAAGCATTGGAAAAAGCCATTAAAGAGGCCATGGACCAGAAGGCTCCGGCCTGCGAGGCCATGAAGCTGGCAGTGGATCTTAATTTTAACCCCTATGCTGTGGTGAGCGGAATTTTTAGCTCAGGGGCCGAGGTTGATCTGGATCAACTTTGTATGTGTGCCACGGAAAGCGGTATTTCCAAAAGCCTTATGGCCCAGGCAGCTTCTGCTGCTGCCGATGCCAACATGCTGACCCGGGACGAGATTACCCAGTCCCAATGCCTCAGGGAAGGTCTTGCATATACGGCGGAGGAGGGGCAACTTGAAAGAATCGTTATAAAAAAGGAACCTAAGAGATACTCAATCTCTACGCCCGGATAAAAACGCTGAATTATTTGTAAAAAATATTTGATCATCAAAAAACCTGTGTCTCGATAGACACAGGTTTTTTTGGGAGTTGACAAATTTCGTATATTGGGATTAAGTAAGCGATCAAGATTATTTGAATACCAGTGGCTTTGAATACTGATTCTTATTGCGGCAACAGACAATATTCATAAAGGAAGTGCAAAATGGAGTGTAAGACACACTATAAATATTTTCTTTTTATTGGGTTATTTATTTTTTTTACACTGACCTGCTCATATGCTGCAGAAACGCCTCCTGTCGGACAGTCAGCTAAATCTTCTTTTGTTCCCATTGGCCAGTCTCAAGGAGAACCGGTTTCTGAAGAAACTGGAATAGGCGCTGACATCTTCGGCGGAAAAGGGGGAATTTTCCACCCCTTCCTTGTGGTTGAAGAGAGATGGACAGACAACCTTTTTCTTACAGAATCCAATACAAAGAGTGATTTCGTTACCACCATCGCACCCGGTCTCTGGTTGGCAGTTCCGGCCAACAAGGAAAAACTCTTATCCCTGCAGACCACTACCACCTCGGTGGGAGGGCTTCAGCTGAGCAGGGTTAAACCGCCGGCCACTCGAAAATACCAGGCCTATGCCCTGTATTCTCCGGAATGGGTCCACTACTCGGACCATTCCACCCATGATCACTGGAATCATAATGCAGAAGCCTTATTTCAATATAATTTGAATATGGGCCTTTCCTTTGATCTTATTGATGTGTTCAACGATAGAGAAGACATCAGCGGTAACGGGCTTACCGACACCCTGTACCGGTATCAGGATAATCTGCTGGATTTTATCACCACCTATGAACCATCTGAAAAGCTGAAGTTAAGATTTGACTATGCCAATTATCTGCTGGATTATAAGGAAGACTTTAACCGTTACAGGGACAGAATGGACAATTCTGTTGCTCTTTATGCCTTTTATCAGTTCTGGGCCAAGACCTCTCTTTTCGTTCAATATGCATATGCCAACATCAACTATGACGAAAGGACCGTCACAGACAGCATTGAAAATTCTTACTATGCTGGTGTCAGCTGGGAAATAACCGCTAAAACCCGCGGGAGTTTCAAACTGGGGTATATGGACAAGGATTTTGACAGCGCAAATATTGCCGACCAGGATGGATTTTCCTTTGAGCTTCAGACCCAACACAACCTGACCGCTAAACGGTCAGTCCAGGTCAATGCCTTTCGAAAATTTAATGAATCTGATTACATATTTGCCTCAAGTTATTACGCCACGGGAATTAATGTGGGTATCCGGCAAAAATTTCGGGAAAAGTGGTCTGGCACCCTTGTCGCATCCTATGAAAGAGATGAATATAACGGGGTTAACAGGGATGATGATTTTTTCAGCATTGGCCCGGCTTTAAGGTATGAGCCCAGAAAATGGCTTACATTTGACCTTGCCTATTATTGGAATTTGAGAGATTCTAATCTTACCTTCTATGATTACACCAGCAATGAGATTTTCCTGCGAGCAACTATTTCCATGTAAACGGATAAATATGAAGCGTACACTAACATTATTGGTCCTGGTATACCTGTCTTTTTTCCCCCTTGTCTGTTTGGCGCAAGATTACACAGTGGGGGAGGGGGATGTCCTGGATATCAATGTCTATGAAAACGAAGACTTGACCACTACGGTACGAGTCACAGCTAACAGTACCGTCAGAGTTCCTTTGATCGGAGAAATCAGTGTGGCGGATATGACGGTATCCCAGGTGTCTGGCAAAATTGAAACACTTTTGGCTGACGGATATCTTGTGAATCCCCAGGTGGATGTTTTCATAAAGGAACATCGAAGCAAGCAGGCCATTATCCTGGGGCAGATTAACAGTCCGGGCCAGTATGAGCTGAGGGGGAAAATCACATTTCTGGAGTTTATTTCAAAGGCAGGGGGACTAACATCCGATGCCGGGAGCACTGCCACCATAAAAAGAATCAAAGAATCTGATAACAGTTTTGATAACAATAAGGAGACCCTTGTCGTTGATCTGGAAAGGCTGATAAAAAAGGGAGAGACCTCTTTAAACTTTTTAATCCAGGACAAGGACAGTGTTTATATATCAAAGGCAAAAACCTATTATGTTTCAGGGGAAGTCAAAAAGCCGGACTCCTACAAATATGAACCAGATCTAACGGTTATCATGGCCATAACAATGGCCGGCGGATTTTCCAAGATTGCTGCCAAGGAAAAGGTCAGAATTATCAGAACCGTGGACGGCGAAAAAAAAATTTTTCAACGAGTGAACATGGACACTCGGGTTCTGCCCGATGATGTCATTGTTGTTCCTGAAAGCCTGTGGTAATTATGAACGAACGAGAGATCCATTTAAGAGACTATCTTCGTATTGTCAACAAGCGAAAAGCCACCATTCTCACTTTTTTTATTCTCACCCTTTTGGTCGTCATCATTGCCACCTTTACGGCGACGCCAATGTACCAGGCATCAACAAAGGTTATTATCGAAAGGAATACGGCTGGCGCTTTGACAAATTCCTATACCTATACCCCCTATGACCCGGAATTTTTAGAAACCCAGTACCAGCTGATTAAAAGTGCCGCTGTCGTTGAAAAAGTTGTCAAAAAGCTGGACGCTGAAAAAATGTACGATCTTTTTTTTCCGGAAAAAGAGGTGAGCAAATCCTATATTGCCAGCGCAAAAGAGTGGATATCAGAACAGATTTCCGCATTAAAACTCATGGCAGGGATAGAAGATTTCTTTTCTTCCCAGGATGGTCTTGAAAAAAATAGTCCCCTGGAAATGAGGGTGCCTCCCACCAAGGCCCGGCTGCTTGAAGATGTCATCAAATCGGGAATCGCTGCAGAACCCGTGGCAAACTCACGGGTGGTCCAGCTCAGTTTCATGTCAGACAATCCGGCTGTGGCAACCCGGGTGGTAAACTCCGTAGCCCAGGCCTATATCGACGAATTGCTGGACATGCAGATGGAGGTCTCCGGCTACAGCATCGGGTGGATGAAAAAAAAATCCGAGATACAACGGGAAAAGTTGGAAGAGTCTGAACGGGATCTCTACGACTATAAAAAAAAGCATGATATTGTCACCATTGAAGACCGTATCACGGTTCTGCCCGAAAGGCTTTCAGATCTGTCAAAAAATTTGACCCAGGCGGAAACCAGGAGAAAAGAACTATCCGCCGTATACGAACAGATCAAAAATATTAAAAAAGAACAGCTTGAAACTATCCCGGTCATCGTTGAAAACACCTCGGTGGACGCCATCAATAAGTCGATCCTGACAGCTGAACAAAAAATTTCAGAGCTTTCTAAAAAATACGGTTCAAAGCATCCCCGGATGATCACGGCAAAAAATGACCTCAAGGGTCTTAAATCAAAAAAATACAAAGAGCTGGAAAAAGCAGTACAGACCATTAAAAATGAATACCAGCTGGCCAGGTCCAATGAACGTGACTTAAAAGAGCTGGTGGACCAGACCAAATTCCAGGCAGCCCGGCTGGGGGAAAAATCCATCCAGCTGGACATTCTAAAGAGAAAGGTGGAGACCAACCGGTTTTTGTATGATGCCCTGATTAAAAAAATGAAGGAAAAAGGGATTACCGAGCAGAACCAGTCTGTGAACGTGTGGGTGATTGAAAAAGCACAGATACCGGATTTTCCTGCAACGCCCCGGAAAAAAAGAAATATTTTGCTGGGAATCATACTGGGGCTTTTTGGCGGTGTCGGTATTGCTTTTTTTCTTGAGTACCTGGACAATACGGTTAAGACCCCGGAAGATGTTGAAGAAAAATTCAATATCCCTGTGATCAGTACCATTGATCTGTTTAAAGACAAAAATGAAACCATTGTTGAAAATGTACTAAACGACCCTTCCTCCTTAACCGCAGAAAATTTTAAGGGCCTTCGGACCTCTATCCTTCTTTCTTCCGCAGACAAGCCCCCGAAAATTTTGCTCATTACCAGCATGACTCCCGGTGAGGGCAAGTCATCGGTCTGTGCTTGTCTGGGGGGCACCATAGCTCAAACCGGGAAAAAGGTTCTCATCGTTGGCGGCGACATGAGGCGACCCACCCAGTATAAAAACTTTAAAGTAGAGAATACCGTGGGGTTAAGCTCTTTTCTTGCCGGAATTTCCCAGGAGATTGAAGAAATTGTGACCCACCTGGATAAAAATTTACATCTCATTCCATCTGGTCCCATTCCCCCCAACCCTTCCGAGCTATTAAGTTCAACACGGTTCAAGGCCATGTTGGAGCAACTGACCAAGACCTATGACATGATCCTTATTGACACGCCTCCTCTGGCAAGCGTCACCGATCCTTTGATCATAAGCCGTCATGTTGACGGTGTCGTCATTGTAACCTGGGCAGGCAAAACAACCCATGAAATGCTGGGAAAGGGGCTCAAGCAGCTGGAAGATATTTCAGCGCCCATTACAGGTCTTGTGCTGAACCGGTTCAGTGCCAGGAAAAGCGGATATTATTATAATTATGGTGATTATTATTATTCATCAGATGTTTGATTGATATGTCCTCAAGATTTTCAAAGGCAATTCTTTTTTTTCTGATCCTTTTCACCCCCCTGGCATTTGGGACGGTGGAGTCCTGGTCCTATGCAGTGATGGAAATTTTAACTGCCACGGCTTTTCTTTCGTTTGTCATTTGCCTGGTTCGAAAAAAAGAGGACCTCTATGCGGTTCCGGGCATGGTTCCCCTCTTGTTATTCCTTGCATATATCTTGTTTCAACTTGTTCCCCTTCCTCCCTTTGTGGTGGAATTTCTTTCTCCCGGGGCCTTTTTAATCCAGGAGAAAGCATATACCCTTACCGATACCCATTCTTGGATGACCCTGTCGGTTAACCATAAGGCCGGCCTGTCTGAGTTTTTCAGGTATGGCACCTATGTCATGGTTTACCTGCTGACGGTTCAGCTTTTAAAGGAAAAGGATACCCTCCAGGCCATGGTTCTTGTGATCGCGGTTTTCGGCGGATTGCTGGCCTTCTCCTCCATCCTTCAGTTTTACCTGACAAAGGACATGGCCTTGTGGTTCAGGTACTCCCCTGAAAATTCCATTGTTATGGGGCCCTATGTAAATCACAATCATTATGCCGGGCTCATGGAAATGATATTTCCCATTGTCCTGGCCTTGTTCTTTTTTTACCGGCCGAGAATCGGCAAAACCTCATTTTTTCGCGGTATTGCCGAGATTTTGAGCCAGGAAAAGGCAAATATTCATATTCTCATCGGCAGTTCTGCCCTTTTAATCCTTGTTTCCATTTTTGTAAGCCTTTCCCGGGGGGCCATGATCAGTACGGCACTTTCCCTGGTTTTGTTTTTTTTCCTGCTGTTAAAGCGGAAAATCAGCCAGGGGAATACGACTCTGGTTATTGGCATTGTGGTGCTTGCCACCCTTGCCATCGGGTGGTTTGGCTG
Organism: Desulfobacteraceae bacterium; assembly: GCA_016743945.1. Lineage (GTDB taxonomy): Bacteria > Desulfobacterota > Desulfobacteria > Desulfobacterales > Desulfobacteraceae > NBML01. The sequence continues at coordinate 18,215 of JADGFI010000004.1, forward strand.
GGACCAGATACTGGATCGTTTCGCAAAGCTTAAAAATGCCCAGGGCGTTGTGTATGAAACCCGGTTGGATTTCTGGAAAGACAGCAGCAATATTATCCAGAATTTTAAGCTAACCGGGTCGGGTCTGGGAACATTTGCCCATATCTATCCGCCCTATAAATCTCTCATAGACGACCGTACCCTGGCACACGCCCATAATGATTATATCGAACTGCTTGTGGAAGGCGGGGTAATCTCCTTTGCCCTGATAGCCGCCTTTTTGATCACATGGTTCCGTAAAACCTATAAAGCCTTTTTAGGGCGGCGGGACGCTTTTTCCATCTACCTTTACATGGGCAGCCTGACGGCCATGACCGCCATTTTGATCCATAGCGTTACCGATTTTAATCTGCATATCGGTGCCAATGGGTTATGGTTCTTTTTTGTTGCAGGGCTGGGGGTTTCTTTTGCCAACACCAATATAAGAAGGACAAATACCTTAACCCGCCTAGAACCGGTTACCGCATCCTTTAAGAAAGGCATTCTTATTTCAATCGTCACCCTCTTTGCTGCTGCGGCAATTGTTTATAATGTTTCCATTCTATTGGGCGTGTTTTATTACAACCATATTAAAAATGTTGAGATGGGCGATCAAACCCCTGTGGTTACCTTGGAAAAAATTGATTCCATTGCAAAATTAGCCATTAACTTTGATCCCTTCCATGCTCAATCACGATATATTTCTGCCAATGCCGCATGGTTTTTAAAGGATATGGACGCTGCAGAGTCAAATCTCAAGGCGGCTGTTCTTTTGGACCCTTTGAATTCCCAATTTTTGAAACGATATGGCATTTTTCTGACCCGGATAAAACTTGAGGACAAAGCTGAAACCGCCTTTCTCTTGAGCACCCTGTACACCCCGACCCAGCCTGAATTCTCTTTTCAATATGGGAGCTGGCTTTTGTCAAAGGATAAAAAAGAAGAAGGCATTGCCCAGATGAGAAAAAGTCTTGAGCTGGATGGAAAATATGCTGACAAGGTCTTGACGTCCATGATTCTTGCGGGGTTGAGTTACGAAGAAATGGAAATGGCAATCCCGGAACTCCCAGGTCCGTCCCTGGCGTTTGCTCAATTTTTATACACCACTGGGAAAAAAGAAGCGGCAACGTTTCGGTATATGAAGGCCCTGGATCTGATAGAACGTCAGGAGCCGGCCAAGCATTGGCAGTTTTATAAAATATATCGATTTTTTATCCGGCAAAATAATTATAAAAACGCCATGGAGGTCATGGAACGGGCGGAACGAGTATTGCCCATGAATTCCGCCATAAAAGTTACCCTGGGAGATCTTTACAAGCAGCAGGGAATTTTATACAAGGCAGTAGAAAAATATGAACAAGCCCTTTATGTGGATCCGAAGAATAAGAATGCCTTAAAAAAAATAGAGCAGATTAATAATTAAACGAAAAATTGAAAGGCCTAATCATTGATATGCTTTTCAGCATATTGGGCCAGAACTTCATGGATCTTCTGGGGAGGCGACACCTTAAAATAATTTTCCACGATTACATGACCGATCTCATGGGCCACCACCCTTATGCGCCCATTATCCGCCGAATAAAATACCCTGTTTTTGCCCGGGGAGTAAAATGCGATATAATTGACATCTATCTTGTAAAGGCGCTGAAAATGACTTTGGACGGCTTCTTCATCCGGTTCAATGACAATGGAAAACTTCAGTTGAGAGGGATACATATCCAATACCCCCATTGCTTTTTCAACAATGACATTGATCTTTGCCACCACTTCTTGTTCAATGGTATCGGGACCCTGTCTTTTAACCATTGACCTAAGTGTACCCATGTATAATTTTTTGTTGAATTTTTTCAGAGCCCCAGGGTCCTGGTAGGTGATGGTTGCGTATCTGGAGTTGAGTTCAACGCCAGGGCATTCGAGAACAAAGAGGGATAGCCCCAGAATTGCCATTAAAAGAATATACAGGGTGCGATTCATGAACAAAACCTGATCCTATGATTTTGGGGTGGTGTTAAGGGTATATTTTTTTACCTCGTCTTCAATATTTTTTTGGCTCTCTTTGATGATTTCAAGGAGGCGCAGCATTTCCCCGGGGTCTTTATCGACTTGATTCGCTTGATCCTTTTGAGCGAGAATCGTTTCAAGCTGTCCTGCTGAAACGGCAATTTTATAATTTTGATCATCCATAAAGGTTAACTGCCTGGAAAGGCGGGTATTAAATTCATTGAGTTGTTGGGCCAACACTTTTCCCTCGTCTTTTTGTCTTAAAACAATCTTTTTTGAAATATCATGGGCCGTCATTTCAGCGAGCGCTTTTTCAAACCGGAAAAAAGGTCCCGCCACCCTGTGGGTCAGGCGCAGGGTGATGAACATGACGGTAATGCCGCCGATGACGATGAACAGCCATTGGGTGCTCAACATTTTTTTAAACAAAATTCCCGGAGTTGTTCCCAGCTGGAGATGATAATTGTCATAGACAATTGAAAGGGTGTTGGCAGAAAAAAAACTAAAGATTCCCAAAAACAAAAAACTGCCCAGGGCCAACAGGATAAAACAGTTAAAAATGGTTTTCCCCTGGAATTCTTTGTTGATAAAATACTGCCGGCGTTTGTAAGAACCAGTATTACTCATTTCTGCCTCCATATTTCAGCATTTTCTTTGAGCTTTTTTGACCATTCATCCATGAGAACTTCCTTTTTTTTCTCCTGGATGAAAAGAGAGATTTTTTCCACGTCAATTTTAGAAATTTGTCCGGTATCCAAAGGTTTTATATCTTCCAGTCGATAAACAATCACTCCTGCATTCGTCACAAAGGGCGCAGAGGATTGACCTTTTTCAAGGGTAAAAACAATGAATTTCAGATCATCGGAAATATCCATAAAATCCGACTCTATTTTTTGAAGAATGGGGTTATTTGGGACAACTGCCTCCGCCATGGTCTGATACCTGAGCTTTGAAACATAGATTTTGCTTTGCGACAAAGAATGATAGCGCTCAATCTCTTCTTGTGTAACATCCACAGCAAGGGTCGTAAGTTGTCTGTCCAAAAGAAGTTTAATCAGGGACTGTTCATAATAATTTTCAACACTCGTTCGAAATGATTCTTCTTTATTGATGTTTTGTTTGACGGCTTCCTGTATTAAAAGCTGTTTGGTGATGATGGAATCGCTAAACTGATCTTCGGTCATATAATAGGGCTTGGACGGCAATAGTTCTTTATACTCAGATTCGGTAATGATTCGGTCATTTATCACAATGGCGGGTTTTGAAATTTCCACCTTGGTGTCTTGAAGCCCATAGACAGCCAATATTGAAAAAAGAACGAGAATTCCGGCAATATAGTAGAGGTATTTCATATGGGTTCATCCCCTTGCAAAATTATTTTTCAAATTATTTTTCACGGATCAAGCGGCCTGTATTTCTTTCAACCTGGACACATCGGTCATCATAAAGTTTGAGCATATAGTAATCTTTAATATTGGTTATCTCAAGTTCCGGGAGGCCATTGGCTTTCAGCCATTTGCGTATAAGGGGCAATTGTTCTGGATCTGTTGCTCTGGCAGTAAAAATTTTGACCCGGATGTTGTTGTTGATCATTTTTTTAACAAGTGCCAGCATATCGGGTATGGCGGTTCCCACCTCTTCGATGGATGATCGTTCATCATAGTGTGCAAGGGTCCCGTCAAGGTCGACACCGATCCAACCTTTTGGCAGGGTTTGCCCCGGGTCTGTCTGCCCGGATTCAGAAGAGCTAATGGAATATTCTTTTGAAACTTCTTCCTTAGCTTTTTGTAAGTATTTTTTTATCGAATTAAGCATAATTAATTATAGCATACATGGAATTTCACTGGAAACAATAAAAAAGGGTATTATTGAATGGACTGATTTAATTTATGGACGAACTCTATGGGGATGGCATAGGTGATGTTGGTGTGTGTGGTTGGGTTCAAACCAAAGATAAACCCAATGGGATAGCCTGTGAAGGAGAGGCAGATAAATAAACACATAAAAATAGTCAGAACTGGAATTTGTCTGGATTGTTTCATCATTTTTTTTTATCATCCCTTAACCAAATATTCAATAGAAGGGAATGCCCCATGAAAAAGCAGGTATATGTTTCCTGTCCCATGGATTGTTTTGATCTGTGTCGTTTTTTAGTGACCGTTGAAAACAATAAGATAACAGGTCTGGCCGGAGACCCGGATCATCCGTTGACCCGGGGAGTGGTTTGCAGGAAAGGAAAAAAACTTCTGGAACAGCTTACCCATCCCGCGCGGTTGCGGCATCCCTTGATGAAAAAAGGAGATGACTTTGTAAAAATTTCCTATGATGAGGTATTTGATTTACTGGCAAAAAAATTATCCGCCATCAAAGAACGCTATGGAAACACGGCCATATTAAATTATACCAGTGACGGGTATGGGGGGACAAAAAACAGGATACAAAGTATCTTTTTAAATTGTTTTGGCGGAGACACCCGGTTTGAAGGAAGTCTTTGCTGGGGGGCGGGTATTGCTGCCCAAACGTATGATTTCGGTGCTGCCAGGGGACATTTGCCCCAGGACATTCTCAATTCTAAACTGGTGATTTTATGGGGAAGAAATCCCAAATTTACCAGTATCCATCTGCAGTCGCTTCTGATCCGGGCCCGGAAAAAGGGTACCCGGGTGATTGTGATTGATCCGGTTAAAACAGCTACGGCCAAGTCCTTTGACACCCATATCCCCATTGCACCCTCAACGGACGGGGCCCTGGCGCTTTCCATGGCCAATGTACTCATCCAAGAGAATCTGGTGGATGAGGCCTTTGTCCGGGACCATGTCAAAGGGTTTGAGCGCTTTAAAGTTTATGTCGCAAGATTTACCCCTGAAGCTGCCCAGAAGATTACCGGGATTGAGGCCGCTGTCATTAAAGATCTGGCAATGGACTATGCCGCAGCGGATCCGGCTGCTATTTATATCGGATATGGGATGCAGCGATATGAAAACGGTGGGAACAATGTCCGCTGTATTGATGCTCTTGCTGCCATTGCAGGTCATATCGGTAAAAAAGGAGCTGGCGTGAATTATGCCTCAAAATCCCTGGCGCCTTTTTTAAATTCCCCGGAAGAAAAGAGTCAAAACTTTGCCACCCAGACCCGGACCTTTTCGGCGGCAAAGTTGGGGAGTTTCCTGGAAGACAAACCGGATCCGCCCATCAAGGCTGCCTTTGTCGCAAGTGGTAACCCCCTGGTTCAGAGTCCGGATCTGCTCACCACGGTGGCGCAATTTTCTAAAATTGAGTTCAAGGTGGTGTTCGATCATTTTATGACAGATACGGCAGCGTGTGCAGATATTGTTCTGCCGGCAGCCTTTGTATTTGAGCAGGAAGATATTTTTGCCACTTCCATGTATTCCCATGTGCTTAATTTTTCTCAAAAGGCCATCGATCCGCCTGATACTATTTTGCCGGAGTTTGAGTTCTTTGTAAAATTGGCCAAAAGAATGGGGATTGAAACCCTGGGGTTTGATTCGTCTGCCCAGTACTTGAACCAGTGTGCTGTTCCGCTTATGGCTGAAACCAACACTTTTTTTGGCGGGGATCTTGCCGGGCTGGAATCTGCATATGTTCAGATCAAGGCCCATGACATTGCCTGGGAAGATAAACATTTTTTAACCCCCTCGGGCAAAATCGAAATTTACAGCGAAAAGGCGCTGGCCGCTGGCCTGGGCGCCTTGCCTCAATTTATACCGCCCTTGACAGCAGATTCCCAATTTCCTTTGCGATTGCTCACCTGTAAGGCCAAAGACAGGATGCATTCCCAGGGGTTTATGGATGAAACAAAGCTGCCAATTCTTTATATCAATGGAAAAACAGCCGAACAGTTCACTGTTCACCAAGGGGACAGGGTAAGGGTCTGTGGAAAAAAAGCGTGGATTGAGGCAATGGTTTGCCTGGATGAGGCCATATACGAGAACACCGCTTTCATGTACCAGGGATACTGGCATAAAAGCGGTGCGGTTAATTTTCTGACAGAGTCAAGGGTGTCGGATATGGGCGGTCAGGCAGCTTATTATGATAGTTTTTGCACCCTGCATCCCCTTAATTCTGTTTAAGAACGGTTTTTTATTTAACTTTTTTTATTTAACAAGGTGCCAGGTCTGGGTGCGGGAGATGAACAAAAAACTTCCCTTCATCTTAAGTGTGTCACCTTCCCTGGTTATTTTGCAATTGTATGTTTTGCCGTTTTTAGGATCGAGGATTTTTCCCCATGAATAAGAATCCCCGTTGGGCTGAAGACCCTGGATGATTTCCATGCCCAGGGTGGGCTGATCTTTTCTGGGATCGTCTTTGTCGCATTCGTCACAGGTCGGGTTTTGATCGGCATCTGCCTTGAGAAAAAGTTCGATTATTTTGCCATAATATTTCCCGTCTTTTTCAAAAATTTCCACAATGGATTTTGCTTCTTTGGTTTCATCGTCAATGGTTTTCCATTTGCCCACAATGGGGCCTTTGGCAAAAGCAGAACAGACGAAAGCTAAAGAAAAAAGAATTGCACCGAGTTTAAACATGGTTTTCATAAAATATTCTCCAGTGAATTAGGTTAAAAAAAAGAGCCGGTAAAACAAAACTGACAAAACAATGTTATTGTTATTAGTCGTCTGTTTTTTTTGTGTCAAGTAAAAAATGCCAGTGTCTGCTAATTTTTACGGGTAAAATGGGGGAGGACCCAAGCAATTAATCGGTTTTTACCGAAATAAATTACCTTGACAAAAATTAAACTTCTATTTATAGAATATATATTCTATATTTGAAATATTTATTTAAAGGCAAGGTAATGTTGAGCAGAAAAGAACGGGATGATTTAAGAAAACGAGGGGAAATATTGGAAACTGCCCTGGAAATATTTGCGTCCCGTGGCTTTCACAGCACCACCATGGCCCAGATCAGTAAAATTTCCCAATATCCTCTGGGCACAATTTATAAATATTTCCCCGGGAAAAAAGAGATGTACCATGACCTGGTGATTAATCGGGTCCGGGATCTGGGGTATATATTGTTTGAGATCAGCCAGGACCCAAAGATCGGGGTATGCGAAAAACTTAAATCTTCTCTGTTTGCCCAGGCGTCTTTTTATAGGGCGAACCGGGAGGTGGTCAAAATTTATATTTCAGAGCGGAACAATATAGATGCTGTGGCCATGCCCAAACTCAATGAGCGCGTCAATACCTTTCATGAACGAATGGTGAGCCTGTTTCAAGGTATATTTGACCAGGGCATTGACCAGGGAAAATTCAAGTCCTATCCCGCAGGAGATATGGCGGCTTTGTTCAGTGATATTGTCCATTCTGCCGCCTGGTCATCTTTGTTCCGGGATGAAGATGAAATGGGTTTTAACAAAAGGCTTTCCATGATTTTTGATATGTTTACCAATGGGATTTTACACTAAATTTTTTTACTGGAAAATTACAAAGCAATTTTAATAAATATCAGTTTAAGGAGAGATAGACAATGGCACAATCAATTGCAGACAGACGGGATCAGGACTTTGTTCTCCATGAAATGTTCTCAGCTTCAGACCTGGCTGAGCATGATTTATTTGAAGACTTTAACAAAAAGACCATGGACATGGTGGTTTCCGAAGCCAGGAATCTGGCCGTTAAGGAGTTGTTGCCCGCAAACAAAGAAGGGGACGAGCAGGGCTGTTCCCTGTCCAATGGAGAGGTAAGTGTTCCGGACTCTTTCCACAAGGCCTATGAACTTTTTTGTGAAGGGGAGTGGCTTGCCGTGTGTGATGACCCGAAATATGGCGGCCAGGGGATGCCGAAAATTTTGGCCACGGCGTCTGGTGAATTGTTCACCGGTGCCAATTGTGCATTTCTTATGTATCCAGGACTCACCCACGGAGCCGGCAAGCTTGTGGAAGAATTTGGTACCGAGGAACAAAAACGAATATTTTTGAAAAATTTATACACGGGTAAATGGGCAGGTACCATGTGTTTGACAGAGCCGGAAGCAGGTTCCGATGTGGGAAACCTTACCACCCTGGCCAAACGCAATGAGGATGGCACTTTTACCATCACCGGTAATAAAATTTTCATTTCCGGTGGAGATCAGAACATCACCGAGAATATCATCCATCCGGTATTGGCCAGGATCGAAGGGGCACCTGCCGGTACCAAGGGTATCTCCTTGTTTCTGGTTCCCAAATATCGGGTGAATGCCGACGGCAGCATTGGTGCCCACAATGATGTTGTCTGCACCGGCCTTGAGAAAAAAATGGGTATTCATGGTAATTCAACGGCATCGCTGGCCTTTGGTTCCAAGGGGAACTGTGTCGGAGAGCTTCTCGGAGAAGAGAACAAGGGCATGAAGGCCATGTTCGTCATGATGAATGAAGCCCGTTTTGGTGTCGGCATGCAGGGATTTGGTTTTGCGACAGCTTCCTATATCAATGCGGTCAACTATGCCAAGGAACGGGTCCAGGGCGCGGACCTCATGAAAATATTTGAAAAGGATGCAAAGCCGGTCGCCATCATCAATCACCCCGATGTCAAACGCCAGCTCTTGTCCATGAAAGCCTATGTGGATGGGATGCGGGCTTTGCTTTATTATACGGCCCTTTGTTTTGACAAAATTAAAATTGCCAAAACACAAGAAGAAAAAGATAAATATGATGGACTTATTGAGTTTTTAACCCCCATTATCAAGGCCTATTGCACGGACAGGTCTTTTGATGTCTGTGTCCAGGGTGTCCAGATATACGGCGGGTATGGTTTTATCCAGGAATATCCCCAGGAGCAGCTGCTCAGAGATTGCAAGATCACCTCCATCTACGAAGGTACCAACGGAATTCAGTCCATGGACCTTTTGGGACGCAAACTGGGGCTTAAAAAAGGCAAACCCTTTATGGATCTTTTGGGTGAAATGAATACAACCATTGCGGCTGCCAAGGAAATTGAAGGGTTGGATAAAATGGCTGTTCGGGTGGAACTTGCGGTGAACAAGCTGGGTGAAGTGGCCATGCACATGGGCATGACCGCCATGTCTGAAAAGGTGTTGGACGCCTTTGCAACGGCCCATCCTTTTCTGGATGTTACGGGGGATGTGGTTCTGGCATGGCTGGAACTCTGGCGTGCCGTTGTGGCAGTTCCCAAAATTGCCAAGGCCAAGAAAAAAGATGTGGCCTTCTACCAGGGTCAGGTTAAAACAGCTGAATATTTTATTACCTGGATATTACCGGCTGCCATGGGCAAGATGGAAGCCCTCCAGGGTAATATTCCTTCCATCATGGAAATGCCGGATGCTGGTTTTGCCGGATAAGCAACCATCCGTTGTCACCGGTGATTGTAATCGGTGAGAGTGATGTGAATAAAAAGAGTTGAGTACGAAAAAAGGGCAGGGGAATTTTCCTGCCCTTTTTAGTTTAAATTAGAGTAAGTTCACCTATAAATTATAGGTGCTGCCTTCAAAAAAGTATTTCATTTCAATTTTCCGGTGTCAAATTCCGCTTCATAGCCAACAATGAACCGAGTGGTTGCGGTGTTACGAAGGGCCAGAAAATGTTTATTGTTTTTGGCAAAGGGACAGACGGGGAGGGGGCAGTGTTTAAAGCCGAATCGCTGGTAAAACTTCGGGTTCCCCAAAACAAAGAGAGGGCTTTCTTTAATGGCTTGCTGGCGCAGGGCAAACCGCAGCAGCTCAGAACCAAAGCCCTGGCGTTGAAACTGGGGGGCCACAGCCAGAGGAGCCAGGTGAAGGCCGCAAATCTCATCCTTGTTATAGGCGTTTGAAAATGCAATATAGGCAACTACCTTGTTGAGATGGATACAGACCCATTCGTGGATGGGGGTATCATTGTCATGAAATCCTTCCACCAGCTCTAGCTCGTACAGGCTTTTGGGAAAGGCCAAACTTAGAAGGGCCGATACCTTGATATAGGTTTCCTGGGTCGGTTTTCGTATTTTCATTATTGTCTCCAAAATCAAATCCACACAGTTGGCTTAAATTCTTTGTATATATAAAAATTGCCTAAAAATCTACTTTTAAAAGGATGGCAACGTCAAATCCACCAGAAGGGATTGTTATTCCGGACTATTGTCAGACTTTTGAGACATTTAATTGCCATAAATGACATTTACCATATCATTTATGGCAAAATTATTGGTATTTTCAGGCAAATTTGTGCACCAGATGTTAAATTTCTCACCATTGTATTCATCTAACTCCCTGGTTTAAAACCTGTTTTAAAAACCGAGCATAGGATTATTCAGGTCCTTTAAGGGGGGGTGGCACAGTCATTGCTTTGTCAATGGTGCAAACCATTAGAAGCCTGGAAACGCGCTTGTTTTGAATTGACGTCAGCTTTTTTGTGTGAATGTGATATGAGAGGGCTTAGGAGCTTAACTATCTTATCGAATATGAACCCTTCCGGATTTTGGCATGGGTGCGGAAGCAGCTAACAGGAGAGTATAATATGTGCAATACAACAATAGATCCCCTTCTTGACTTAAGTGGAAAAGTTGCCGTCATTTCGGGTGGCTCGTCAGGAATTGGGTATGGAACAGCCGAACTTCTTGCATTAAAAGGGGCGGTATCGGTAATTTTGGATATAGACGAAAAAAAAGGAAAAGAAGCGGTCCGTACCATTTCAATTTTGGGCGGCAAAGCTGACTTTATCAAATGCAATGTAACCTCTGATGCTGACTGCCGGTCCGCCATTGCATCAATCGCAAAAACCCATGGCAGAATTGATGTTCTTTTCAATAATGCCGGGGTCATCCGGAGAAAAACCGTGGTTGATCTGGAGGAAAATGAATGGGACCTTGTGGTGGATGTTACCCTGAAGGGCGCCTATCTGTTGTCAAAATATACGATTCCTGTGATGGCGCAAAACGGTGGGGGAAGCATCATCAACACCGGTTCTGGTTGGGGGCTCAAGGGCGGAGATAACGCTGCTGCCTATTGTGCAGCCAAGGGCGGCATCGTAAATATGACCCGGGCCATGGCCATTGATCACGGTGCCCAGGGAATTCGCGTAAACTCCATGAGCCCCGGGGATATTGACACCCCCCTTCTCCACGACGAGGCAAAACAACTTGGACAGGATGATAAAACGTTCATGGAAGAGGCGGCGGACCGTCCCCTTGCCAGGGTGGGAACCCCTCTTGATGTAGCAAAGGCAGTATTGTTTTTTGCAAGTCCCATGTCTGAATGGGTCACCGGAACAAACCTTACGGTGGACGGTGGCGGGCTCGCCTGATCCTGTTTTTATTTGTGCTGACTGTAATATCCGCCACGAAATACCCGGCAAAAGGAGTGATATGAATTCCAACGAGTATGCAATTTCGATTAAAGATCTTCACAAAGACTTTGGCTCCCTTCAGGTATTGAAAGGTATAAATATCTCTGTAAAAAAAGGATCCGTAGTTTCCCTTCTTGGGAGCAGCGGATCCGGAAAAAGCACCCTTTTAAGAAGTATTAATCTGCTTGAAACCCCGCAAAAAGGGGAGGTTTATATAAATGGCGAACTAATCCGGATGAAAGGTTCCGGAAATGCCAGAAAAGCCGCCGACAAACACCAGATCAACAGGATCCGCGGAACCCTGGGAATGGTGTTTCAAAGTTTTAACCTCTGGACCCATATGACCATTCTTCAAAATGTCATGGAAGGACCGGTTCAGGTGTTAAAATTGTCCAGAGAACAGGCCAGGAAAACCGCACTAAAGTACCTTGAAAAAGTCGGGGTGGCCGATAAAATTGCCTGTTATCCAAGCCAGCTTTCCGGGGGCCAGCAACAGCGGGTTGCCATTGCCAGAGCCCTTGCCATGGATCCTTCCATGCTGCTTTTTGACGAACCGACATCGGCCCTTGATCCGGAACTTGTTCAGGAGGTTCTCTCTGTCATGCGAACCCTGGCAGCCGAAGGCCGGACAATGATTGTCGTAACCCACGAAATGGAATTTGCCAGGGAGGCATCTTCCCGTATTGTCTTCCTGGACAGCGGTGAAATCACAGAAGACGGTTCCCCGGAACAGGTATTTTCCAGCCCCAAAACAGATCGGTTTCGTCAGTTTTTAGCCCATAATCCCGTTGTATTTAATTAATCAGAAGCAAAAGACGCTGCCGAAAATAACTTTGGCGGGTATTTTTGTTTCATAAAGGAGATGATTATGAAAAAGATTGTTGTTTATTTACTTTTGGTACTGCTCTTGTCAACCGGCGCTGCATTTGCAAAAAACATCATCAAAATTGCCAATGAAACAGCAACACCTCCCTTTAATTTTGTTGACGGAGATGGAAATATCAAGGGGTTTGATGTTGATATCGCGGCTGCTCTCTGCGATGTTATGGGGGCTGAAAAGGTAGATGTAATCCAAGATTGGGACGGCATGATCCCGGGCCTGCTCTCGAAAAAATTTGATGCCATAATTTCCGATATGTCCATCACGGAAAAAAGACAAAAAGTTGTTAGTTTTTCAGCCTCCTATTATGATGAAACAGGGCTTTTTATGTGCAAAAAAGGGCGGACATTTGATTTTTCCCCCGAGGGATTACAGGGGAAAAAAATCGGTGTCCAGAGAGCCACCACTTTTGCCAGCTACATAAAGGGCGTCTATGGGAAATCGGTTGAAATTAAATACTATGATTCCCCTGCGGGTCAGGTTCTTGATCTCACCTCGGGAAGACTTGATCTTGTGCTGGCGTCTGATATTTTTGTTAATAAAACCCTTGCCGGTGAAGATGGTAAAAACATTCAAATAACAGGGGAGCCTGTAACAGACAGAAAATTTATTGGAGATGGGGTTGGTATCGCCTTGAGAAAAGAAGACAAACAACTTTTGATGGATTTTAATAAAGCCCTTGACACCATCAAAGAAAACGGAACCTATGACAAAATTTATGCCCAATGGTTTAAATAGAGTCTAAATGACAGACATTTTCAGCTAATCGGATTTCCGATTAGCTGAATGTTCACAATTTCCATGAAGTAACTTGTCGGAGGTTTTAAGTGTGTTTGATTTGTACGGTTACGGCGGTGCTCTCCTTGCAGGCACGGCAGGCACAATAAAAATAATGATACTGTCTCTGGTTGTGGGGCTTGTTTCCGGTATTGCCGGGGCCGGGGCCAAACTTTCCGGGATCAGAATACTCAGCTGGCTGACGGATTCATGGACCCTGCTCATCAGGGGAATACCCGAGTTAATTCTTGTTCTCTTTGTCTATTTCGGGGGGAGTACAGTCATTAACCAGGTTGCCGCCCTCCTTGGGTTTGATGTTTATGTTGAAATAAATCCCCTGGTAGCAGCCGTTTTTACCCTTGGGCTTGTTTATGGGGCCTATGCCACAGACGTATTCCGGGTTTCCATTCTGGCCGTGGCCCAGGGGGAGCTTGAGGCTGCCCGTGCCATTGGCATGGGCCGGGTTACCGTCTTTCTTCGGATACTCTTTCCCCAAATCTGGCGCTATGCTCTGCCCGGTCTTGGTAATCTGTTTATGATCCTGCAAAAGGATACGGCGCTTGTTTCCGTCATCGGTATGAACGAATTGATGAGAAATGCGGCAGCAGCAGTGGCCAATACGAGAAAACCATTTACCTTTTACATTGCAGCAGCCGTCATTTATCTTGGAATAACGACAATAACGACCGTGATTCTTCATTTTATGGAAAAACGTGCAAATCGCGGCGTGGGAATGGTGTCCTAATGGATATAGAATTGATGAAAGAATGTCTTCCCCTTCTCATCGGCGGAACATTTGTTACCCTGAAATTGGTCTTTGTCACCATGATTGCCGGGCTGGTTCTTGCGATTCCCCTTGCACTGATGCGAAATTCAAAATCCAAACTGCTTAGCATCCCGGCATTTGGATATATCTATTTTTTCAGGGGAACTCCCTTGTTGGTTCAGTTGTTCATCATTTACTATGGATTTTCACAGTTTGAGGCTGTTCGAAACAGTGTTTTCTGGATGTTTCTGGGAGATTCATACTGGTGTTCAGTCCTGGCCTTTACCCTTAATACCGCAGCCTATGCCGGTGAAATTATACGCGGCGCCATTCTGTCGGTTCAAAAAGGACAAATCGAAGCGGCAATTTCCGTGGGCATGTCGCGATTTCAGATTTATAAACGCATCATTACCCCCCAGGCAAGCACCATTGCCATACCAGGTTACAGCAATGAACTGGTGCTGATGATGAAGGGGACCTCCCTTGCCAGTACGGTTGCTTTGCTGGAAATTACAGGGATAACCCGGAATCTTATTGCCGAAACATTTATGCCCGTTGAGATGTTTTTTATTGCCGGATGTATTTATATGGTATTGTCCAGTATTTTCATCGGCAGTTTATCCTTTATTGAAAAAAGACTTACATCCCGGGGCGACTGATCCACCATAATCTCTGTTTTTTTCCAACAGGCATCAAAAGTTAGATATATAAGTTCTCTTTTCATCCACCAGGCCCGGTTTGAGCAAAATCGGGCCTGTCCTTCAAATACCAAACAATCCGGAAATGTTTTTTTTGGGGGCCTTGTTACACTTGCATGGGGCTAAAGTTGGGTATTCATAAAAATTGCTTGTTTTTTAGCGATGAATAGGTTTTTATCCTAGGTGGTTTAAGGACCTGTTTTCTGATCTGATAGTTTGGCGAGGGAGCATAAAAGATTATCAGGCAGCTAATTTTAGCGGTGGATGATTATCTTTGATTGCTGTGTTGTTTTGGCAGGGAATCAGGAAAAAAGAGATATGAGAATAGAAAATAGTACGGTGGACTCTGACCGAGAAACCTATGTGGAGATCGAACGAACCAAAATTCTTGTGAAGAATCTCTTTGCGAGTATGCCCTCCAGCCTTATCAATTCCATAATTCTTGTGGTGGTCCTTTGGAATGTGATTCCCAGAGACCTTCTTGTCATCTGGTGTTTAATCAACATTTTGTTTGTCCTGGTTCGGTATGTGGTAATTGGCTTTTACCGGCGAGGATTTAGACAAAGCAACTATCTTTTCTGGCAGAGGGTATTGCTTCTCTCTTTTATTATCGCCGGCCTTCTGTTCGGGTCGGTTGGTCTCTTTTTTATAAATACCAATCAGCTAGCGTACATGGTTTTTCTTTATTTTGTTGTGGGGGGGATGGTTGCCGGCAGCCTTGGTTCCTACCATAACAACCTGGTCATGTTTTTTTCCTATTCCATAACCGTCTTTATTATTCCCACAGTCATTCTCTTTACCCTTGGAACGGATATCACAACCTCCATGGCGGTGCTTGGACTGATTTTTTTTGCGATCATGTCGGTTAATGCGAAAAGGATGAATACAGATTTAAAGGTGTTTCTTGTATTGCGGTATGACAACAATTTGCTCATTGAACAATTTAATAAGGAAAAGCTTAATACGGAAAAACTCAACAGAGAGCTTATCGTGAAAAACAATGAGCTTAAAAGAATCTCCAGGATAGATCCCTTGACCGGCCTTAAAAACAGGCATTATCTCTTTGATATTTTAAAGCCGAGGGTTGAAAATGAAATTAACTCTCTTTGGATGGAGAGAACCGGGGAGAATAAAAGAAAACCATCCGATTTAAGTGGTTATGGGGTTATCAGCATTGATATTGACCATTTCAAGAAGGTCAACGACAGTTACGGACACAATTCCGGTGATATGGTGCTCAAGCAGTTCAGTGACAGGCTTTGTGAAACGGTCAGGCAGGATGATGTGGTGGGCCGCATTGGTGGGGAAGAGTTTCTCATCATCTTGAAGGGTACCAAGGAAAGTAACCTCTGTGTTCTTGCCGAAAAGATCCGTCTCCATGTGGCAAACTCAATTTTTAAGGTGACAGACAACCGTGAGATTCGCATTACCTGTTCTTTGGGCTTTGTTTTTTATCCATTTTTTAAACATCATCCTGGCAAAATGGGGATCGACCATATTTTTTATCTGGTTGATCGGGCCCTCTATGTTGCAAAGGAAAATGGGCGGAATCTTGCGGTTAAAGTGGCCTGCGCCGAGGGTGACAGCCGTGACGTAACGCTTCTTGAATCTATTACCCAAGACCTGAATAAAGCCATTGATGCCGGGCAGGTTCTATTTGAATTTTAACCAGTTTTCAATCTTGTGGGAAAGTCAGATATTGACTTCCCCACAAGATTGAGGTTTAGTCGATTGTGATCAGGCGTTGGGTTTTTTGCCGGGAAGAACAAGGTTCAGCAGAACGCCCAGAATACCAGCAAGACCAATGCCCTGAAGGGTGAATTCACCGGCCGAAAAACTCATACCACCGATACCGAACACCAGAATCAGGGCAACAATGGAAAGGTTCCTGGATTCCATGAGGTCTTCACCTGATTTCACCAATGTATTCAGCCCGATCACCATGATGGCGCCGAACAAAAGCAGCATGATGCCCCCCATAACAGGCCCGGGGATGGTCTGGAGGAATGCCCCGAACTTGCCCACGAATGCAAGGGCGATGGCTGTGATGGCCGCCCAGGTCATGATTCCCGGATTGAAAACCTTGGTCAGGGCAACGGCACCGGTTACCTCGGAATAGGTGGTATTGGGCGGGCCGCCCAGCATGGATGCCATGGTTGTGGCGATGCCGTCTCCCATCATGGTCCTGTGGATTCCCGGTTCCTTGAGATAATCCTTTCCGGTGATGGAACCGATTGCCAGAATGTCACCGAAATGCTCGATGGCAGGTGCGATGGCAATGGGAACGATGTAGATTACCGCCTGGAGATTCCATTCGGGAAAGGTGAAGCTGGGGAGGGCAAACCAGGAGGCATTTGCGATGGTGGTAAAATCCACGATACCGAAAATCAGAGCGGTGATATATCCTGCAATAATGCCGCAGAGAATGGGAATCAATTTAAAGATTCCCTTGCCCATAAGAGAAACAAGAACCGTGGTGGCAAGAGCAACCAGAGATACGGTGAGTGCGGTGCCTTCGGGAAAAAGAACCACGGAGCCATCCCCGGCTTTTCCCATGGCCATATTAACGGCAACCGGGGCAAGAATAAGACCGATGACCATGATCACGGGACCGGTCACTACCGGGGGGAGGATATTGCTCACCACCGCACTTCCCCGCCACCGGATCAGAAGGCTCAGCAGGATGTAGACCACACCAGCAGCAGCAAGGCCGCACATGGTACCGGGAATTCCCCAGGTTTTGACCCCATAGAAAATCGGTGGAAGAAACGCGAAGGAAGAAGCCAGAAATATCGGAACTTTTCCCTTGGTTATGATCTGAAATAACAATGTGCCTAGTCCGGCGGTAAAAAGGGCCACATTGGGATCAAGTCCGGTGAGAAGGGGGACCAGAACCAGTGCGCCGAAGGCCACAAACAGCATCTGGGCTCCCAGCAGTGCATCCTTGGGCCTGAAACTGTAAGTTGTTGAAGAAGGGGTGTCCATTTTAATATACTCCTATGTTGAAATTAGTCTCATCTCCTGCCTTTATTGTAGTTAAAACGGCATAACATATCACACAATTCGCGTCAGCGTATACCCTTTATTCTGATTTTTGAGTAGAAAAAGCACACATTTTTGGTAAGACTTGAAGACCCCAGTGACCGGATTATAATTCATTTTTTGTTGTGGCTGAGAGCAAACACCCATGCTCCGGCCATGCCGGTTATTGAAAATTTCTATGGAGTGTTAAAAATCCATCAAGATTACCATTTTGACAATCGCCTTATCAGACGCTATTTTAAGCGGCCATGGGAATAAAAATAAATTATAAGATAAAAACAGAGCATATCCTTGAAAAGGGATCTGGACAGCTTAACGAAGACAGCCTGGTAATCGGAGACACTCTTTTCGGTGTTTTTGACGGTGCCACAAGCCTTGACACCCATTCGTTTGAGGGGGGGCAAACCGGTGGAATGATTGCCTCCCATACTGCCAGCCATGAATTCTCGAAAAATCATTTTCCGCTGGATCAATTGGGTATCCGGGCAAATCAAGCCATCCGGACAAAAATGATCGATCAGAATCTTGATATGAGAGACCGCCATCGTTTATGGAGCACCAGTGCTGCGGTCATCAGAATTGAAAAAGCAGGGCTTGAATGGTTTCAAACCGGAGATGCCCACATTATTTTGTTTTATAATGATGGATCATTCAGAGCGTTGGCAGATAGGAAGGATCATGACTATGAAACCCTGACAATGCTCAAAGCGGAAAAATTCAAATTTAATGCTGCAATTAAAGACCAGATTAAAAAAGTCAGGTTCCAAATGAACCGGTCCTACGGTGTTCTCAACGGAGAACCAGAGGCGCTTGATTTTACACAAAACGGATTTGAATCCCTTGAGGACGTCACTTGCATCTTATTGTTCACTGACGGGCTGCAACTGCCTTCAACAACGCCTGCACAAAAAAAATCATTTGGCCGTCTTGCGGAAAAATTCCAAAAGGATGGGTTGATCGGGGTAAAGGAAAGCATCCGAAAAATTGAATCACAGGATCCTGATATCAGGCGATACCCCAGGTTCAAATGTCATGATGATATTGCGGCCATTGCAATCCATCTTTAAACCGGACAGGAGGGGGTCTTTTTCCGGGTTAAATTGATTTATGGCATCGTTTTTTTTAACAACTCCCCATAGACACCCGCAATTTTTAAAAAGATTTTTTCCCATCTAAAAAAAGATGAATTCAATCGAACATAGGTCATATCCGGCTGGGGATGCGTCTCAACTTGCGATATCAATTCCGCGATTGTAATTGAAAGCCTTTTTTCCATGGAGGTTTCATCTCGCTTAAATGGTTTGTCAATGGTTTCAAGTTGTGGCAGTTTAATCAGCCTGACCATTCCCGGACTATCTGTTTTAAAGATTTCATGGACGCCTGGAAGGGCGGTTGTGATAATTCGACAGCCGCATGCCAGGGCCTCCATGAGTACCAGGGGCAGCCCCTCAAAAAAAGATGGCAAAATAAAAATATGAGCCTTTCTCATTAAATTACTTAATTTGTCGTGATTCAAGGGTCCATGGTAGAGGGCCTTTGAGCCCAGGCGATCTGCCAGAGACAGGCAAAGCTGTTTTTGTTCATCATTGGCATTACCTGCCAGGTGCAGCCTGAAAGGCAGTTCGTGAATGAGATACAGGCTTTTTAACAGCCAGGGCACACCCTTCGGCGCACTGATTTTACCTGCATAGAGCAGTTCCACGGTACCGTCAAAAGGCTTGGGTTCACTATAAAAATGCGCTTTATTATACCCCCCGCTGATAATCGATATTTTTTGGGGATCAATGGACAGGTTGCTGACGATCAATTGTTTTTGCTCACAGCTTAAGGCAATGACCTTGTCAATGCGTTGAAGGTCGGGAAGAATCTCTTTGCTGATATTTGGGCAAGTGTGATGCTGGCGCAGACAGGTCCCGTGACAGGTTGTCACCATGGGGATATTTTTTGCCATCTGTCTTGCAACCGCTGAAACAATCCACAGGTGATGGGTGTGAATCAAATCAGGTTTGAATCGATCGAGGGCCTGGGTTATTTTTTTTTCAAATGCCCGTCTGTATACGGACAGCGTATCCTCATCAAGCAGTGAGAACAAGCTGCTTTGATATGGCATGATATCGCTCATTCCCGGAATGGAAAAATCAAGATCCATGCCGTCAAACCGGACAAACAGGCAACGATTCCGCGGGATTACCGAGGGTGAGATGTTAAAATCCGCCTGGGCCCCTGCCAATAAAAAATTATCATGACCGTTCTTGGTACTTTGCAGGATAATCTCCTGGATATACTTTCCACTACCGGTAAAATCCGGTGACTGGCTGATAATGTGAAGGATTTTCATGGTCAAAGAATATCACAGACACTATTAAAATTAAATGCGTTTAAAGCCTTCATCCAGACAGGAGAGCCTTCGCGTTTGGGGGCTGGATCAATTGGGTTCATAGATTCCTTGAAATTTTTAAACTGTTCAGAGATCCGACAGGGTATAGACCTTTATGATATGGTAGGCTGGCTCTTCATATGGATGAACCTCAAGAAGTTTATTTACAATTTTTACAATTGCGTTATTTTCACAAATAAGTTCAACTTTAGATTCATTAACCTGTGTGATGAGATTTTGTTTTCCCAGGTAAGGAGAACTGCCTTCCAAGGGGCGAAATTGTCCTGTGCCGGATGTTTGCCATGCGCATGAATCATAACAGCCAAGTTTTCCTGCACCTATATCGAACAATGCACTTTTGATCACTTCGACATCTGATTCAGGCGCATAGAAACAAAGTATATACATAAAATCGAGGTCTCCTTTAATATTCCAGAACAGAGCCGCAACCGATTTCTTCAACCCGGCATTTCTGGGACAACATATATTTATATTTTGCTTTTGTACAATGGCAAGGATGTAAAACCCCGGGGTTAAGATCAGATAAAAAAGTTAATGTCCCGTCCATCTTTTCTTTTGAAGGGTCCAGCAGGTGAAAACCTCCCACCACATCACAAATCTTGTTTTGATCACAGACCGATATGGCCGTATTTATAATATTACAAATTCCGGAATGGGAACAGCCGGTAATGATGACCAAACCGTCATTGGTTTTATAGGCCAGGGCAGAATCGTCAATTAAATAATCCGGTTCAAGGGTTGAACCTTTTGCAAATCTGCCTTTGGGAATAAAATTTTCAAAGGGAAGATTCCGTTTTATCTCACCTAAAAAGACCAGATGATCCGTGAGCCAGAAGGGACGGATTGTTCGATTGATATTAAAATAATGATCAAGAACTTTTTCAGAAATCATATTTCCGACAATTTGATCCTGATTATATTTTATGGCCAAGGCGGAAGGGTGAAGGGTCAGCAGGGGCTTTTTTTTCGGAGGATGGTTTTTGTAGAAATTGATCAAATGAAATAATCCTCCCATATGATCGTCATGGCCATGGGATATGACAATATGGTCAAGAGCGTCCAAGGGCAGGTTCAATTGGCAGGCATTCTGTAAAAAGAGTTGGGTAAGGCCTGAATCAAATAAAATAGTTTCCCCTTTGGTTTCAATAAGAAAAGAAAGCCCGGGTTCACCGGACAAATTATTTCCGATCATGACAGTGTTGTCTACGAGAACGGTGAGTTTCAAAATAATTCCTTCCAAATTGTATAAATTCAAAATGATATAGTAAATTAAAATCAAACGGGTTTAAAGGGGAAAAATCAGGTATCGTAATTATCAATACCCTGGGTCAAAACATATCAGATATTCAAATTAGACAACACGGAAGGGAATCATATATACAAGGATCAATTAAATTTTTAGTTTGGTCTAAACCCTATAAATGGATATGGATATGAAAAATAGAAGACAGAAAATTTTTATATTTTTTTCACTTATGACCCTGTCGATTGTATTTTTAGTTGATTGCCAGGCAACTCAAAACAAAGAGACCTCAAATCAGGAACAAACAACACCGCTATCGACAATTCGAAAAATTAAAAATCCCGAGACCTTTATTGAAGCCACGCGCAACAGCATAGAGACCTTGGATCTGCATTTTATGTCCAGCACAGCTACCACCTGCATTGCCTACAATGTTTATGATGCGTTGCTTTCCAACAGCGCCAAAAATGAGATAGCGCCCTCCCTGGCAACAAAAATCCCAACGATTGACAATCAATTGATTTCAATTGGCAAGGAGGGGAAAACGATCATAACTTTCCCCATAAGAAAAGGGGTCCGGTTTCATAATGCTGCGGTGCTCATGCCCGAGGATGTGAAGTATACCTTTACAAGGGGAATTGTTGTTGGATCATTGTCCAATCTGTGCCAGGCGTTGACCGGAGAAGGATCATTCAAGCATTTGATCGATAAATTAGGCGTAATGGAAGCTTATAAAATTCTGGATTCAGCCATTGTCGTAAACGACCAAGCGGTTATCTTCAGGTTGAATGCGCCCTTTTCTCCGTTTTTAGATATTGTTGCCGATAACGGAAGCCAATATGGAATTTTGAATAAAAAATGGTGTATTGCCCAAGGCGCATGGCCCGGAACCGCAGAAACTATTAAGGAATTTGTCTCTATTACGGACGAAAAGAATACCCTTCATGACAAAATGATGGGTACAGGACCCTTTAAATTGGAATCCTGGCAACAGGGAGAAAGGCTTACCCTTCAACGATTTGATGGGTATTGGCAGGGGCCTGCAAAGATAGCCCGTGTGATCAGACAAATTGTTTTTGACAATACGGTTTCTATTCAGCAGTTGCAGAGGGGAGACATTGATTTTGTCTGCCTGACCTTACCGGAGTTACAGCAGGTGGATGGATATGAAGGAATTAAAGCGGTAAAAGATATTCCTTCTTCACAACTTATAAAAATGAATTTTAATTTTGACATGCAGGGGGACCGGTATTTGGGAAGTAAAATCCTTGGAGACAAGGGGACACCCCCGGATTTTTTTGGAGATATCGATGTGAGGAAAGGGTTCTGCTATGCCTTTGGGTATGAAACCTTTATCAAGGATGTTCTGCTGGGTGGAGGTCAAAAGCCTTATGGTCCGGTGCTGATCGGATATCCCACGGCAAATCTGGACAATCCGCAATATACCTTGGATTTGGCAAAAGCCGCCAATCACCTTAGAAAAGCCTTTGGCGGAAAAGTGTGGGAAAAAGGATTCAAACTTGTCATTCCCTATTCAGCGGGTTCCACCCATCGCCAGCGTGCCCTTGAAATTTTACAGGCCAATTTAAAAAAGGTAAACCCGAAATTTCAATTGGAACTGACCTCATTGCCATGGGCAGCCTATGTGGGCGCAATCGGTGACAAGGTTATGCCGATTTCCATATTTGGCATTCTGCCACAATATCGTCACCCCTATTGCTCCCTGTCCTATCATATGCATTCGGCAGATTTTTATGCGGATAAGCAAGGGTATTCAAATCTGGCAAAGAAAAAATATGATCCCCTGGTTGAACGCTTGGCCCGAACCTTTGACAAGGAAAAGCTAACGGCCCTGTCCCATAAGTTGCAGCGGCTTTCCTATGAAGATGCCCTTTCCATATTTCACTATCAGGTGATTGGCCAGGTGGCCATGAGAGATTGGATTCAAGGCTATTCCATCAAACCCTTTCCCTTTCTTGTCGATTATTATCAGATTTATAAGAAATAAGGAGGGCATGATTTTTTATCATCTTGGCGGGGGTGCAACCCCCGTCAAGATGATGAGGATTCGTGAAATGGAGGAATTGCCATCAAGAAATATATTTTAAGGCGAATCCTTTTTATCCCGGTGGTTCTATTTGTCCTGTCCCTGGTCATCTTTTCCCTGGTCCTTTTTTTAAGCCCGTCGGAAAGGGTGGCGGTTTTTGTGAGCAGCCCCGATGCCCTGCAAAATATCTCCATGGAGGACCTGATCGAAAGATATGGTTTGGATAAACCCTTTTACATTCAATATGCCAATTGGATGAGCGGGATCTTAAGGGGGGAGCTGGGGTGGTCAAATTCTGCCAGGATGCCAATTTCCAAAGCCTTGTCCCTACGTATCCCCGCAACCGTGGAGCTGCTCCTGTTGGGTCAGATGATTGTTTTTTTTGGAGGCGTTTTTCTGGGCACCCTGTCGGCAAAACACCAGAATCGATTTCTCGATTATTTAATCCGGGGCATCACCACCATTGGTGTCTCCATTCCTGAATTTATCATTTCCATCTTCCTGTTGATTCTTTTTTACGTTACCTATGACATGTTTCCTCCGGGCAGATTAAGTCTGTATTCGACAGATGTTGTCTATTCCAAGGGATTTGTGGCCTATACAGGGCTGCACCTGGTTGATTCGTTGCTGAACAATAGAATTGATATTTTTCTTGATGCTCTAAAACACATTTTCCTGCCTTCCATTGCCTATTCCATGGGCGGCCTTGCAGCCATGGTTCGTTTAATGCGGTCCTCCATACTGGAGAACTTATCTCGAGGGTATGTGGATACAGCCCGGGTAAAGGGATTGAGCGAAAAAACGGTTATCAACCGGCATGTGCGTCGAAATGCCATCTTGCCCTCCATTACCTTTATGGGTATGCAAATTCCCTCCCTGCTGGGAGGATCGGTCATCGTTGAAACCATTTTTAATTTTCCGGGAATGGGAACCTTTATCGTTACTGCGGCACAGGGATTGGATTTTCCGGCCATCATTGCTGCAAGCCTTGTGATCAGTATCATGATCATCATCAGCAATCTGGCAGTGGACCTTTTGTATGGCGTGTTTAATCCGCTGATGAGAGCGGCGTGACAAGGGGTTAAAAAAAGGATAGAGAAAGGGTGAAAATAAGAGTAAAAATAATGATAAAGCACCCCCTTGGGGTGCTGGGACTGTTGATTGTCTTTTTCTGGATCACCGTTGCCGTTCTTGCACCTGTTCTTGCGCCGCCACAGGATTTTAGCCATCCCTATATGATTTTGCGGTATGGTTTTTCTTCCCTTCCCCTTTCTCCCAGCGAGGTCTGCCCATGGGGAACCACATCCGGCGGTTATGATATCTACTACGGCATTATCTGGGGAAGCAGAACCGCATTCATCATCGGACTCACAACGGTTCTTTTCACATCTATAATGGGAATCTTGATTGGCGGCATATCTGGATTTCATGGTGGAATCCTGGATGAAATCACCATGAGGATTGTGGATCTGTTCATGAGCATTCCGTTTCTGATTGCCGTCATTGTCATGACCACAGTCCTGGGCAAAGGGCTGGATAAAATCATTTTTGCGCTTATCCTCTTTGGGTGGCACAAGTATGCCAGAATGATGAGAGGCGAGGTATTGAAGGTGAAAAAGCAGGCATTTATACTCGCAGCAAAGAGCATGGGCGCATCTCCCCTGCGGATCTTTTTCAAACATGTTTTTCCCAATTCCATCTATCCTGTCATAATCCTAATGTCCATCAATATCGGGAGAATGGTATTGGTGGCTGCTTCATTAAGCTTTGTGGGCGTTGGTGCTGAACCGGGATTTGCAGACTGGGGACAGATGTTGAACTTTTCACGCAACTGGATTTCCGGAATCCCGGGACACCCCTTTCATTATTATTATACCTATCTCTATCCTTCCATTGCCATCTTTACCTTTGTCCTGGGGTGGACCCTCCTGGGAGATGTGTTAAGGGATACCTATGACACCCAAAGGCCTGACTGATGCAAAGAAACCCCATGGAAAAATTACTGGAATTAAAAGATTTAACCGTGTCATTTAAAAATAACGGTCAAAAAATCACAGTGGTTCGTCAGGTTTCTTTGGCTGTGGAAAAAGGTGAAATCCTCGGGCTTGTGGGTGAGTCCGGCTCGGGAAAAAGCGTAACCGCCAAGTCGATTCTGGGATTGTTAAATGCATCCGGCAAGACCCGGGTTAGTGGAAAAATTTTTTTAAACGGGAAAGATCTGCTTGGGGAAAAAAGTGGTCAAGGGGAAAAATTAAGATCCCGGAAACTGGCAATGATTTTTCAAGACCCTGTGGATTCGTTGAATCCGGTTTTTACCGTGGGATATCAAATCGCAGAGGTCTTCATGGCCAAGGAGAAAATGTCCAAAAAGCCAGCCTGGAAAAAAAGTATTGAGATGTTAAAAAGGGTGGAAATCCCATCGCCGGAATGGACTGCCAAACAATACCCCCATCAACTCAGCGGCGGAATGTGTCAACGGGTGATGATTGCCCTGGCCCTGGCCGGTACTCCTGAACTGCTCGTTGCCGATGAGCCGACCACGGCCCTTGATGTGACGATTCAGGCTCAAATCATGCGGTTGTTATATGATTTTAATGAAAAAACAGGTGCAGCAATTTTATTTATTACCCATGATCTGGGACTGGTTGCCCAATTTTGTCATTCCATGGCCATTATGCTGCACGGTGAAATTATAGAAAAAGGAAGGGTGGAAGACATATTTATGAATCCTTTGCATCCCTATACCAGAGGATTGCTCAATTCAATACCGGTTCCCGGCAAAAAAGAAAGATTACGCCCCATGGCTCAAGACCTGGGAATGGACCCCCGTTCTGGGGGATGCCGTTTTTTTAACAGGTGCTCCCGAAAAACAAATCAATGTGAATGGGAAACGCCCAATTTCCTTGAGCCCATCCCCCATCATTTTGTGCAATGTTTTAACATGGGACTGAGCCATGGATGAAAACTTGATTAAAGTAAAATCCTTGAGAAAAGAGTTTAGGGTCAGACAAGGTTTTTTTGCAGGGAAAAAGAAAATTATTAAAGCCGTCGATGGATTAAATTTTTCCATTTTAAAGGGTGAAACCTTTGGCCTTGTGGGTGAATCCGGGTGTGGAAAATCCACGACCGGAAAACTGTTGATGCGGTTGTTGGACCCCACATCCGGAAAAATATTTTTTAAAGGGCAAGACCTGACAGCAATGTCTGGAAAAGAGTTGATGGAGATGCGAGGTAATTTTCAGATGGTTTTTCAGAATCCCTATGGGTCCCTTAATCCCAAAATGTCCTTAAAAGAGATCCTTGAAGAACCTTTAAAAATTCACAGGGTATCGAATCGGGGCAAAAGGCTTTATAAATTGTTGGATTACGTGGGGTTAAGCACCTCTTTTCTGGATCGATATCCCCATGAATTTTCCGGAGGGCAACGTCAGAGGATTTCCATTGCAAGGGCTCTGGCCTTAACTCCCAAATTCATCGTTGCCGATGAACCGGTTTCCGCATTGGATGTTTCCATCCAGGCGCAGATTCTAAATTTACTCGTGGATTTACAAAAAGAATTGAAGCTGACCTATCTGTTTATTTCCCATGATCTGGGTGTGGTTCAATATGTTTCGGATCGGGCAGGGGTCATGTATATGGGGAAAATCTTGGAAATGGCCAATTGTGATGACCTGTATGAAACCGCCCTGCATCCCTATACAAAAGCGTTATTATCTGCCATTCCCCTGGCAGATCCCCATAAAAAAAATTTGTTCACAAGAACAGAAAATCCAGGGTTGAATTTTTTTGCCGTGAAAAAAGGATGTCCCTATTCTCCTCGCTGTAAAGAAAAACTGGATATCTGCCAAAAGGAATCCCCCTTACTTAAGGAACATACCTCAGGGCATTTCGTGGCTTGCCATTTATATTCTATATTAAAAAGGGATGCACAAAAATGAAAGGTGTTATTTTATCAGAGAAAACCTATGAAGAAGCAGAAAAACTTATTCACGAAGAGACCATAATGGTATTGCCCCTAGGCGGTGGAACAAAGGAACACGGCCCCCACCTGCCTTCGGGCACGGATTTTTATATTGTGGAAGAATTGGCCGGTCAAATTGTTGAAACATGTGATGTGGTAATACTGCCGACGCTTCCTTATGGGTATTATCCGGCGTTTGTAGATTGGCCCGCAAGCATATCCATAAACGCCAGGAGCTTTATGGACATGATCAAAGATATCATAAGACCCTTTGCCCGCATCGGTGTTAAAAAATTTATGATCTTGGATATTGGTGTCAGCACCCAAGCGCCTCTCCAATTGATGGCCTCGGATTTACATAATGAGTTGGGCGTATATGTGGCGATTACCGATTTTGGCGAAATATGGAAAGACATCAAAGATCAAATCTGCCATCAAAAAGAGGGCGGGCATGCCGATGAAGCAGAGACCTCTTTGATGTTGGCCATAAGACCCGAGTTCGTCAAAATGGAGAAGGCCGTTGAAGAATATCAAAAACCCTTTAAAGGGACTGTTGTGAACGGTAAAAAAATTGTAACCATTAGAAGTAAGATGAAAACACAGACTGGCATCCATGGGAATCCGGTGTTTGCCACTAAAGACAAGGGCTTTATACTCCTGAACCGATCAGTGGCCATGATCCAAGATTTTCTTGAAGAATTCCAGAAAATTTAAGACCCCGTCACAAAGGGGAAAGAAGGTATTGGAAATCTTCGGGGTATTAAAATTTGAAAATTGTCCTTTTAACAGCCGGACGGTCTGGCCTTGGTCGTTGTGCTTTTCTTGGAATTGGGTCTATCCAGTAGACCTCGGATGGCCTGGTTAAATGTTAATATGGAAATCGGTTTCATAAGAAATTTATCAATCATGGCACCCGGGTAATTGCTTTTTGATACTTTTTCACTGAACCCGGTGCAAAGGATAATAGGGATGTGCTGGCGAAGGGTTTTAATATGGCCGGCCAGGGCGTCACCGGTCATGTTGGGCATTGTCATGTCTGTGATCACCAGGTCAAAGGCATCGGGGTTTTGTTGAAATGAAACCAGGGCCGCCAGGCTGTCATTGTGGGCTGTCACCCGGTACCCGTGTCTTTCCAGGATCTGTTTGGTCATCTGGACAATGCTTTCTTCGTCATCCACCAGCAAAATGCGTTCTGTTCCCTTGGCGATGTTAATTTTTGGCTCTGTTCCCTCGTTTGTCGACCGGATGGCCCGGGGCAGATAGACGTGAAAAGTGGTGCCTTGCCCCGGCTCGCTATAGACCTTGATGGCGCCGTTTAATTTTTGGACTATGCCGTAGGTGACGGACAGCCCCAGGCCTGTCCCCTTGCCTTCCGCCTTGGTGGTGAAATAGGGATCAAAAATTTGTATCTTGGTTTGGACGTCCATGCCGTGACCTGTGTCCGAAACAGCCAATCTGATATAGGTCCCAAAGTCCAATCCCTGGAGTTCGATACCATTGCCGGGCACCAGGTCAATGGCTTCCAGGCCTACTTTGATTTTGCCCCCTTTTTCTTGAACGGCATGAAATGCGTTGGTGCAAAGATTCATGACAATCTGGTGAAGTTTGGTGGGGTCCCCGAAGACAGGAGGGCAGTCTTGCTGAATGTTTTTTTGAATCTCAATGTCCGTGGGGATGGAGGCGCGCAAAAGCCTCAAGGCCTCCTTGATGATGTTCTGAAATAAAACCGTACTGTTTTCCATGTCTGCCTGACGGCTGAAGGTCAGAATCTGCCGGGTCAAATCCCGTGCCCGCCGAGCGGCAATGTGAATCTCTTTCACCATGATATGCTCGTCACTGTTTTTTGGCAGGTCTTCTAACAGCATTTCGGCAAACCCCAGGATGGGAAACAGGATGTTGTTAAAATCATGGGCAATGCCGCCGGCCAAGGTCCCGATGGACTCCATTCGCTGAAAATGCTGGAGCCTTTTTTCTAATTTTCTCTTTTCTTCCCGGGTCTCCTGGCGGATTTTTTCCTGGTTCTCCAGGGCCAAGGCCATATCATTAAACCCATCAACGATCATTTGGGCCTGGTCAATATCAGAAAATCCCCTGAGGCGATAGGAAAGGTCTCCTGACTTAACACGATCCAATGCCTGACGGATTCTTTGGTTAACGACATCCTCCATGGAATGTCTGGGAAAGGTGGCAATAAATATCCACTCAATTCCTGGGATCACCTCAAAACAGGCCATGATCTCAACACCATCTGCCCGTATGAGCAGACGTTCCCCGCTTCTCTTTTCCAGAAGTAGCGCCGGGTTGAGGTCAGCAAATTCGGATCCCAACTCACTGATATGCCGTTGAAAAATGCTTCCCTTATCCTTGTCAATCTCTGTTTTAATGGACGGATGGGCCACCAGAGCCCCATGGCGATCCAGGATAAAATTGACCTGGCCTTCCAGGTAGGTATCAAGCACTAAATCCTCGTGGAGGCTGCCCAGAGGAATGTCGATGCTCCAGAGACCTAAGAAATTTTTTTTTAAAAAAATTGGAATGGACACCGATACGATCAGCCCTTCTCCCGCATAGTCGATGGTGGGATCGGTCCATTGAATACTTCCCTTGGGGTTGTTTTCCGGGGCCACCGACAAGAAAGTATGGTAGGAGCACCAGTCAAAGTCCGGGGTAATGGCCTTGATCTGGTCTATGTAGGGGAACTGGACCGCTGTATTTGTGATGTCCTGATAATAAATCCATGCCGCACCCGGCAGACGTTGGAAAATTTGCGCAAGATAATGCCCTACATTGCGCAAACAATACATGCGAAAGCATGCTTCCCTGTCCTTTCTCTGGTTGGGATGCCAGGAATGGGAAATGGCATCTGCAGGTGCCAGGTTAGCCCTGAAAGCCTCAAGAAGGGGGAGGCTTGTCCAGAAACCGTTTTCGTCAACACCGAATCCTTCGGTCTTGAACCAGTATTGTATATCGTCAGTGGTTGGCTGGATTTCTGAAAATAGAAGAAGGGTCACCTGCCTGAGTTCATGCAGGGTATCGGTGTAGTTTTTAATATTTGATCCCAATGAGGCGGCAATCTGTTGAACCTTGAATCGTATGGGACTGTTTTCCAACATGATACCTCCTGCAGAATCCTCTGTCTGGGTTTTGGGGAAAAAGCAGAGAAAATTTGCTTTAAAAAAGAAATGGGCAATAAACCAATGATGCCAGTTTGTAAACAGCGGTAAATTCAAGAGCTAACGTTGACTTGGATATATCTGGTATTTATACGAAATTTGACAATCAGTGTCAAGGTTTTGTCCCAAGGAACAGCAATTCTTCGGTCCTCCGTTATTATGGACAAAAATTTTATACTCTTCTTGACAAACGCTATTTCATATTTTAAATCCGGAACGCTGAATTTGCAGCAGAATCGATAAATGAACAAAGGGGACGTTCACGGTCAGGAGCGCCTGAATGGTGAATAAAAATGACCACTAAATTGACAGATACATATGATAGACACCTGAATTACTTAAGAGTTTCCATTACGGATCGTTGTAACTTAAGATGTGAATATTGTGTTCCAGATAAGATTTTTCCCGTGCTTTCCCATGAAGAGATCCTTACCTATGAGGAGATCTTGAGAATAGTAACAATCGGAACAAAAATGGGCATATCCAAGGTGAGGGTCACTGGTGGTGAACCCCTTGTCCGAAAAGGGGTGTATGGATTTTTAAACAGCTTGTCGGGCATCAAAAAACTCACCGACATATCGCTCACCACCAATGGCGTGCTTCTCAAGAAAAATATTGAATTGATAAAGGCGGCCGGAATTTCCAGGATCAATATCAGTCTTGACACATTGCAGCCTGAAAAATATAAACGCATCACCCGCATGAACATGTTTCATCGTGTCTGGGAAGGGATAATGGCGGCACATGACGCCGAATTGTCACCCATAAAGCTCAATGTGGTTGTAATGAAGGGGGTAAATGACGATGAGCTTGTCGATCTAGCCCGTCTGACCTTGAAGTATCCCTTTCATGTAAGATTTATCGAATATATGCCCATTGGAATCGGGACCACTAAATCCGACAAAACCCTTGTCGGAGAGGAAATTTTCAATCGGCTATCCATACTGGGAGAGCTTGTACCTGTTGAAAATACCTTCAATGACGGCCCGGCAGAACGTTATCGTTTTAAAGGTGCGCCGGGCGAGGTGGGTTTGATTTGTGCCATGAGTCATCATTTTTGCCACAAATGTAACCGTCTGCGGCTGACCGCCAGCGGACAACTGCGATCTTGCCTTTTATCCGATGACAGTGTGGATTTGAAAGGCCCCTTGCGAAAAGGCTGCGATGATGAACACTTGGCACAGCTTTTTATGGAGTCGGTTAGACACAAACAAGAACGGCACCATCTTGGGGACACGGATGCGCAAAAAGTCATGGGCAGGATGTCTTCCATCGGAGGGTGATGACCTGTTCATTTTTTTAAATGCTTTTGACAATGGAATCGGACACAATGGATTCGAACACAAGGAAAATACGGGTTATGAATCGAAAGGAGCCTAGTATGCACCGTCATAAAATTATTGAAAATGTGTTTGACTCAATTTCAATACCCATTTTTATTTTTAGTGCCCAAACCGGTGAATCTGTTTTGGTCGATCAAAATGTGGCTTCAAGGGAAATTGCCGTTTGTGAGGCAGGGCAGACAGCCAAAGAAATTTTTAAAGCATTTCCGAAAATTGTGTCTGATATGGATATTTGTTTTTTAGCCGAAAAAAGTTTGCAAAAAGAATCTTTTTATACGCCGGTCGACGGCACCAGCAAATATTTCAGGTTCACCTTTTCCCGAATGCCCAAAGGTTTTCTGATGCTGTCTGTCCAGGATATTAATGATTTCATCGGGGTTGAATCCAAGCTGCGGGAAAGCAAGGAGCGGCTGGAGCTTGCCATCTTTGCAACCGACGCCGGGCTCTGGGACTGGAATCTTACCTCTGGCAAATTGCTTCTCAGTCCGGAATGGTGTGCCATCTTAGATTATAAACCCGATGAGGTGGCATTTACCATTGAATTTTGGGAAGGTCTGATTCATCCTGAAGATAGAGCGGTGGTCATGGAAAAACTTCAGAATCATGTGGATGGCGGAACCCAAAGATATCAGACCGAACACCGTCTCAAGTGCAAAACAGGTCAATGGAAATGGGTATTGGATACGGGCAAGGTGGTGGAACGGGATGAGGATGGTCGGGCTATCCGGGTGATCGGTACCAAGGTTGATATTACCCGGAGAAAGGAGATGGAACAAGAGATCAAATATCTTAATTCTAGGCTGGAAAGGCTTGTGGAAAAAAGGACCTTGAAACTCAAACAAAAAGAGCAGTCCCTGATCAAGTCCCAGCAGGAATTGCGAAAAGAATCCTTTCATCTGGAAGAGGTCAACAATGCTCTTCATGTTTTAATGGAAAAAAGCCATGCAGACAAAAAAGAGCTTGAGGAAAATTTTTTGACCAATATTGAGGTGCAGATTATTCCGTATCTCGATAAAATCGATGCAAACAGTTTAAGTGATCTTCAAAAAAATTATTTAGGCATTGTCCGTTCCAATCTCAATGAAATTGTTGCCCCTTTTTCCAGGAAATTAAAGTCCAGCCTTCTGAATTTAACGCCTGCCCAGATAAAGATAGCCAACTTTATCCGCCAGGGCAAGTCCAGCAAAGAGATAGCCGATATTCTTTTTTTGTCGCCCAAAACAATTGAAACCCAGCGCCGTAATATCCGAAAAAAATTGGGCATCACCAAAAAGAAAATCAATTTAAGTACACATCTTGAGACCCTTTGATCTTGGAAAATAAATCGGCCATATAACAGGTATATAAAATACCTGTTATATACTCATAAATGAAGGGTTGTGTTTGTTCTGTTTTTTGTCCCATAATACCATATTTTATTGCGGAAACCTGTTCAGAGGCGTTTTTCCGGGGAGGAGCCGTGTAATATTTTTTTTATAGGTAAGGCCTTATGTATCAGCGGTCCGAAATGAAGAAAATTTTGAATCATCGGTCGGATAAAGGGGCAGCAGCAGGCTCAATCATTGTCCGTCCTTTGCAGCGTCTCCTTTGGACGGTGTTGATATGATACCCGGGATTGAATCCGATCCAGGGACTTATACTTTTTCACGGCAAAATTTTTTTGTCAAAGTCCGAAAATCCCGTGATATAAAGTCCCGGAACCGGTATGTAAACCCCTATGAAAATAGTTTGATGGGGTCTTTTATCTTGTCTGAAAAGGGGACGATCTGCGAGGCCAATAGACGGGGGGGCAATATTTTAAATACCAACGTCAAGGAGCTCACGGGAATTCGGTTTACACGGTTTGTCATGCCGGGATTCCAATCTGATTTTAACCGTCATTGCCGGGCGGTAATCGAAACCGGGACCCGGCAGACCTGCGTATTGAAGTTCCAGGTCGGTCGGGATCAGTATTTTTTTGGGCAGCTGGAAAGTGTCAGGGAAACCGAAATTCCCGGTGGGCTTAAATTGATTCGAACTATTCTGTCAGATATTACCCAGATTTACCGGATACAATCTGCTCTTGAAATCAGTGAGTCCCAGCAGCAGGCCGTCACCGAACTGGGTCAGCTTGCCCTGGCCGATACAAACCTTGCCTGTCTGTTCGAGGAAACCCTGGCCCGTGCGACAGATGCCATGCGGTTGGACACGGGTGAAATTCTTGAATGGATACCGGATTGCGACCAGTTTCTGGTCAGGGCCACCCAGGGCTGGAAGAAAAACCTGGCGGGTCGGGGACGGATCAGGGGCGGCAGAGCATCCCAGTCTGGTTTTACTGTATTGCAGGGAAAGCCGGTGCTGGTAAGGGATATGCAGTTTGAAACCCGGTTTGAAAGCCCTTTGGGTGAATTGAGTCCCCACGGCGTGGTCAGCGGGATGAGCGTCATTATCGGCAAACCCGATAACATCTTCGGGATTTTGGGTGTGCACTCATCAAAAAAACGCAAGTTCAATAAAAATGATATTATTTTTCTCCAGTCTCTGGCACACATTCTGGCCTCTGCGGTTGAGCAGGAAACGTCCAGGGCTGAGCGTAAAAAATCTGAAAAAAGGCTGCATGTCCTATCTTCCCATCTCTTGACGGCCCAGGAGGAAGAACGCAAAAAGGTGGCTTACATGCTCCATGACGATCTGGGGCAATCCTTGACACTTTTGAAATTGCAGGTCCGGGCCATTGAGATGAAAATGGGAAAGGATAGTTCCGAGGTAAAGGCAGACTGCAACCATGCCCTGGAGAATATTTCAAGTACTATTGAAAGTGTCAGGAAAATTTCCCACAATCTGACCCCTACCGTGCTGGAGGATCTGGGCCTGTCCGTGGCTCTGAAATACTTATTTGAGGATTTTTCAAGACATTTTGAGGTCCATATCCGGGTGGATATGCCGGATATGCCGGATATGGACACATGGTTTGCCCAACGCTCAAAAATCCTTGTTTATCGGATTTTTCAGGAAGCGTTTACCAATATTGCCAGGCATGCAAATGCCGACCAGATATGGGTTTCGATTGGCAAGCAGAAAAACCGGTATCGATTTACCATAGAAGATAATGGCAGCGGTTTTGATCGTAATGATTTAAAGGAACACTGTTCAGGAGAAGTCGGGTTAGGGCTTTCCACCATGAACGAACGGGTAAAGATCCTGGGCGGAGAATTGCGAATTGAAAATCGCAGCAAAGGCGGTACCAAGATTTGGTTTGATGTCCCGGGCTGTACCAGGACGCTTGGATCATGAAAGCGTGTCGGGTGGTGATTGCAGATGATCATACCATGTTGCGCCGGGGGATTTGCCAGGTCATTGAAACAAAAAAAGGGGTGTCAGTGGTGGGGGAAGCCTCCGACGGGATCGAGTTGCTGAGCCTTTTGACTACTTTGTCTGCCGACCTTGTAATTTTGGATATCTCCATGCCCAGGATGCGGGGGATTGAAGCAGCACGGGAGATAAAATCGGCGTATCCA
Source organism: Desulfobacteraceae bacterium (assembly GCA_016743945.1). Classification (GTDB taxonomy): domain Bacteria; phylum Desulfobacterota; class Desulfobacteria; order Desulfobacterales; family Desulfobacteraceae; genus NBML01. The sequence goes on from JADGFI010000004.1 coordinate 53,339, forward strand.
AATATAAAGATTTTATTTTTATCCATGCACAAAAGAAAGGAATACCTCTATCAGGCTTTTTCGGCAGGGGCCAACGGGTACCTGCTCAAGGAAGATACAGACACCCAATTGCTAACTGCCCTGGATACTCTTCTTGCAGGAAAGGTGTTTCTTTCTTCCATTCTTCTTGGGAATCTGCCCGATATTTTAATTGATATTTTCCAAAAAAGTGCAAACCCCGGGGAAGAAAAGCTTTCGCCCCGGGAAGCCCAGGTGCTTAAACTTGTGGCAGACGGTCTGGCCAATAAGGATATTGCAAATCTCCTGTGCATCAGTGCCAGGACCGTGGAGCACCACAGGGCTGGTATCATGAAGCGGCTCGATCTGAAAACCCTTGCCGATTTGATCAAATATGCCATTCGAGAAGGCTATACCTCAGAGAATTGATTTGCCGGCCGGGTATCCCATTGCCCGGTATTCGGTATTTAAAATACCTGCCAGGCCATACCCGGTACAAAAAACACTAAAAATTAAATGGAAAAAGTGATTAAACGCAAGTATATCCTTGCCTGGTCTATCTTTCAATAAATAAACTTGTGGCTTGCCTGCCGTGTTTTAATGACAATGGCTGCTTTCCTCTAGGTATAAATACCCATAGGAAATTGGGTATTGCCCTCAATTGTTTTCATTGCCTTGTCTTGATAAATTACAAGACAGTAAAAAGGAAAAACTCATTTCGCCAAGGAGTGGAAACGATCATTGGAAAAACAATCAAACAGACATGAGGAGGGTTTTTAATGAAAGAGAAAAGGGTCGAAAAAATAACCCCTGAATCTCCGGGGGGCAGCACGCGCCGGGGGTTTTTGAAAAATGCCGTAGCCGCCGCCGGGGGGGCTGTTGCCGTTGCAACCATCGGTTGTGTGGCTGCAAAAAAAACCGGCAATGCAGATCCCAGGCTTAAACAGATTGACGGGAAAACCCATAATACCACCTTGAATCATATTGTGGTGGATTCAGAAAAATGTTCCGGCTGCCGGCATTGTGAGCTGGTCTGCAGCGATCATCTTTTCGGTGTCTTCAATCCCAAGCTCAGCGCAATCCGGGTTGACCGGGACTATGGCGGAGCAGCTCCCTGGGTCGAAACCCATGCCTGCCGCCAGTGTCATGAACCCTGGTGTCTAAGTGTTTGCCCCAAGGATGCCCTGGAACGGGATGCAAAGACAGGCGCAATCGTGATCGATGCGAAAAAATGTGACGGTTGCGGTGACTGCGTAAAGGCTTGTCCCTTTGGAATGGTGAAAATTCGCAAGGAGACCAAAAAGGCTTTTAAGTGTGATCTGTGCGGGGGAGAACCCCAATGCGTGACGGAATGTCCCATGGGTGCATTGAGTTTAAAAGCACCCATCTGGTATCAGGGAGAGACAGGAGGTGCAAACAATGGCTAAAGCATATACAGGAATCGGGTTAAGGGTAGATCTGACCAGCGGTGAAATTGTCAAGGAAAAGTTCAGCAAAAGCGATGCAAAAGCCTATGTGGGCGGTTATCTTCTGGGTATGAAACTTTTGTATGATAACTACAAACCAGGCACCGATGCCTTTGATCCGGATAATCCCCTGATTTTTTGTACCGGTCCTTTGACCGGTACCGCAGCCCCCACAGGATCCAGCATTACCTGTCATACAAAATCGCCCCTGAGCACTTTTGTGGCAAGCCGGGCAGGCGGGCACCTAGGACCCGAGCTCAAGTTTGCAGGTTACGATTATCTCGTGATTACAGGAAAGGCTAAAAAACCGGTCTGGCTCTGGATAGACGATGATAAAGTGGAGCTGAAAAGTGCTGTCAACCTCTGGGGCCATCTGGTTCAGGAAGCGGACGAGGCTATCAAGGGTATTGTGGATGACAAGGATATCGAAACCATGATCATCGGTCCTGCCGGTGAGAAAAAAGTACGTATTGCCACCATCAACTGCAATGTGGACCGGGCCTTTGGGCGCGGCGGTCCCGGTGCTGTCATGGGGTCTAAAAATCTCAAGGCTGTTGGCGTAAGGGGGAGCAAAAGCCTCACGGTTGCAGATCCCAAACGATTTAAGCGAGCCGTTGCCCAGCACTTAAAAGATCTTGAAGAAAGGGACGAATGGTCCTGGACCGGCATGCCAAAGGTGGGTACGGCAAGTTGGATGAGCGCCGTTAATTATTATAGCATGCTGCCCGTAAAAAATTTTCAGGAAAACAACAACAATTCCATTGCAGGCGGGCTGGATGACGCCTCCTATGTCAAAAAACTCAAACTTCGGCCCTATGCCTGTTTTAACTGCCCATTGTCCTGCGCTCATTATACACCCACCATCCGGGAAGGAAAATATGCCGGAACCAGTAGCGGAACCGTGGAGTATGAAACAGCGGCAGGGTTAGGCGCCAGATGCGGTATCAGAGATATCCAGGCGGTTTCCAAGGCAACGGAACTGTGCGCCCAATACGGCATCGATACCATCTCGTGCGGAAGCGTCATTGCCTGGGCCATGGAGTGTGCCGAGCGCAAACTGCTGACACCTGAGGAAGCCCATGGCATGGATCTTTTTTTTGGCAATGCCGATGCAATGGTCGAACTTGTGGAGAAAATCGGACTGCGTGAGGGCTTAGGGGATCTGCTGGCGGAAGGAACCATGCGGGCAGCAGAAAAGATCGGCCGTGGAACCGATAAATATGCCATGCATATAAAAGGGCTGGAGATCAGTGCTGGAAGTCCCCGGACCTCAAAGAGCAATGCCTTAAGTTTTTCCGTTAATGAGCGGGGGGGCCATCACATGGATCCCTATGCCGCCACCATTGATGCCTATGGGTATACCAACCCGGAAGCCGGTCTTAAAAAACAGCTCAATCCTTATGAAGCAGGGGACACCGGCGATATTTTCCCCTTGAAAAAATACACCAAGCTTGCCGATATTCTGGGCACCTGTGCCTTTACGGTTATTAACCTTCAGACCCTTCCCTCTACCTACGGAGAATTGTTTTCAGCAGGTACGGGAATCGAATTGAACGGCAAGGCGCTTCTGGAAAAAAGCGAGATGCTCATCACCCTGATGAGGGCCTTTAATGCCCTGAACGGCTTTACAGCCAAAGATGACACCCTGCCCGAACGTTTCACCAAAGAGGCCATTTCCATCAAGGTGCCCAAGGAGTTGCGTCAGTTCAGTAAAGGAAAATCAAAAATCACCCGGAAGGTGGATCACAAGAAAAACCTGGCCGACTATTATAAGGTTGCCGGTTATGACACCAAAACCGGGCTTCCTTCGGAAAAAAGATTCAGGGAGCTGGGCCTGGGTGAAGTTGCACAGGACTTGAAAAAACAGGGAATTGTTCTGGCCTGATACCCCGGACCTGAATTTAAAAAAAGACCCTGGGAGCGGTTTTTGCTGCACACAACAAAGCCGCTCCTGCTTAAAGTCCGAAGTATTAATGAAATAAATGAATAGAACCAGGAGGAAAAAAAAATGAGGGAAAGAGACGATAATATCAGTCATAACGTTTTGGAAGAAAAGACGTCTCGCCGCAGCTTTCTGAAACGTGTTGGCACGGCAGCCGCAGGGGTTGCCGTGGTGGCTGCCACAGGTGCTGTACCAAAGCCTGCAAAGGCGGCCCAAAAATCTGCAGCCAAACCGGTCCGGTATCTTTTTGCGGAACGGCAGAATTGCACCGGGTGCAGGGCATGTGAATACGCCTGCAGCCTGCACCATGAAGGGGTTGTTCGCCCATCCATGTCCCGTATCCATGTACTCAAATACAAGGGGGTTGTTGATGTTCCGGTCATCTGCTGGCATTGCGATGACAGCCCCTGCATCAACGCCTGTCCCACCACGCCCAAAGCCCTTGTAAAAGATCCAAAAACCAATGGCATCAAGCTTGACGCGAAACTTTGCCTGGGAGCCAAATGTAATAAATGCATGGAAGCCTGTCCCACTCAGTTTATCCGGCGAAACCCTGACAATGGAATGCCGCTCATGTGTGACATGTGCGATGGAGATCCTGAATGCATAAAAGCCTGTAACGAACAGGCGGGTAATCCCGTAGGTCCCTGTCTGATTGGGGGAAAGAACGGATTCGGCGTTAATATGGCATATCGGAATGTCACCCCGGAAGATGCCGGGGTCGACTTGATTCAGAATATGTTTTACCCCAATGAAGACGGAGAAAGGAAGGAATAGCCATGGCAACTCCAAAAGGCGGATATTTCGGAAAAATACTGAAAATCGATCTGACTCAGCTCAAATCCTCTGTATTAAATATTGATGCAGATACCTGTAAACGGTATATAGGCGGTTGCGGCATGGGTGCACATTTACTTTTTGACAGCCTTAAGACAAAACAGGATCCCACTGGGGAAGACAGCCCTGTTTTTGTGGGTGTCGGCCCTCTTTCCGGCACGGCATGCGCTTCAACCCGGTGCAGTTTTGTCAACAAGAGTCCCTATACCGGGTTTTTGAGTCATGCCGAGGTGGGCGGTTTTTTCGGCAACGAGATTAAATGGGCCGGCTGGGACGGCATCCTGATCACGGGCAAATCCAAGAAGCCTGTTTATCTTTTGATCCAGGATGACAAGGTGAGCTTCAAAGACGCCCAGTCCATCTGGGGCAAGGACACACATATCACCGAAGAGATGGTGATAGAAGAAAGCCGCGACCCCTACACCAAGGTGGCCTGCATCGGGCCTGGTGGTGAGAATGAAGTTCTCTATGCAAGCGTATCTGTGGAACGGTTCAGGGCTGCTGCCCGTACCGGCACAGGGGCTCTTATGGGAAACAAAAAACTCAAAGCCATTGCAGTCCGGGGAACAAAAGCGGTTCCTGTGGCTGACCCTGAGACTTTTCACAAGGTTGCTGCGGCAAACAAGCGGTTTGCCGTTGAAAGGGAAGGCTTTCAGGGCATCAAGCGCTGGGGGACAGCAGGTTTGCTTGAACTCAAGCACCATGTGACAGGTTCTCTGATCACCAAGAATTTCCAGACCACATGGTATCCTGACATCGAAGAAATCGGTGCCGAAGAAGCAAATCGGCGGTTCTGGAAAAAACACAGCTCCTGTTATAATTGTCCCAACCATTGTATGAAACTCGGCGTTATCCGGGGCGGTGATTATGATGGACTCATTGCAGAGGGGCCTGAATATGAAACCGGCGGTCTTCTGGGTTCCAATCTTGGCATTGCCGATTTTGACCTTATGATGGCAGCCATAGAACTTTGTGACGCCATGGGCCTGGATGCCATATCTGTTGGCGGGTCCATCGGCTTTGCCATGGAGCTTTTCCAGCGGGATATCCTCACTGCCAAAGATTTTGGTGGGATGACCCTTGAATGGGGCGATGGTGAGGCAGTCGTCGAAGTTATCAGGAAAATTGCCTTTAAGGAGGGCAAGGTGGGTGAATTCCTCGCCAAGGGCGTCAAGAAAATGGCCGAAGAGATTGGCGGTGATGCCATGGACTATGCCTGTATTGTCAAGGGCAAGGAGATGGCGGCCCATGATCCAAGGGGTGATAAGCCCCGGGGTGTCAGCTATGCCATGGGTACCTGCGGCGGTGACCACCACGAGGGAAACAACCCAAAGGGCCAGGCTGGAAGGTGCATGCACAATTCTCTTGTTATCTGCACTTTTGTTGGCGGATACTGGTCTCCGAAAATGTTTACAGACCTTTTAAACCCCCTTTGCGGATGGAAGATGACCGAGGCGGACTGGTGGACCACGGGCCAGAGAATTCGGACTCTTGAACGGTGTTTTAACGTCCGGGAAGGCATCAGCCGCAAGGATGACACTTTGCCCAAGAGAATGCTTACGGAAAAACTGCCCGAAGGCCCCAAAAAGGGGATATTGTTCTCACCGGAAGAAATGAAAAAGGTGCAGGATGACTATTATGCCTATTTTGGATGGGATGCCAACGGTATTCCAACAGAAGCAACCTTAAAGGCACTTGGGCTGGAATTTGCCATTGACGCGATGAAAAAGGCATGCGCCTGATTAACGCAAGGATAATGGATTCTTTTTAAATATCATGTAACAACGTCATGGGCATGCCAATCAAAGGCATGCCCATGAAGGATTAGCCCGGAGAACCCCCATGGAAAATTCCCGAAGGAATTTTATTCAATTTTTAGGCGGCGCCGTCATATCAGGCTCCCTCTTTACCCTGTTCAAGGCTGCCCCGGCAAAGGCCCTTGTAAGACCGCCGGCAGCACTGCTGGAGGCTGATTTTTTAAAGGCCTGCACCCGGTGCAACCAATGTATTGATGTCTGCGAGGCCAATGCCCTGCACCCGGCTTCAATCCTGGGCGGGATCACAAGTTTTGGCACCCCCGTACTGGATGGGTCCAAGTGCATCATCTGCATGGAGTGTGTCAGGGTTTGTCCCACCGGAGCCATTAAAAAAGTACCCAAGCAGGAGATCGTTCTTGGCAAGGCTGTAATTAATCAGGATACCTGCCTTGCCTGGCAGAAGAAAAAACGGTGCAAGGACTGCTACAGGGCGTGCAAAACCAAAGCTATTAAACTGAAGAAACGGCGGTATCCTGAAATTGTGGCAGATAAATGCAATGGATGCGGGCTTTGTGTCAGAAGGTGTCCGGCCATTGCCGGTACTGTTGAAATTAAATATGATCAGGCCCTGCGATATCCTGCTCCAAAAGAACATTTTGCCCTTTGCCTGGAAAATAGGGTTGCCCCCTATGAGTTTGCACAGGATGATTTTGGAACCTGGTTGAAAAAACGGATTGAAAAAATCGGTAAAAACCATGGCCTGACAAATGATAAAAATAAATAGGGTTGAAAAGGAAGATTCATGACAGGTTCAGCCAATGAACAGTTACCCGTAATCGTTGCGGGCGGTGGTGTGGCAGGTATTACCGCGGCCCTTGATCTTGCAGGATCCGGGTGCTGTGTGCATCTGATTGAAAAGGATGCCGTGATCGGCGGTCAGACCGCGCGGCTTGATAAACTTTATCCCACGGATCATTGTGCTTTTTGTCCCGTGTGGACCCAGTCCCGGCTTTGTCTGGCACATCCTTTGATCACGGTTCATACCCATTCTTGTATTGATGCCATTAACAGGATCCAAGAGAAAGGAGAGGATCAGGGAGAAGGCCAGGGAGAGGACCGGGTTGAAGCGGTTATCAAGCGGGCTCCAAACTATATCGATGCCCGCCTCTGTATTTTTTGCGGCAGATGTGAAGCGGTCTGCCCTAAAAATGCGGTTTCGCCGACATTGCCCCATGCCCTGCCCAGGACGTTTCTTGTGGATGCTGATGTCTGCACAAAATGTGGCCGCTGCGTTGAAGCATGCCCCACCCGGGCCGTGGATATGGCAAGAGACCCTGAAAAAACAAAAATTATAGCCGGGAATATCATCTGGGCAACGGGTTTTAGCGATACCGACATATCTGTTCTGCCGGAATTGGGTTATGGCAGTCATGAAAATATCATGACCTCCCTGGAATTTGAAACCCTGACAGCCGAGGCAGGTCCTAACGGGGGTAAAATTTTAACACCCCAGGGCAAGGTGCCAGATCGTATTGCATTTATCCAATGTGCAGGGGCCAGAGACCGGCGCAAATTTTCCTTTTGCTCAGCGGTTTGCTGCATGCATGCCTTGAAACAGGCCAGATGGGTAAAACGGCGCAACCCGAATGTGGACTGTGTGATTTTTTTCACAGACATGCGCACCCAAGGCAGGCATTACTACGCGTATTATCTGGATGCGGTTCAAAATCAGTCCATAAAGTTGGTCAGGGGCAGGCCGGGACTCATCTGTCCTTTGCCGGCCAAAGATCTTATTGCCGTCCGGTATGAGGATACTCTTACAGGACAATTGAATACACAGGGGTTTGATCTGGTGGTCCTGAACGGCGCCCTGGATCCTGGTTCCAACGCGCGCACAGAATCCTCCTTCACGCCAGAGACAGACGACCAGGGATTTGTCTGCAATACATCAGACCAGCAATTTTCCTGCGGGTTCTGCAGGGCACCGGCAGATGTTGAGGTGTCAGCAATTGAGGCATCTTCGGCAGCCATAAGGGCATTGGGGACAAGAATCAATGGAAACGGACCCAATTAAAATGGGACCATTAAAAAAGGAAAACACCATGATATGCTTTTTGTGTCGTTGTTATGGCCAGATTGATTCCAAACCGATTGATTCTAAACCATTTGAATCAGGCCCGATTGAATCAGGGCAGGAAGAAAAGGGAGTGGATCTTCAACAAGTAAAAGAGAAAATTAAACACCCTTTTGTTAAAAAAATACAAATTTTTGATTCCCTTTGCCTGGACGGAGATTTTTCCGGGATGGCCCGGCAAATTCGTGACTCCGGGGCATCAAAGGTATTGATCTGCGCCTGTGCCGCCTCGTCCAAAGGCGATGAAATCAGGGTCGGGTTGAAAGACCAGGGGATTGATGCCGTGGTTGAGATAGCCGATATCCGTGAGGGATGCGCCTGGATCCACAAAAAAGACCTGGACCTTGCCACTCAAAAAGCCGGCAGCATCGTTAACATGGCGGTTGCGGCCCTGGCTGAACAGGGGGTTTCTTCTCTGCCAAACTTAAAAATTAAGTCCAGTGTTCTTGTTGTGGGGGCAGGTCCTGCCGGCCTTGCTGCGGCAACAGTCCTGGCCAAAACCGGCACCCGGGTTCACATTGTGGAAAGAGGGCCCCGGGCCGGAGGGATGCTGGGGCTCCTCCAAAAAATAGGGCCGGGCAATGAAACGCCCCAGGATTATCTGGCGCCCTATATATCTGTCATAAAGGACAATCCGCTTATATCCTTTCATTTGTCTGCTAAACTTATTTCCATTGAAGGGGATGCAGGCTTCTTTACCGCAAGGATGATGAAAGGGGATGAGAAGATCAGTGTTACTGCAGGGGCAGTGATTCTGGCCACAGGTGCCCGGGCGCTGTTGCCCCGGGGTATTTATCGGTATCGTGAACTTTTTGGGGTAATATCTGCCATGGAGTTTGAAAAAAAACTCAAAGCGGGCCAGTCAATTTCCGGCCCCCTGGTTTTTATCCAATGCGTTGGGGTAAGGGATGAGAACCGGCCCTATTGTTCGAGCATCTGCTGTCCTGAGACCCTGAAAAATGCCATCCAGGTCAAAACGGACACTCCAAAAATCCCTGTTTTTGTTTTGTACAGGGATATGATGTGTCCGGGAGCAAAGCTGGAGCGTTACTATAATCGGGCCAGAAGCCTTGGCGTGACCTTTATCCGGTTTGATTCGAGAAATGTGCCAAAAATTTTGGGCAAGGATGCGGTCGAGCAGGTTGAGTGTTTTGATGTCAGCCTGGGCCGTAAAATTAATATTCCCGCCAAAACAGTGGTGTTGAGCACCGGCCTTATCCCCCATCCCGATACTAAAGGGGTGTTTTCCAATGTTACCCTTACCAGGGAATCCCGGAATGATGAGGAATCCGGAAAATTTTTCAGGGTTAAACCGCTTATGAACCCGGTGCAGACCGATGTGCCAGGCGTGTTTGTCTGCGGATCGGCAAGGTGGCCTGTGCTGGCTGACCAGGCCGTGACCCAGGGGGAAGCGGCCGCCATGAAGGCTTTGGCACTGCTTTCAGGAGAATCGTTAAATCCACAGAGTTTGAGCCGGTTCAGGGAATCAAAATTTGCCATTGCCAGGGTGGATACCAAGGGGTGTTCCGGGTGTGGAAACTGCGTTGCCGCCTGTCCTTTTGAGGCATGCGTGCTGGAATCTGTGGAAAATCGGTTTCAGTGCCGGGTCAATCCCATACGCTGTACCGGCTGCGGCACATGTGTGTCGGTTTGCCCAAACAATAGTATTCAATTGCCCGAGCAGACATCCAGGGCTGTCACGGCCATGCTTTTGGCTGCTTTTGAAGCGGAATAAAGAAAAGGTGAATAAATATGAGTATAGATCCATTAAATCCCAAAAAGGCTTTTCCAAAGATCATTGTTTTTGCCTGCCGGTATTGCCCCATGATAGGCGCCCAGGAGGCGGGAAGAGCAAGGATTGCGCTTCCGGAAAATTTCCGGATTATTGAAGTGGAATGCGCCTCAAGGGTAGAACCGGATACCGTGATCCGGGCATTTTCCCTAGGAATCGACGGCGTGGCCGTGCTGGCTTGCCACCTGGACGGATGCCGGTACAATGACGCCAATCACAGAAGTGCCAGGAAAATGAAATTGCTTGCCACCCTTTTGGATACAACCGGCATTGATTCCCGGCGGCTTTTAACCAGCTACGGCACTGCCCATGAGGCCCATCAATTTGCTGATCTCATCAAAGGGTTTGTCAATGTAGTGGAAGAATTACCCTGTCTTCGATCAGACCCGCTCGCACAGGATCCAGCCGGCTGGACAGATCGGGGGGACACAGGTCATAAAGCAGGTCAAACTAAGATAACAGTTCAAACTGGTCAGACAGGTCAACAGGTATGAATATGCTCGAACATGCAAAAAAAATGGTTAAAACCCTTATTGAAGAAGGCCAAAGTGATGGTGTACTCGGCCTGATCCAATTGAAAAGCGGGGTGATGCCCCATCTTTTCCAAGAAGCTGGGGAGGTCAACAATCTGACCCTCTCACCCAAATGGCTTATTGCCAAGGAGGCGGTATCTCTTCTTTCAAGACTGCCCGAGACCTATCGGCTGTCTGTTGTCTGCCGGGGCTGCGATGAGCGGGCACTCAGGGAATTGATCAAGCGAAACCAGGTGGCCAAAGCACGGTTGCACATCGTCGGCCTTGCCTGTGATGCAGATCAGGCAAAGGCCTGTCTTTGCGATACACCCGTCCCCTCATGTGTGGATATCGGAACCCCGGTCAAGGGGGTTGACCCTTTTTGTGACCCGGATGCCCTGCCTTTTATTTCAGGGGAGATGCAGGTTCGACAAAATCTTTGGCAAAAAGAGTTTGAAAAATGCATCAAGTGTTATGGATGCCGGAATGCCTGCCCCATGTGTCACTGCTCGCCGTGCAAGCTTGCAGATGAGCTCTGGGTCGGTAAAGGGCAAATACCGGCAGACACCATCTCCTTTCACCTGATCCGGGCCTTTCATCTTGCGGATACCTGTGTGGGCTGCGGGGCCTGCCAGGATGCGTGTCCTGTTGGTATTCCGCTTATGCTCCTGCAATTGCCCATGCGCAAGGTACTGGACAAGGAATACAAATACCGGGCAGGTATGGATATTGTGCAGCAATCTCCCCTTTTATCTAACCTCACAAAAGCGCCGTCTGCCGGTTTAAACCTTCCGGCATGGACGGATTCGCTGGGAACAGGCCATGAAAATTGATTATGTAAAAACCGTGTGTCCATACTGCGGCTGCGGCTGCGGCCTGATCCTTGAGGTTGTGGATGGCGTCATTGTAAAAACCCGGCCGGACAAGGATCACCCGGTCTCCCGGGGCAGTCTGTGCATCAAGGGCTGGAATGCCCATGAATTTGTTCACCACCCTGACAGGCTGACCGTCCCCCTCTTGAAAAAGCAGGGCAAATTTTATGAGATCTCCTGGGATGAGGCCATTGATGTCGCCACCACAAGGCTTCGCCAGGCAGCTGATACATACGGACCGGATGCGGTTGCCGGATTGAGTTCGGCAAGGTGCAGCAACGAGGAAAATTATCTTTTCCAGAAATTGATCCGGGCGGGTTTTCATACCAATAATGTGGACCATTGCGCCCGCCTCTGCCACGGGCCAACGGCTGCCGCCATGGCCCGCGCTCTTGGAAGCGGTGCCATGACCAACTCCATTGATGATTTTACCGGGGCCGATCTTGTCATCATGTTTGGATCCAATGCAGCAGAAACCCATCCCATCATCATGGGCAGGATTTATGAAGCCTGTGCAAAGGGCGCAACTCTCATTGTTGTGGATCCCAGGACCACAGAACCTGCCAAGAACGCGGATATTCATCTGCCCCTGAATTTTGGATCTGACATTCCCTTGATCAGCGGGATGATTGGCCATATTTTGGACAAGGGTCTTGCCGACCAATCTTTTATCGACGAGCAGACCCAGGATTTTGAGGCCTTAAAGGACTCCTTGTCTGAATGGCCCATGGAAAGAGCTGCCAAAATTTGCGGTATTGCACCGGATATGATCGAAAAGGTGGCGCAGCTTTATGCAAAGGCTAAAAATGCTTGTGTGGTTTTTTGCATGGGAATCACCCAGCACAGCTGCGGCACGGCCAATGTCCATGCCATCTGCAATCTGGCCATGCTTTGTAACCAGGTGGGCAGGCCCTTTGCCGGGATCAATCCCCTAAGAGGGCAGAACAATGTCCAGGGCGCCTGTGACATGGGAGCCCTGCCAAATCTTTTGCCGGGGTACCAGGACGTGACAAATTCTGATGTCAGGGCAAAATTTGAATCGGTATGGAAAACTGTTTTGCCGCAAACACCGGGCCTGACCGTGACCGAGGTGACAGCAGCGGCCGGAGAAAAAGTACACGCCCTTTATATTATGGCGGAAAATCCCATGATGAGTGATCCAGATATCAATCATGTGAGAGAACGCCTTGGAAAACTCGATTTTTTCATGGTTCAAGATATTTTTATGACCGAGACGGCAAAACTGGCGGATCTTGTTTTGCCCGGGGCCTGTTTTGCCGAAAAAACCGGAACATTTACCAATACCGAACGCAGGGTGCAGTTGCTGCGAAGGGCAAGTCTTCCGCCGGGAGATGCCCTGGATGATTTTACCATCCTCTGTCGTCTGGCCAAAAGCCTGGGTCTTGATTTTAATTATAAAGATCCGGCAGCGGTCATGGATGAGCTGGCTTCCCTTACGCCCATTTACGGGGGAATCAATTTTGAACGGCTGGAATCCGGCGGGCTGCTATGGCCTTGTCCCAACCCTGATCATCCGGGAACCCGGTATCTGCATAAAGGTTCTTTTTCCCGGGGCAAGGGGCTATTTGTTGTGCCCGAATACACACCGCCACAGGAGATGCCCGACCAGGCGTATCCATTGACCCTGGTGACAGGGCGGATGTTCTCCCATTACCATACCGGAACCATGACAAGACGGTCCGCAACCTTGAACCATGAGGCGGACAAACCATTTGCACAGATTCATCCAAAGGACGCCAAGGTGCATGGAATTTCCCAGGGTGACCCTGTGAGGGTATCCACAAGGAGGGGAAGCATTGTCCTTGCCGCCCGGCTGACAAGCGATGTTCGACCGGGGTCCTTGTTTATACCGTTCCATTTTTCAGAGGCCCCGGCCAATGCCCTGACCCATGAAGCACTGGATCCTGTTTCCAAGATCCCGGAGTTCAAGGCCTGTGCTGCAAAACTTGAAAGGGAAAAAAGCAAATGATAAACCAAGTGCTTGAAGCGTCCAACGCAAGGCTTTGTGTTGACTGCGGAAAATGTGTGGCTGTCTGTCCCATGGCCGAGATGTATGCTGATTTTTCCATGGATATTTCCCCCCGGGGCATCATTAAAAAGGCGCTCTCTTCGGATTATCTTCCCGATGATATACTGGATGATGCCGGGTTATGGCGGTGTACGGGGTGCGATGCCGGTACCCTGATTTGTCCTGAAGGGGTGAGCTGCAAGGATCTGATCAAAGGGCTGCGCAAATTGGCAATGGAAAAAAATAAGGATCAAAGTATCCGATTTTGCGCCCGCTGCGGCAGTGTCGTGACTAGCCTGCCGGTTTCCGATTATATAAAAAAGCAGCTGACCGGGAAACGGCTGGATTATCTGAACCTTTGTCTGTCCTGCCGTCAGCAGGTCTATATGGAAAGAAATACAATGGGCTAGTCCCATTAACCTAAGAATTGGAATATGAGATGCCAGAATTAGTTCAGCCTACCACACTTCAGCTTACTATGGATGATATACGCCCCTTGCCAGACAAGGTAACGCCCAAAAAACGGCCGGCAAGTATTGTTTTTAATCCTTCACTGTGCACGGGTTGCGGTACCTGTGAAATGGTCTGTTCAACACAACAGGTCCAGGCGGTTGATCCGTCATCAGCCGCCATTAGAACCCTTCGCTCAACACAGAACGGGAATAATTTTACCCTGGTATGCCTCCACTGCCGGGATCCCCTTTGTATTCCGGCCTGCCCCAGTCATGCCATAAAAAAGGATGCCCAGGGCATTGTCCGGGTGAACCAGGCGATCTGTACGGGCTGCGGTCTCTGTGCCCTGGCCTGTCCGGAAGCCGCCCCCATGATGCGCCCCGGCGGCGGCCCCGTTATAAAATGCGATCTTTGTGACGGAGACCCTGCCTGTGTCAAACAATGCCCTGAACAGGCCCTGACCTTTACCCGGGGCAAAAAACTTGGCTGGATTCGACTGATCCGGTGGCCGGTTCAGGCTTTGGCCTTTTTTATGCTTGTCATGGTGCTGGCCGGCACCTTCTGCTATTTTAAAGCAGGTTCTTTTGTCATGGCCTGCCCCACAGGTTTTCTGCAAAACCTTGCCTCAACAAAGGTTTTGCTGCTGACAAGTCTGGGGGCGGCATCGGTGCTTATTTTGCTGACCCTGTTCTTTGGCCGTATTTTCTGTGGGTTTATCTGTCCTTTTGGCTTTGTTCTGGACCTTGCGGGCAAGATAATTCCAAAGTTTGGCCTGCCCCAATTTCTAAAAAGCCGGCTGATCAAGTACGGCATCCTGGCCGGGGCTGTGGGTGCCAGTGCAGGCATTGGGTGCCAGGCCTTTTGCACCATCTGTCCCATTGGAAGCCTTTGCCGCTCCTATGGGCCAAATGGGGTGCTAACAGGGTTTCAAATGGGAATATTACCTGCTGTGGCCGCTCTTGAAATGGGAGAAAAACGCTCCTGGTGCAGATATTTTTGTCCGGTTGGCGCTGTTCTGGCTCTGGCCGCAAAATTTGGATTTATTAAAATTGTGATCGGTGCCCAGCAGTGCAAAAAATTTTCCTGTATGAAGTGCGCCGATGTCTGCCCCATGGGCATTATTGACAAGGATGCCCTGAGCCAGGGAATTTCACCGCAAATTCCCATGTCCGAATGTATCATGTGCATGCGCTGCATTGACGGCTGCGCATACGGGGGGGCAAAAATCAGGTTTCGGTGGCAGAAAAGCGCTCCGAAAGGGATAAAAATATGAAAATTTTAAAAAATAACTATACTATTGCTGTGGTGAATCTTGAAAACCGATCCATTATAAATATCGAGCCCAGCGCAGAAATGCGCGAACATATCGGCGGGGCTGCTGTCAATGCCCTTTTAATGGAAAAATACAGCCAACACGATCCCCTGGTTCTGGGGACCGGTCCTTTGACCGGTGGGTTTGCACCGGCCTCCTGCCTGATGGTTGCTTCTTTTTGTACCCAAGACCCTTATACTGAAACTAAGAAAATTTGCCATGTCCCTGTGACAATTAAATCAGGGCCTTTGTTAAAGCTTTCCGGAATGGATTATGTGGTATTTCTGGGGCAAGCTGCTAAATCCTTGGTGATTTACATCGAAAATGGCAGTATCCGCATGGATTTGGCAGAGAATTTGGAAGGACTGGATATTCCAGGAGCAGTGAAGCAGTTGAAATTAAAGGGAATGCAAGAGGCCGCCCTGATAACAGGTCCGGATGCCAAAGCATCCCAGGGTCATCACACAGCTTCTACTGGTGTTTTCGGGGGATTTGACCGGTGCGGCCTTGCCGGTAATATGGCGGCAAAAAATATCCGTGCTGTTGTCCTGGGGGGCGGAAAAAAAATGGCTTTTGCTGCTGAAGATCTCACGGCAGAACGTGTTTTAACCGCTAAAATTCAAAAACAATTACCCCGTAACCGGTTCTTGACCATCCTGGGAAAATTGCCCGACGCAGATGGGGCAAAAGCCTTGGCTAAAAAATATTTCAGGCACTCCCATGCCTGTTATCACTGCCCTGTGGGGTGTATTAACTTTTTGCGATATCCGGCAGACACAACTCATGTCAGCAAAGGGCAAGAGAGTGCCCAAGGCGTTTTTGTCATGGATCATGACGGGTTTGCCGCCCTTTGCCACAAACGGCCCAAAGACGCGCATATCCTCATGGGAAAGGCCATGGCCCTGGGATTGGACCCATTTGTCTTATCAGAAGAAATCGATTCTAATACCCCCCTTGACTCGGCAATGACACAATTGGAAAGTATTGTTAAAACAAAGATGCCGGACCGGGTAAAAAAAATCCGGTATCTCAATGACGGCATCTGTGCCGCTGTTTACCACCTTTTTGGCGGAGCACTGCCACAAATAATTCCGCCCCAAAATAAAGAAATCTTCGGCAGCTGGGAAGAGCGGGTGGCCTTTGCCATGATCGTCGGGGTCTGCCCCATACCGCTGCTCGGGATGCAGGCATTATCACCCTTGGCATTGCTGCCGTTTATTACCAGGGATCACACATCACATGAGGGGCTTATGAGACGTCTTGAAAAAGGAATTCAACTGCTTTTAAACCGATGATCCAGGGGATGGTGCATTTTTTAGTTTAGGTTTTTTAGCCATCTTAGCTTTTTGGTACGCTTCTTTTGGAAAGGTTTCTTTTAAAAAAAAGGCACAAATTAACTGCAAAATTGAACTGGCTGCCAGAAATGTCAGAACCATGGTATAGCCCTCGACCGGATATGCACCGTCTTGATTCCGTCCCATGCCATCGAGAATCTTACCGAGAACCGACATATATATAGCGCCTCCGAAAAACGGGAAAAAATTACCGATAGCAACAGATGTCCCTGCAATTTGAACAGGATAAAGCTCTTTGAGTGTTGTGAATGCAACCACCATTGTGCAGGCTGAAACTGCCGTAAAAAAAATAATTATAAAATATAAAACCGGAATCGGAAGGCCTGAAGGGTAAAATCTTAAAAAAACAAACAGGCCTGCGAGGCAAATAGTACAGAAAATCATATTTTTTTTACGGCTCTGAAAAATAGTATCGGAAACAAATGCCATTAAAGGGCTTCCGCCCATCATTGTCCATGCAATCATGCTCAAAATTGCCCCGGCCTGGGGCTTGGACATTCCATAGACATCCATAAGATATGGGCCGGCCCAAAGACCGCCAAAAGCAAAAAAGGTTCCCGCATTACAGAAGAACCACAGGGCAAGAGGATAAAATCTGGGCTCTTTGAGAACCATCTTTACGCCCTGACCCAGGGGAATCGGTTTCCGTCTTTTTGGAGGCGCAAGACCGGTCCTGAAACTTTCTATTTTGGCAATCGACGGCCAGCCTTTTTCCTTGGGTGAATTTCGGACAAAAAACCATATTACAAAAACAAGAAACCCTGTTGCCAGGCCGATAACCTGAAAAACAATCCGCCAGCCAAAGGTTTTTGCAAGCCACCCCAATCCAAATGTGCCCAAAAGAACGCCAGCACCCCCCAAGGATGTGATGATGCCCTGCATTCTTGCAAATTCGCGAACCGCAAACCATTCTGCCACAACTTTCATTAGCGCGATAAAAACTGCAGAAACACCAAATCCAACCAAGCCCCGTCCGATCATGGCTAGCTGGGCAGTTGGAGCAAAACCAAAAAGTAATGCCCCCATAGCTGCAATACCAAGGGAAAAGGAAACCGTCTTTCGGGAACCAATTGAATCACACAACAAACCGGCAGGAATCTGCATTGCAGCATAGACATAAAAATATATGGACGCCATGACACCAATCATTGTTGCACTACAGGCCAGATCCTCCATTATATCATTTGCAACCACTGCAACTGACATTTGATTAAAAAATACGAGAATATAAGCTGCACCCAAAGCCAAAAAAACAATCCATCGAAAATTCAATACACGCTTCATTTGTTCTTCATTGATTTTGTTTTTTTTCAAGAGACCTCCTCGTCGGGGTTAACAGATAATCCATACTCTATTATTTTTTTTGCGCAACTGTAAAATAATTATTATGTTTTTTGGGATGTTGCCAGCATTATGGATAAAACTATAAAAGAACCACCTGTAATTTTATTAAAAGTATTTGTATATTCTTTAATAGCAGGTGAAATCATCTGTGCTCCGATAGAGTAAAAAAAAAGAGAGAATGCGGAACACCCGAGCAGTGTTAATAAAAGAACAATAAACTGTGAAAAAATATTACCGTTGGGATTAACAAATGGAAGAAAAAGTGCAGAAAAAAATCCAATGGCCTTCGGGTTTACCAATGATACACCAAATCCCTGGAAATATAGTTTAATCTTATTTTTTTGTTTCTCTGGGTATGATTCTTTCGGCAAAGGTGTTTTTGACCGAAACGTTTTGATTCCAACAATGCAAAGATAAGCTGCCCCAAGATACTGTAACCCGTGAAACAGTATCTTGGATGACTCAAGCAATATGCCAAGCCCCATAACAGCTATAAGAGAAAGCAGCGATAAGCCTGAAAGAATTCCCAATATTATGGGAATCGAATTTTTTGTTCCATGATGTACGCTATGTGTTATGACCGATAAAATTCCAGGTCCTGGTGTCATTGATGCAACCAGACATATAGTAACAAACAAAATCCAATTTTCAATTGACATAAAACCCACCCTACCTGAATCTTATTAATGCATATAGCATTAGCAGAAGTATTATTTGAAAACAAGGGCGGGACCGTGAAGTAATAGTATTTTCTCCTTGTACTCCATGGCCTTTTCTTTTTTTTTGTTCTGGATTGCGCCAGAGCGAATCCCTTTCAGATAGTTCATGCAAAAATCGTCATGGGAGGCATGCCTACGGTTCTGATGGTTGCGTCCATACCCGCATCCATCATCAGGAAAAACTGAATTTTATATAAAATATAAGTATAGCATTTAAAAAAAACTCTATTCTCTTCCGGTTAGCACGGAAATAGGCATGGATATGGCTATTATGAAAGGTATGGAACCATTGGTATCAGAATAGATTCCTATACCAGGGGGGGGGAACCGGCCTTTATGGCCCCCTCCCGGGCATTCTTATTTTCTGACCAGAACCACAAAATTTTCGGGCAGTCGCTCTTCCCAGGTCTGCAGCACAGGCTTTTTTGAAATCTGCATTTCAAAGGCGCTCACATCTATTGTTTTTCCAAGATCATATCCATCCATGGATTGCATTTCCAGGGGGGTGATCAGGTTGTAACTGCGGTTGGGATGGTTACATCGCCTTTCCAGGAAATCACAAAATTTTAGGAACACCTGATTTTTTTTAACTTCCGGAAGCCAATAATCCATGGAAAGTTGTGAGCCTGTTGTCTGGAGACGGGCCGCTGTTTTCATAAAAGCCAGAAATGCCTCCGGGTTCAGATAGTATGAAATTCCTTCAAGAAGCATGAAACTCGGCCGTGCTTTGATTCTTTGGCTCAATTCAGAGTAAAGCGCATCTCTTCCCTTTGGGCAGTTCAGATCAGCTGCCACATATGCAATATCCCGCCAGGGCAGATTTCCTGCTTCCCTGAATTCTTTGACTTTCTTTTTCTTGTATTCAACTACTCCTGGCAGATCGACTTCAATGGCTTGTACCGGGCAGTCCATGAGATAGGGGTAGGAGGTGAACCCTGCGGCTATATTGATAAAAACCCCCTGGGGGTTATCCGCAAAAAAATGATTTAAACATTCCAGAAAAAAACGATTGCGAACAGCCAGGGCCTGGGGATCATTTAAATACACTTCTTTGCTAAACAGGTTCCAAAGATCACGGACTGAGGCATCCACCCAGAGCTTTGCATATGAATCCTGGCTCAATTGCTCAGCCCTTGCCCGGGATTCATTCACAAGAAAGGCTGATGCGGAAATGTTTTTTTTTATCATATTGGCATTACTCATTGGCCAAGGCATCCACGGCTGCCGTGCAGATCGCCACCGATGATTGCGGATCGTCGGCTGAAAATTTCTTGCCATCCTTGAGAAAAATTGCACGCCATTTTGTTTCATTCTGGCTTTTGGGGCAGAGATCTTTTAGTTGAAAGAAAAATCCTTTGGCTTCCAAAATTTCGGATAATTCCAGAGCTGCGTTAATGTTATTGGCGGCGTGAGTGGGAACTGCCTCACCAAGGTGTTGTTTAAGTTGTTTTTCCAGTATTTCGGGTATGGATTCGGACATTATGGTCTCCAATTAAATAATTTTGTGTGGGCATAGGAAGTCAACGCACTGTGCTTAGGGGGCATTCAACCACTGAAAGCGATCCGGGTCAAGCGTCTATAAAATTTTATGGACATTTTTTGAGGATTGTCAGTGCGCCAGGACGGTGGATGTCAAGTAAACAGTCGACTTAAAATAGGTTTTGACGACTGAGATTTGAAGATGTTATAGAAAAAAAAGCAATAAGGGGAATCCTTAATATTGAGTTTTTCCTTTTTCGGAAGCTGAACAGGTAAGGCATGGAAAAAATAATTTTAAAAAACAACAGCCGGGTTGCTGTTTTGGGCGGGGGACCCGGGGGCGCCTTTTTTGCCATCCATCTGCTCAGGCTGGCGAAAAAGGCAGGGATAAATATTGGTGTAACCATCATTGAACCGCGCCTGGGGTCAGGGACCGTCGCACAAACCTTGGGGTGTAATATGTGTGACGGGGTTATTTCTCCCAGATTACAAACCCGCCTGGCCAAAGAGGGGATAGGGATTCCCGAAGCAATGATCTGTCAGCGCTTCACCCACATATGGATCCACGGTCTCTGGAAAAATTTTCCCCTGAAGGCGCCCGAGGGGGCATCTGTCTTTTCAGTGTTCAGCGGGGGGATGCCGCAAAAAAGGGCAGGAAGCGTTAAGGGGCTGGACAGTTTTTTTCTGGAAAAAGCCCTGGAGCAAGGCGCGCAGCTTCTTCGAGGAACGGCTCTGAATATCGAATACGGCCCGTCAAGCAACCTTTTGGTGTGGGTTGATCCTTCGGGAAAAGCGCCCATTACCCTGGAAGCTGATTTCGTCTGCATTGCCACCGGAGTGAATTCCTATCAGGGTGGAGAAGACAGGCTTCTGGCATCTTACAGGCGGATCAATCCCTTGTTTGTTCCACCAGAAACCAGGGCGGCATTGACTTTTGAGCTGAAACCCGGCCATGACTATCTCAAAAAATTTATGGACAGGGAATTGTATCTCATTGTCAGCGGGGCAGATCAGATGGATCTTGACCATGCCGCCTTGGTCCCAAAAGGGCAGTATTTAACCATCTGTCTTGTGGGAGGCACCATTGACCGGGCAGCTTGCGCCGGGAATACAACAATGATTATCGCAGCCTTTTTGGCCCTGCCCAATATCCAGAAGATCCTTCCCGGGATTCAAGAGGCTCCCATCGTCTGCACCTGCAGTTCCCGGATGGTTGTTGCACCGGCCCGGGGAGCCGTTGCCCACCGGATGGCCATGGTGGGGGATGCTCTGGGGGCAAAAATTTACAGGGACGGACTTTTTTCCGCCTTTGTTTCTGCCAGAGCCCTCGCTCAAACACTTGTTTACCAGGGACTGGACAAACAGAGCCTGGAAAAGGGGTATGACTGGGTTTACAGATGGCTTAAAACCGAAAACAAATACGGCAAACGGATCATCACCTTGTTCCAGGCTGTCTTGAAATCACCCTTGGGCAGCCGGATTCTTTACCAGGCCTTTGCCACAGAGATGAAATTCAAGGACAGGGAAAATTGGCCTCTGGGCAACCTTCTGTGGAAGATTGCCGGCAATGGATCCGATTACAGGGAGGTGTATCGAGGATTTTTTTGTCTGCAGGTTTTCCGCTCTGTTATCACAGGTATGGTCAAAACCTTCCGTAATTTTGTGACCGAGGGGGTATTGGGTCTGAAGTGGGAAGCCCATGGAAGATATCCCACTGTGGTGATCCGGGAAAAACGCGAGGAAATCAAGGCATCCATTGCTGGCTCCCTGGGGATCAACCTCAATGCCGCCTATGAAATGGAACGGATGTATGCCGTTAAAATTCGGGCCTCTGCTCACCGAATTTACACTGAATTGGGCAAATTCGGCGATCCGGCCGGTAAATTTTTAAACCTTCGGTTTATCGATGTAAAAAGGGTATCCGGCCGGTCCAACCATGAAGGCAGTATTATTCAATACCGGTCAAGGCTGCTGCCTGTTTCCATGGATATCCAGCTGGTACGGGCACTTTCCGAAAGCGCCCTGTTATACAAGCCCGGGGCTCTCTTTGCCCTGGAGGGCCGTCTGATTTTTCATATCCGGCCCACCCGGGACAAAAATCATCGGTTGGTCGTGTATACGGCATTTGATTTTAAACGGGGGACGGGGTTTTGGGGGCGGTTGTTCTGGTGGGTGTTCAGAAATTTTTTTCCGGATTATGTTCATGATGTGATCTGGAATCATGCCATCTGCTGCATAAAGAGAGAGGCTGAAACGATCTAGTCGATCAGGAACAGTGACTGGGTGGTCAGCTGTTTCATGACCCCGGCTGACACGCTTCCCAGAAGCCATCGCTTGATTCCGGAATGGCCGCGCTTGCCCATGACAATGGTGCCGTAATCACGGGTGCGGATTTCCCGGACAAGGGTGTCTATCACCCCTGCCTGCCGGGGAATCAGTCTGAGGGGGGTCTTTTGATCCAGGTCTGAGATCTTTTTTAACAGCCGCCAGCGGTGTTCCGGGTGGGCAGGGGTCGATCCAGCAGCCACATGGACAAAATTAAAGGAAAGAGGGGGCTGCCCGGCCAGGTAATTACCGTAAAACTGCATCACCAGGAGACTGGCATCGGACAGATCAATGGGGATCATGACCCTGGTGCCATGGGTACTTTTGTTGAGCAGGGCCATGGCCTTGTTTCGTTGCTTGTGGAGCAGCCGTCTTCGCCATGGCTGATCCGGGTTTGATCCCAGATAGACCTGGCCGTAGCCGTCTTGGGCAATCTCATGGGAAATCCTTTTTTCCCAGCTATCCCGGGGGGCCAATATCCTGCTATGCCAAGGATCCTTCCAGAATCCCAAGGGATCCAGTTTCTGCTGGATCCGGACCATAAACCCTTGGCGGGTCGAATTAAACTTTGGGTCAGTGTCTGCTGCTGAGACAAAGAGAACCCGGGGAGGGGGTTGTCCTGGTTTCAAGCGCCCGAACACCGTAAAGCATGCACTGAAAATTGCCATGTCCCTTGTGTCGGTAAGGATCCACAGGGCCCGGTTATTCCGGGTTAACTGCCTGTGGGCCAGCCGGGTTTTTTCCTGCAGCACCCAGGGCCATTGCCTGCAGGTGATCCCTTTTTCCAATACCACCTGTCTCAGGCAATCGTTGCAATTGATGCAGGGAATGATGGTGGGGGATCCGGTGCGGGCCTTGGACACCCAGTCGGGATCGGCCTTCAGCGGCCGGCCCAGGCCGATGAGATCGGCAGCACCCTTTTGGAGCACTTTACAGGCATATCCGGGGGTGGTGATCCGCCCGGATATGATGGTGGGAATGGAAAGGCCTGTTGTCAGTTTTGCCATATCAGACGCCAGGTATGCGGGCCGGGCCATGTGCTTTATAACATTCGGAGAAAACAGAGAATTATAGGTGGCGGCTGAACCGGATACATAGGCAATCTTGGCTTTTTCCAGACAGCGGGCAAAGGTCACTGCCTGGTCCAGGTCAATGCCGTTGGGGATCCATTCCCTGAGCAGCAACCGGAATCCAACGGGGAAATTTCGGGGAAGGCTTGATTTGACCGCCTTGACCACGGCCAGGGGAAAACGGATGCGTTTGGTGAAATTTCCCCCGTATTCCGACGGAATCTGATTGCTGGCGGGTGACAGATACTGGCACAGCAGGTAGCCGTTGGCTCCGTGGAGTTCCACCATGTCAAATCCAGCCTGGCAGGCCCTGAGGGCGGCTTTGGCAAAATCGGCAATGACCCGTTCCCGGTCCGAGGCTGTCATGGCATATCGCCAGGTTTTTATCTGGCTGAACAGGTATCGCGTCAATCTGAACCGCTCCTCAAAAGAAAAAAATTCCATGAAGTTCTTGAGGGAGTCCAGGTGAAAGGAAAGGTTGGAACTGGCAATGGGTGAGGGAAGCAGTGGGCGGGCTGTCCTGGCGAACCGTCCGGCATGGTTGAGCTGGAGGCAGGCAAGGGCGCCCTCTTCTTTGATGGCCCGGGCAAGGCGGGTCAGTCCCGGGATAAACCGGTCCCTGTCTGCTCTCAGGTTGAACCGGGAGACCCTGCCGTCCTCGGAGACAGCAGCGTTGGCCACGACCACAAGTCCGGGGCCGTCCCGGGCCAGCCGGGTATAGGAATCGATCATCCAGGCGCTGACACATCCGTCTGGGTGGGCAAACCCGGTGTGAACTGGCAGTGCAACCAAGCGGTTATGCAAGAGACAGGAGCCCATTTGAAGGGGGCTGAAAAGCGTCAGTATTTCATGCGGTTTTTTTGGTGCTGTTTTATCCATGGCGAAATAATTTATTTTGGATTATGTTTAAACCCGATAATATTGAGTATACCCCTTCGTTGATTCTTTGAAAAGTATTTAAAGATCGATCGGCAAGTTTGTATTTCATTGAATGCAATTGTTTTCTTCGGATCTGCTCCCGCCCTGGATCCTTCTTTGTTTTTATAAAAAATCATGGACAGAATGTTAAAAAACTGTATTTTGGAGAGAATGATCAGGGCCACCGGCCCTTTGGATGCCAGAAGACGTTTAAGGATAAAAAAACAGGAGAAACACATGAACGCAAGCACCTATTATCTCGTGGAAAAAAAAGGCCCCATTGCATGGGTTTATCTGAACAGACCGGAAAAGAAAAATGCCATGCATCCGCCGGCATGGGCGGATGCGCCGGCCATATTTACTGATCTGGATGAAGACCCGGAAGTTCGGGTCATTATTGTGGCCGGCAAGGGCAGTGATTTTTGTGTGGGAATTGATTTGATGGGGATGATGGCTGAACTGCCGGAACTAATGGATGCTGAACAAAAGGGCGGTGTGAAATGGCAATTGCTCAAAAAATTGTATCCCCTTCAGGCAACCATTACCGCCATGGAAAAAAGCAGAAAACCCGTCATTGCTGCTGTGCACGGGTATTGCATCGGGGGGGGGCTGGATATGATTACGGCCTGTGATATAAGGCTGTGTACCAGGGATGCCCAATTTTGTCTCAAGGAAGCTGCCGTGGGGTTTGTTGCAGACGTGGGGGTTCTCCAGCGACTTCCCTTGATTGTGGGTCAGGGCATTGCCAGGGAACTTGCCTTTACGGCAAAAAATATCACGGCGGCTCGCGCCGAACAAATTTTGCTGGTCAATCAGGTATACGCGGATTATGAAACCTTGTTGGCAGAAGCTGAAAAAATGGCACAACAGATTTCAGAAAATTCGCCTCTGGCTGTCCAGGCATCCAAGGATGTATTGAATTTTTGTGTGGGAAAATCCATTGCAGACGGGCTAAAATATGTGGCATCCATCAGTGCCAATATCATCCCTTCCCATGATTTAATGGAAGCTGTGACGGCGTTTATGGAAAAAAGAAAACCCAAATTTACCGGAAAATAAGAGGGCAGGGGAGCAATCCCCCGCCCTTTTACTCAATTTGCCTAGAGAAGGGCCTGTTCTTTCGGGGGATTGGTTTTCAAGTACTCAAGCCGGTTCAACCCGTTGATATAGGCAAGAGCGGCTGCGGTGATGATATCCGGATCAGTTCCTTTACCCAGGGCCGTGACGCCGTCTTCCTTGAGGCGGACCGTTACTTCTCCCTGGGCATCGGTGCCTTCTGTCAGGGCGGAAATGGTAAACCGGAGCAGTTCGGACTTGGTGCCGGTGAGTTTGGAAATAATATTGTAAACCGCATCAATGGGACCGGAGCCCGCAGTGGCCCCCTGGACAGGTCGTCCGTTGATATTGAGCTGAATACTGGCCGTGGGAAAAACCGTATTGCCGCTCAAAACATGGATGTATTCCAGAGAGAAAACTTCCGAGGATCTTAGAACCCCTTCATTGATAAGGGCTTCGATATCCTCGTCCTGGATGCTCTTTTTCTTGTCGGCCAGGTTTTTGAACTTTTTAAATACCACTTTGAGTTCATCGTCGGACAGGTTGTAGCCCATGGTCTGGATATGGGCATTCAGGGCATGGCGGCCGGAATGTTTTCCCAGAACCAGGCTGTTTTTGCTGATGCCCACGGTTTCAGGCTTCATGATTTCATAGGTCATGGGGTTTTTTAACATTCCGTCCTGGTGGATGCCGGCTTCATGGGCAAAGGCATTGGCCCCCACAATGGCATGGTTAGGCTGGACCAGGATACCGGTGATCATGGAAACAAGGCGGCTTGTGGGGTAAATTCTTGTGGTGTCGATCCCTGTGGTATGGGGAAAAAAATTGGGCCGGGTTTTCAGGGACATGACCACTTCTTCAAGAGCTGTGTTACCGGCCCGCTCGCCGATACCGTTGATGGTCACCTCCACCTGGCGAGCCCCGTTTTTTATGGCGGTAAGGGTGTTTGAGGTGGCAAGACCCAGGTCATTGTGGCAGTGGACGCTTAGAACAGCCTTGTCGATGTTGGAGGTGTTTTCCATGACATATTTGACCAGCTCGCCGAATTCTTCGGGGATGGCATAGCCCACGGTATCCGGAAGGTTGATGGTGGTGGCACCGGCATCAATGACCGATTCGAAAACCGTGCACAAAAAATCCCGATCGGACCTTGACCCGTCTTCGGCGGAAAATTCAACATTGTCGGTGAAAGAGGCCGCAAGCTTTACCGATTCCACGGCCTGTTTTAACACCTGGGCAGGTTCCATCTGCAATTTGTATTTCATGTGAAGTTCTGAGGTGGCAATAAAGGTATGGATCCTGGGGTTGACGGCATCCTTGATGGCATCCCATCCCCGGCGAATATCGGGTTCATTGGCACGACAAAGGGCGGCTATCTGGGCTTTTTCCAGGGTTTCGGCAATGGCTTTGACGGCTTCATAATCCCCGTCGGAGGCGGCAGGAAACCCCGCTTCAATCACATCCACCCCAAGGGCTTCCAGCTGGGAAGCAATGCGCAGTTTTTCTGCCTGGTTCATGCTGGCCCCGGGGGATTGTTCCCCATCCCTCAAGGTGGTGTCAAAAATAATAATTTTTCTGTCATCATTCATTTTTTTTCGCCTTTTATGGTGTTGTCCAGTGAAAGTTTGTATTGAAAACTGTCGGCCAGAGCCTGCCAGCTTGCTTCGATAATATCTTCCGACACCCCGATGGTGGAAAAAATATTGTTGGTATCCCGGGACTCAATAAGAACCCTTACCTTGGCATCGGTGCCGTCGGTTCCTTCGATGACCCGGACCTTGAAGTCAACCAGATGCATGTCGTCAATCTGGGGATAAATGGTGGTCAGCGCTTTTCTCAAACTATTATCCAGGGCGGACACCGGACCGTCTCCTTCGGCCGAGGTGATTTCTGTTTTATCCCCCACCCGAATTTTAATCATGGCATGGGAATAACAGGGTCTTTCCTTGTCCTTTTCCACGGTCACCCTGAAGGATTCCAACTCAAAGTTGGGAACAAACTGGTCCGTGAGTTTTTCCATGATCAGCTTCAGGGAGCCTTCTGCTGCATCAAATTCAAACCCGTCATTTTCCAGTTCCTTGATGCTGGCGACAATCAGGGCCTTTCTGCTTTCATCTTTTCCAAGATCCACCCCCAGTTCCTTGGCCTTGTAGATGATATTGCTTTTCCCCGATTGTTCGGAGACCAGCACCCGGCGCTCATTTCCCACAAGCTCAGGGGCAATGTGTTCATAGGCCCTGGGGTTTTTCATGATGGCCGATACATGGACCCCTCCCTTGTGGGCAAAGGCTGATTTTCCCACAAAGGGCCTGGAGTTGACCGGGGGCACATTGGCGGTTTCAGAGACAAACCGTGACAAATTCAAAATCTTTTTAAGGTTTTCATCGGTTATGCAGTCTTGTTTCATTTTAAGGGCGAGGATGGGGATAATGGCTGTGAGATCTGCATTGCCACAGCGTTCGCCATACCCGTTGATGGTTCCCTGGATCATGGTGGCCCCGGCATGGAAAGCGGTAACGGCATTGGCTACCGCCATGGCACAGTCATTGTGGGTGTGGATACCAAAGGTGATGTCCTGCTGGCCACGGTTCCTAAAGTGGGCCACCACATTTCTTGTGATGGTGTCGATTTCACAGGGCAGGGACCCCCCGTTGGTGTCGCAGAGAACAAGGCACTGGGTGCCGCCCTCAACAGCCGCTTCCAGGGTTTTGAGGGCATAGGGCGTATTGGCCTTGTACCCGTCATAAAAATGCTCGGCATCATAGATCACTTCACGATCCCGGGCCAGAAGATACGACACGCTCTCCTTGATCATGGCCAGGTTTTCTTGTTTTGTGTTGTCCATGATGGATTCCACATGGAGGTCCCAGGATTTACCAAATATGGTAATGACCGGGGCGCCGGAATCAATCAGGGCGAGGATGTTCCCATCCTGCTCACAGGTTTTTCCCTGGCGCCGTGTGGCCCCGAAGGCGGCAATCTTGGCATTCTTGAACTGGATATCCCGCACCAGTTCAAAAAAATGCTGGGCACCGGGGTTGGATCCGGGCCAGCCGCCTTCAATGTAGTGGATACCGGCGTCATCTAATTTTCTGGCGATTTTCAGCTTGTCTTCCGAAGAAAAAAATATGTTCTCTCCCTGCATCCCGTCCCTGAGGGTGGTGTCATATAAGAGTGCTGTTTCCATTGGTTTATTTCCCGTTTTCCCTTGCCAGGGCAATCGATCCGGTGGAGGCTATTTCCACAATTCCCATGGGCTGTAAAAGCGAGACAAAGGCCTCATGCTTCTCGCTGGTTCCCGACATTTCAATTATAAAATGGGAATGGCCCACATCCACAATTTTGCACCGGAAGATGTCTACAATTCTCAGAATTTCAGCCCGTTTTTCCGGTTTCGCATGGACCTTGATCAATGCCAGTT
This sequence comes from Desulfobacteraceae bacterium, assembly GCA_016743945.1. GTDB lineage: Bacteria > Desulfobacterota > Desulfobacteria > Desulfobacterales > Desulfobacteraceae > NBML01. The sequence continues at coordinate 82,129 of JADGFI010000004.1, forward strand.
GGCGTTCTACGTATTTTTTCTCGGTTAAATCATTGACCGTAATAACATTGATGAGTTTGTTGAGCTGTTTTTTAATTTGTTCAATGATATGGGCATCACAATTGGTCACCATGGTAATCCGGGATACAGCTGGATCCACCGTGGTAGCGACGCTTAACGAATCAATATTAAAACCCCGGCCGGAGAAAAGTCCCGCAATTCTGGACAGTACGCCGGGTTCATCATCCACCAGAATTGAGAGTAAGTATCTGTTTGTTTCCATTGTTTATTCCTCTTTTTATAAGAACAGCTATACCAAAAGCATGTCGGTGATGGCTCCGCCTGCGGGCACCATTGGGTAGACAGATTCTTCCCGTTCCACTATAAATTCCATGATAACCGTACCCGGGGTTTCAAGGCCAAGTTTAAGGGTCTGGCTTACTTTTGCCGGGTCTTCGCATTTAAATCCCTTGGCCCCATAAGCCTCAGCCAGTTTTACAAAATCCGGGGCATTTTCCATGTTGGTGGCGGCATAGGCCTTGTCATAGAAAAATTCCTGCCATTGTCTGACCATGCCCAAAAATCGGTTGTTGAGAATAACAATTTTGACATCCAGCTTGGATTCAATGGCGGTCATAAGTTCCTGAATGTTCATCTGGATGGACCCGTCTCCTGCCACATCCACCACCATTTTGTCCGGGCGGGCTGCCTTGGCACCGATGGCGGCGGGCAGACCAAATCCCATGACCCCCAGACCCCCCGAAGTGATAAAATGATTGGGCTTGTCAAAATGGTAAAATTGGGCCGCCCACATCTGGTTCTGGCCGACTTCCGTGGTGATGATGGCATCTCCTTGGGTGGCTTCGTAGAGTTTTTCCACAACAAACTGGGGCTTGATGATTTTTGGGCCCTGGTCATATTTCAGAGGGGTGGTCTGTTTCCACTGGTCGATCTGGGCGAACCACGAGCTGCGGTCCTTTTTGAGGTCTTTTGGGTTCTCTTTTTTCATCAGTTCCAGGATGCCTGCCAGAGCGGTTTTGCAATCCCCCACAATGGGGCAGTGCACCGGAATATTTTTGTGGATGGAGGTGGGGTCAATGTCGATCTGAATGATCCGGGCATTGGGGGCAAATTTTTCGATATTACCGGTGACCCGGTCATCGAACCTGACCCCGGCTGCAATGATTAAATCAGAGTTGCCGATACTCATATTGGCCCGGAAGGTTCCGTGCATCCCCAGCATGCCCAGCCACAGGGGATGGGAGCCGGGAAAGGCCCCAAGACCCATTAAGGAACCGGTCACAGGGATATCGGCAAGTTTTGCAATGGCGGTGAGTTCCTCCGAGGCCCGGGACAGGATGACCCCCCCCCCGGCAAAAATCACCGGTTGTTTGGCTGTCTTTAACAGGGTGACCGCCTTGGCCAATTGTTTTTTATTGGGGGTGTAATTGGGTTTATAGGATCTAAGTGCCGTTTCTTCGGGCATCACAAAATCAATTTGCGCCTGGATAATATCCTTGGGCAGGTCCACAAGTACGGGCCCGGGGCGACCGGATCTGGCAATGTGAAAGGCCTCCTGGATGGTGGCGGCCAGGCGGTTGGGATCTTTTACCAGATAATTGTGTTTGGTGCAGGGCCGTGTAATCCCGACAATATCCACTTCCTGAAAGGCATCATTGCCAATGAGGGCCGTGGGAACCTGGCCGGTAAAGACCACTATGGGGATGGAGTCTGTGTGGGCCGAGGCAATCCCGGTCACCGTGTTGGTGGCCCCGGGGCCGGAGGTGACCAGTGCAACACCGACACTGTCGTTTGCCCGGGCATACCCATCGGCGGAGTGGACAGCACCCTGTTCGTGGCGGACCAGGATATGGCGCAAATCCGGGTGTTTTGCCAGTTCATCATGGATGTCGATGGTGGCACCTCCCGGATAACCGAAAATGGTATCTACGCCCTGGGCTTTGATCATTTTAATCAGTATTTGGGCCCCTGTGAGTTTCATGTGTTTCTCCTGTTAGAAATTTTTAAAGATGGCACCATTGCCGGCTGAACTTACCATTCGTGCATATCGGGCCATGTATCCTCGTTTGATTTTGGGCTCAGGTTTCGTCCATTGGGTAAACCTGCGGGCAATTTCCTGATCAGACACTACAAGTTCGATCTGTTTGGACGGAATATCGATTCGGATTTCATCGTTTTCCTGAACAACGGCAATGAGGCCTCCCTGGGTGGCTTCCGGGGAGACATGACCGATGGAAGCCCCTTTGGTGCCGCCGGAAAATCTTCCATCGGTGATCAGTGCGCAGGTGCTGTCTAATCCCATACCGGCAATGGCCGAGGTGGGGGTGAGCATTTCCCGCATGCCGGGGCCGCCAGCCGGGCCTTCATAGCGGATAACAATCACATCCCCGGGATTGATTTGTCGCTCCATGATGGCGGCTGTGGCATCTTCTTCACAATTAAACACCCGGGCAGGTCCTCGATGGGTCATCATCTCGGGCAAAACTGCCGATTGTTTGACCACGCAGCCCTCGGGGGCTATATTACCGAAAAGTACGGCAAGACCGCCTTCTTTATGATAGGGGGTTTCAACGGGCTTGATCACATTGGCATCTTTAACCCGGACAGATTCCAGATTCCGGCCAAGGGTATCGCTTGTGGCGGTCATGCAGGTTAAATCCAGCATGTCATGGTCGGCCAGTTCTTTCATCACCGCCTGGATGCCTCCGGCAAAGTGTAAGTCTTCGATGTGGTCTGGACCTCCCGGGCTCAGGGAACACAGATGGGGGGTTTTTTTGCTGACCTCATTAATAAGGGCCAGATCAATGTCGATGTCGGCCTCGGCCGCAATGGCCTTTAAGTGGAGAACCGTATTGGTGGAACAGCCCAGGGCCATGTCCACCACAAGGGAATTTAAAAACGAGGCCCGGGTGATAATTTTGTCCGGGGTGATGCCCTTGTCCAATAATTCCATAATCTTTATGCCGGTTTCCTTGGCCAGGCGGATTCTTTCGGACATGGGGGCGGGAATGGTCCCGTTGCCCGGCAATGCCATGCCGATGGCTTCGGTCAGGCAGTTCATTGAGTTGGCTGTGAACATCCCGGCACAGGACCCGCAGGTGGGGCAGGCCGCATCTTCAATTTGGGCCAGTTCACTTTCGGTCATTTTGCCGGTCTGAACCGCTCCCACTGCCTCAAATACAGAGACAAGATCTATCTTTTGATTCAGGTCATCGGGATGACGACCCGCAAACATGGGGCCACCGCTGACAAAGATGGCCGGAATATTTAACCGGGCTGCCGCCATAAGCATGCCGGGAACTATTTTATCACAATTGGGCACCATGACAATGGCATCAAAGGGATGGGCTGTTGCCGTGACCTCTATGGAGTCTGCAATTAATTCCCTGGAGGCAAGGGAATAGTGCATGCCCGCATGGTTCATGGCAATGCCGTCGCAGACCCCTATGGTTGAAAACTCCATGGGGGTTCCGCCTGCCATGCGGATCCCTGCCTTGACTGCCGTGACAATGGTGTCCAAGTGTATATGGCCCGGAATCAGTTCGTTGGCTGAATTGGCAATCCCGATAAGTGGCTGGGAAATTTCCCTGTCCGTCAGGCCCAGAGCCTTCATCAGGCTTCTGTGTGGAGCTCTGGCAATTCCCTTTGTTGCTATATGACTTCTCATTTTGTCTCCTCTCCAAAAATAAAAAAGCCGTTATCTGCCCTGTCTGGGCTGATAACGGCTTTTAAAGTTAATTTAAAGTTTATGCCACTAAGAGCCCCTTCGCTTGGAGGTGAGAAGAATCACCTCCACGATAATAAGGACTAGTAGTATGTTGATAAAATTCATTTTCATAATTATTTACTCTATTTAAACAATATTTACTATATATAAATCCATTAAAAGTCAAGTACAAAATTACAGACTCTCAATATATTAAATCAACCTGCAACACGGATATAAATTAGATTTGCAATTACCGCTTGGTTTGGATATGATTTGGACCATAAATACTGATGTCATGTGACCTCCGTAAAATTTAATCTTTCACTCTTTTGTGATAAATTTAGATTGTAATGAATTTAGTTACACTCGTGAACAAGTGGTCTTTGAATTAAACCATGTCTAATAAACGCTTACTTATTCAGTTTTCCTATCTTGTTTCCGGGACTGTCTTTGTCCTGACGGCCCTCTCTGTTTTTGTCAACGCCAGCCCCCTGGTCATCCCGGGGTTTTTTTTGTTGGTTGTCTGGGGGATCAATCATTTTTTTGTGATCCTGAAAAATCGACTTGAATTCGGTTGTCATATCCTGACCAGCCTTTTCCTGATTTTTTCAATTTTGTTCGCCTGCCTGACCGGTGGCTTTTACAGCCCCGGTATTTTGATCCTGTTTTTTATCCCTGTTTTGACCAGTCTATTTTTTGACCATAAATCAATGGGGTTATATAATGGTGCCGCCTTTTTTTTTCTGTGTTTTCTCTATCTGGGTCCGTCATGGGGGCCAGGTGTTCTGAATGTCAACCAATACCGTTTTTTTTACCTGTTGGTTGTTTTTACGCTGTATGCCGGCGGGATGGGATTGGTCATTGGTCAGAGCCATAGAGATCGAAGGGCATTGAAAAAATTTCAAATCCGTTTTCAACAGGTATCCGAAGATGCAAAGGCTGCCCTGAAAATTAAAGATCGGTTTCTGGCCAACATGAGCCATGAAATTCGCAATCCCATGAACGGGATTATCGGCATGATGCATGTGCTGTTGGATTCTGATCTTACCGATGAGCAGCGCAATTATTCTAAGATCGTTTACAACAGCACCCGGGCTCTTTTGTCCATTGTGAACGATATACTGGATCTGTCGAAAATTGAGGCCGGTAAGCTCGAACTGGACATCCGGTCTTTTGATCTTGAGATAGCCATTAAGGATATTATATCTTTGCCCGAACTCCAGGCCCGGCAAAAGGGCCTGGAATTTACCTATTCCATGGATCCAACTTTGCCCAGGCTTTTAAAAGGGGATATTGGCCGTATCCGGCAGATTATTCTTAATTTGACCGGAAATGCCATTAAATTTACCGAAACCGGCAGCATCTGTCTGAGTGTTACCCGGGAATCCGATGGAAATCATGATCCAAACCAGGATCCGAATGTGGCCTGCCTCCATTTTAGTGTGGATGACACGGGAATTGGTATCAAGGAAGAAAAAATTTATTCTCTATTCGGCTCGTTCACCCAGGCGGATGCTTCCATTACCAAGCAATTCGGGGGAACCGGACTGGGGCTTTCCATTGCAAAGCTTTTGGTCGAAAAAATGGGGGGCGAAATAGGGGCGGAAAGTATTGAAATGGTTGGCAGTACCTTCTGGTTTGACCTGCCATTGGAAAAACAGTCCGAAGGAGAAATTTCCTTTGATCTCACCCGGGTGGCGGTTCAAGACCATAAAATTCTGGTCATCAGCGATAAAAGCTGTTTGGGAAAAAATTTTGAGACCAACCTGGCAGCCCTGGATATTGAATACGAGCAGGCCTGGGATGATGTGGAAGCCCTTGAAATGCTTAAGTGGGCTCAAGATGATGATATGCCCTTTCATTTGATCATCATGGAGGCCCAGGAATCCGATCAATATGCCAGAACTCTTGGGGAAAAAATCAAAAAAGATCCACGCTTTGACCCTTTGAAGAGGCTTCTTTTGACGGGTGTGGGCCAAAAAGGGGATGCAAAGGCTTTTGAAGAGATCGGATTTTCAGTATTTTTGAGCAACCCCGTTGAAAAAATAGTGTTGTTTGATTGTATCAAAGCCGTTTTGTCCATTCAGGGGAGCACCAAAACAATTGGGATGCCTATTATTACCCGGTACAGCCTTGAAGAAATCAAAAAACAAGCCCACAAAATTTTGATTGTGGAGGACATGGAGACCAACCTTTTAACGGCCAAAGCCTTGATCGGGAAACAAGGATATAACACACAAGAGGCAAGAAACGGTGAACAGGCATTTCAACACTATAAACAATCTCCCTGTGATCTGATTCTTATGGATTGCCAAATGCCGGTGATGGACGGTTTAGAGGCCAGTCGTCAGATCAGAATTTATGAAAAAGAACAAGGACTTGTCCCGGTTGCCATCATCGCCATGACCGGTAATGCTTTTGAGAGCGACCGGGAAAAATGCTTTAAAGCCGGCATGGATGATTTTATCCCAAAGCCTGTGGATCCAACCGTCCTGGCCAGAAAGATTCAAATACATCTTGGGAAGAGGGTCCCTATCTCATCTCTTAACCGTCATGAACAAGACTGCCTTAAATTAGATAATTTCATACCCGACAGCGGTGGATCCGGCAGTCTTGACCCGGAAAAAAACGTTGACGTGGGAGCGTCTATTTCACCCAATGGGACAGTTTGTTTTAACAAGACCAAACTCTATGAGCGGTTTGGCGATGACCAAGAATTGATTCAGATGGTATTGGATGCCTTCATTCAGGAGGTCCCTGAACTGATTGATAATATAAAGATAGCCATTGAACAGGTGGAAGCTGATATGGTGAGATCCTATGCCCATGCCCTGAAGGGATCTGCCGCAAATGTGAATGCAGATATCTTAAAAGAGATTGCCCTGCGCCTGGAGCAGGATGCAACAAAAGGAGACCTGGCGTCATCCTCCCGGATGTTATCTGATGTTGAAAAAGCGTTTACTGCCTTTTTCCGGGAAGCTATTTTATGAGGGACAAAAAAGGGGAACTAAATCGAATTGCCCTGCTTGAAGCGGAAATAAACCGGTTAAAAAGGGCAGATAAAATAAATTTTACATTGCTTGAAATTTCCAATGCCGTCATCACCACCCTGAATTTAGATGATTTATATGCCGGCATTCATCACTCGTTAAACCGTCTCATTTATACCCCTAATTTTTATATTTCTCTTTATGACAGAGAAAAACAACTGCTCAATTTTCCCTATTATAAGGATGAACTGGATGATGAAAATTATGACGCCGTTGTTCTGTTTGAAGAAAAGTCCCTCACCGGAGAAGTGATTCTAAACAAAAAACCATTGTTTCTGGACAACTCCATGCTGGAGTTGCGGTTTCAAGAAAAACGGATCCAGGGAAGTCTGCCGGTCATTTGGATCGGGGTTCCCCTGATCTCCCGGGATATCGTCATCGGTGCCATTGCCGTTCAAAGCTATACCGATCCTTGTGCCTTCAGTCAACAGGATCTGGATATCCTCGTTTTGGTATCCAATCAGATCGCCATGGCCATTGAGCGTAAACAATTTCATGAAGCCTTAAAGGAAAGTGAACAGCGATACAGAACCCTGGCGGAAAAATCCCATGACATTATTATGCGATTTGACAGGCAAGGCCGCCATCTCTATGTCAATCCTGCTGTTGAAGCGTTTGGGTTCACCCCGGAGGAGATGGTGGGTAAAACCCACAGGGAACTCAATTTTCCCAAAGATCTTGTTGATATCTGGAAAACTGCCATTGTCAAGGTGTTCAAAACCAAACAGGTGAACCGGATAGAGTTTAAATTACCCGATGGCACCTGGATCGACTGGATATTATGTCCTGAGTTTACTTTAAATAATGAGGTGAACTCGGTGATAACCTTTGCCCGGGATATTACCGAGAGAAAACAAAGTGAGCTGCACACGGCTTGTTTTGACAGGATCAATAAAATCATCATCAATGCCATTGATATCCGCCGGATGCTCAACCATATTTTAGATACCATGGTTGATGTGTTTGACTGTGACCGGGCCTGGATTTTATTTCCCTGTAATCCGGACGCTTCGTTTTATGACATGACCTTTATGCGGACAAAACCCGAATGGTTTCTGGAAACCAATTATCGGGTGAAAATCACCCCGAAAACCCGGTGCCTCATGGCCCAAGTTTTGGCTTCGGAAAATCCTGTGGTCTCTGATCCAGCCACCCAAAGGCCTATTCGTAACTATATCCGGGAAAGGTACCATGTGAATTCCCATATGGTGATGGCCGTATCTCCCAAGTTGGGGGAAGCCTGGGAAGTGGGGCTTCATCAGTGTTCCCATGCCCGGATATGGACACTTGAAGATCAGCAATTGTTCAAAGGGATCTGTCAGCGGATAAGTGATGGGTTGAGCAGCATGCTGCTTCATCAAAAACTTGAACAGGCCAAACACTATATTGACAATATCTTAAGTTCCATGCCCTCCATTCTCATGGGGGTGGATCCGGAGGGCAAGGTCACCCATTGGAACAAACAGGCACAGACTGTTACCAAAGTTGTGGCGAACAAGGCAATCGGCCGGTATTTTTATGAAATGTTTCCAGAATTGACCTTTCTTACCCGGGATATAAAAGAGGCTGTGACCGATTTAAAAGTGGTTGAGAAAACCAGGATCCGGCAGGAGGTTGGCAATCAGGTGCGATACCGGAATATTATTATTTATCCCCTGACCGGTGGAGAAATTCAGGGGGCGGTCATTCGCATTGATGATGTGACCGAACAGATGAAAATTGACGCCATGATGGTACAATCTGAAAAAATGTTGTCCATCGGTGGAATGGCAGCCGGCATGGCCCATGAAATCAATAATCCCCTTGCCGGCATGATGCAGAACGCCCAGGTGATTCAAAGCCGGTTGACAAAAAAAATACCTGCCAATAGTGCAGCAGCCCAAAAAAGTGGTGTCTGCCTTGACAATATGCGGGACTATATGGAAGCCCGGGGGATTATCAAGCAGTTTGACCACATTAATGAGGCCGGTCATCATGCCGCTAAAATTGTTTCCAATATGCTTTCTTTTGCCCGAAAAGGGGAGGGGAAAAAATCCTATGAAAATTTGGTCCGGCTCATGGAAAAAACGATTTCCCTGGCCCAAAATGAATATGATCTGAAAAAAAAATTTGATGCCAAACAAATGGGTATCAAAATGGAAACAGCCCCGGAATTTCCCCTTGTCGCCTGCGGGGCCAGTAAAATTCAGCAGGTCTTTTTTAATATTATTAAAAACGGCACCGAAGCCATGGTTGATAATAGGGGGTCCCATGCCCCCAAGCCGGCATTTTTTATTCAATTTTTTGTGGAAAATAAGATGGCCGTCATTGAAATAACCGACAATGGCCCGGGCATGGAAGAAAAGGTGCAAAAAAAAATATTTGACCCCTTCTTTACGACCAAGTCCCCGGGGCAAGGCACTGGCTTAGGTCTTTCCGTCTCCTATTTTATCATTGAAGAAGATCATCAAGGAGAGCTTACGGCCACTTCATCAAAAGGAAAGGGCACCACTTTTAAGATTAAACTGCCGATACATGGTTGATGGATGAGGCCATGTATCCGGCACCAAATCCATTGTCGATATTCACCACTGCAATATTGGAACTGCAGGAATTGAGCATGCCCAAAAGCGCTGTAATACCGTTGAAACTTGTGCCATATCCAATGCTGGTGGGAACGGCAATCACCGGGGATTTGACCATGCCGGCCACCACACTGGGTAGAGCCCCTTCCATGCCGGCGATCACAATGATCACACTTGCCGTGCAGATTTTCTCCCTATGGGCGAATAGTCTGTGAATCCCGGCAACCCCCACATCAAACAGGGTGTCCACTTCATTCCCCATGGCCTGGGCCGTAAGGGCGGCTTCCCTTGCAACTGGAATATCAGAGGTGCCGGCCGAGATGATGAGGATTTTTCCAAACCCGGTGGCGGCAGGCGCTTTCTTTTGAATCCTCAGAAGTTGGGCATCTTGAAAATATTGAGCAGCGGGCAGGGCTTTTTTTACATCCCTGGCCTTTTTTTCATCAATGCGGGTCACCAGAATGACGTCTTCTCTTGCAACCATTCGTTCAAGAATTCCAATGATCTGGGCGCTGGTTTTTCCCTGGCCGAAAATAACTTCCGGGAATCCTTTCCGCAGGGATCTGTGGTGATCTATGTTGGCAAAATCAATGTTTTCAAAGGAAAGATCTTTGAATTGGGTTGTGGCATCTGACACGCTCATATTGCCCTGGGCCACCTGGGACAAAAGTTTGGTAAGTGTTTCCTGGTTCATGGGGGGTTCCTAATTTTGGCGGCGAAGCCAGGAAAGGCCCTTTGAGGCATTATCCTGTTTGGCGTCTTTGGCAATATCGGTTTCGGTATCGGTTTCGGATTTTTTCTGGATTTTGGCAGCTGTTTCCGGTCTATTCGTACTTTTGGCCTTTGTTTTTTCTGAGGTGATTTTTTCGGCGCCCCATTTGTATTTGCCGAATTTGCAGTATCCCTGGACATTGTTAAACCGCGCATCAATTTTTTTTGGAATGGGGATGACATTTCCTTCGATATTGGGAGAAAGGTATTCAGCTAGCTCCACACTGCCGCCGCCGGAAAGGATAATGGAATCGATATCCCAGTCGTTTTCCCACAGCCGGTTCAGGTCAGCGGCAATGGCAGATGCCGCATGGGTATAGACCCGTTTTTTCAGGTTTGAGATATTATATTCTTTGCCCTTTATCTTGATCATCCCCGCTGCAACAAATTTAAAGATACGATACAATTCAATGGTAATATTGCTTTCCTGTCTTAATTTGTTGGCAAATACACTAAAGCACTTGGAAATACCGGTGTCCATGGTGGAGGAACCCCGTTCAATATACTGGAGATGGTCAAATATGGAAAAATCAGTGGTTTTAAATCCAATATCCACCACCCCCAGTTTTTGCAGGGCAAGATTTTTGTCTTTGATCTTACCATATTCATCAAATATCAAATTAAAAATAGATCCAATGGGTTGGGGAATCACATGGATTTTATCAATGTGAACCCGTCGGGTTTCATCTTTTCCATTCATATTGTGATAGGTGATTTCATGGATTCCCTGGATCATCTCTTTTAAACGCCGGGAATCGCGCTTCAGGTATCCCACAGGAAGGCCTGTCACCACATTGATAGGGCCTGTTGAGTCACTGCAGATCCCCGCAGCAGTTATGGCCAGAATTTTTACAAAATTTTCAATGAGTTTCTCCTGGTCCAGGGTAAATTCTGCAATATTGGACTGCTGTTCTGCATAATTGCCCAAAAAATAGGATTTATCGTTCAAGGTAATATGCAGGTTCGAGGAGGATTCTTCCTCTCCGAGAAAAGAGCGGAACTGAATGTCCGTGGCATCACCGATGAGGGATTTGAAAATGATGGAATTTTTGCCATTATATGCTTTTGTAAATCCGAAACCGACATCGATTCCCACAATTTCCATGTCCATGCCTCCTGAAATTAGTCTGCTGATATTTTTTTGAGAAGTGTTTGCTCCAAAAATGATAGATATCATTTACGCTCGAGGATAGTCAAGGAATTTTGATCAAGAACAAGGACTGGTCCTTGCACTTATCGGCTAAATATTATAATAGATTTCCAGAAAATTTTTACAGATTGGAAAGGCCAATGAAACGAGACAAGGTGTTTGCACAAAAAAAGGACCGGATAGAGCCCTTTGCATTTAACAGGGAAGTTACGGCAGTGTTTGATGATATGCTGAAACGTTCAGTGCCTTTGTACCAAGAAAGTATCTTGCGTCAGGCCCAGATGGCCCCGGAATTTTTTCAGGAAAAAACCAGGATATATGACCTGGGATGTTCCCATGGGAACCTGGGGGTTTTAATAGCCGCGCAATTTGACGACACGCCCTTTTCCATGGTGGGGGTGGACAGTTCTATTCCCATGATTGAAAAATATTATTCCCGGCTGGAACAAATGGAAAACGCCCATCAAATTGATCTGGTCTGCGGCCTGCTTGAGGATATTCAAATTGAAAACGCTTCGGTTGTCCTGATAAACCTGACTTTGCAGTTTCTGGCGTTAAATAAAAGAGACGCACTCATTAAAAAAATTTACCAGGGTCTCTTACCCGGCGGCATCCTTTTGGTCACTGAAAAAATAATCCATCCATCGCTCTCCATCAATGAGCTGGAACAAGATTTTTACCAGCGATTTAAACGGGAAAATGGATATTCAGCGCTTGAAATCAGCCAGAAACGCGATGCCCTTGAAAAGGTGTTGATCCCCGAGGCCATTGGGGATCACCGGCAGCGTTTTCTTGATGCCGGGTTTTCATCCTTTGACGTCTGGCTGAAATGGTTCAATTTTGCCTCCATGATTGCCATAAAGTAACCAAAGTTGATCCAAGTGCAGCCATTACCTAAAAACTTAGGACACAAATTTAAAATATTATGGAACGATTTTTAAAACAGCACCGGGAATTTAAGTTAGGCCCATGGGTTGAAGAACTTACCCGGATCATTTCTGAAAAAAGGGCATTTCTTGACACTGCCAAGGGTAATTTTCAACGATATAAATCCTTGGTGGAAAGTCTTCCGGATTTTGTCCCGGCTAAAATAGATCTTATGGGCAATCATATCCTTGTGGGGGATGAAGCGGATATTCCCCGGGAGGGTAAATCCGACAAAAAAAAAGATCTCCAGGAAAAACTGGCACAGCTATGCCCCTGGAGAAAAGGGCCTTTTAATCTTTTTGGTGTGGACATTGACACGGAATGGCAGTCCTGGATGAAATGGGATCGTCTGCTGCCCCATCTTCCCGAACTTTCCGGACGGCGTATTCTGGATATCGGATCCAGTAACGGTTATTACATGTTTCGCATGGCCGCTCAAAATCCTTTGTTTGTCTTGGGGCTGGAACCCCAGAGTTCTTTTTATTACCAATACCTGGCAATTCAGAAATTTTTGCGCCAGGACAATGTATTTTGCCTGCCCATTCCCCATGACCAACTGCCCGGGATGGAGCAATATTTTGACCTGGTATTCTGCATGGGAGTCCTTTACCACAGGAAATCCCCCATTGAAATGCTGAAAAGTATCCATGACTCTTTAAAAAAAGGCGGTCAGATAGTACTTGAAAATCTGGTCCTTGATACTAGGGAAAATCGCTGCCTTTTCCCGAAGGACCGGTATGCTAAAATGCGCAATGTTTTTTTTATCCCGGATCTTCTGGCAATGGAATCCTGGCTGGCCAGGGCCGGGTTTACCCATATTCAATGTGTGGATGTGGCAAAAACAAGCTGTGAAGAACAGCGCAAGACCGATTGGATTCAGACCGAGTCCCTGAAGGATTTTCTGAACCCGGATGATCCGGACAAAACTGTTGAAGGGTATCCCGCACCGGTTAGGGCTGTCTTCATGGCAAGGGCCTGAGGCTTTGACCCTGTGTTTTTATTTTTTGCTCTATATCAAGTTACTCTTTTTCTTCTGACTTTTGAAAGTCCTAAAAGCCCAAGACCAAACAGTAGTATTGTCGCTGGCTCAGGTACTGGGATAGACTGAGTTATCACACGAATCCAGTCACCAGGCTCACTGACTTCCATATAAACGTCAATTGAAGAACCATTTACAAAATAGCTATCTCTCCCTTCGAGGCCACGCGCCCAAAATCTTTCTGGATATATCGTTTCAGACGCACCGAGAAACATATTGCTTTTCGCCTCTAATCGTCCAAAAAAATCAGACATAATCCCAAGGATAATGCCATCAAAAGTCCATGTCGCTAAATCTCTAGAGAACTTATTATCAGGGGTGTTAAAAAAGATCATATGACTATCGACAGTTACGCCTGAATTTATAGTTTTTCTGCCATCTACTCTCAAATCACTGGTTAATAAATAATATTGTGCCTCGTTGAATGCCTGTTGATTTTCATTTTCAGCACCTGGTGAATCATCCATGACATTATCAGGTGCAGCAATAATATCCGGGCCGCTAATTAAAAATGCCATGGACTGTTCTGTCATACCGAGAATTAGTAAGAAAACACTTAAAATAATTAAAATTTTTTTCATACCCTCTCCTTTTCTTTAAAGTATTGTGAATGTTGATTTTTCTTCAGCAACACAAACAGAACATAGATTTAACATATGGTTTTTCGTAACGGTCTCACAACGCGGTTGGCTGAATTTGATAAACTATTGACGATACTTTATACATTAAGCAAAAAATATGCCTGTTTTCCATGGTAACTCAAAAACCCAACCAATCGAATTTAAGCTGTTTTTAAGAATTTAATTTCCTATGAAAAAAATGTAACATTATGAAAAAAAGTAAATACGATTTAGGTAATAAATTTCATATATAATATGAACCATATTTATTAGACAAATACAATTTGTATTCACTACATAGACGCAGCAAAACTTCTTAAATTTTAAGAAAAATCATCCTAGATGGATTGGGGGTCGCACTGGAAGGAGGTCGCAAAATAGTGACCGCCATTTTCATAAAAAACCACCCCGTCAAGGTAGCCCACATCTCCCTTTGTTTCATGGGGAAGCCCCAGTTTGAACTCCTTTAAGGGGAAAATATTCCAGTCATGGGAGACGCAGACAGCGATTTGGTTGTCATCCACCTCTTTGAGCCGGTCTATCATGTATTCGCTTAATATGGACGAGGTCTTTTCCGGGTTTTCCATAACATTGTCATCAATTTTATTGTCAAACCAGTTGCGGATAAATTGTTCACTTCCCTGGGCTTGTACCATGTGAATGGCTCGTTCAATATCTTTGATGTAAAAAGGGGCCAGATAATCGCTCGTGACGTTGTGGGCCACAGGGCTCTTGTATTGTTGGGTATACCCCTTATCAATGAGGTAAGCGGTTTCAATGCATCGGCCAAAGGTGGAGGAAAAAAGCCTGGGAACGGGATTTTCCGGAAGGGCTTTCCCCAATTCCAGGGCAAAGGATTTGCCCCCTTCTGTCAATCCCATAAAGGGTTCCATTCTGGCTTCTTTGGGAAAAAACCGGTCTGAGTGCCGGATGATAACCGATATTTTTTGGATCCCATCGTTCAAAAGTCCTGTAATAGTTTCAATGGTTTGTTTGGCTCTTACTTCGTGTTTTAGTTTCATATCTGCCTTCTCCCAACTCCTTACCTGCGGATTATCTTTTTATTGAATAGATTTCATACTCTATGGTATAGGAGCTGTCAATGTAAACAATCCAAGTAAACCATCTAAATGAAGGAAATTAAGATGTCAAAACAGATCAGCATTATCGGGGTGCCCATGGATTTTGGCCAGCTTCTCAGGGGCGTGGACATGGGACCGGCTGCCCTGAGGTATACGGGGTTGATTTCCCGGCTAAGAGACCTTGGCCATGTGGTAGTGGACCGCGGGGATGTGCCCATTCCCATCCGGGATGCCGATGGACCAACCCCCCTGTCCGAAGACAAATATTTAGATGAAATTACACGAATTTGTGATGCCATTTACACCGCCGGGCAGGAAGTCGTTCAACAGGGGCATTTTCCCCTGTTTTTAGGGGGGGATCATTCCATTGCCGTGGGCACGGTTGCGGCGGTATCCGGGGATGACCCCATTGGTCTGGTCTGGATCGATGCCCATGGTGATTTTAATACACCCGACACCTCTCCTTCCGGAAATATCCATGGCATGCCTTTGGCGGCATTGATCGGAGAGGGCCATTCCTCCCTTGTGAACGTGGGCAGGCCCGGCCGGAAGGTGGATCCTGAAAATGTGGTCCTCATCGGCCAGCGGGACCTGGATCCGGTTGAAAAAAAACGCTTAAAAAAATCAGGTTTCACCATCTTTACCATGCGGGACATTGACGAACAGGGGATCTCATCTGTTGCCAACAAGACCGTCATGAAATTTGCCCATTTAAAACGGATTCATCTCACCGTTGACATGGATGCCCTGGATCCTGTGGAAGCCCCTGGAGTGGGGACGCCCGTGCCCGGCGGAATTTCCTATCGGGAGGCCCACTTGTTAATGGAAATTCTAGCAGATTCAGGCAAGGTGGCCTCCATGGACCTGGTTGAGGTCAACCCCATTTTAGATGTGGCCAATAAAACAGCCAAGCTTGCTGTGGAACTGACCCTGTCTGCCCTGGGCAAGAGTATTTTGTGATTGACGATTATATCTTTTCCCTTAAAAACTATAAAGGGTTTGCAGGGGATATTGTCTGCCACAGGACCCTTCCCCCTAAGTTGCCGATTTTTGCCGATCCGGGCCTCACGCTGACCCATGATTTAGGTCCTTTGCTTGAGGCCCTTGGGATACCTCAACTTTATATCCACCAGAAAAAAGCCATTGCCCTGATCGAAAAAGGCATTCATACGGTTATTGCCACCCCAACTGCCTCGGGCAAAAGCCTGATCTACAACCTGCCCGTGGTGGATGATTTATTGGAAAATCCAAAGTCCCGTGCGCTTTATCTCTTCCCCTTAAAAGCCCTGGCAAGGGATCAGCTGGAAACGGTCCAGCATTTGCTGGATCTGGCAGGTTCCCCCAAAATAAGATCGGGCATACCATCGGATATGAGATCTCCAAAGCTTACGGCTGCCGTTTATGACGGGGACATTACCGCCTATCAGAAAGCCAAAATCCGCAGGGCCCCACCCCATGTACTGCTTTCCAATCCTGAGATGCTGCATTTGGCCATGCTGGCCCACCATCATCTTTGGGAAGATTATTTTTCACACTTAAAATATGTGGTCATAGACGAGGTTCATACCTATAGGGGGGTCATGGGGTCCAACATGGCCTGGGTCTTCCGGCGACTGTTGAGAATCTGCCGATTCTACGGCTCAGAACCTGTCTTTATTTTTTGTTCGGCCACCATTGCCAACCCCGCTTTTCTTGCCCAAAAACTTACCGGACTTGCCGTTGAAGTGGTCGCTGAACAGGGGGCTCCCACAGGACAAAAGGAGGTTCTCATGATGCGGGGCCTTGAGGGGGCGGCGCAAACTGCCATTGCCCTGATCCATTCGGCGGTTGCAAGACAGCTTCGTACCATTGTATACACCCAGTCCCGAAAAATAACCGAGCTCATTGCCATCTGGGCATCAAGGAGAGCCAAGGGGTTTGCCGACAAAATCTGCGCCTATCGGGCGGGGTTTCTACCCGAGGAACGTAGGAATATTGAAAAAAGACTTGCCTCGGGCGATCTTTTGGCCGTGGTGTCCACCTCAGCTTTGGAGTTGGGAATTGATATTGGTAATTTGGATTTGTGTGTTCTGGTAGGATATCCGGGCACCATCATGTCCACCTGGCAGCGGGCAGGCAGGGTTGGGCGGGACGGCAAACCTTCCGCCATGATCCTCATTGCCCATGAAGATGCCCTGGATCAGTATTTTATCAACCACCCGGACATCTTTTTTAACATGCCCCCGGAAAAAGCCATTATTAATCCGGACAACCCCATTATCTTAAAACAGCACCTGGTCTGTGCCGCTGCTGAGTTGAGCCTCAAACAGGGGGAACCCTTCCTGGAAGATGCGCAGATTCAAAAAGCCGTCACTGCTTTGGAATACAAGGGAAAATTGCTTCGAAGCCGGGAAGGCGGGATCTGGTACTCTGCCCGAAAATCCCCCCACAGGGAGGTCAGCCTTCGGGGAACAGGGAATACCATTCCAATTTTTTTGGAAGATACCCAACAAAATATCGGGGATATTGACAAACACAGGTCCTATTTTGAAACCCATGAAGGGGCGGTTTATCTTCATGGAGGCAAATCCTATACGATCACGGCGTTTGACCATGAAAAAGGGGTGGTTACGGCACGTCAACGAGACCTGCCCTATTATACCCGGGCAAGATCCTCCAAATCCACCACCATTATCCAGCAACTGGACAGCTGTATGGTCCATGGAACCAGAATTGGGTATGGTCTTCTTCGGATCACAGAACAGGTGACAGGGTATGAGCGAAAACTTACCGCCACCCAGAAATCCATTGGGATTGTTCCCCTGGAGTTGCCGAAACTTGCTTTTGAAACCCAGGGAATCTGGATCGAAATCCCGGATAAGATAAGGGATAAAATTGAGTCAGACCGGCTCCATTTCATGGGGGGGATCCATGCAATGGAACATGCAGCCATCGGTATCATGCCCCTTTTGGTGATGACGGATAGAAACGATCTGGGAGGGATTTCCACTCCCTTTCATCCCCAGACGGGCCATGCTGCCGTCTTTATTTATGATGGTATTCCCGGCGGCCTTGGGTTGTCAAAACAGGCCTTTGACAAAGCCGAAATTTTGTTAAAACAGACGCTTGCGGTTATTGCCACCTGCCCCTGCGACACCGGGTGCCCGGCCTGTGTCCATTCTCCCAAATGCGGATCCGGGAACCGGCCCATTGACAAGTCTTCTGCTAAAATTATGCTTGAAATGATCCTAACAGGCAATCTGTGTGACGCGCTTTCCCGGAAAAATCCCAAGGATGCCATCGTGTTAGACCCACATTCTTTAGAAGAAGACAGAAGGAAAAACATCAGGGAATCGGTTCCTATCCTTTCCCAAAAAAAAGACAGAGGATCAGAACCAATGCCCCAATCAAAGCCAGATCTAAAATATGGAGTTCTGGACATTGAAACCCGGCGGTCAGCCCAGGAGGTCGGCGGGTGGAACAAGGCCGAGCGCATGGGGGTCAGTTGTGCCGTCCTCTATGATTCAGCTTCAGATGAATTTCATACCTATCTTCAGGAGGATGTCGACTCTCTTTGCCGGCATCTGCAAAGACTGGACCTTATAATCGGCTTTAATATCGTTCGCTTCGATTATAAGGTGTTATCCGGCCTGTCCTCCTTTGATTTTCATGGTCTGCCCACCCTTGATCTTCTCATGAAGGTCCATGAAATACTGGGGTATCGGCTCTCCCTGGATCACCTTGCCCAACAGAGCCTGGGGTGCAAAAAAAGTGCAGACGGCCTCATGGCCCTTGAATGGTGGAAACAGGGCAAAATGGAAAAAATCATTGAATATTGCACCCAGGATGTCAGGGTCACCCGGGACCTGTATCGGTTCGGCCATGAGAATCATTTTCTTTTATTTGAAAATAAGGCCCAACACCAGGTAAGGATTCCAGTTCCATGGTAGGCAGATAAAGATCTTGCCTTTTCCCAAGGTATCCGTTAGTAAATATGATCCAAATTCTGATTTACTTTAAACCACCCTTGGGAGGTCGGATGAACAAGTTATTATTCCTAGTAGTTACAGCCATCATCGGTTTGACAACTGCCAACCCTCTAATGGCAGCGGAAAAAATCTATGTGGGGTCGGAGAGCTGCAAAGCGTGCCATGAGCAGCAGCATCATAATTTTATGACATTTTCGAAAAAAGCCCACTCCTTTGACAGCATAAAGAAAATGAAGAAAAAACTGTCTCCCGAGGAATACAAAACCTGCTTTGAATGCCATACCACAGGCTACGGTAAAAAAGGCGGATTTGTTTCCGAATCCCAAACCCCTGAGCTCAGGAATCCAGGATGTGAATCATGCCATGGACCGGGCAGCCTTCATTCAGAGTCCGAAGATTCCGATGATATTATCCGGGAAGTCACCCTGGAAAATTGCAACACCTGCCACAGTGAAGACAGGATCGACGCCTTTGATTTTAAACCGCTCCTATACGGCGGTGCCCATTGATTCTTTTGGAGGAAATTTATGTTTAAAAATATGTTTAAATTTATAAACAGACGGTTATGGCTGCGGATACTGATTCCGGTTTCCCTGAGTGTGATTTTTGTGATGGTTTTAACCATTTGGTTCAATATTTCATTTCAAAACAGGCTGGGAACCGACCAGCTTACGACACAAAATAAGATCATGGCCCAGGCCGTTGAAGGGGGAATGTTTGATGCCCTTGCCATTGGCGATAATGATACGGTCAGAACCCAGTTTAAGCGGCTCAACGAAAAAATTACAGGATTTAAAGTCTTTGTTTACGATTTTAACGGAATTATTTCCTTTAGTTCCGATATTGATTCCGTGGGAAAACCCGTCAAGAATTATTTGGAAGAAGAATCTGATCTGGACCTTGCTGCCATGCTGGAAACCGGCATGGCTTCCAATGCGTCTTTCCAAGTGACCCTGGACAAGGAGGTCTATACCATGGAAAATGATCCCATCCTCAACCAGTCCAGGTGTTTCCATTGCCATGGCCCCAACAGAAAAATATTGGGGGGGATTTCCGTATTTTCCTCCATGACATCCATGAACAAGAGCATTCACCGAGGGAGAAATACCAGTATCCTCATTGGTTTTGCGGGCCTTTGTGCGATTATCCTTTGCGTCTGGATGTTTTTTCATTTTCTGGTAAACAAAAAGGTCCGCCTGGTCCTGGACGCCACCAGCCGGATGCGGGAAAAGGATTTTACCCATGAATATGAAATCGCCCAGGGGGATGAAGTCAATCATATCCTTTCCAGAATAAACCTGGTCACCCAGGAACTTCGCCAGACCATTATGCAGATTGTGGAGAATTCGGGTACCATTTCTTCTTCAGCAAATCAGTTGAGTGGGATAGCCACTGATTTGAATGGTTCCAGCCGGAAAGCCTCTGAAATGACCAGCAATGTATCGGCGGCAGCCAAAGAAATGAGTGTGGGCAACCAGTCCATTGCATCTGCCATGGAAGATGCCACACAATCGTTGAACGTCATTGCTGCTTCAGTGGATGAAATGAGCACCACCGTCAATGAGATTGCCAGGGGATCTGCCGAGTCAAAAAAGATAACCGACCAGGTGGTGGGTGACTTTGACAGCATTTTTGCAGCAGTTGAAGAATTGGGATCCAGGGCCAATGATGTGGACGAGGTTACGGACCAGATTCGGTCCATTTCAGAACAGGTCTCCATGCTGGCCCTCAATGCAAAGATTGAAGCGGCACGGGCAGGGGAGGCAGGCAAAGGCTTTGCCGTTGTCGCCCATGAGATTACCGATCTGGCAGCTGATACCAGTCAGTCCACCGTTGAAGCCGCTGAAAAACTGGCCTGGATCAAGACCACCTCCAGAGAATTGACTGAAAAAGTGGCAGGACTTGCCGGCCTTGTTAAAAATTCAGATGAGGCCATTTCAAGCATTGCCGCCGCAGTGGAGGAACAGAACGTCACCACCATTGAAATTGCAAAAAGTATCAATGGGGTGTCAGGACAAATTTCCCAGGTGAATGACAGTGTGAACCGGGGTGCCCAGGTGGCAACCGAGATTGCTCTGGATATCACAAAGGTTCAGGATGTCACCGTCCAGGTCCAGGAGAATTCCAGCACCCTCAATGAGAATGCATCGGCATTGAGTCAGTTGGCCGAAAGGTTTTTGGCGTTAATGAAGCAATTTAAGGTATAATTGTTTTTAAATTATAAATATTAATCAAGGGTCTCAAAAAAATATTAGAGACCCTTGTAAAATTGTTTAACTAATCAAGGTGTGATGCCGTATTATTAAATAAATAATCGCCACCATCTGCATCAACATGACATGCGATACAACCCGCATCCATTCCTTTTGCAACCCTTCCCGCCAACGCCATTCCCTTCGGGTTCGTGTGCAGGGTGCCATCAGGTTTATATTTTACCCAGAACCAATCCTTATTATCTGGATCATATCCTTTTTCCCTTTTAAACATAACGGTAATCGCTTTTAAATAAGCGGCCGGTTCATTAACGACCTTAGACCTTGTCATCCCGTCGCCCATGTAATTAGCCTTTACATAAACTATATCATTATGATCGTTCACTTCAATTTTCGTTGAGAGTTGTTCAAGAATTACACCATGGGGTTCCATCCCATCATATGGAACAGATCGAATAATTCCTGGTCCAACTAATTTTTCTTTCACAAGTACATCCCATAATTTCTGAGAATATGAAACATCGATTTTGGATCCAAATGGCGGACCCTCTTGTTTCATAGCAGTAGTTTTTTTCATACAAGCCGTAAAACCAATTGTGCAAATTAAAATAACCAATGATAAAATCATCATTCGTTTTTTTATTTTTTTTCCTCCTTATTTATTGCGAAGATTGGGGCTAATATCCCACCCCTTGGGGGGCGGTTAAGCTTGATATACCAGCCGATATCGATGGGAATGGCTTCATTAAAACAGTTTTTAAAATGGACAATTAGAAATATTAGTAGTGGATCTTGCCAAAGCAACAGAACTGATGAGAAAAAAAAATATTTTACGAAAATGTTGATTACAAGAATTCTTTAACTACAATGGCGCTAATTTATCACAAAATATGCCACACAACAAACACATTTTCAGATTTTTCTAACGATTCTACAGGGGAACTTGTAAATTTCTTGGCCTGTATAGAATCAATTGCCGGTATATTAGCCGAAACGGGTATACATTTTAAATGGAGAAACAGATATTTACTATTTTTTATATCTGGAAGTTTTTTTTGCAATTATCATCACTTAGATGTTTGCAATCTACCCGCACAGGTCGAAAAATCATGGGGTAAAAATTAGTAAAGAATCTATTGACTAGTAGATGCCGTTCTGTTACTTATATTTCAGCTAGGAGCTTGTAATGAGCTTAATAGGGAACTTCGTGAAAATCGGAGACAGGCCCGCTGCTGTAATCCTGCTTTTTTTTTACTATAAAAAAAGAGAACTTTTTGAGTAGTTTAATACCACTGTTTTTCTTATGAAGGATGGGAAGGTCGCTCAAAGAGAGGAAAGTCAGAAAACCTACCTGGTCAAAGGCATTATCTTCGTGGACCAAAGATTATTTGTCGGACAGACTCTGTGGATAAAAACGGGAAATCCTTAGATCATTTTTTTTGGTCTTGGGATTTTTTAGTTTTTAACAACTGTTCCCGGTAAAGGTGCCTTTTCTTTGAAACGCTACCTTCCGGGAATCACATGGAGGCTGCAAATCATTATTTTTATTCAAGAAATCCGCACGCCTCTTATCATTAAAAGAAAAGGAGGCAAAATTATGCTGAATCGACTCAAAGAATTATGGTGTGATGAATCCGGCGTTTCCGCCATTGAATATGCCCTGATTGCATCGGGTATCGCCATGGCAATACTGGCAAGTATTACTGCCTTATCCGATGCGGTCAGTGTCAAATTCAATGAAATCACTACTGAACTCGGCGGGACGCCACCAGCGGCGACGCCGAAGTAAATTTTTTTAGAAAACCGGGGGGGGGGGGAGGCAAATACGGTGAGAATCTATTTGGTATATGCGCCCTCCAGAACCATTGTTTAAGGAATAGAGATAAATATTTCCATGCAATTAAATGAATCCCAAATTATCTGTTGTGCAATTTTGGCAATAGCATGTGTTACAGACCTTTGGCAGCGCAAAATTTACAATTGCCTCACCATCCCTGCCTGTGTGACAGGTATCGTGTATCATGGCTTGAACACGGGGCTTTGGAACGGGGGATTCTTTTCCCTCAAGGGGTTTGGGGCGGGTTTTTTAATCCTGCTGATTCCCTTTATGATGGGATATGTGGGGGGCGGGGATGTGAAACTTTTTGCCGGCCTGGGGGCATGGCTTGGTATTTCAGGGGTTTTAAATCTTGCCCTCTACAGCTCCATTGCCGGGGGGATCCTGGCATTGGGCCTGATCCTTGTCGCCATGGGCCCTGCGGGGATACTCAATTTTATATTATTTCCCAGGGGGAGGGGCCCTATTTTACCGGCCAGGGTCAGGCGGCAGGGGATTCCCTATTCTGTTCCCATGGCAGCGGGCTATGCGGTTTATATTGCAGTCGGCCCTGCCATACAGAGTTTTTAAAGGAAAAAAATGATAATGGGCATCTTGAAAAAAAATTATCCCCGGCAAAGGAAGATGAATGAAAATGGCTCTTCTTCGGTTGAGTTTGCGTTGATAGCGGGGGTTTTTTTCATGTTTTTGTTTGGAATCATTGAATACGGCTGGGTGATGACCCAGCAGCTTCTCCTCTCACACGCCGTGGGTGAAGGGGCCAGGGCTGCCATTACAATCCCCGTGGAAACATCGGATGCAAAATGCGAGGTTGCGGTTAGAAAAGCGGCTAAAAAAGCATTCAGTGTGGTGGGAACAATAGAGGACGGGGATATTTCTGTGGAGATCCGTGAACCCCAGCTATTCATGGGGCAAACCCTGCCCAGGAGGGTGTTTGTGGAAGTGGCTTCCTGGACCTATACGCCCCTGGTCGGGTATCTGCCTGCTTCGGCAGTGCCAAGGTCATTGAGTGCCACGGCCCTGTTTTTATTTCCATGACCAAAGTTGTAACCATGGGAAAAAAACAGGAGAGCCGCCAGGCCTTTAAATCCTGGTATAGGAAAACAACTGGATATAAATTGGTTAAAATAAAAAAAATTGGAACCTCCCGAGATATTCCGGCGGGGGGATTAAAAAATATGCAAAAAAATATGTCCATGGGGCCCATGAGCCGGGAAAATATGGAAAAGGGGATGGCTGCCATCGAGTTTGCCCTCGTCCTGCCGGTCCTTTTACTGTTTTTAATGGGCATTATCGAGTACGGGTGGTTGTTTAAAACTCAAATTGAGTTGAACAATGCAGTGTCGGCAAGTGCCTGTGCTGTTGTAAAAGAAAAGGATTCCGCTGCACCGGCAGACATTGCTGTGGCGGTTGTCTGCGAGGCCCTGGATAAGGCTGCCGAGGCATCTCGGATACAAGAATGCCTGACCGTCACAAATGATTCTGCCCCCTCAAGGGCCAGGATCACCCTTTCCCAATGGCACTATGACTCGCTGACAGGTTTTTTGCCAGAAGGTATGCTTCCCACCACACTTTCCGCAACAGCTGTAATGGCCTATCCATAAAGGATGTAAACTAATAAACTAAAAAAAACAGAACAATAATTAAGGACAAAATTTTGAATTTATCCCATATCAGGAGATTTTATCTGTGTTAAACGCCCGTGGAATCATCGTTATCACGGTGGCCCTTGTGATTGCCCTTGTTTCGGCAACCCTGGTGTCGCGATATCTCAGGCAGTCCGTTCCCGAGGAGATCATGCTTATCACCGCAGCCACGGACATACCAGCTGGTACCTGCTTAACCAAAAAAAACATGAAGGCGGTTAGATGGCGGAAATCGGATTCACCCCGGGGCGGTTTCAGCAATGCCGGAAAATTGGTCGGCAGGATGACCGCCGGCAACATACACCAGGGGGAACCCATCCATGAGAACCGGCTGCTGCCTAAGGCAGGGGGTATCGATTCGGGGTATACCGGTGGAATTGCTCCGGGGATGCGCACCATCAGCATTGAGACAGACCGTGTGTCGGGCCTGCACGGCCTGCTCAACACCGGAGACTTTGTGGATGTTTTGGCTGTCAGCTCCCTGGACAAAGAGAAAAAAACAAGGATTTCCCGTGTCATTCTTTCCCGGATCAAAGTTTTTGTTGTGAAAAAAAAAGAATCCTCCGCCAAGGCAGAGAAGTCCAAAAAAAAGCAGGGGGTCACCCTGGTTCTCAGCCCGGAGGATGCCAGGATACTTGCGGTGTCCCGGGGGGCAGAGTTGAGGCTTATTAAACGCAATCCATCCGATGACTCAAAAGAAGAAAGTGAAGGCACCGTTTATTCGGTTTCCATGGGCCCCAGAAGTATGTCCAGGTTAGCTGTCATTGAGCAGGAAAAAGAAAAAAAGTTCAATGATCGAATGGAAAAAGGGCAACGGGCGGTTACGGTGGCTTTTAAGGATGATGATGGTATCTGTGGGTTTATCCGCCCGGGAAATAGTGTGGATGTGATCGCCATCAGCACGGCAGGTGATATCTCAACGGAAGGCGATGCCCCCGGGGCCAAGGCAGAACTCCTTGCAACAACCAAGACAGCCATCATCATATTGCAAAATATAAAAGTTTTGGCCGTTGACCAGGAAGCAGGTTCACCGGCCCAAATTGCCCAAAAAGGGGACAAAAAAGCAATGGGCGTTTCGCCCGAGGAGAAGCCTGGTTATGCCGATGCTAAAGATGGAGAAAAAAATGGGTTCGGCCCCAGAAATCTGGCAGGGCCTGAACGATTCAGCGTTATTGGAAGAATAACCCTTCTATTGTCCCCTGAAGAATCGGAAAAATTGGTGGTGGCATACAATAGTGAGCAGATTAAATTTGTCCTCAGAAACTATAATGATGAGAAAATTGTAAAGACCCATGGACACAAATTGGTCGAATCATTCTGGGGAAAAAATGACAACCATGTGATTGAAGTTTATCGTGGCAACCAGGAGTGGGGTATGGAGTTTGACAGGGATGACCTTGAACTCGCCACACAACAAAAAACAGATCCCGTACCGGAAAAGATACAGCCGGTTGGGAATAGAGGCATATGACCAATGGGAATCCATAACCTAAGGAGATTTTGTTCGTGATAAAAACCCGAGGAATATTATTACTTGTGGCAGCCCTGGCCGTGGCCTTTTTTGTTGCCAACTTGATTTCAAGCTATTTAAAAGACACAACTCCGGCCCATGGCATGGTTCTTGTGGCAGCCGGTCCCATATCTGCGGGGGACATCCTGACCCAGCAGAATTTAAAGAGGGTCAAATGGCCCTCGTCGGATATTCCCCCGGGATCTTTTCATGACCTCCAAAAGGTTCTGGGACGGACTGCAGCAGCAGGCATAAACAGCGGGGAACCCATTAATGAAAAACGCCTGGTGCCCGGGGGGGGATTTTCAGACAAATCGCTTAACAGCAGGATTGATCCTGGCATGCGGGTTATCAGCATTGAACTGGACCGAATTTCCGGTATTCCCGGGTCCCTTGCAACAGGAGATATGGTGGATGTGCTTGCTGCAAGCGCCCTTGATAAAAACCAATCCGCATGGATTTCGCGCATTATTCTTTCAAGGGTCAGGGTATTGGCCCTGGGCAATGGAAATCAATCCGTAAAGACAAGAAAGAAATCAAAAAAGGAAAGGGTCACCCTGCTTTTGACGGTGGCAAAAGCAAGGATTCTGACTGCCTCGGAAGGGGCCGTATTAAAACTTATCAAGCGAAATCCCTCTGATGAGGATAAAAAAGAAGACGGCGTAACTGTTTTTTCAAATTCCCTGGGGCCCAAAACCATATCCCAGATAAATGAGATGGTCAAAAAAAGGGATGATCGCATGCAAAAAGGCATTGATCCCGGGATGAGGGCCGTTACCATACGGGTGAACGATGAGGATGGTATCTGTGGGTTTCTTCGGCCGGGTAACCGGGTGGATGTCATGGGTACCAACGGCTTTATCCAGGCCGCAATCCATGGCAAGCGCGAGGCGGGAACCAAGGCGACGGTAACCGACAAATGGCAGGCATCTAAAATTTTGATGCAGAATGTTAAAATTTTGTTTATTGAAGAGGATGTTGCCATCACGGGAAACACCTCTCCACAAAAAGCCGATTCATCCAGGCCCCAGCAAGCACCATCATTGGAACCGCAACCCGGGGCCTGGGTACCTTCCTGGCCCACAAAGAGAGTCACTGTGCTGGTATCCCCCCAAGATGCTGAAAGGCTGACGGTGATTGCCACCACCTCGGACAAGATTAAACTCATCCTCAGAAAGGCCGGGGATTGTGAAATAGTCGATACAAAAGGGGAAAAGAGCAATGAGATTTTTTCCAAGGAGAAAGAGGACTTCTATGACATTGCCATTTTCGGGCGGGGAACCGCCAGGGGAAAAAAACGATTTGACCGGAAAAAATTAGAAGAAGAAGATTCATTGAATTTACAAGACCTGGGAAAGGAAAGTGAAATATGAGTCCAGATTCCGGGCAACAGGAGTTAAATGCATGAATAATCATAAACACTATAAATCGATTGTAGTTTTGGCGGGAATTTTTTTGATTCTATTGCTCTGGGGAGACCTGGCTTTTGCAAGATCAAATGCTGAAAACTTTCCCACCCAAAAAATTTGTATTCCAATGTATCATTCCCGGCCTTTTTTTGTAAAAAAAACTGGACCGGAAACCAGTCCAATTAAAAAGATTTCCGTAAACGAGCCTGCAATTGCAGAGGTTAAAATCATCACGCCCTATGAGCTGATTATTGACGGCAGGTATATAGGGTCAACCATGTGTATTATCTGGTATGAAGACAATTCGGTTGATTTTCTGGAATTGAGGGTAACCGGACCACGCCCCTCTCCCATGTATGAGGTAGAGGTTATCAAGGGAATTCACAGCTGCCCGGAAGATTCTGTAATAAATTGGGAGTGGTAAAGTTGAAAATATTTACAATGATGGTTGAAAATAAAGTTATCGCAAAAATATTAAAACAAACCGGCGTGCTGGCGGGATTGTGGCTGTTGATTTTAAACTGTGGCCTTTGCCATGCCATGGACGAATATTCAATGGGGCCGGAACAACTCCGTGATGCCAAAAGACTGGAATTAACACTGGGGATGTCATTTGTTTTTGAATCCTATGAGAATGTGGCAAGGGTGGTTGTGGGAGACCCGAAAATTGCAGATGTTCGCGCTCTGGACCAGAGAAAAATTTTAATCAATGCCCTGGGAGTGGGCACGACAAACCTCATCCTATGGCACCGGGATAACACCAGTCAAGTATGCCATATCACGGTCAAATTCGATATTTCTGAAATCAAAAAAAAATTAAAGGAACTGGTTCCTGAAGCCAAGGTGGAGTTGTCCACCTCATTTGGCATGATTCTGGTGAGCGGAAGTATCGATGATTCCGGAACCATGGCCAGAATAATGAATGTGATCCAGGCATTTGCCTCTAAAAGACGCATAAAAAATTTAATGACACTCAATGGATCCCAGCAGGTGCAATTGGAAGCAAAAATTGTGGAGGTCTCCAAATCGGCCATGAAACGCTATGGCCTTGGGTTCTTATTTACGGGACAGATAAACGGCCGTGGGGTGAACATGGGGTTGCTGCCCCCGGGTGTGGTGCGTTCGGATTCCGACAGCGGCGACAGCAGTATAAGTACCAGTGGGACGAGCAGTTTAGATTCCATTTTCCAGCTGTCAAGCCCTTTTGCCAATGCATTTCAGCTGGGTTTTAACCTGGTGGATGACGACATCGCGGGTATTTTAAGTTTCCTAAAGGGGCAGCGGCTGGCAAGGACCATGGCACGTCCGACCCTGGTGGCCATGAGCGGCCAGGAGGCAAGTTTTCATGTGGGGGGATCATTCCCGGTTCCCACCGAGGGACGCGATGGCATCGGTTTTAATAATCAGGAATACGGGGTTGAACTTGAGTTTGTTCCCACGGTTGTGGGCAAAGAAACCATACATTTGAAAGTGAAAACCAGTGTCAGTGCCATTGACTATTCCACCTCCATCACCTCAGCCGGTTCCACCGTTCCGGGAATAACAAAAAGGGAAGCCAGCAGCACCCTTGTTCTTAAGGATGGCCAGACCTTTGCCATCGCAGGACTTCTCAAGGAAAGTATCAATTCCATTGTAAACAAAGTTCCGTTGCTGGGAGATATCCCCTATGTTGGCGCGGCATTTCGGAGCAAGGAATATGTCAAGGAAGAGACCGAATTGATTATTATGGTAACTCCCCGGCTGGTAACCGCTATGAACTCAGATGAGGTTCCCCCTATGCCCGGCGCAATGGAAGAGTTTAATCAGAATGATCTGGAATTCTTTTTTCTGGGCAGTATATGGAAAGACAAGACGTTAAATTCAGAAAATATTCCTCAGTTCTCCGGCCCTGTGGGCTTTGAAAATTAATATGGGAGAGGCATCAATGGCAGAAAAGGCAAATGCAATAATCATAACCAAAGACGAGACATTGGCAGAAAAATTGAAAGGGGTGATTTCACCCCTGGCCGATACAAAGACCCTGGCGGAGGCAAAAGAATCCTACACTCAAATCAAAGAAGAACGCCCCCGGCTGTTGTTCCTTGATATCCGAACGAATACCGAGGCGTGTTTCGGCCTTGCCGGCCGGGTGGTAAGATTCCTGCCCGATACCCTGATTTTTATACTCACCGATGTCAAAGACCCGGATTTGATCATCCGATCCTTGAAAACGGGAGTTGCCGATTTCATGGTGCTTCCGGTGGATGATAAACATTTTCTAACCTCTGTACAGCTTGCCCTTCAAAAGGGCAGCACCCGGGAACGGGAGGGAGAGATCATTGTCCTGTCCAGTAATAAAGGCGGTCAGGGTGTAACCACCCTGTGTGTAAACCTGGCCGATCATATCCGGTCACTGACCGGCGGCAGGGTTCTCATTGTGGATTTAAAGCTGCAAACAGGCGATGTTTCATTGTTCCTCAATCTTGAAATCCAGTATACCGTGTTCGATCTTTTAAAGGATCTGCCCAGGCTGGATGAAAATCTTTTGTTTTCTTCCCTCTCCCAGTCTCCATCCGGTGTGTATGTACTTCCCGCACCTGAAAAAATAGACCATACCACCCATGTCACCACCCAGAATATCGACCAGATGTTTCATATGTTAAAGGAACATATGGATTATATCATCGTTGATGTGGCCCATGAATTCACTGACCTTACAGCGCCTGTCATGGACCTGTCCGGGCGAATTTTGCTGGTGTCCCAGCAGACAGTTCCCGCATTGAGATCTGTCAGGGAAACCCTGGATTTGTTTAAGGCTGTCGGCTATCAAAAGGACAAGATTGAAATTATCATCAACCGGTATGAAAAAGGGCATGAAATTGATTTCAAGGAAATAGAACGGCTCTTTGAGCAAGATATCTTTGCAACGGTATCCAACGATTATAAGTCAATAACAGAATCCATCAACAGAGGAGATCTTTTGAGCGCAAACCATGAGAACTCTCCTGCCAATCATGACATGGCCGCTATTGCCGAATTGCTGACCGGGATTAAATCTTCAAAAGGGAATCAGGATAAGGGTGGATTCTTGAAGAAACTTGTGGGCCGGTTTCAAAGGGCAAAACAAGCGGTAAGGGAGACCCCAGATGAAGCTTGTTGAAAAACTCGGAATGACCCGGTCAACCCCTGAATTGTATGAAAAAATTGCCCCCGGCCCAGGGTTGGATATCCATGCCTTCCATAATATCAAGTCTCTGGTTCACACCCGGCTGGTTGACCTTCTTGATTTCAGCGCCATTGAAGATGTTCCTGACGCAACCCTCAGGGAGTGGATACGGGATGTGACACGGGATGTCTCCTCCAGTGAAAAAATACCACTCAACCGCAAGGAACAGGATGTCCTTATCTCAGATGTTGTGGACGAAATCCTTGGTTTAGGCCCCATTGAACCGCTGATCAAGGACAACACGATCCAGGACATTCTGGTGAATAATTTTAAAAATATTTATGTGGAAAAGAGTGGGGTTTTGTATCTGACCCCCATCCAGTTTCGGGACAATGCGCATTTAATGCAGATCATTGACAGAATCGTTTCCAGCGTGGGCAGGAGAATTGATGAATCCTCTCCCATGGTGGATGCAAGGTTGTCCGACGGATCACGGGTCAATGCAATTATTCCCCCCCTCGCCATTGACGGCCCCATGCTTTCCATACGAAAATTTGGTTACACTCCCCTTACCCTTGAGGATCTAATTTCAAAAAATTGTATTGTACCGCAAATTGTTGAGTTTCTTTCCGCTGCCATAAAGTCCAAACTCAATATTCTTTTATCCGGGGGAACGGGAAGCGGGAAAACCACTCTTTTAAATGTGCTTTCCGCCTTTATTCCTAAAGCGGAAAGAATTGTTACCATTGAAGACAGTGCCGAGCTGCAGCTCCAGCAACCCCATGTTGTCCGGCTGGAATCAAGACCTGCAAACATGGAAGGGAAAGGAGAAGTCTCTCTTAGAGACCTTGTTAAGAACAGCCTGAGGATGCGGCCGGACCGGGTGATCATCGGGGAGGTGCGTGGGGCGGAAGCCATGGACATGCTCCAGGCAATGAACACAGGGCATCCTGGATCCATCAGTACGATCCATGCCAATTCCGCAAGGGATGCACTTTCCCGGTTGGAAGTAATGGTTAGCATGGGCGCCATGACCATTTCGGAAACAGCTCTGCGAGCCCTTACGGCCAGCGCCATCAATATCGTCGTTCATCTGGCACGCCTGCCCGACGGCCAGAGAAAATTTATCTCTCTTTCCGAAATCACCGGAATGGAGGGAGGGATCATCACCATTCAGGATCTATTTGTCTTTGATCAGGAAGGGCTGGACGCGTCGGGCAATGTTTTTGGCAGTTTTAAAGCCACGGGTATTCCTTCCGTATTTTCAGAGCACATAAACCGATCCGGAATCAAGTTAAACCGGGATATCTTCAATTTTAACCGTGGCATTGGAAAATAAGATCATGTTTTTACCTTGGCAATATTTTTTCACCCCCATGAAGACAAAAGGATTCTTTTAACTATGGCTCAGACAATTCCCATTCTTGTATTTTTCTTTGTGGTATTGGTCTGTGTCGGCGGGTATTTTTTTTATCAGGATCACAAGGCCATTAAAAAAGAAGTCCTCATGAAACGGGTCACGACAAAGATCAGCCTGAAAGAAACCCGGCGGCTGGACCTGAGGCGCAAACGTGAGAAAAGCCGTATGGAAAGAGTGTTTGCAGGCGTCATAGACACTCCCCAGCTTGCAGATCTTCTCTCCCAGAGCGGTATTAACCGTTCCCTTGACAGTTTTTTATTCATGTCAATCGGGTCGGCCGCCCTGTTTTCTCTTCTGGCAATCCTATTGTTCAGGACATTTTTGCCTTTTTTGTCCATGGCGGGGGCAGGCTTTTTTCTTCCCATGCTTTTTTTGATGTATAAAAAAAAGCAACGGGATGGGGCGCTGGTGAAACAGCTTCCCGACGCCCTGGAATTTATGGCCCGGGCATTGAGGTCGGGACAATCTCTGGACAAAGCACTATATGGTGTGAGCACAAGTTTTGCAGATCCGGTGGGCGGGGAAATCAAGATTATCTATGAGGAAATTTCCATGGGCCTTGCCTTTGCCGATGCCCTGAAAAATTTTAAGATTCGTTTTCCCAAATTGCCGGAAGTCAGGTTCCTTTGCACCTGCTTTATCATACAAAAGGAGACCGGCGGGAATCTGACGGATGTTCTGGACGGCCTGAGTCATACCATACGCCAGCGGTTCAAACTGGCCCGCCAGGTTAAGGCGGCCACCGCCGAGGCCAGATTGTCCATCCTGTTTCTCGGGTTTGCTCCCTTTGGCTTTGGATCTGCGGTTTACATGATGAAACCGGCTTATGTTTCCGTACTTTTTAATGAGCCTTCCGGTCAAAAACTTCTATTTTTGGCCCTGGCGCTTAATGTCACAGGGTTTCTTGTGATGAAAATTTTATCAAAGGTGGAAGTATAAAAAAATGCAAACCCTCCTTCCCAAACTCATATTTCTGGCAATATTTATAGTCGTGATGCTCATTTTTATCTTTCACGAGAAAAAAAATAATTCCAAATGGATCCGGGAGAGATTTCACCCTTCAATTGTAAAACAGGGTGAAAAAAAAGAGATTGCCTGGTGGCAGAAGCTGCTGGTGGATCTGGGAAACCGAACGGCACCCACAAATCAAACGGCAAAAATGCAGGCAAAAAAACAATTGTCATATGCGGGGTACAGGTCCGGGTTTGCATTGGAAATTTATTTTGGAATCCGGGCAGTGCTTCCCCTGGGTGCAGCTTTTATTTGTATTTTATACCTCATCTTGAAGGGTAATATTGATTTGCGTCTGCTGTATCTGTCTTTTTTAGTCATTGTTTCAGGGTATTATCTGCCCCTGATAATCCTGAAATCAAAAATCAAAACCCGGAAAAGTGAAATATTTAAAGAGTTGCCCAATACACTGGATCTATTGGTTCTTTGCAGTGAGGCAGGCCTGGGCTTTGAAATGGCATTGATGCGGGTCAGCAAAGAACTAAAGGATGTGGCGCCCATTTTAAGCAAGGAGTTTACCCAGTATTTTTTTGAGACCCGGGGAGGCGTTGCGAGAAATGAAGCATTGGAAAATATGAAAAAAAGAAATGATTCGCCCGGACTCGGGGCTGTTGTTGATGTTGCGTTACAGTCCATGCGGTTCGGAACCAATATTGCTTCGGCATTGCGGGTTCATTCTGAATTCATGAGAACCGAGCGGTTTCAGATCGCCGAGGAAAAGGGGGCTAAAATAGCCGTAAAACTGACACTTCCCCTTGTTTTCCTCGTTCTTCCGGCCCTGTTGATCATTGTTCTGGGGCCGGCTATTTTACAATTATTAGAATACTTTGCCGCCTAGATTATAGGGAGATATCATACCTGAATGAACAAATTGGCGGATTGTACTATTTGAGAGAGGTTTTTAAAATGAGAGTATCTTGGGTTTCGGTTGCATTGCCCGTTTTGTGTACCATTCTGCCTTTGTTTATTTCCTGTGCTTCGTTGACCGACAAGACAGGAGATACCCTGGGGCTTGAATTGAAAAAGGCTGCCATAGAAGACAAGGTTGCCATCCGTGAGATTCAATTTAAACAGGGGAAAAATGAACCCCCCAACCACCTGGGACTGGCAAGGCGATTAACGGTAAAGGGTTTTTATGATATTGCACTGGTCCAACTTGATCAGGCTGAAAAGACAGACACAAAAAAATATGAGGTGTTTTATCTAAAGGGGCTTTGTTACCGGGGGAAAAAAGAATATGCAAAAGCCATATCCCAGTTTCAACAAAGCCTTTGCCTGAGTCCAAAATATTCCTATGCCCATGCCGGACTGGCAATGACCTATGATTTGTTAAAAGAACATGCCCGGGCAATCGACTGCTATGAAAAAGCCATTGAAATTGATCCGGGGGTCAGCTTTTTTTATAACAATATGGGGGTTTCCTTCATGATAAACGGAGAGGGAAAAAAGGCGGTTGAATGCCTGGAAAAAGGGATTGCCGTGAACCCGGGTTCCAGGCGACTGGTCCATAACCTTGGGCTGGCCTATGGCATGCTGGGTAACAATGCCAGGGCCATGGGTATTTTTAAAAAACTGGATACCCCGGCCGCGGCCTATAACAACATGGGGTATGTCCATTGGCTAAAGGGGGACCGGGATAAGGCAATTGAAATGTATCACAAAGCCATTGCGGCTGACCCCGGGCATCAAATTGCAAAAAAAAACTTATTGAAAACCCAGGAAAACAGAAAAGGCAACCCGGTTCACCTTTGAAAAATATAAAGGTCCCGGCCCAAGGCCGCTGTTAAAAAACAACATTGCTTTATTGGAGAATTGAAATGCCAGCAGATAAAAAAAGATTTTTCCCCCAATTATTAATTTTGAGCGTGCTTGTCCTGGCGGTCCCGGCTTTTCAGGGATGCACCTTGTCACAGGCCCCGGGCAAACCCGCACCTGAACATCTGTCCAAAAATTACGGTCAGTCCTATGAGGCCCTCCTTTGTGTCCAGGCGGTAAATCCGGATGCTTCAAAAGATGCCGCCCCGGTGGATGCCCTTCCCGGTCAAGCGGGGGACAGTATCTATGAAAACTATTTAAACTCATTTGATAAAAATGCCGATTCCGATGATTTTATGAACATGCTCAATGGATTATAGCCAGCAGATGGTATGGCCGGCACCCGTCAGCATTCGGATATGTTCCAAAAAAAGATTCTTGTGCCGGCAAAATGACGGAAAATCCATTTGTAACAGAATACTTAAAAATTTTATTGTTTAGGAGATACTATGAAGGAAAAAGCGTTAACCTTTCAGATTGCCAGGGCCATAGTGTTGGCGGCAATTGTTTTAAGCACATGCCTGCCGGCATTGGCTTCAACAGATAAAAAGTTAAAGCCGGCCCGGGAACCGCTTTTAAATACGGGGATTGAGAGCCCTTTTGTCAAAGTTGTAAAGGCTGTCAGGGACTCTGTGGTCTACATTTCCGGTGTTTATGAGGTTAATCCAAAATCTTCCCGATATTTTAAAAATGAAAACTACCATGCCTCGGGATCCGGGTCCGGGTTTATTTTTAAAAAACAGGGAAAGAAAATATATATTCTTACCAACAACCATGTGGTTGCTGATGCCAGGACCATAGAGGTCACCTTGTCGGATAAATCCAGGTACCGGGCCAAGGTTGCCGGAGGGGACGCCAAATCAGACCTGGCCGTCATCTGGATTGAAACCGATCATCCCGTAAAAATTACCACCCTGGGTGATTCCGATAAAATTGAGATCGGGGCCTGGGCCCTTGCCATTGGTAACCCTTTTTCCACGACAACAAGAAAGGACCGGCGCAACCTCATCAATATGCATGACAGAAGCGTAACCGTGGGGGTGGTCAGCGGTAAAGGCCGGTCGCATCTTGATTTTGGTCCCAAAAACGAAACCCCTGTCTTTCAGGATTATATCCAGACCGACGCCGCCATAAATCCCGGTAACAGCGGCGGCCCATTATTTGATATCCATGGACGGGTCATCGGGGTCAATGCCGCCATATTATCCTCAGTGAATATTGGAATCGGTTATGCCATCCCCATAAATTTATCAAAAAAAATTGCCCAAGACCTGATCAAGCATGGTCGTGTCATAAGGGCCTATCTCGGGCTTGTTCCCCAGGCACTTGATGAAAATCTTGTGTCGGCACTGGCGCTTAAATCCAAAGGCGGTGTGCTTGTGGCCAGGGTAACCGATGATACTCCGGCTGGAAAAGCCGGCCTTAAAAAGGGGGATGTCATCATAAAATTTGCCCGGCAAAATATAAACGAGCTGAATAAATTCAGGATGCTTGTGGCCAGAACCCCCATAGGAGAGACGGTTGATATTGTTGTCTTGAGAAAGGGAAAGGAAAAAAAGCTGTCGGCCAAGCTGGAGGAATACCCGGCCAAGGATCTGGTTACCCCGGTCAGCATTGCTGTTTCTTCCCATTGGCTTGGCATACGGGTCAAAAAAAAAGGAAGCGAAGAACTGATGGTTGTGGGCATTGAAGAATACAGCCCGGCCTACCAGTCCAAACTTCAAAGAGGTGATATCATATTGGAAGTAAACCATACGCCTGTGAAGGACTGGAAAGATTTCAAGGAAATATCAAAGGCCTTGGAAGCAAAAAAACATATCACGCTTTACGTGAAAAGGGGAAAGGAAAATCTTTTTGTGGGTATCTCAAATTACTAAGATCAGCCATGCTTAATTATTTTTACCAAGGGACAAATTAAGTATCAGTACATTAGAGGCTATTTTTTATGGCCTCTCGCATAAGGAACCGGGCACTCCCACAGAGTTTAATAGGGAATTTCGTGAGAATCGAAAACGGGCCCGCCGCTGTAATCGGGGATGCACACCGCAAAATGTCACTGCCTTTTTTTATAAAAAAGGTGGGAAGGCGCGGTTAAAGCAATTACCCGGAAGTCAGAAGACCTGCCCGGCTCCTGGACGATGACAACCTTCTCGGATTGAGGTTGCCAAAAATATTCGTGGATAAAAAAGGGACATCCCCGGATCGGTTCGTATCGGTTCGGGGATTTTTTTTAGGAGAATACTCATCAGCCAATGGACATTATAAAATTATTAAAAAAAAATTTGGTATTTATGGAATTGGGTGAGGACAGCCTGATGAAAATTGCCGACACTTTTCACCGTCAGATCTTTGATCGGGGGGATGTTTTGATCAGACAAAACACAAAGATTTCCCACATCGGCCTCATCTCTTCCGGGGTTGCAAATTTGTGCATCCATGATGCCGGGGGCCATGAAATTGTGTCAGGTCAAGCTGGATCCCAAGATTTTTACGGGATTGTAGATCATTTTGTCAATGGGGTTTTCATGACCAGTCTCATCTGCCAGGAGCCGACGCGCTGTTATTTTCAAAAGACAGAAGATTTTCAATGGATGATCAATTATTTTCCATCCGTAAAAATATTTTTCTATCAGGTGGCATTGACCTCTTTATGGGAGATCTGTCAGACTCGTACCCACTTTTGTCTGGGTACCCCCTTGGATTCTAAAAATACAGAAGGGATTCAACAATCAGGGGTGAGTCGAAATTTGGAAAAGGCGGTTTCGTATATTGATGAGAATTATATGAACCCCATCGATCTGGAAGAGATTTCCAGAAAGTGCCATATGAGTAAGTACTATTTTTCCCGTGTTTTTAAATCCCGCCTGGGAATATCATTTAAGAGCTATTTAAATAAAACGCGCATAGAGGCTGCAAAAAAAATGATGGCAGTTCCGGACATGAATGTGACGGAAATATGTTTTTATGTGGGGTTTAATGACCTTTCATACTTTTCCCGCGTCTTTCAAAAGTCAGAAGGGGTAGTACCGTCAATATATCGCCATGGCCTTTTAAATATAATGACCATAAAAGCAAGACAAAATTTTAGCGGGAAGGGGTGTTTACTTTAAATTTACATCCGCAGTTTGTTCTTTAAAAAAAACAAAGGAAAAGAATGTGAGATTTTTAAACCTGAAAATGAAACGGCCGGTTAATGAACAAGGCAGTATCTCCGTGGTCGTGGCCCTATCCTTGTTTGTATTTGTCGGGATACTCGCCATGGTGATTGACGGAGGATATCTCTTTGTCACTAAGGACAAGTGGCAAAATAATGTTGAGGCGGTGAGCATGGGGGGGGCCTTAAATCTTTGCGAAGCTGATTATGAAAGTGTGTGCCGGACACTGGCCCAGGAAAATGGGTTGCCATCGACTGAAAGCGGCGATCTTACAGTGTCACGGGGATTTTATGATGAGCATGACCTTTATGAAAATTTTTCAAATTTTAAGGATTTTGTGGCGGAAGATGACGATGATTTTCCCAGGGATGCCAGTGATAATAATCTTGAATACAATAATGCGGTCATGGTTTCTCTGGACACCCAGGTTTCAACCTTTTTTGCAGGTATTCTGGGAAAAGACAAGGTTAGGGTCCGGGCAAGGGCTGTGGCATACCTTCGACCTCTGGGCATGGCTGCCCTCAACGAGGGCAGCCAGATCAGGATCGGGCCCAACACCATTTTTCAAAACGGAGATGTCTATTCCAACGGGGATATCAAATTCCAGGATCTGCCAATTGTAATTTCCAGTTTTTATGGTACGAGAAGATATGAAAAGCCGGAATTTGTCCAGACCAATTTATATGCCGGTGGGCAGGTGCTGGAGTGTCCGGCGGCACCTGGAAGAAACTGCATTAATGTGGGATGGGATGCCGGTGACGAAAGCAAGATGGACAATGCCTTTTCCCAAAGTTCCAGGCTGAGCAGTTTGGAAGTTTGTGATGAGGATTATATCCAAAGCCTAAAGGCGACCGCCACTACAGTATATGAAATCAGTGATGCCGCGACCGACACGATTTTTTGGGGCAGAAATGCAGACAATACAGGCTTTTTGTTTGACCTTTCGGGAAACCCGGAAAGTCGGGAGGTGATTTTTTTCGATGCCCAGGGCAATGATGTGGTGATTTCCGACAGAACCTATGTTCTTCCCCATGGCGGGGCTTCCCATGTTCTTTTCGGGGGTCACCCAAGTTCGAGTAACGGTGACAGGCTGGGCAATGTCACCTTTATCACCAACGGGGATATCATATTGGACAGGGATTGGCGAGCGACTCATATCCTGGGAGACACCGGGGACCGCCAGGCGATCATCATAACATCCGGAAGGATCCGGGTGGTCGGCAGGGAAATGGACGGGATCGTCTTTCGATGCGGCGGATCTTTTGGGACCTATTCGAACAGTTACGCCACGGGTATGAAAAAAGTCCGGGTCATAGCAGACGGAGATATTCTTCTCTATTGCTGCGGTGCAACTCAATGCCAGAACTTGCTGCTTGGTAAATGGTCCGGGACCACCGACTTTCATTTCGGGCCGCCCTGTCCCTATTACAATGGGGCCGGCCTGGGAATGCTTGAAAGGACAGGCGAATAGGGTATTGTTCCGTTTTTTTTACTTTTGAATGGTTATCGCAAAAAAACACAAATTTTTGACAAGAAAAGTCGAGCATTTTAATCCTGATTTGTTAAAGTTTTTACTAGGTTTAAAAGGTTGTTATGAGTTAGAATAATTGGTTACATTCTGAAATAATTTTTATTTATTATGAGGAGAAGATTAAAAATGAAGAAAAAGATTTTAATGGTATTGATAACCGGATTTTTAATGTTTTGCATGGCAGGCATGGCAACCGCCACAAGTATTACCCGCGATGATTTCAGTTCAGGCGCCTTTGAATATGACTTTGAAGACGCAAGTCTTGGGGCTGATACCGCCACATCAGGGTTGTTATTCAAGACTATGGGCGGGGCGGTAACGCTAAAAGACAGTAATCTTCCGGCTGGAAATTTTACAGGACAATATTATTCCACCAACGAGAATGGGTCGGTTGATTTCTATTTTTCAAGCCCTGTATCAGCAATCGGAATGGATGTATTCTCAGTAATAACTGGTTTTACACTGGAATTGTTTGATGGAAATAACAACCTATTTGAAACTCAAGAATTCATCTTACCGGCACTACACCAATTTGCACGTTATGGTTTTATAGGGCTTGATGTGGGATCGCAATCGTTCCAGTTTGCACGGTTAAGCACAATGGAAAATCGCAAATTTGATGTGGATAATTTAATTTGCCAGCAGGCATCAGCGCCGGTTCCCGAGCCTTCCACCATTCTCCTTTTTGGTTTTGGTCTGGCCGGTCTTGCCGGAATCGCAAGGGAAAGAGTAAAAAAATAATTGTATTTGACCGGGTTTTTCAAGGTGTGGATAGGAAAAATTCGCATCCACTATTTGTATAATTTAAAGGAAGTTTTATGTGTAAAAAAATTAAAAGTTTGTGTGGCGTTTTTATATCATTGTTTTTAATGTCCACAAGCGTCTGGGCCTATAGCTATGATGATATCGAAAATTGGGTGGGAAATGGCGAAAATGAAATCGGATTTATCATGGATTTTAATGATGGTTCCGCCGTCGAGTCCCATGCCTGGGGATATCGATATAACGGTTCTATTCCCGAAGGTCTTTTTCCGGGGACCGGTTTTCCGTTAAGGGATACATTTATGACAATGGGTATGACCCAAGACATTATAGCGGCGGATGAAAAATTAACGGGTATCTCTTGGCCTGCGAATGGCCTTTTATTGTGGATGCAGTTTAACTACGACGGTCAAGAGCAGAGTGGATTTTCGGGTACGTGGTTTCCGCTTATGACCGACAGCGAGATATTAGATGGCCAGGAAATATGGCAGTATACCGCAGATCAAGATGCGGTCATCGAAAATGATGAGATCAAATGGTATGCCTGGGGATGGAAGGCCGGGACTTCGGACATAGATCATCTTGTATCGGCTCCGGCATCCGCGCCGGTACCTGAACCTGCAACCTTTACCTTGTTGGGTATCGGACTGCTTTGTACGGCGGCCCTTGGCCGCAAAAGACGGTAAATAACAGCAACACTGGGCCGGAAGCCTTTTAACAATGGGTTCCGGCTTTTTTTATTCCCTTTTAACCCCCGATCAGCGGCAACATAATATTTGCTTCCTGAGAAAGTTTAAATTCACCCGAATGTTGCAAAAAATTTGAATTGAAATTCTCTGGTTTTCAAGCTGCTGTTTTTAGCATCCCCGAATATCGACTCTTGGGATCCACGACCATTATGAAACAATACGACAGCTTTTGCAGATTCTATTTTATTGGTTACAATGACCTTATATTGATAATCTCGAGCAATAGGTTCAAACAGATCCAGTTGAAGAGCTCCCTTCTGCGGTTTTTTGACTTTTTTCCTGGTAAAGACAAACCGGAATTCAGTACGAGACTCAAGGATGGTACCAGGGTGTGATTTTGTGTTCTGGAAACAATCAACCATGAAATCCGCAGCGCCATTTGAGTCATGGACATTACCTGGACGGTGATGCATATCAAAAAATTGCCCAGTCTGAGCAACCGTGCAAAAAAGAGGATAATAACTTCTGGAACCTTTTTTGGTTTTATTGAAACCTATAGCTGATCCTTCCGCATGGCCTTTAGTGGACAAAACAGAACCATCAAAGTCAAGAGTCAATCGAGGGAATTGTTCCCGCTTTAATCCATCGATTACAAATGTACGGGATAATTTTTGAATTTCCCCAATACTTTGAGTATCCATCTGGCCAAGGTTCCTTGAAATAGTTGAAACATCGGGAAGCCTTTTTAAACCCATTAAGCGGAGAACCATCGGATCATCACGATAATAATCAATTTGTCTTAATCTTTTAAAACCCAGAATAAAATGAAGGATAAGCAGCATGACGATCAAGTGGTGGCCAAAAATCGGTGATACATTTAAGTGCGAGAAACATTTTTTAAGTTTGGATTTTAAATTGAGTCGTCCAAATAACAGCTGAAAAATTATGATACCAGAGAAAGAAGTTAGCTGCTGATCTTCGAACCGAATTTCGGGAATTTTATGGCATTTAGTATAAATTTGTGATTTACTGGACTTCACTTGAGGTGGCCTCCTGGATTTGGTTATTTTTTTGTCTCAACAACTTATTATAACCTTTATTCATGGGGATCCTCAAGCTTTTTCTTTACTATTTTCCTACTTTTTTATGCAACGACAGGGTTAATCTTTTTTAATTTCTTTTTAAGGAAATTAAATGGAGTAAATTAGATGCTTTGAATTAAACTGGATCGGGAAATTACATTACCTGATTTTGGGACGGAATTAAATTCCTTATCACACCCTGATGGATAGTATAATAAAATAGTTCAAGTTCTATTGTATTATTCATAGTTTTATAGTAGGAGTTTTTATCGTATAAATCACTTTTGGCCTTAAATTGATGAAAATTCAGTGCTTAAAATAAAAAAAGGAGAAAAGATGAAAAGTATCAAGGTTAAAGATATAATGATTCCGATTTCAAACTATGTAACTGTTTCAAAAAGCAGCAGCCTGATTGATGTGGTACAGGCCCTGGATTCGGATCAAAAATCAAAAAAAAAGCATGCCCACAGGGATGCCGTTGTTCTCGATGATGATGGCCTTTTTATTGGTAAGATAACCATGATTGATATATTCCAGGCTCTGGAACCAAATTATAAAAAAATTGATCCTAAAAATGAAATGAACACATTGGAATATTCCGGGGGAATGGTAACCAAGCAGCTTTTGAATTATTACGATGATTTAAACCTTTGGGTAGAACCTATGAAAGACATCTGCAACCGGGGTAAAGATCTGAAAGTCGTCGATATCATGCATATGCCGGAACCGGATGAATGCGTTAAAGAAAGCGACACTCTTGAAAAAGCTTTAAACCGATTTGTAATCGGGGCTCATCAACCGCTTGTCGTGAAAAACGGTGATAAAGTCACTGGGCTTCTGCGATTCGGAGACCTTTTCGAGATCGTCAGAAGCCGCCTTTTGGGCGCTGTTTAAAAAGTTTCATCGTGTTTATAAAATAAGCAGGTGCTACTTATATAAATGTAGCATCTGCTTATTGTTTTTTGCAGTTGATCCTCCCCGGTATTTTGGACACATTGTTAAGCTACTGAAAATGAAAGAATCTCAATTTTGAATAAAAATAGCGACTATAGATGGTATACATGGTCGCTGGCCATGAATTCAAAATAGGCAGGACTGGAAGAAGAATTGTGGGGTGAACCGCCTTGAGATCAGGGTGAGTCTTATAGCGTGTCTTTGGAACAAACAATTAAGAAAAAAATTAACCACCCCAATATATGTATGCCGCTGTCTTTTATCCTGCTGGCATTAGAATCAACTAATTTGGAGATATAGTAGATTCTGGAAAGTTACGCCAAAATAATCTTATTACATAATCAACCTTCTTTTCGATTAGATCCAGACGCTAAATTTTTCAGGAGAACGTCATTATATTATAGATATTAATTTGGAAAAATGGCTTATTGTGATGACGAAGGACCATATAATTTAATGCAAAATTAAAAAACGGAAAGTTTGATCTGAATACTCTACTACGACATAAAGTGAAAATTCCTGATATAAACTTATCGAGTTTCCCCCGCCTTCAGCCCATGGGCATGTGGCACAACGAGGAGCGATTTTTGCCCGGTGAAGCCATTCAAGTCGAAGCCTCTTATCTGATGACATCTGCTTCAGGATCGGCTGAAGCCCTTTTTAAGCCCCTTTTGCACACATGTTAAAGGTCGTGGTGGGGTCAAGGGAACCGTCAAATCTTTAAAAGGAAAGGCCAGCTCTTATCACTTTGTTGCCCGTTTCGATATCGCATCCTATTATGATTCCATGCAGCATCATATACTCATCGGTCTTCTAAGCGACATCGGGGTGGATAAACCGATTTTGAGCATTGTACGGCAATACCTTGAAATCCCTGACCGAAATCGAACCAACAAAGGAATGGTGGCCGGTGGTGCTCTTTCACCACTAATGGGGGCACTTTACCTGACGCCATTGGATGCTGCCATGCAAAAGTTTGTTTCAAAGGGTAAAATTTATTATGTGCGTTACATGGATGATATTGTTATCTTGAGCAAAACCCGTTGGAACTTGCGGTCGGCCATTCGGAGTCTTATCAAGACAGTCCACTCTCTGGGCCTTGACCTGCATAAACGAAAGAG
Source organism: Desulfobacteraceae bacterium (assembly GCA_016743945.1). Classification (GTDB taxonomy): domain Bacteria; phylum Desulfobacterota; class Desulfobacteria; order Desulfobacterales; family Desulfobacteraceae; genus NBML01. The sequence goes on from JADGFI010000004.1 coordinate 126,309, forward strand.
ATTCGTTGGCCGCATCGATAAAGGCTTTGATTTTCTGGGGTACCAAATAGAACCTGGTCGAAAACTGTGTCCCTCACCCCAAAGCTTAAAGCGTCTCGTGCACGTGCCCGCCGGCTTTATGAGCATGGAGCAGGCAGTGACTTGCTCTGGCAGTATGTGTCCCGATGGGCTGGATGGCTTTGGGGCTCCTGGTTTCAGTAAAAGGAGGCGTTAAGCGCTATTTTGTTCATGTCTTGAAACAATTGAAAATCAGCGGATACCAAATTCCGTAGATGCGAGGTTGTAAGCGGTTTATGACCGTTCATGGCCGTCTGTGCATCATGATCTCAATTCATGTCTTACTCTTGTGAAATTTTATGATTCCATTGGCATGAACTTAATATTAAACATAAACTTTCTCATAGCCCACAGTACAACTTAGGTATATAAAATATTATGATGATACCCTCCGGCGCATTCTAATTCATCATCATTCAATTCATCGGAGGGCACAGAGGGTAAAATAAAGTGTATTATTTTGGGTGAATTTTCAACAATTCGAACCTCAACCCCCTCGGGAATAATTAAGTCATTTTCTTTGAAAACCGTCATTGGATCGGACAATAACTGAGCTTTGAAATTATCATCCGACCACGCTTTTGCAACCAATTTACTGTATGCTTTCTGGAGTTTGTTTTTGTCCATATTTTCCTCACTTTTTAAATTATACACAGTTTATTTTACATCGCTTTTTCGTTTGGATATATCCTTTATTATAACTTTATATGCAAATAACATGCAAAAGACAACAATCGTTAATATATACAGGAAAGATGAATTTTTTTCATTTATATTACTTGGTGACCGGTAAGTAACCTGTCTAATTGGCTTATAAAAACTATATCGTGCCAACTTAATTACGAAAAAGTTTGATCTGAATACATTACTACGACATAAAATAAAAATTTCCGGTATGAACTTATCGAGTTCCCCCCGCCTTTGGCCCATGGGCATGTGGCACAACGAGGGGCGATGCGTTGCCTGGTGGCACAGCATGGTACGCTCCGGGGGCTGCTTGACAAAGCAGGAGTGGGCATACTGCTTCTGGACCTGGTGCGGTAATATCTCGAAAGCCCGGATTTAAATCACACGGGTCGTGGTATGGTGGCGGGCGGAGCTCTCTTTCCCTTGATTGACCTTTATCTGCAACCATTAAATGCAGTCATGCGACGGCTTGTATACTATGTGCGTTACATGGATGCCGTCAACTAATCTGTCTAATTGGTTTGTAAAAACTATATAGTGTCAACTTAATTATCGACTATTCTGAGGTCTTCTCCATTCTTATTCTATTAAAATAAATGCAATCTATTTATTCATTTCAGATTTGAGAATCAAATATATGGAAAAAATTAAAACCGAATGAACCAACTTTCCGTTAAATTTTATTGGAGAGTAACCGATATTATGATCCGGGCCCCAGAAATTATTTTCCAAAAATCTGGATGGGAAGGAGACGGGGAAATAAATTGTATAGCGTTGTCTCCGTGTTTCTCAGGACGCGATGATGGTTGGTGTGATATTATATATCATGTTAAACAGAGTAATAATGGCACATCATGGCCGGCAATCCCTAAAAGCCTAAAGTTGCAATTACCTGATGGATTTTTAACAAAACAACCGAATCAGAAACATCAAAATATAGGGGCCTTTTTCTTCCCTCAGGGCGAACCCGGGGAGAATGAAAAGACCCCTATTTTATAGAGATAGATGACGGCCAGGCGACAAAAAAGACCTTTTATCGTTTGACCGGCTCTCCCATGGGTGGTAGATCCGGCCAGCGCTCAGAAAATACGGGGGTCTTTTCTTCCGGACTTACCACCATAAATGGCGGTAAGGACCTCGGAGGCACAAATTTCTAAAAAGCGGGTTCCATATTTGCCGTTTTCCGGTTTTTTTCAGCCGACCCGAATACTGTCAAATTAATGCTCAAATTGGGTGTTTTTTACTTGGAACTACAGGGGGAAATATAACAGAGAGATTTATCCCTATACCGCCTGCATTAATTATTGAAATATCTATCTGCTTTCCAGAACAGGAATGTTCAAGTTCTAAACCCTTATGGTCAATGTCACGGACTAAGGGTGGGCGATTTATAAATGCGGCTATGACTGAGGCTGGGATAATCGGAAAACACGCTACACCCACAGGACTAAGACATAGTTTTGCAATTTCATGCCTCGAATTATGGCCTCGAATACCTTTTAAACAGATTCAGAAATGGATGGACCACAAGAATATTGATTTAACGCTGAGCCATTTTAATGCATTTACCAACGAAATTGAAAATATGGAAATGCTTTGGGATCATTTTTAATTAGTTCAAATAGCGTTAATAAAAATGGCTCATTTTTTGATGTCCCTCACACCTTACACCTTTTAGCCCAAATTATGGGGCATAGTTCAACGGTCATAACAGAAATTTATACCAAGGCCGTTGAAGGTGAAAAACAAAAAATGGTCTTAAGAGCATGGAAACAATAAGCTGCCGCCCGGTGGTTGCCGTTCGTTCACCCAGGGGCGAATTTTCCGAAGGAAAATAACCTCTCTTCCTGATCCGATTTTATAAAAATTGCAAAAAAAATACTTGCTTTGATATGTGTATATGTGTATAATATGCACATACTCTAAATGGAGGACAAAATGAATTTACAATCCGATACATTAATTAGAAAACAATTTTTTATTTCCCCGGAAAATATTAAAAAGCTGGAACGCTTAACAAAGGAAATCAAGGGCAGCTCGGCGGCTAAAATAGTTCGGGATGCGATAGATTCTTATGATCCACACGCCACCAATGGCAGCAACAGTGACGATATTGAACAAGCTGAATTAATAGCCATTGCACAGGCAAAGGTTCGGGAAGCAATTGAAGGGACAGAAAAAACTATTAAAATCGTTGATACTTGTCTTGAATCTTTATCAAAAAGGAGGGCTTAAATGTCTGGTTGGAAAGATTTAGTGCTTGATATAATCAAGCTAACGGACACCGTTAAAGCCCTTAATAATAAAACCGAAAAGTTGTCCATAGAAACCCATGAAATAGACAAACGAGTTGTCCGAATAGAAACGCTTGTGGAATTTTCAAAATACAAACAAATCACCGATACCGGAAAAGAATAGGGGAGTGTTGTCAGATGACGATGGTAACAAAATATAAGATGACCTGTATATGTGGTCACAAAGGGGCAATCGTCATGAAAGAGAATGACCAACCTTTTTCAACTATGTACGAAAGTTATTCTTTGGAAAATTTTTCAAGGTGGCAGCTACCGAGTTGAAGGGCTAAATAAAGATCCAGACATGTTTGCAAAATTACAACCAGTTTGTCCTGCTTGTGGTTTTCGTGTATCAAAAGAAAATTTAAATAAAGAGAATTAATGAAACAGTATAAGGGAGTTTGAAAGATGGAAACCGAGGCAAACGACAATCGTAAGAAAGCAATTTTTGTTGCAAAAAAAATGTTTGCTCAGCTTGTTTATGATTTTCAATCATTAGAAGGGATGCCGTTCACCTTTCCAGAAGTACAAACCTTTATTCAGGGCATTACCGTTGGTGGTCATAAAATTGCTGACCATGAGAAACTTAAACAACAACAACTTGCGTGGAAAGAACTCATTGACCTGGTTGAAAAAAACAAATTTGAGCTTTCTGAAAAAATATCATGTGACCTTGAAAATATTGTGGCAAAAGACGAAGCATTAAAACCAGGGATTATACGGGATGGTGTCGTTTCTGTTTCCAGCGGGGATTATGTTTATCACCCCCCGGAGGATAAAGAGACTATACGGTCATTATTCGCCGCCTCTATCAAAGAGGCTTCCGATAATAATAAACCGATATGCAAACGGGGATATAAGTTAGCTGCTGATTATGCCTTTTATCAATTTCATTGGGATGGCAACAAAAGAACCGGAAATCTTATGATGAATGGTCTTTTTTTGGACAAGGGTTTATTGCCCTGCCCTATACCGTCAAGACGGTTAAATGAATATAACATAGCGCTTATGGAGTTATATAAAAACGGACAGCACAAGCCTGTTATAGAGTTTCACCAGAGTTGCCATAAGGAACTTTATAAAGAATGGAAAATGGAATACCCGTTTCAAAATGAAACATTATAAGGGAAAGGGTGTCCATTATTGAAAATAAAAACCATGGTCTTAGTGGTGTTTCTATGCGGGATTTGGTTTGTTGTTCCGTTTACTCCGGTTGGAATTTCAAATAAAATAATTGCCTTTTTATCTATTCTTTTAGGAGCAATTATTTTGGGTGTCGGGGCTTGGGTAATTACAAAAGGTGAAACAGAATAAGGGAGTGGATATGATATGTTTAGATCAATAAAAAGATGGTATGCAGGGGAAGACAAGTTTCACTAATTTGAAAATGATCCTTCCAGCGGGGCACATATTTCCCCACTCTTATATACAGAAATCCATTGGACTGCAAAATTTGTGAGAATCATAGTTAAATTTTATTTGCGTAACTGGCAGTGGTTATGGGGGACAACAATAGCGATTGCAGGATTATATATTGCTATATTGACACTCGGCCAAAATTTTAAATTAATTGAAACAAAATAGGGGAAATTAAACGTGACGGACTCAATAATAGTTTTATTAACTATAGTTATTGCCTGTGCAACTTTTGGGCAATTTTTTGTTGATGAGATTGTTTGCCGGGGTTGTCTTGGAACTTAAACCATTTTTGTGTGCAGCAGGCCCAGACGTTTTGATGAGGTCAAAGACAGTATAAACATATTTAACGCCAATCTCTTTAATCGCTTCTCTTCGATTCGGTTTGTATTTGACATTACGGTAATACCGTAATACTATGAGGTCAGTAATAATAGCTAAAGGAGTCAAATATGGAATTCTCAATTAATACAAGTAAGCTGACCACCAAAAGCCAAGCCACCATACCCGGAAAGATAAGAAAGTTTTTAGGGCTTCGCCCTGGTGACTCAGTAGCGTTTGAAGTCGAAGAAAACAAAAGGGTTGTGATTCGTAAAGCAACACCAATAGATTTTGAGTTTGCCAAAGCTATTGAAGGTACACTTTCTGAATGGTCATCCAAAAACGATGAAGAGGCATACTGTGGATTATAAAATGTTTGATGTTGTTGTGGTTCCTTTTCCATTTACAGACCAAAATACGGATAAAAGACGGCCAGCTTTGGTATTGTCAGACCATGCTCAATTTAATGATGAAACTCAAAATTGCGTTATGGCCATGATAACCAGTTCTAAAAATCTTGATTGGCCGCTTGATGTGGAAATAGGCAGTATTAAAAAAGCCGGACTTCCTGCTCCTTCCATGGTTCGGATGAAATTGTTTACTTTGGATAGCCGCCTTATCATTAAAAAAATTGGTGGCCTTGCTGCCAAAGATCAGGAGGCAGTAAAAGCAAGTCTTAAAAAATTAATGGCCTTGGAAACAGCAGAATAGGGGAGAAGGGAATTGAAGCTAAACATAAAAGAGTTTTTATTAACATTCGCTATCCTGTTGGTGTTTTATATACCACTGACAGGATTTACCGAGTTGCCTTTTTGGGTGGCCGCTTTGTTATCATTACCTGGTACTTGGTTTATTCGCTATATTATTAAAAAATATTCAAAAACTGAAACAGAATAGGGGCAAATCGTTACAGGTGAGCAGATAAAATTTTTTGCTGGACAGGGATTGGTATGAAAAATATTAAAAAATAATTCCGATGAAAAGAAACCTATAGTGAACCCCGAAAATTAGACATTGATTTTCGGCATTAATTCAGATCGAAACAACACCGCATGCACCATCACGGTGATGGATTCGTGACAGTGCATCCGGTATTGACGTTGTGTATACGAGGATTACGGGGTTCTATTTTTCGATGACTTCAAAAACCACTCTCCTATTCGATTTGGCTTCCTCTGAATTGATTTGGTTGGGATTGGATTCTGTCATTGCAGGCTTTGTTGAGCCATATCCGACAACAGACAGCCTGTTGGGTTGAATGTTTCCAGCGTTAATCAGGTAGTCCCGAACAGATGATGCTCTTTTTACGCTTAACTCCTGATTGTAGTCTTTGGGTCCGAATGCAGAGGCATGTCCGCCAATAACAACTTCAACACCAGGTTCGTCCATCAGAGCTTTGATATTCTCATCAAGTCTCGTTTTTCCTTCCGGTGTAAGCTCGGCCTTATCAAAACTGAAATGCACATTGCTAAGATTCAGCATTATGGGTTCTGCCTTATGGTACCCAAGTCCTTCCGGAGCTGCGGGAACCATGGCTACCTTTTCAACCTTGGTTAAAAAAATATCTGAGACATACTCGGCCATGGGCTCTGCTGAAGAAATATTCTGCGCCATGGTCATGAATCCACAAGGGGAAGTTCCAGCAATCTTTTCCATGAGCATTTTACCGTTTTCATCATCCCCTACCATAACGGTATAGATACAAAGGTTCTCTCCCATCTGTGCCTGTAGTTCCTGGGCTGCGATAAGGGGTTCTTCGGTCAACTCTTTTCCATCACTGATGATAATGATTGCTTTATTACCACTGATATCTTTCAGGTCAGCACCCGCCTCTTTAATGGCTGGTGCCATAGGCGTCGGTCCGCCTGAAGAGTTCACTGCGTTTAACCCAGTGTTCATTTCACCCCGGTTATAGGGGGTCATTCCGTAAAAAAGTTTGGTCTGCTTCCGGGATAGCTCAGGGGAATGACCAAAGGTTCTTAAACCGGATATCGCTGAAATCGGCGGTATGGTTTTATTCATATGGCGCACAAACGCTTTGGCGATATCAAATTTGACATAATCCTGGTAAGTTTCTGCCATTGATGAAGAGGCATCCATCAAAACCACCAAACCATCAACTTTTGAATCGAATTCTCCTGACTGAAACGCAGGGGTGAGATCCATAACCATGCTGTCAGGAACAAGTTTTGTTTTGTTGGAAGTGGCACAGGAGGCTAAGAATGCCAGACCAATCGTCAATAAAATAAACTTTCTCTTTGCGGTTTTCATCGGTTAATTCTCCTTTTGTTCGAGTTTTTCGGGGGAGTTTGATTTTTTTTACAACCCTATAATTGAAAAGCAAGAAATATACCAGATTTTTAATTGTCTGTAACCCTCAACCCATAGTATTTACAACTTTTTTAGGTTATTTTTTGCTGAGCAATATAAGTTATAAAATATGTATTAATGGTTACATATTCGGTATTTTTTTTCTTAAAAATCTTTTTTCGTTTTCTTTAAATCAAAGTAAATTGCCGCTTAACCCAAGTGCGTCAAAAAAAAGGGACAGACACCCGTTGTTCGGCGTTGACTTTTTCGCCTTGGAATCTGGCTATACCTATATGGGATATGGATAATATTCAGCGTTTGCCAGAGGATTAAGGGATATCCATCACTCAATTGGCAGGGCAAGATCCTGGGCAGCCTGATTTCTTTTTTCAAGAGAATACAATAACTTAACAAGCCTCAAGGCATAATCACAGGCGGTTCCACCCCCCCCTTGGAGGTGATGCAATTGCCGTCCACAACCACGCTTGATCCAAGGATATTCCCCTTATCAATCAACTCCGCAAATCCGGGAAGGTCCCTTTTCCAGGGGTAACCCACCCCCCAGAATGCTTTGATGTGAATATCATCTATTTATGCGACAAGAACCACTGCACCGGATGATAGAGACAGGAGGGGTTCGGGTCCCAGCGGATTTATGGAAATAAAAGGGTATCCCAAAAAGGTTCAATCCAATTTCCGGTCCAAGGACCCTGATCTGGCAGAAATGCTTTGGACGATGCCTGAGAAACTGACCCATCTAAGATTTCAAACCCCTTTGAAATCAGCCTCTCTTCTTTCCATAAAAGATTGGATACCTTCCTTAAAGTCCTCACTTTTCATGATGGGCATCAGATCAGGCAGCAAGTTTTCAATGGCTGCCTGATCTCCTTTGGACCTGGCTGTCCGACCGGATTTCAGGGTTGCCTGGACACCTAATGGAGATAGTTTTGCAATGGTCTTGGCAATTTCAAAGGCTTTTTCAAACTCTTTTCCCGGTTCTGTAATCTCCTGTACCAGGCCCAGGCGCCAGGCTTCCTTGGCGGAAATTTCATCGGCAGTTAACAAATAACGCATGGCGTTGCCCCACCCGATCTCCTGCATCAAACGAACCGTGGCTCCGCCCACAGGATAGATGCCTCGTTTGATTTCAATTTGTCCGAACCGTGTGTCCCTTGACGCCACACGAATGTCTGTCGCTAAAAGCAATTCAATCCCAAGGGTAAAGCAAATTCCCTGGACTGCCATGACAATGGGCTTGGAGACCCTGTTTTCCTCATCCAGTCCCAGGGGGTCAATCCCCTTTGCAGGAAGATCAGGAAAACTTCCCCTGGTGAAAAGCGGTGCCCATTGGGGCAGATCCAAACCAGCGGTAAAATGATCTCCCTTTGCAAATAAAAGCCCGCACCGCAAATTTGGATTTCGGTTCAGTTCTCCATAGGCCATGCTCAATTCCCGGTACATCTCCAGGTCAAAGGCATTCCGTTTTTCAGGCCGGTTCAGCCCCATCATCAGCACATGATCTTTTTCTTCAACAATTAATTTTTGATCACTCATTTACAATTTTCTCCCTGATAGTTTCAACAATCCTTTTTTATACAACGCACCAGATAGTGAATGGCTTGAATGATTGGTTACCATATCGTTTTTACATCTCACAAGTATAATATACAAAAAATTGACCTGAAATTTATCTTAACCAGTTGGGGAAAGTGAAAAAAAATATCCAGAATGCCAAAGTCATACCGCACGAGTATACTCACATTAAAAAAGATAAAAAGAGATTCTCGGTTAACGTTCACTCCAGTAAAATAAAATACAATGGTGAAGACGCACAGATAAGCATAGTAAGGGACATTACCGAGCGCAAACAAATAGAGGAAGCGCTATGCAACAGTGAAGATCTTCTCAATAATATCCTTGAGTTTCTTCCTGATGCTACTTTCGTTATAGATCAAAATAAAAAAGTTATCGCATGGAACAAGGCGCTGGAGATCATGACGAATACTTCCAAAAAGGATATTCTCGGTAAGGGGGGGGCGGCATATTCTAATGTTTTCTATGAAGAACCCAGGCCGGCTTTGGCTGATCTCGTGGAGAAAGAAGATATTGATATCAAATTGTATGATTCAATTGAATGGAAAAAAAACTGTCTCGTTGTTGAGACGTTTATAAGTGATGGCGTAAGACAATACGGATACAGCCCTGAAACACTCCTGGGAAAACCTGTTATTGAACTGGTTTATCACGAGGACAAAAATAGCACAAAAGACAGAATGAATGAACGGCGAACAAGGGGCAGGCGAACCAGATCATTTGAAGTGAGATTGTTGACTAAAGATCAGGAAAATATTTTTTTTGAAATTTTCAGTGTTTCAGCAGAAGGATTGTACGCTTCAGAAAGTCCAACTCAAGATACTTTTATGGGCACACAAGGTATTGCACGAGATATCACTGAGCGAAAGTTGGGAGAACAAGAACGGGAAAAAATGATTATAGATCTTCAGGATGCCCTTGAAAATGTTAAGACACTGAGTGGTTTAGTTCCGATCTGTGCAACTTGTAAGAAAATCAGAGATGATAAAGGGTATTGGAACCAGATTGAAGCCCATATTGAAAAATATTCCAATGCAAAATTCAGTCATGGCATGTGTCCTGGTTGTTCAGATAAGCTTTATGGCAAAGAAGATTGGTTCAACAATCATTCCTTTCCGATCCTGTTCCCGGTCGACAAATTATTGGCGATAAGCCAGCTAATGTCCCAGCAGTAGCTAAACATGCTACCGAGTTACACGATGTGCCATTTTAATGACGACATTTTTTTCATTGCTCATTTATCTGAATCGCCCATGGACCCAAGTTGATAACTAAATTTACTTGTTTTTATGGTAAACATAAACAGGAGTGTCGATTTTTTTTTAAAAATATCGGTAAATGTGCTACGCCTCTAACAGCATTGACCTGTCCAAACAAAGAAAAATGGAAAAATACCACACCGGAAAGGAGCGGACCATGGGTACACAGACAAATGGATTGAACAGGATTCTGGTAATCGGGTTTATGGGATTTTCTTTCGTCTATCTGTTGACCCTGGGGCTTCGGCCCTATGCCCTCAGCTGGGTGATGAAAACCATCCCCATATGCTGTCTGGCTTTGTTTGCCTTTTTCAATATACCGGGCCAAAAGGGCAAGTTGATGACCCTGGGTTTTTTCTTCTCCTGTGTCGGGGATGTGCTGCTTGAGATGCCCCATAAAGGTTTGTTTGAGGCTGGGATGGGGGCTTTTATCCTGGCCCATCTCTTTTATATTACAGTTTTCATGAAACGTCCGGGATTGAGCCGTGGCCGGTTGTTGATCATGGGTGGTATGGTGGTTTTTAGTTTGGGGTTTGCCGGGTTTTTATCTCCTTTTCTGGGTCCCATGAAGATTCCCATCTATAGTTATCTGGGCGTGATTTCCCTCATGGGAATTAGTGCCTGTCTGGGGAGTGCCAACCATGGCCTGGTCATTCTGGGTGCTGTATTTTTCATTATTTCCGACTCACTGATTGCCTATAACATGTTTGTGACCCCTGTTTTTTTGTCCAGCCTCTGGGTCATGGCCTTCTATTATGCAGCCCAGGCCATGCTTGGCCTGGGGGCATACAAAATTTTGTAAAACAAATGAATTAGCATTTGTTTTGCAAGAATCTTCTTCTCGATCCTCAATAAAACCTGGTATGTTATAAGAAGTTTTAATTTTTTGATGGAAATGAATTCCATCCGCCGATAGTACCTGTTATGAAAAAAAATCCTAGTACCAGGGAGCCAGTTGAAAACAGGATAAAGCGTGGTGCTACTGGAATAGAAATCTGAACAATGCCCATGACAACTAAAAATTCGGGAATTACCAAGAGTCCGCGCAGGATAAATATGGAGCTTATTACCAAAAACACCGGCTTTAACCATGGTAATGCACGGATAAACCCAGCGCCTGACATGGCGTACAATCCAAATATTGTTAGAATTCCGGCAACAAGGAAACTTGTGAGAATAAGCATATAGGAATTGTTTACCAATGCTTCGGGTGCCCCAAAGTATAGACTCATGGAGGGTGAAAAGCCTATTATTATTTGAGAAACGGCTAGGGCAAAACTTAGGGTGCCGGAAATTACAAGCATGTGTTTAAAATTTTTCAACTACAACCTCCGTTATTGTCTGATAGGAATAAACACGATCCGTGTTTTTTAATTTACAGGTTCAATTAATATAGAGAACTGTCAATCACTTTTTCTCTTTTGAATAGTGGTAAAAGGCAATCGCCACAGTGCGGTAAACCAGATGGGCCAGCTTGGTATAAGGCAAAAAGGCCACCAGATTAAATGTAAAGAGCAGATGGATAAAATACATAGAATAGGCTGCCCAGGGGAGATTGGCCAGCCTGAGTATCTGAGTGAGCATGCCCGTGATTCCTAAAAAAAGGGCAAGGCCCAGCAGGTACCAGTCAAAATACCCGTTGATCTGCCCTGCCTTTGCCCTTCGCTCTTTGATCAGAAGCAGGCTGCCGGCAATAAGGGCTATGCCCGATATATTGGCCAGAATTTTTACCGGATTGATTTGGTCATAGGGGGCGTGGCTGTTGAGGACATAAAGGGCAAAAACAAAGGCGCCGGCCACAAAGGCAAGGCTGACAAAGGAAAAGGCAACCATCATGTGGGATATCTTTCTCTTGTTTTCAGAACAGGAGGAAAATCCTTCGTGCCGTATTATTGCGGGTAACTGGGTGATGATGGTTATTAGGAATCGTTTAAAATCAATGGGGCCGGAAACTGCTTTGCCCTGTGCGCTGGTCGCCTGCATATCCTTAAGAAACCGCCTGACCCCCAGGAAAAAGACCAGGCCCGTTACCAGGGAGAGGGGGATGAAAATCATCTCGATCAGGAGCACGGGGAAAAAATGGGCAAAAACAATGCGGCCATTGCCGGGAGACAGATTCATCAGGCCCGTCCCAAGACCCACAATGGTGATGATCAGGGCGGGAATGATAAAAAGCCATGGCAGCTTCCGGCTGTCATTGAACAATTGGTGCATGGCAGCGGGTTTTGAATATTCTTTGATGGACATTTTTCTCAGCGTATTGAGCACATCACCCGGTCTGGCATCCCGGGGGCAGAGCGCGGAGCAGTCCCCGCAATTGTAGCACAGCCAGATGTTGGGGTTTGCAATGAGCCTGTCCTTTAATCCCCAAGAGGCATAGAGCATTTCTTTTCTGGGAAAAGGCTGGTCATCCTGGGATAGGGTACAGACCACAGAACAGGTGGCGCATTGGTAACATTTTTTAAGATTCAGGCCTGAGTCAGAGTTGATTTGAGCGATAAAATCCAGATCAGGTTCAATAGATGCAGATGAGGCCATAATAACACTCCTACTTATAAAAGGGTCTGTTCAACAAGGGTTTCTAGCAGAGCTGCCAATTGATCGGGGTCTGTCATTTTTTCCCGTAAAAAGCTATTGGTCAGCACAAAAAAATAATTGGACATCAGGGCGAGGGCCAGAATATGATTGTTTTTTTCAGGGTTGATCTCTCCTCTGTCCTGGGCTGCCTGAATCAGTTGTGCTATTTTTTGGGCATACCGGTCATCAAAGGCATTGATCTCATCCAGCCATTCGCGTTCATAAAAAAACAGATGACTCAGATAGGCCCGGGAAAGGGAGTAGTGGGAGGTATAAAAGATGAAAAATTGTTTTGAGATATGGACAAACTGGGTCTGGAAGGATTTACTGTTCGGCACAGTGTCCAGGGCATCCTGATACATGTTTTTCAAATCATCTGAAAAAGCCGCCGCCAGCATGGACAGCTTGTTGGGAAAATGCTTGTAAATGGTCCCAAGGCCTATCCGGGCCCGAGCTGCCACACCCCGGATAGTCACTTTGTCATAATCCTGGGTTTCAAAAAGCTGTCTGGCACTCGCTAAAATCAAGGTGCGGGTTTCAGCCTTCTGCACTTCTCGCCGGTTTGCCTTTATTTTTTTCATCATCATCCTTTTCAATAACACGTTTCATTAAGAGAACGTGTTCTCTTAATAGAGCGTGTTATTCATATTGTCAAGAATAATTTGCATTGCAAAATGAGCAGTTAGGATATCTTGACAAAAACCTAGTTTTCAGCCTATATTTTAGAAAATCCTTCAGAGGATCAGTAGACACTATTTTTCACAATAGATAGGCGTGTCACTATTTTCAGGTGGGTTAAATAAAATCAGGCTAATCAACAAGACTTGCGAATTGATCAAAGGTTAAAAATGCCCTTAAAAACCAAGGTACTCATCATCTTATTGCTGATGTTTTCCCTGTTTGCCGCCTTAAACTATGGAATTCATCATTATCTCATTTTGCCGGGGTTTAAATCCCTTGAGGTCAGCGAGGCAAAAAAAGATATGCAACGCTGCATATGGGTTATTCAAAATGAAATCCATCAAATCGACGGTCTGTGCCATGACTGGGCTTCCTGGGATGATCTATACAATTTTATAGCATCTTCTTCCCCCCAGTTTATAGAATCGAACTTGAACATGGATACCGTTATGAACAATGGGCTGAATCTTGTCTGTATAAGTGATATCCTGAATCGGACGATATTCTGTGAAGAATGGGATCTTGATACCGGCAAAAAAAAAGAGCGAACAGACCTGCCCGGATATCTGCTCCTGGGAACGGATACTATTGATCTTTCCCCCCGGACGGAAAAGGGTCTGGCAGGGCTGAAGGCTTCAGGTATTTATAATAGTGATAAAGGGTTGATGTTGGTGAGTTCCCGTCCGATCCTCACCCGAAAGAACCAGGGTCCGGCCCGGGGAACCCTTGTCATGGGCCGGCTCCTCACCGGCACCTTCATGGCACAGCTCCGGCAGCAGACCCAGGTGATGTTTAACATCTTTGAAATAACGGATGAGCACCTGACCTCTGGGGAGATTGAAATTGTAAAGAAATTTTCGTCAGAAACCGCTTACATCATCGAAGAAGAAAGCCGAAATAAACTTTTGGTATATTCGCTTTTTCCCAATACCATCGGCCCAAACTTATTTTTGGTCCGGGCAGAACTTGAGCGACCCATCTTGGAAAAAGGGCGGACCATCTTCATATACTCGGTGCTGATGTTCACCTTTCTCGGGCTGTTCGTGGCCTTGCTGGTTATTGTGATCTTAAAAAAAATTATCATTTCCCCCATCTCGATTTTGACCAGCCATGCCCTGGAAGTTTCAAAATCAGGGGATCTTTCAGCCCGTATCCATCTTTCCCAGAAGGACGAGATCGGTTTGCTGGGCAGGGAGATAAACCGAATGCTAGGCCAGATGGAGCAGCAGACCACTGAGCTTGCCGGCATGAACCAGCAATTAAAAACAGATATTGAAAAACGAAAACAGGTGGAAACCGAGCTCCGGGACAGTGAAGCCAGATTCAGAGGACTCCAGGGAGCCTCCTTCAGCGGCATCGTCATCCATGACCAGGGGAAGATAATCGATGTAAACCAGGCGATTTCAACCATCACGGGATATACGCCCGCTGAACTTGTCGGCATGGACGGGTTTAAGCTCATTGCCCCTGCCTGGCAGGCGACAGTCAAATCCAAGATAGCGGCAGATGATGAGACCCCCTATGATGCGAAAGGACTCAAAAAGGATGGATCTGTCTATCCTTTAGAAATCCAGGGAAAGGAAATCCCCTATAAAGGACGCATGGTAAGGGTGACGGAATTCAGGGACATCACCACCAGAACCCTGATGGAAAAAAAATTGAAAAATACCCTGGACGAGCTGACTGCCATAATTGAAAACAGCCAGGTGGGAATCATGGTTCTCAAGGGAGGCCGAATCTTGTACAAGGGGAACCAGCGGCTGGCTGACATCCTGGGATATGAAACCCCTGAATCGATGATAGGCCTGAGGATGAAGGAACTTCATCTCTCCCTGGCCCGCTTTGAAGACTATGGGGAGAAACATTTCAACCGCCTGGTCCACGGAGAACAGATCCAGGTGGAGTACCAGTTGAAAAAAAAGGATGGCTCCCCGGTCTGGTGCACCCTTTCCGGCAAGGCCATTGACCCTTCCACACCTCCGGATTTGTCAAAAGGAGTGATATGGATGGTGGATGATATCACGGAAAAACGGCAATACCAGGATGAGCTCCAGAGGGTCGCCACCACAGACTATTTGACGGGGCTGTGCAACCGCAGGCAGTTTATGAAACTTTCCGCCATTGAACTGGAGCGGCAGTTACGGTATCCCCATTGCGGCCTGTCCCTTCTTATGCTGGATATTGACCATTTTAAGACCGTCAACGATACCCATGGCCATGATATGGGAGATCTGCTTTTAAAGCAGTTTGCCAAAACCGGTCAAAAAACCTTAAGGGATGTGGATCTTTTCGCCCGGGTGGGAGGAGAAGAATTTGCCATACTCCTTCCGTCAACAGACGCCATCGGTGCCGTTGCCACGGCACATAGGTTCAGACAGGCCATTGAGACAAGTTTTGTTATCCAGGGCAGAGAAAAGCTTTCCATCACCGTAAGCCTTGGGGTTGCCCAATGGAAACCCGGCATCAAAGATATCGGAGAGATGCTCAAGCAGGCTGATCATGCCCTGTACGTCGCAAAACAAAAAGGACGCAACAGGGTGGAGGTGTATCCTTAAAAAAAACTAGTTCCGAATTCCCATGTTATAAAATTGTTTGATAAAACTTTTTTGGTATTCAAAAGACCAGTGTTTTTGTTTTAATATTTCGGCCGCTTTTTTAAGGCTACCTTGTTTTAATAGTTTTATTAATTGCGCATGTTCCCTGCAATTTTGAAGCTCCCATTCTTTTATAAAATTTTGTCCTGGAAAATCATAAAGTCTTTGTTTGATTGGAATTATGAATTTTTTTAAAAAAGTATTATCGGAAAGATCAATATAAATATCATGGAATTTGAGGTTTGTTTTAAACAGATCTTTAAAATCCTCTTTGTTGATATCTGATATCATTTTTTCATTGAGTTCTTCAAACCGCGAGAAATGCGACGGGTTAAACCTGTCAAAAAAATCCATAATAATAGAAGATTCTATAATGCCGATGGCATGATAGGAATTTTTCACATCTAAAAACGTCAGGGTGTTAACCTTAACTCCCCGTCGGGGAAGGATGGTAACAAATCCTTCTGCTTCAAGTAAAATCAGGGCATCTCTAAGGGGCGTTTTGCTTATTCCCAGCTGCTCTGAAAGTTCCGCCATATTGATGGTTGAACCAGGAAGAAAAATACCAAGATTCATTTGCCTTCGTAGATATTGATAAACCTGCTCACTGAGTGATAAAACATTTAATTGGTTCTTCATCCAAATTTCCCTTTTTCATAAAGCTTTACATCCATTTCGATTTAAACGTAAGACTTAATATTGTTTTATTTCAACCTCTTTTTCAACCAAAGAGGTTTATCGATTTCAAATCCGCTATCCTTGCTTTCTGATATCTGATATATCACACATCAGAAAACTGTCAAGGAAAAAAATTTTGATAGCTGCTGAAAAAATCTATCCGACAGGAAGGTTTTTTTGCCAGTTCAAACCTTACATCTTTGTTCGGATCGAGAACATAATAATTTGATCCGTACTTTGGTTAAAATCGACGTTCTAGTCAACAGCTATTATTTTTAAAATTTACTTTGGATCGGCATTCATGTAAAATACTATAATGATTATATTTTTATCAAAACATCGTTGTCACGGGTTACGTATGATGGCGGGTATCTGTCTTGCTACAGCTCTCTTTCAGTTTTTTCCTTCCTTTGGTGAGGCTGACAACAGCCCCGATCCAGTTCAGCTGACCCGGGAAGAGATGGCCTGGATCCAGGCCAACCCCATTGTAACCGTTGGAATTGACAAGGACTTTGCCCCCATTGAACACCTTGATGAACACGGTGAGTATATTGGCGTGACGGCCGATTTTTTAAAGCTGATCGAGTCCAGAACCGGCCTTGGGTTTAAAATCGAACAGTCTTATACCTGGGAAGAGAGCATTTCTCTTGTCAAGGCGGGTAAAATAGACATGCTTGGCGCAGCAGTCTCCTCTCCCCAGCGGGCAGCGTTCATGAACTTTACGCTTCCCTATGCTCGCCTCTCCGGTGTGATTATTGTCCAAAAAAACATCAGAGAACCCATGTCCCTTGAAAAGCTGAAGGGAATGAAGGTAACAGTAGTTCATAATTATATCTGGAAGGATATTCTTGAAACGGATTATCCCGACCTGAAGCTTGATCCCGTGCCCAACATTGAAACCGCCCTGAAAAAAGTATCCTTTGGCATGGCAGATGCCATGGTGGGATACATGGCATCTGCCTCCCATCACAGTGAGCGCCTGGGGATTTCCAATCTGCGCGTTTCCGGGGAGACCATTGCCATTTTGGGAATCTCCTTTGCGGTGAACAAGGAGCTTTTGCCCCTGCGCTCCATCCTTGATAAGGTGCTGACCACCACCACAGATGCCCAGAAAAAAAATATCCTACGCAAATGGGTGAGCCTGGATTTTCTTCCTCCCAATGATTTTCAAAGGTTCAAGTGGGCACTGCTTTTGCTTCTTATTGCAGGCGTTGTTATCTTGCTTGGAATAAAGGTCAATGCCCAGCTTGCACTGAAAAAGGCCTACCATGAACTGGAAAAACGGGTGGAGGAGCGCACTGCTGAACTGAGCAGTACCAATGAAGCTCTGAAGATGGCCAAGGAAGCGGCAGATGCCGCAACCCACGCCAAGAGTGATTTTTTGGCAAATATGAGCCATGAAATTCGCACCCCCATGAACGGTGTGATCACCGCCTCAGAACTGGTGATGAATGAAACCCTTCCGCCCAAAATTGTCCGTTATATGGAGATTATCAATACATCCGGCCATGCTCTGTTGGGAGTCATTGATGATATCCTGGATTTTTCAAAAATTGAAGCAGGTAAGCTGGATCTTGAGTACCGCCCCTTTCACCTTGGAAAACTCATGGACCTTTTGCAGGAGCTATTTTCCCATAGAATTGCCAAAAAACAGATCGGTTTTGTCATGGATATTTCCCCGGACACCCCTCTTTATCTTGTGGGGGATTCTTTCAGACTGCAGCAGATTTTAATAAATCTGGTCAGTAATGCCGTAAAGTTTACCGACGAAAAGGGAAAAATCGTTGTCAGTGTACAGGGTCGGGAGACCGGGGTCGATGAGATTCAACTCAATTTTTCCGTGGAAGATACAGGTATCGGCATTGCACCGGAACATCAGGACCTGCTATTTACACCGTTTTCACAAGTCGATGCCTCCACCACCCGAAAATATGGTGGCAGCGGCCTGGGACTTTGCATCTGCGGACAACTGGTGGAGATGATGGGCGGACACATCCGGGTTCAAAGCCAGCCAGGAAAGGGAAGTCGCTTTATCTTCACCATTACCTTGGAACGATCGCCCGTTGAAGTCACGAACACGAATCTCTCCTCTTCCTCTTCTCCTGATATAATCTCCCAGTATCATTCGTTTTTCAAGGGGCGACGCCTGCTGGTTGTTGAGGACAATCCCACCAACCAGGAAATTACCCTTGCGGTTCTGGATCTTGTCGGGATACAACCAAGGCTTGTGGACAATGGCATGGCGGCTTTGGCGGCAGTGAAAGAGATGCCTTTTGATGCGGTGCTGATGGATATTCAAATGCCTCAAATGGATGGTTTCGAAACCACCCGTGCCATCCGCAGGATAAAGGCCCACGATACGCTTCCCATCATTGCCATGACCGCCCATACCCTTAAGGGAGACAAGGAAAAGTGCATGGCCGCTGGCATGGATGGATACATATCAAAACCGGTAAGCCAGGAAAAGCTGTTCAAAGTGTTGAAAGAAGTGATCCATAGGCATGCGTCAGCATCGCAAGTTCCCAGTGGGGCTTGCGATCTGGGGCGTGGAAGCGCCAACAAAATCTATCAGGGTACCATACTGCCTTCTGTTGTACCGGGGATCGACATTTACCCTGCCATGGAACGGCTGGGGGCGGATGACCCTACTTTTTTACGGCTTTTGGAAACTTTTGCCCGGAACCATCAACCGATGATGGCGGCGATGAAAGCCCACTGGCAGGATCAAGATGCTGTGCAGCTGGCAGCCCTTTTGCACAGTATCAAGGGGGCCTCTTCGGGAATCGGTGCCACCACTCTCGCCCGTCTGGCTGAAACCTATGAACAGGCGTGCCAACAGGAGAAGGACCTATTGTCACTGAATAGCGAAAATCTGGATATCTTTGAACAAGAGTTTCAACGGGTACTGAAGGCCATTGAGGGCCTGTTGGACTCCCGAAATTCCCTGGAGAAATCAACTCCAGCCAGCCCTGTTGATGGGGTCAGGGCAGACAAGGTGCTCCATCGTTTGAAACAGGCATTAACCCAATATGAACTCAAGGCGGTTGAAACGCAGTTTGATCTGTTGGAATCTGTTTTTGACCACCCCGTAATGGAAGAGATAAAGGAGCAGATAGCTTCCTTTGATTATGACCATGCGCTTGAAGCTGTGGAGACATTGATCCCCCTGCTGGAGGAGCAGCCATGAATACCACTGAACATCTTATCATGATTGTGGATGACAATGTCACCAATATTCAACTGCTGGCAGGAACCCTGAAGGCACAATATCGGCTGGCCATTGTCAAAAGCGGCAAAAAGGCCTTGGAATTTACCCGTCATCAGCTTCCGGATCTGAT
The DNA here is from genome assembly GCA_016743945.1 of Desulfobacteraceae bacterium. Lineage (GTDB taxonomy): Bacteria > Desulfobacterota > Desulfobacteria > Desulfobacterales > Desulfobacteraceae > NBML01. The sequence continues at coordinate 146,114 of JADGFI010000004.1, forward strand.
ACTTCTCGATATCATGATGCCGGAGATGAGCGGTTTTGAAGTGTGTGAACACTTGAAAAAGGATCCCCGCACCCGGGAAATCCCCATTATATTCATCACGGCCATCAATGCAACCGATCAGAAGACAAAGGGCTTTGGAATGGGGGCAGTGGATTATATCACCAAGCCGTTTCACGCGGCAGAAGTACTGGCCCGTGTCCATACCCACCTTTCACTGAGAAAAATGCATGAAGTGCTTGAAGAGAAAAAGAATATCATTGCCCATGCCCTGGATGAAAAAAGCCGTCAGCTCGACACCCTCATCGACAACCTGCCTGGCATGGTCTACCGCTCTTCCTTTGATGGGGACTGGCACACCACCTTCGTAAGTGACGGGTGCCAGGCGCTGACCGGATATCTGCCCGACGCATTTACCGGTTGTAAAGGCCGTCATTATGATCTCATCATCCTTGATAAAGAGAGGGGGGGGGTGGGGAAAAAAATTGACAAGGCCCTTGCCAACCGGATCGATTTTGGAGAAACATACCGCATCCAAACGGCATCCAAACAGGAGAAATGGGTATGGGAACAGGGTGTCGGCATTTATGATCAAAAGGGTAGGCTGACCGGCATTGAAGGGTTTATCTCTGACATCACGGAAAAACAAAAAGGCGAATTGGCCCTGCGTCGGGAAAACAGCCGGTTAAAATCCAGGATCCTCAAGCGGGACCGATTTGATGATATTATTGGCGCCTCTCCTGTCATGCAGAAGGTTTACGATTTGATTCTCAAGGCAGCCGTCCGGGAGGATAACGTCATCATCTACGGCCCATCCGGTACCGGCAAGGAGCTTGTGGCAAAAGCGATCCATACCAACAGCCTGAGAAATAAGGAAAATTTTGTTCCGGTCAACTGCGGTGCCATCCATGAATCGCTTTTTGAAAGTGAATTCTTTGGCCATAAAAAAGGTGCTTTCAGCGGTGCCAACACGGATAAAATAGGAATTTTGGACAAGGCAGACGGTGGAACTCTGTTCCTGGATGAACTGGGTGAAATCTCCCTTGCCATGCAGGTCAAGCTTTTACGGGTCATGGATGGAAACGGCTTTATCCCCGTGGGCGGCACTGTTGTGAAAAAACCCGATATTCGGTTTGTGTCCGCAACCAACCGTGATCTTACGCAGATGGTTCGAAAGAAGCGGATCCGGGAGGATTTTTTCTTTCGCATTCACATCATCCCCATCACACTGCCGTCCCTGAAGGCACGAAAAGAGGATATTCCCAAGCTCATTGCGCATTTTCTGGATTCATATCCGAAAAACGAAGATATGTCCCCTGTCACCCCTGAAATCATCTCTGCAATGACCCACTATCACTGGCCGGGTAATGTCCGGCAGCTTCAAAATGCCCTCTATCAATACCTGACCATAGGAGAGCTGGAGTTTCTGGATCCGGGCCTGGAAAAAGGAACAGATAGAGCGCAAGACCGGGAAGAGGACCTTAAAAATGCCCTTGAGACATTTGAAAAGCGCTTCATTGAAACAGTTTTGATCAAATATGAATACCGAAAGCTGATGGTTGCAGACAAGCTGGGAATTAACCGAAAGACCCTCTTCAGAAAAATAAAACACCACGATATTAAAATATAGCGCCAGGTGATCCTCCTGATGGTTGATCGGATACTGCGGGTGGTGACTAAAATTGTATATAGATCGTAAAGGGGACAGATAGGCCCCCTGATCTCCGGGGGAAAATTAGGTTTTCCGGCGATCCCATGGCATCTCAACCCTTTTTTAGCAGGAAGATCAACAGGGTTTGAGACAAACCATTGGGCCGGGGCGCCCAGGCCCCCGCCCTCTAAACCGTTTGCCAAATGATGATTTTTTTATTTATTTCAATGAGTTATCTGTGTGGCAGCTGGTTGGCCGGGGCACCCAAGCCCCATCCAAAAGGGTGGTTCAAATTTTAAAACTGTATAATTTCAATCGGTTAACTATATTTTTATTTCTGGCATGGCCATTGCAAACAATGAATACCAGTACTGAACTGCTGCGAATGGATGGCACTTCCTTTGATTCACTATTACCAAAAAGGTCAGGATACCCTATGAAGTTAAAAAAGCATTTTTTTTCCGCATGGCTGATATTGTTTACAGTCTTAACAACCCATTCCCAGGCCTTTGCCCAGGGCATTGATGATGCCATCAACAATGCCTTGACACCTGTTTCCAATCTGTTGGTGTCCTTTGTCTTCTTTAAAGTCAATGTGGCAGGAGTTGGCATTCCCCTTGTGGTGGCATGGCTTGTGGCGGGGTCTGTTTTTTGTACCGTCTATCTTGAATATATTAATATTCGGGGCTTCAAACATGCCCTCAGACTCATCAAGGGTGATTTCAGCGATGGGAAAGGCAAAGGAGAAATCAGTCACTTTAATGCATTGTGTACGGCCGTGTCAGGAACAGTGGGCATCGGAAATATTGCAGGAATCCCCATTGCCATTGCTGCCGGTGGTCCAGGCGCTGTATTCTGGATGCTGGTTGCCGGCTTTCTGGGAATGTCCACCAAATTTGTGGAATGTACCCTTGCTGTGATGTTTCGCAAGGAAAACGCCGATGGTACCGTTTCCGGCGGCCCCATGTATTACCTGACCCAGGGGCTGGCAAAAATCGGAAGGCCTAAAATGGGTAAGGCCCTGGGCGGTTTCTATGCCTTTGGTATCCTGTTCGGCTGCCTGGGCATTGGCAACATGTTCCAGTCAAACCAGGCATACAGCCAGTTTCTTGTGGTCACCGGGGGAGAGGTCTCTTTTTTTGCTGACAAGGGATGGTTGTTCGGCCTTCTGTTTGCCATGATCGTTTTTTTTGTGATTATCGGGGGGATCAAAAGCATTGCCAGGGTGGCATCAAAGCTTGTGCCCTTCATGGCCATATTATATATCGTAACGGCCCTGGTGGTCATTTTCATGAATGCAAAATATATTCCTGCAGCCATCTCCATGATCCTGGACGGTGCCTTTAACGGCAAAGCACTGGGCGGCGGTATGCTGGGGGCCATTGTGGTCGGTTTTCAACGGGCTGTTTTTTCCAATGAGGCAGGTCTCGGGTCTGCGGCAATCGCCCATTCTGCCGTTCAGACAAAAGAACCGATTACAGAAGGGTTTGTCTCCATTTTGGAACCAACCCTGGATACCCTCATTGTTCTGGCCATCACCTCTCTTGTGATCACCACGAGCATGGTTGCAGATCCGATTTTTGCTTCAAATCTTCTGGGAAACACCTTGACGGGTATGGCGGCTTCGTCTGCTGCTTTTACCGCTCATTTTCCCTTTGCCAAATACCTTCTTTCTGCTGCGGGAATGCTCTTTGCGCTTTCCACGGCCTTGGCATGGTCCTATTATGGCCTCAACGGTTGGACGTATATTTTTGGCGATAACAAAAAGGGTAAAATTCTTTATAATTTTATTTTCTGCATCTGTTTTGCCCTGGGATCCTCCATTCAGCTTGGCAGCTTAATGGACATCTCCGATGCCCTGGTCTTTCTCATCTGTGTACCCAATGTATTGGGTTTGTTCATGCTGGCACCCATGGTAAAAGCCGAGCTTAATATTTACTGGGAAAAGGTCAAAACCGGAAAGATTCGTCCCACTATGGCGAATTCTGGTCTGGGCAAAGCCGAGGCATGATCTGATGTTGTCTTCGATTTTACAAGCCAGGCGCTGTTTCTTTGTTTTTTTTCTCGACGGCTTTCTGGGAAAAAAACAATTTTTTAAAAACAATTACAATTTTTCTTGACAGATATCTGATGTCAGATATCAGCAATAAAACAACAACGAATATCCGGCTGAATACTGCAGGATATAATCCTGGAAACTACAGGAAAAACCAATTAATGATGGAGGGAATAGAACAATGAAAATGACCACAGAAGAAGCCTTTGTAAAAGTACTCCAGATGCATGGGATAGAACACGCTTTTGGTATTATCGGCTCAGCTATGATGCCGATTTCCGACCTTTTTCCAAAGGCAGGCATCACGTTTTGGGACTGCGCCCATGAAGGCAATGCAGGCATGATGGCCGACGGTTACACCCGTGCCTCGGGCAAGATGTCCATGATGGTTGCCCAGAATGGCCCCGGCATTACCAACTTTGTGACCCCTGTAAAAACAGCCTATTGGAACCATACACCCTTGCTTTTGGTAACACCCCAGGCAGCAAACATGGCCATGGGGCAGGGCGGCTTCCAGGAAGTTCCCCAGATGGCTGCCTTTGAGGACATGGTCGCTTACCAGGAAGAGGTTCGTCATCCTGCCCGCATCGCCGAGGTTCTCAACCGGGTAATCACCCAGGCAAAACGTGCTTCCGCCCCTGCCCAGATCAATGTTCCCCGAGATTTTTGGACCCAGGTGATTGACATTGAGCTGCCCGCCATTGTAGACCTGGAAATTCCCGCTGGTGGTACTAACGCTGTTGCCCGTGCAGCCGAGCTTTTGTCCAATGCAAAATTTCCTGTCATCCTCAACGGCGGCGGTGTTGTCATCGGCGGTGCCATCAAGGATTCCATGGCCCTGGCCGAGAAATTAGACGCACCGGTTTGCTGCGGTTACCAGCATAATGATGCCTTCCCCGGAAGCCATCCTCTGTTTACAGGAACCCTGGGTTACAATGGGTCTAAAGCCAGTATGGAGCTGATTGCCAAGGCCGACGTTGTTCTGGCCCTGGGTACCCGTTTGAACCCTTTCTCCACCCTTCCCGGTTACGGCATTAACTATTGGCCGACAAATGCAGCCATCATCCAGGTCGACATCAATGCCGACCGCATCGGCCTTACAAAACCCGTAACAGTGGGTATTGTCGGCGACGCCAAAAAAGTTGCCAACGGCATTTTGGCGCAGCTGTCTGCCACTGCAGGTGATGCTGATCGTGCAGATCGCAAGGCAACCATTGAGAAAACCAAAGCAGACTGGGCCACAGAACTTGCCGGCATGGACCACGAAGCAGATGATGCCGGAACAACATGGAACGAACGCGCCCGTAAGCAGGACCCTGAAAAAATCACCTCCCGCATGGCATGGCGCGTCATACGCCAAGCATTGCCGGAAAACGCCATCATCTCTTCTGATATCGGAAACAGTTGTGCCCTGGGTGCTGCATACCCTAGTTTTGAACAAGGACGTAAATACCTGGCTCCCGGTATGTTCGGGCCCTGTGGCTACGGTTTTCCTGCTATCTGCGGTGCAAAAATCGCCCAGCCAGATGTTCCTGTTGTAGGGTTTGCAGGTGACGGTGCCTTTGGTATCTCCATGAATGAAATGGTTTCCTGCGGCCGTGGTGAATGGCCTGCCATTACCATGATCATCTTCCGCAACTACCATTGGGGTGCTGAAAAACGCAACACCACCCTCTGGTACTCCGACAACTTTGTGGGAACCGAGCTGAACCGCGAGGTCAACTATGCAAAAATCGCAAAAGCCTGCGGTATCGAGGGTGTTCAGGCAACTTCCATGGATGACCTGACCGAAAAACTCAACACAGCCGTGCGGCTCCAGATGGAAGAGGGCAAGACTACTTTTATCGAGGTTCTGACCAACATGGAACTTGGCGAACCCTTCCGCCGTGACGCCATGACAGCTCCGGTTGCCGTTGCTGGAATCGACAAGGCAGATATGCGTCCCCAGCAAGGCAAATAAGAAAGATTAAAATTTCCACCGTACCTGATACCCATTACCGGGGCAGATCATTGAGCTGCCCCGGTAATTAAAACAAACGACTGACCCATTAAAAATTAAGCGTAAAAGGGGGTTCCCCATGGAAAACAAAACCGATTGGCTTGACTATGATGTTGAAGAGATGGTGGCAGGCGACAAAAATGCCCTATGGCATCATTTAAAGCCCCACAAATGCTTTGAAACCCAGGAACAGATGATCATTGTAGAGGGAAAAGGCCTCATGATCAAAGATATCCGGGGTCGTGAATACCTGGATGCTACCTCTGGCGGTGTATGGAGCGTCATGGTCGGTTTCGGCCGGGATTCCATTGCCGAAGCAGTCTGCGACCAGCTTAAAAAAATGCCCTATTTTGCAGGGGTATTCGGCAATATCCCTTCCATTAAATTTGCCAAAAAACTTTTGGAAAAATTGCCCAACCACGACAAGGTCTATTTTTCCAATTCCGGCTCAGAAGCCAATGAAAAAGCCTTTAAGATAGTGCGCCAGGCATCCCACATTGATCCTGCAAGAAAAGGCAAATACAAGATCATGTACCGGGACCGAGATTACCACGGTACCACAATCGGTGCCATGAGTGCCACTGGCCAGGCCCAGAGAAAAGAGGGGTTCGGTCCTTTTGTAGAAGGGTTTGTTGAATTTGACCATTGCGCCTGCTACCGTTGCCCCTATGACAAAACCTATGGCAATTGCGACATTGAGTGTGCCAGAAAGGTGGAGGATGTCATCCTCAAAGAGGGAGCTGACACCATCGGCGGCATGATTGTTGAGCCCATCACAGCCGGTGGCGGCATTTTGCTGCCAGTCAAGGAATACTATCCCATTCTCCAGGCGCTTTGCAGGAAATATGATATCTGGATGATCATGGATGAAGTGGTATGCGGATTCGGCAGAACCGGAAAATTCTGGGGCCATGAGCACTATGAGGTGGATCCGGAAATCATTACCATGGCCAAGGGGTTGGCAAGTTCATACGGAGCCTTGTCTGCAACAGTGGTTAAACAAAAAGTGTATGATGCTTTCTTAAATGATCCCACAGATCCTGAAACCCGGCTGAACTATTTCAGGGACATTTCCACCTATGGGGGATGCACAGCAGCCCTGACAGCAGCTCTTGAAAGCACACGAATCATCGAAGATGAAAACCTGCTGGACAACAGCGTTCAAGTAGGGGCTTATCTCAATGAAAAACTTGCAACCTTGAAAAAATACGATGTTGTGGGTGATGTCAGGGGCCTGGGACTTTTTGCCGGAATTGAGTTTGTCACGGACAAAGCCACCAAAGAGCCTATTTCCGAAGGCCAAATGGCACAGCTCATGGGTAATGTCATGGCAGAAAACGTGATTGTGGGACGGACCAACTCCAGTTTTCACGGACTGAACAATATTATGAATTTTGCCCCCTGCCTGACCATCACCAAAGAACAGGTAGACATTGTTGTGGCTGCTGTGGCAACTGCCATAGAAAAAACATTTAAATAAAAATTTTAAACCATACAAAAATAAAGGAGATTTCCCATGATTGTTGGAATCTTAAAAGAAATTAAAGTTTTAGAGAAAAGAGTTTGCATGACACCTGCCGGCGTTGTTGCCATGAAAAAAAACGGTCATGATGTCCTGGTTGAAACCGCTGCAGGCGCAGGTGCTGGTTTTTCCGATGCAGAATATATAGCTGCCGGTGCCACCATTGCAGACACCCCTGCCCAGGTTTTTAAAAAATCTGATATGGTCATGCATGTAAAAGAACCCCAGCCTTCAGAGTACGATATGATCCGTGAAGATCAGATTGTCTTCACCTATCTGCATCTTGCAGCTGATGAGCAGCAGACCATGGCTTTGATCAAAAGTAAATCCATTGATATTGCCTATGAAACCATTGAAAAAGAGAACGGTTCCCTTCCCCTGCTGGTTCCCATGAGTGAAGTGGCCGGTCGGATGGCAACCCAGGAAGCAGCCAAATACCTGGAAATGCCCCAGGGCGGAATGGGTGTTCTTCTGGGCGGCGTAACCGGTGTTGAACCTGCCACAGTTGTTGTTATCGGCGGTGGTGTTGTGGGTATCAATGCCGCTAAAATGGCCTGTGGCCTGGGTGCAAAGGTATATATCCTGGATACAAACCTGGAAAGACTGGCCTACCTGGATGATGTCATGCCCGCCAACTGCTTCCCCATCATGTCCAATGCAGGAATTCTTGCGGAACTTGTTGCCAGGGCAGATGCTGTCATTGGTGCGGTTCTGGTGGCCGGCGCCAAAGCACCCAAACTGCTGACCCGTGAGATGCTTAAAACAATGAAAAAAGGATCTGTCATTGTGGATGTTGCCATTGACCAGGGCGGCTGTTTTGAAACATCCAAAGCCACTACCCATGAAGACCCCACCTTTGAAGTGGACGGTGTTATTCACTATTGTGTTGCCAACATGCCGGGTGCCGTTGCCAGAACATCTACTGCAGCCCTTACCAATGCAACCCTTCCCTATGCCATTGAAATTGCCAACAAGGGATGGAAAAAAGCCATGCAGGACAACAAGGAAATCAAACTGGGCGCCAATGTCATTAAAGGCAAGGTAACCTTTAAAGCGGTTGCCGATGCCTTTGGCCTTGACTATGCACCGGTTGAAAATTTTCTTTAATCCGCAATGAAAAATATTGTGATTTTCCCTTGGGAAAATCACAATATTTTTTAAATACACGGATTCAGATTTTACACCCCGCACAGTGCGGCTTAAGCAGCGCGTATTGTTAACGCAGTTGATCAGGCCCGGAAGCCTTTTTCTTTCGGGCCTGATACATTTCTGGCCAATGCCATGCCCAAAGGCGGGGCCGGCGGATCAGAATATTAAATCCTTTAAATCCCTTGAAAACCCGGTAATTATTTGTTTATTGTTTTTGGTTAATATGACCGTATCAGAATGACGGAACCCTCCCACACCGGGAATATATAAGCCGGGTTCAACGGAAAAAACCATGCCTTCCTCAAGTATGACATCGGAATCAAACCTTAAAAACGGTTCTTCATGCAGCCCGATACCGATTCCATGGCCGGTTCTATGTATGCTGTATTGGCCGTAACCCGCTTTTTGAAACACCTTGCGGGCAACCAGGTCAACCTCTTGTGCCCTTATTCCCGGTTTTATTATATCCAGGGCAGCTTCCTGGGCCTCAACCATAATATTGAATATATATTTTTGTTTTTCACTGGGAGTGCCAATGAAAAAGGTTCTTTCGCATTCAGCCCTGTAACCGTTTAAGCCGACCTGTCTGCTGTGAATGACAATATCATTTTCTTTTAGTACCCTTGTGTTTGAAAATACATGGGGCATGTTTGTCCTGTCAATTCCCGAAGGCGACATCACAAAAATGTCCAGGGTCGCATCGGGGTATTGCAATGAGGCCTGCTCAAACAGGGCCTGGGTCCCGTATTGGTCCAGTTCCATTTCTGTAATCCCGGCCTTTGTATTTTCCAGGGATTTTTTCAAGGCAAGGCTTACCAGTTTGCCTGATTCAGCTAAGACGTCAAGTTCCTGGGATTCCTTTATAAATTTCATTTCACAGATGAATTTTCCAATGTCAATCAGTTCATACCCCCTGGATTTTAAATGCTGTGCTAATCCGGTTGACATTGCCGTAAATTCGACTCCGATTCTAGTTCCGGCTGGATACTGTGAAATGATTTTATCAAGAGGGTCCATGTAAGAGGTGCCGGAATCTTTTTTCTCAGGGTACTCATGGTAAGAATACAACTCATTCACCCTGGCATGGGCCTTGGCGTGATTTTCCTCGAGTCCTGGTACAATCAGGAAGGTTTTATCCGTTTCAACCCCTAGAACAATGGGCCTGGAATAAATGATTGCCTTAAAGCCCGATATGTAGAATTGATTTTCAAAGTTAAAGATAAGAGATGATGTTATATTGTTTTCTGCCATGAATTTTCTGAAGTGAACCAGTCTTTTTTTTGTGTCCATTTTTTTTCCTTGTTTGAGATGTATGGGGGTTAAATCCAGGATTATCTGGAGGCAAGCGGCGCTTTTTTCGTTGAATCAGAAAGCCTTGTCCGGTTATTTTTTGTTGTCAGGAGTGTAACCCCGACAAGTACTATAATTGCAATGGGGACTGAAATGATAGAGCTGTTTAATCCAAAAGGCCTGCCCAGGGCAATTTCCCAGAGTAATGTGAACAAAACGCCTGCCAGCATGGATGATATGCCGCCGGCCTTGTTGACCCGTTTCCATAGAATCACCCCGAGCACAGCCGGTGTAATACCGGCACCGTATACGGTATAGGCATACATTTGAATGGATAAAACAGTGGGAAAAAATCGAATTAAGATGTAGGAGATGATTCCCAATACAGGAACAGAAAACTTTGTGAAAAATAATTTTTCTTTATCTGTGGCATCGGGTTTAAAATATTGTGTATAAATATCATAGGTAACATTTGTCGCTGCCGACAACAGATATGAATTTCCCGTTGTGATAATAAAGGCTGTCAATGCCGCAACCAGAATGCCCCCCAATATAGTTGGCATGATAAGGGTGGTGGAGATCAGGGCCATTCCCGGATTGATTTCGGGAAACATGGCTCTTGCGGCAAATGCAATAAACGCCACTGCGGGGGTGACAATCAATATGCCCAGAAACCAGCCAATGGCGCCAATTTTAGTCGCTTTGTCTCCCTTTGATGCCGCCAGCCTCTGGTACATATTCTGGTCGCCCAGGAGCAAAAACAGCAGTGGTATGTAATAGCCTAACATCTGCAGCGGGGTCAGTCCCCCTGTAAGGGTCAAATGTTTTTCCGGTACATTGGCGACGATATTATCCCAGCCTCCTGCCGCCGTTAGTACAATGGGAATTGCGACAATTAAACCAAAAAACATCAAGAATGCACTCAGGGCATCTGTGGTTGCCACGGACATCAAACCGCCCGAGGTGGCCAATATGATGATGATTCCAACGCCGATTAATGTGCCGGTGTCTATGGAAAGACCGGTTGTGACGTTTAAAATATATCCCACACCTTTGAATTGGTAAGATACAATTCCAACGTAGGCCATTATGATGATAATGGACGACAGCACCCTGGAAAATTTACCATATTTAATTTCTAAAATTTCTGAAATTGTATATTTTCCAAGTTTGCGTATTTTGGGGGCGATTATGGAAATTGCAGCAATTCCCAGCAGGCTTGGGAGGGTGAAAAACAGGGCAGGCCATATTCCAAAAGAATAGGCAAGGGAATTGCCACCTCCGGTAATGGTACCGCCTCCGGTCCATGTAGCCAATAATGTACCCATTAGAACAAGTGGACCCAATGTTTTTCCTGCAAGAACAAAGTCTTCACCAGTTTTGATTTTTTTCGAATAATAGAACCCCATACCAACAATAACAATTCCATAAATCAATACGTACCACAATAAATTAGGGTTATGCGTCAATTCCATTGTTTATTTCTCCTTAAATACCATTAGATTTTTAAGATTAAAAATTTGATAATAAAGCAATCTATCGTTTCTATAAAATTTTTAACTAATAGGTCAGTTTTCCTCCCTTGGTTCAGATTTGAGTCTCTTTCAATTAAATGAATAAAAAAATTGTTCTTAAAGAAAAAATATGCAATTATACCAACCTTGTACGATGGTGTATGCGCTGAATTTTTCTTTTCAGTGACTAAAGTCACTGACTTCGGTCAATAATATTGTGCTAATTTGTGTATGTCAAGATAAATTTTAGGAGCTCAAAAAATTCATGGCTGTCCAAAAGGATAAAACCAAGTTAACCATGCGGCAAAAAAACGCGCTTGAAACAAAAAGAAAACTTTATGAAAGCGCAATGATTCTTTTTCAAAAAAAAGGATATCATGCTGTTTCAATTGATGAAATTGTGACCCTGGCCGGAACATCCAAGGGGTCTTTTTATACCCACTTTGAATCAAAAACAGATGTCATCATGACCTTTTTTAATAATTACGATAACCATTATCTTAAATTTCATGGAAAACTGGCTGCTTGTGGGACGGCAATGGAAAAATTGCTCTGTTTTGTGGAAAATATGTTTGTTTTATCCCGTGACACAATGGGGTTTGATTTGATTTATGTGGTTTATGGCGCCCAATTATCGAAGAAAAATAAGGACAACTCCAGGATTATTGATAAAACCAGGCCTTTATACCAGATCATGTATGAAATAATGGAAAACGGTCAAAGATCAGGGGAATTCAGAAATGATATTTCTGCCGATACACTGGTACAGATGGCTATTCGGTCGATGCGGGGGACTCTTTATGATTGGTGCTTATATAATGGAGAGTTTGATCTGATTGAAGCGGGTGTGATCTATTTCAGGGTTTTCATCGACGGGATTAAAAACAAAAGTCAATAATTAATGGTGGTAAGTATTTTATCAAGGCTTTATTTGTGTAGCCTTGAATTATTGAGGTTTTAAAAATAGGGTATCCAGGGCTATTGACCGGCTCTATTGAGCGGTATGCCACAGATGGCTTGCTTTTTAGGGTATTCTTGACAAGGCCGAAATAAAAAACATTAAATGGTATGATAGGAAGTGGCTTTTTGGCAAGTCAAATATTGAAAAATGCTAAGAACATGAAATATTCATTCCCAGTACCACAGGCACAAGATTTTTTTGAGGGGAAATGATGTTTTAAGGTAACACAAATAATAAACTTGCAGGATGTTAAAGTGTTGAAAACATAGGTTTCAGAGCTATCAAATAAATCTCGATAAAAAAACAGGGGCTGATTTTTTAAAGCCGATTCCGAAAACCGCCAGCATATTTTTTTCACAGTGATACATTAACAACCGTCTTTAACCCGCAACCGGGCAAGCCTAAAATTGGTGGGAAAATTCAAAATTGAAGGGTAGTATAGAATTATGGAAATTATCTGTCTGAAAGGTAAAAATGGGCATGCCAATTTCATGTTTGCACCGGGACACCGAATTATTCTGGAAGAAAATCGTTTCTTTTTAAAGGTGGTGCCAGAGGCCCTGTTAATCCTCAGCCAGTCAGTGACCAGAAGCCATGCCGGAAAACGGGGCGAAAAAAGAAAGATCCAATGATGAAAGAATACAGAATAGCCAGGATTACAAAGGATAAAAATTTCGATGGAAAATTCTTTTTCGGGGTGAAAACCACGGGGATTTTTTGTCGTCCCTCCTGCCCCGCTCCCATGGCCAAAGAGGAGAATGTGGTCTATTTTAAGGATATGTTTGAGGCCCTGGACCAGTATTACCGGCCCTGCCTCCGATGCCGCCCGGATATTCATCTGGATTATTACAACGGCAATCCTTGCGGCACCCTTACCGTCCAGACGGCCCTGAAAATGATCTACGACGGCTATCTCAACACACATTTTGTGGCCAACCTGGCAAAGGACCTGGGGGTCTCAGAGCGCCACCTGAGAACGCTGTTCATCGAAAACTTAGGGGTGCCGCCGGTCAAGATCGCCAGGTACCACCGGGCCCTGTTTGCCAAAAAGCTGCTTATGTTTTCGAATAAGTCCGTTACCGACATCGCCTTTGCCTCTGGATTCGGCTCCATCCGGCAGTTCAACCAGGTTTTTAAAGAAATTTTCGGCATTTCGCCGTCAGCAATAAAAAAGGAAAGGGGCGGTTCCAACAGCTCAAACACCACCCTATTATTGCCCTATAACAGGCCGTTCAATTTTTCCCAGGTGATTGACTTCTTGAAGATCCGGATCGTCAAAGGGGTGGAGGTCATTGAAGATCAAAGCTATGCCAGGACTTTCAGAACAAAGCGGTCCAAAGGATATTTTTTAGTCAGGGATAACCCCGGCAAATCGGCCTTGGAGTTGAGCATCCTCTGCGATGATATCCAGTGCTATATGGAAATCTATAACCGGGTCCGCCAGATGTTCGACCTGAATACCGATTTTTCCCCCATCAATAAAAAATTAAAGGAGGATAAGCACCTGTCCAAAGGGATGACGGAGGGCCATGTCCCCCGCATGCCCATTGCATTTAATGCATTTGAATTTTGTGTCAGGGCCGTTCTGGGCCAGCAGATTTCAGTACAGGCCGCCTCCACCCTGGCCTCACGCATTGCGGAAAAGACAGGACTTCGGACAAAAAAGGATTTTGCCCCGGGGTTGGATTATTTTTTCCCAGGACCCGAGGAAGTGGTGGAAACAAGCCTTGCGGGCATCGGCATCACCGGGGCCAGGCAGGCCACCATCGTCAATATTGCCCAGGGCCTGCTGGACAAGGCATTTTCTCTGAATTCCAACCAGCCATTTGAGGTTTTTCAAAAGGAATTTTCTGCCATCCGGGGAATAGGGGAATGGACGGTAAATTACGTGGCCATGCGGGGTCTGGGCATGGTGGACAGCTTCCCCGCCGCAGACCTGGGGATTATCAAGGCCCTGGAAAAAAATGGCAACCGTCCCGGGAAAAAAGAGATATTGAAACTGGCGGAAAAATGGCGGCCCTACAGGGCCTATGCCGCTCTTTGCCTCTGGAACCAATAACAAGGAAGAGTCATCATGTATTACACAAAATTCAATACCCGTTTTTGCGAGGTCATCCTGGCCGGGGATGAAAAAGGGCTGGCCCATCTCCATCTCAACACCGGAGAAGGCAGCCGGCAATTTAAGATCCAGGACCATTGGGAATTTAATTCCCATTTTTTTACAGATATCAAAACCCAGGTGCTCGAATACCTGGACGGCAAAAGAAAAACCTTTAGTGTGCCCCTCAATCCAGTGGGTACAAAGTTCCAGAAAAAAGTCTGGGCCCGGCTGGGTAACATCCCCTACGGCAGTATTGTAAGCTACGGGGATATTGCAAAGAAACTGGGAAATTCAAAAGCCTCCCGGGCCGTTGGGGCGGCCAACGGGAAAAATCCCATTCCCCTGATTATCCCCTGCCATCGTGTAGTGGGCGCCAACGGGAGCCTCACCGGGTTTGCCCACGGATTGAACATCAAGGAAAAACTCATCGCCCTGGAAAAGGAACCATTCATCATTTAATTTTATGAGGAGAACCATGTTTGCAGTTATCTTTGAAGTAAAACCCACGGAAGCGGGGGAAAAAAAATATATGGAATTTGCCTCAAAATTGCGCAAAATTCTGAAAAACAGCCCTGGATTTATCTCCATAGAACGCTTTCAAAGCCTAACGGAAGAGGATAAGGTCCTGAGCCTTTCTTTTTGGGAAGATGAAGCGTCCATTGAGACCTGGCGCAATGCAATGGAACACCGCACCGCACAAAAAAACGGAAAGGATTCCCTGTTCGAATCCTATCGGATCCGCGTGACAGAAGTGGTCAGAGACTATACGGAAACTAACCGGGATAACGCCCCAAAAGATTCAAACACCGCTCTCTTATGAATTTTGAATTTCTTTTAACCGGTCAGCCAACCCTGTTTCGATGAATTCAACGGTGGAGAAATCTCGCCTGGCAACCATATCCAGACAGACAAGGATTTTCTGGACTGGGTTGCCAAGGATAGGCAAACCGCATTGCACCCATCTTACACCTGTAAAATGGGAACAGATGAGATGGAAGTGGTGGACCCTTGCTCCATGAAAGTTAACGAGATTGAAAATCTGCGGGTGGTGGATGCCTCGGTCATGCCCCATGTGACCAACGGCAATATATAGGCACCCACCATGATGGTGGCGGAAAAAGCTGCAGACCTTATCCTGGGCAATACCCTGGAATCGCCGTCAACGGCAAAATTCTACCGACATCAAAAAAAAATAAAGAGGTAGCGCTTATTCAAATCTTTTCCCGTTCAACCGTTGGAACAAAAGGGACGGGAAAAGGTACCTCTGGAAGATTCATCAACTGCCGCGCCCTGTTCAGGGCGGCATCAATGTTGGTGAGAATGTTCGCCTCTTCTATCTTATTGTAGAGCCCCGACTGTTCAAGGGAGATCAACGGCTGGGCATGGACTCCGGATAAGAGCAGGGTCGTGCTGTCCTTAAGTGCCTTCTCCACAAGCTCTTCCATGGCGTGAAGGGCGGTGGCGTCCATAAAAAGGATGTGGCGACACCGAATAATCAGTACCCGGGGCGTTTTTCCGACAATCTGAAGGGTGTCCTTAAACCTGCTGGCAGCCCCAAAAAAGAAGGGCCCGTGGATCTCGAACACCTCCACGCCCTCCGGAACTATCCGGTCCTTAAGGGCGTGGGGATCTGTCTCCATATCAATGGTGGTTCTTCGTATAATGGTCGTATTGGCCATGCGGTTCATGAAGAGAATCGCACTCAGCACGACACCGACCTCAATGGCGATGGTGAGATCCGCAAACACGGTGAGCAAAAAGGTAACAAGCATCACCAGCACATCATTTTTAGGGCTCTTGAACAGTTTTAGAAAATAACGCCACTCACTCATATGATAGGCCACCACCATGAGGATGGCTGCAAGGGTAGCCATGGGAATCAGGCTGGCCCATTTGCCAAAACAGATCATGATCAACAGCAGGGTAGTGGCATGGACAATGCCTGCTACAGGCGTCGTACCGCCGCTCTTTATGTTGGTTGCTGTACGGGCGATGGCACCGGTCGCAGGAATTCCCCCGAACATCGGGACGATTATGTTTGCTATGCCCTGGGCCACAAGCTCCATATTGGAGTTGTGCCGGTCTCCGGTAATCCCATCTGCAACAACGGCCGAAAGAAGGGATTCGATGGCTGCCAGCATGGCAATGGTAAAGGCAGGGGAGATAAGCTTACGGATCATCTCAAGGGTGATGTGGGGAAAACAGGGTTTGGGCAGCATGGTCGGGATGCTGCCGAACCTGCTGCCAATGGTATCCACGGGAAGATCGAGCCAAAAAACAATGAGGGTAGTGGCGATTATTGCGATGACCGATCCGGGAATCTTCCGGGTAACTCTGGGCCAGATTGCCATTATGATGAGGGTAAAACCGCCCATGGCAATGGTGTTAAAATCCATGGTCGAGAACTGATGGGTATAGGCAACGCATCTGCCGATAAAATCTGCCGAACCATCCGGGATATCCAGACCGAAAAAATCCTTAACCTGGGTTGTGAATATGATTAATGCGATACCGCTTGTAAAGCCGATGGTCATGGGATAGGGAATAAACCGAATGGCTGCACCCAACTTGGTCACCCCCATGAGGACAAGAAGCATCCCTGCCATGATGGTCGCCACCATCAGTCCCTCATATCCAAACGTTTGCACGATTCCGAATACAACGATGATAAAGGCGCCGGTGGGGCCTCCGATCTGGACCCTGCTTCCACTGAAGATCGAAATCAGAAATCCCGCCACCACGGCAGTGTAAATACCCTGCTCTGGTTTCACACCAGAGGCAATGGCAAAGGCGATGGCCAGAGGAAGCGCCACAATACCCACAATGATTCCGGCCATGACATCGTTTAAAAATTTTTTCCTGGAGTAATGCTCCCTGAAAACATGAATAGACTCCGGAATAAGGCTATACCCCATAACAAGCTCCTAAAAAATTAAAATATAATTTAGTTGGGTATCGAGTGATGTAGTGGGGTCGGTCGAGGACAAAGCTGCGCAAACCATTCTGCAATCAGGGGATAGAAACTAAAAAACCAATAGGTCTAAAAACAAAATCGATATTTAACACAGATGAAATTAAAGTCAAGAAAAAAAAATCATGACCAGACTAAACAAAACTGCCATGGGGAACGCCTGTCCCCACAAAACACATCCGGTATCAATACAGGTGGATCCGTCCTCATTTTCGGGGAATAAACCATCCCTTGTCTTCTATAACATGCCCTTCTTCCATGAGAAGGGCCAGGTTTTCCCGGACCATATTGCCCTCAAAAACGTTTTGCACGGTTAAATCCATGAATTTATTATGGTAAAACGGGGAAAGCGCAAGAATGTCGGCCAGGGTTTTTCCCTGGCCCAGGCACTCCAGGATTTCCGATTTCTGGCGGTCAAAGGCCTGTAGAAAAGCTGTGAAATGGTGTGAGGCATCTCCTTCAAAGGGCGGGCGGTGGGAAGAACAGACCCGCGTATAGGGCAGGTCCATAATCCTGTGCACACTGTCGATGAATGCCTTGATGCTGCCGCAAGGATTCCCGTACCAGGGCCCAAAGGAAGAAAAATCAATATCCGTTGTAATCAGGGTTCCTGACACATGATCCAGGAAACAATAATGGTCATAATAATGGCCTGGGGTGTGAATGGCCTGGATACGGGCGGTTCCGATATCAAACACATCCTTGTCCCCAAACCGCTGGTCCGGCTTCCTCAGGGGCACAATACCAAGGGGCTTTCCAATATTCTTGACCCAATGACGCCCGGACCCAGGGTCCCCGGTATACTGGGTGCCCAGTTTTTCCATGTCCCGGACCGCATCCGTGGTCTCCAGGGGAAGCAACAGTCTTCGGTCTTTGAGCATATGCCAGCTCTTGATATGGTCTGGGTGGGAATGGGAGATCACCAGGGTGTCGATGTGAAAGCACTGGTCGACCGCCTGGATCAGTTTGTCTCCAAGGCCGGCATCGATGAGGATGGTTTGACTCCCTTTGAATACAAACCCGTTGCAAAAGGGAAACCGCCCGTTCATGGGCGACTGGATAAAATATATATGGTCGGTCAGGGCTTTGATATGCGGATGAGTCACTTGAATATTCCCAGTTGAGTTTTTTTAGTATCGGTCGCACATTCTGGCACAAACAGCTAAATTATCAAGGCTTTTTCCCAATAACCTGCCACAAATTTTCCATGGTATTTGCGAACCATATGGAAACAGCACTCTCCTGTATGTTTCCGCCCTTTACATACATCCCGGGCCGTCAAGAAAATTGTATCCGCCAAAAGTAAAAATAACCCCAGTGAAATAGATATACCCAATTAGTTGAATTTTCGTCTTTGAATCCATATTATGATTTTTACTTGAGGATATTTGAGAATGGGTCCAAGCTTCATAATGGAATGAAGGTTATCTATATGACAGGCCATTTAGATGGAACACCTTTCTTGAACAAGGATGCATCAGATAATTGCAGCTACTCTTAAAACGGGATTAAAAAGAATTGGACAGAGGAATGGTGTAATAGAAATCCTGTCAAATGTGTCGAATATGATTGTGCGCATTCAAAATTGTTCAATTGTGATTTAAAGGCAAAAGCGGATATTTGCTATATATATTTTCCTTTTCCTTCTCCTTATCATTTTCATATCTGGTAAAAATTTTTTCGGCTATTTTTAATATTTTACAATCATCAAGCCAGAAAACCATATCACTGTAAGTTACAATCATATTGTTTTTAGCAAGTATCGCATATTTTCTTTTTATCAGCTTTTCTTGTTCATACCAGGTTTTAAATTTCTCGTGGGTTGTAATTTCTCTGGCGATTTCTATTGAATCCTTTTTACAAAAAAAATTGGGAGACATGTCTGCAAACGAAGCATCAACTTTTTGAGTCACATACTTTTGTTCAAGTTCAATGTATTGAGGAGTATATTGTTCACCTTTCAGTACAATAAAAGCAATTTTTGCAAATGTAATATCATTATGGGTAACCAAAACAGTTTGATAATGCCCAATTTTTGAAATAATATGATTTTTGTTGGGCATTTTAAGATCACTGAACGCCTCCATTATACTGAATTTGCTGAGACTGAAATTATTGTATTTAAATTTTATTTTTTTTGTGTTTTTATCTATGCCCGAAAAATCATAGACATTTTCCAGAACCAACTTGTAATTAAAAGTATTGTAGGATTTAGGGCTGTAAGTTTCAGGATAGATTATCATTGAAGTATCAACAGGTGGGTTTTCAAGAATTTTCCATAGAAGACGATTTCCTCCTTTTTTAAAATGATATTCAATAAATTGTGTCCCCTTGGTATATTTTAGTACATATGGGGAGTTCGAAGAAGTAATTTTTTTAATCAAAGGGTTTTTAAATTGCAGGTCTGTTCTCTTCTCCGACTTGGAATATTTTATGCCTAACTGTTTTCCTACTTCATTTTTTATAAAATTTGCATGTCCTTCAATTGCTGCAGATAGAGCATACCGCTCTTCAGCACCCGGAGCTTTTTTTATTTTTTTATCAAGATCAATATGCTGGTCCTGGAGAGCATGTGTTAATTCATGGGCAATTGTCATCTTTACCACGAGCATTCCATATCTATCGCCAAGCTGCATCAACCTTAGCATGGGTTCAATATGCGTAGGAATCAGATTGAGTCTTTTCTTTTTTGGTTCATAAATGCCACCAACTGTTTTTGACCTGATTTGAAAAAATTTTTCTTCATTATTGCTAAACTGTTTTCGAGATTGAACCTTGCCATTGTTCTGGATTAAAGAATTTTGCTGCTTAAAAATATCTTCTGCTGTTGCGGCATCAATCAGGCGGATTTGTGGCATGCTTGTAAATTTTTTACCGGAAAGTTTTTCTATTTCTGGTATTAAGTCATGGGCGATATCCGTTGCTTCCTCAAGGGTATAAAAGGGTTTGCCTTCTTTGAACAGCTCATTGAATTTTTCAAATTCTTGCTCAGCATTCAGACTGCTACTTGATTGCCAACGTTTCGCACAACTTGAAAATAGTGTTATTCCTGAAAGGATAAAGACGAACAGCAGTGAGCTTATAACTATATCAAACATTACGGTTCGCTTTTTCATATTATGGGAATACCTGTTTTTATGATTACTATCGGTATCTTAAGTGTTTTTCATTGCCCGGATTTAATTTCATTAAAGGCTTTGTTTTCATCATCTGTATCAAGCCATTTTACACGGCCAGTTGAAGTGTCGATGACAAACAGATTCGGAAAATCTCTCCTCATGACAACTTCTAATTGATATCGGCCGACTGGAGAGATTGTATTGGCTCCTGTCAACAGAAAGAAGAACATGACAATACATATTATTGTAGTGACTATTAATAATTTATAAATATAATTTCCCTTTTTCATCATCCCCCCCTTTTTCATCAAAATTAATACGAATAAAAATTAGACCACCATGTTTGTATAATTTCATCCCTTTCAATATATAAAAATAAAACAGTTTTTTGGTACAGGGTATTCAACGGAGAGTAATGTATGAGCTTGGTAGATATCAGTATTTTTTCATCAAATCAAACAGGCCAAGAGAGTTTTAAATCACAAAATTCAAATTTCGCTCATGGATGGAAGGTCGATTGCGATAACCCATTAAAAATATGGCAATCATAATATCAAAATCAATCTGCCTATACAAGTCCTGGTATTTTAAAAAAAAGAAAAGAAAATAGCCGCGGCAGCAGCTGTCCGTTAAAGATGTTGACTCATTTTCACGAGGATTCTCGCTAAAATAATTGTTGTTGATCAGTGGGTCCTGCAAACAAGAGAACGATCAATAAAGATAAGATTCTTTTCATGAGATTTTCTATAGTTAGTGACAAAACAGGATGGGGATTACAGAAACTTGGGGACTTCCATGACCATCCCCTTTCCCGGAAGGGTCATAAGAGATGAAGTACCGTGGGCCACAAGCGCTCCGTCCTGGTCAAAAACCCGGGCTTCGGCATAGGAGATGGTCTTGCTCGGGCGCATACAATGCCCCTGGGCCGTAAGCCGGCCCTTGACCACTGATTTCAAATAGTTAAGCTTTAAATCCACATTCACAAGGCCGGCATCTTCAGGCAGACGAAGGAATCCGGCCCAGAAGGTCGCCGTATCAATGAGTGTGGCAATGACCCCGCCGTGGACAATGCCGTAGGGCTGGAGGTGGCAGCGGTCAAGATCCATTATAATGGTGGCGTTATCATAACTCATATCTTCAATGAACATATTCATATGATGGGGGTAGGGACTATTTTTAACCACCTGTTTCAATACGCTGATAAACTTGGGATTAGGGTCTTTCATGATTTTTTCTCCATGGATACGATTAAAAATAAATCGCTCCGGGGGCAAAGGCCCGGAGCGATATCGGTTATACACAGTTTGCCGGCCGTCAAGCCATAGCTTCCACCCGGCAGGGCACAAACCGATGCAAAGGGGTGCCCAAAGAGTCCCTGTGGGTATTAAGGGTCAGAATATTTACATTAATGCCGTGGACTTGTCCCTGGTATTCAAGCCCGAATCCATGGGGAATGAGTACCATGCCCGTCCCCACCTGATCGCTGACCTGGATTTCGCCCCAGGCAGTGCCGGCCTCTGTAGACACCCTTGCCTGCTGACCGTCCTCAAGTCCCAAGTCTGCTGCATCCCTAGGACAAAGGGCAATGGTGCAGTCTCGTTTGCCTGAATTCCAGTCCGGGTTCCGCATCAAGGTATTCATGGTAAATTTTGAATGGCGACCCGCATTGAGAATTAGAGGAAATTCAGGCGAAAGTTCAAGATCCCGGGCCTCGTCAACGGGATTTAATTTCCGGGCCTGGTCAGCCAGTTCCGGGATATGGATTTCCAGTTTGCCGGATTCGGTTTTGATATCAGCCATGGGATTATCCGTATCTGCTTTGCCCACCCAAAGGCCTTGGGGCGTGTCCAGCAGGGCCTGAAAAATCTTATCCCCCTGGAAAATATCCGGTTCAAACCCGGCCCTTGCCCCATGTTTTTTAAATTGTTCCGGTGCGGTCATGAGCAGTCCCCATAGGGCAGCCTTGGCCGCACTGTCCCATTCTTTGCCCAGGGTTTTGGCCAGGACAAAGGGCATCGCTTTAAAGGACCGGGGCTCTTTTGATGCCCAGGTCATAAGCGCTCCGCCAAAGGTCAGGCGGTCCCCCTTGGCAGCTTCGTACAGCGAATCGGGAATCTCGGGGATAAGCCCCAGCCGGTCTGCCAGAAGGGTGTGGATCTGGGAGGCTTCCAGGCAGTCCCCGGGTGCCGACACTATAGGGCGCCGCAACTGCATATAAATCTCAGGATAGGTCCAGGGGAAAAAGGTGGTGTCCCAGGATTCATAAAAAGTCCTGCAGGGCAGAACATAATCGGCCAGACGGGCGGTTTCACTCATGACAATATCGTTGACCACCAGAAGATCCAGATGGTTAAAGGCCTTTTCATAGGCAGCGGTATCCGGGTATGCCCTCAGGGGGTTGCAGGCCGACACATAAACCGCCCTGACCCGTTCAGGATTGTCAGACATAATTTCCTCGGGTATGACAGCCGGGGGAAAGGACCCGGCAGCTGCCGGCGGCATATTGGTGGCAAGGGTTTTCCATACCTTGGGGTTTCGCTCGTCCGCATGGAATCCCATGGGCATAACCATGCCCGGAATAAAATTACCGCCAGGGGTCTGGAACAGGCCGCACACCGCCCCGAGAATATATAGGAAATAGGAATTGAGGGTGGAATGCCTGCCCATGAAAATGCCCAAGTCCTGGTGAAAGCTCCATTTCTTGGTGGTCATGAGGTGAGAAAGTTCCACTACCGAGTCATAATCCAGCCCACAGACATCAATGGCCTTTTTGACATCAAAATCTTCAAACCAGGGCCGGACCCTGTCCCACCCTTCCACAAATTGATCCAGATAGGCCTCGTTTTCACCCCCTTTTTTCAAAATGATGGCGATCATGGCCTTGATGAGCAGGGCATCGGTTCCCGGTCGCAACGCCATGTGGATATCGGCAACAGCGGCAGTCTCGCTCTTTCTGGGATCAATGGCCACCAATATCCGGTTGGGGTCCTTTGCAATTTCTTTGAGAACAATGGGGGCCCGGGGCATTTGGTGGCTTTCCATCCCGTTCCACCCCCAGGCCACCAGCATCTCTGTGTTATGATCATCCGGCCCGTTAATATTGTACTGCTTGCCCATGACCCTGCCTGTTACCCACCAATAACCGGAGAACTCCTGGCCTGCCGAGGAATAATAATACTGGGACCCCATGCCCCGGAGCAGGCTGAGACCAAAGGCTGCCTCCATGTGACCTCCCTGGGAGCTTCCCCCCATATAGGCCAGGGATCTGGGGCCGTATTCCCCGACAATGGATTTCATTTTTCCGGCGATTTCATCCAGGGCCTGGTCCCAGGAAATGGGTTCAAATTTGCCATTCACCTTTTTCAGGGGCCGGGTGATCCGGTCTGCCGGATATTGGTGAAAGGGAATCTTGAGGCCCTTGCGGCAGGCATATCCTTTGGATCTGGGATTTTTTTTGTCCGGCTTTACCTTTGTAATTTTATCTTTATCAACATACACCTGCAACCCGCAGTTCTGAGCACATAATACACATCCGGTGGTCTGCCATTTTCCCATAGCCCCTCCTATATATTACCTCGTTCTTTTGCCATATTCATATAAGTCTCAAGCACATTTTCCGGAGGCTCGTATTGATTTGATTTGTCTTTTAACTGGACTGTCATGGCCTCCGTCGGACATTCAGGCACGCACACCCCGCAACCGATACAGCGAAGGAGATCCACCCGGGCGTTATCTTTCTTCTCATCCATCACAATGGCATCCATGTGACAGCGTTCCGCACAGACTCCACAACCGATACACTTATCTTCATCCACCTGGGCATAATAATTTGTATGCACGGCTTTTACCGGTTGGTCAAGGGTTTTTAAATTTACCAGAACCTGGCAGCAGCACCCGCAGCACATACAGATATTGGTCGGTTTTTTGGAATTGCCTGGCTGGAGCACCAGCCCGGCCTTTTGCCCTTTTGCCAAGATTTCAAGAGCCTCTGCAGTATCAATGGAGCGGCCCAGACCGTTTTCTTCGTAATAATAGGCCCCGGCCCCAAAAGCAAGGCAGGTTTCCATGGGATAATCACACCCCTTGTCCATCAGATCATGCTCTTTTCTGCAAATGCAGTCCGAGACCACAATCTTGCTCTGACCTTTTATGATTTCCTCTGCCGCCTCATAGGGCATCACTGTATTTTCAGCAGTGATCTCCTTGGAGATCGGAATTACCCTGAGCTGTTTGGTGTCGTGCTTAATCCAGCTTTTGTGCATGAACTGGGGCAGGTACTCGTTCACCTCTCGGATCAATTCCTTGTCCAGCCTGTTGAGGTTATACTCCCAGATCCCCACCACAAACTGGGCAGCCATATATGAGTTGGCCCCGCCTTTGCTCGACCGGTAAAGCAAGCCTTTTTTTGACATATCTTCCAGAATAGGGCCTAGGGTTTCTTCATCCATATCCAGGCGGCCGGCAATGGTGGAAATTTGTTCGGGAAGCATGGAGGTTCCAAGGGCAATAGCTGCCTCATCCTCGCTAAACAAACGCTTGAGAATTCTAAGTTCCACTCCGGATTTTGTTGATGGGAATCCTGCCGGAAGGGTGTCCAAATGGTTTGCCAATTGTTTAAAAATGTCTCCCATATCTGTCTCCTTAAATTTCTTTTACAAAAAATGCTCTCCAATGATCGCTGATTTTCTTAATAGTTTCAATGATGATACGACCATACGGGTTGTCATTTAAAAAGAAAAGTGTCATAAATGACAAATATTGTGCTAAAAAAGACTTTTTACAGAAAGGAGTGGCCATGGCAAAAATAAGTTTATGGGTAGGAAACGGATGCTTAGCCTCGAGTGTCACCACCCTGATGGATGCATTTTCCATTGCAGAACTCTGGCACCGCTCCCTGGCACCTGGGGCTCAAAACCCCTTATTTGAAACCCAGATTGTTACCACAGACGGAAAACCCGTTACAGCCTGCGGCAATCTTCGTATTGAGGCGGACAGGGCGGCAACAGATGTAAAAGAGACGGATTGCGTTATCTTTTCTCCCATTTTGCCCAATATCACTCCTATCCCTGAGAATCTTCCCATCTTAACCAATCACCTGAACAGCCTGCGGGAAAAAGGTACCACCATTGCCACAGTATGTACCGGCACCTTTTTGCTTGCCCAGATGGGGCTGTTGGACGGGAAAAGAGCCACCACCAACTGGCAGTATGCCCGGCTCTTTAAAAAGCGGTATCCCCTGGTGGACCTGGAACCCTCCTATATGCTAACTGAAGACGATAATATCATCTGTACCGGTGCTGCCACGGCTGTTTACAACCTGGCCATTCACCTGATCAAAAAGTTTGGTTCCCAGAACCTGGCCTCTGTCTGTTCCAAAGCCCTTCTGGTGGATCCCAGCCGGGTCAGCCAGGCACCCTATGCCATGTCCGCTCCCCTGCGGCACCACGGTGACGAACAGGTGCGCCAGGCCCAGGACATCATTGAAAAACAATTTTCAGGTCTTGAGACCATTGATTCCCTGGCCAGGGATGTGGGCATCAGCCCCCGCCACTTTAAACGCAGATTTAAAAAGGCCACAGGGGAACTGCCCTTAAAATATCTCCAAAGGGTCCGTATCGATGCTGCCAAAGAAAAACTTGAAACCACCCGGGAGAGCATTGATAAAATTACCTGGGCTGTTGGGTACAAGGATGTCAGCTCATTTTGCCGGCTGTTCAAGCAGCACACCCAGATATCCCCCAGGGCCTACAGGGATAAATTTTATGCCCAGGTTCCCCTTTAAAAAGATTTCCTGATTTTTCCCAGGCGGCCCCAAAGCCACCTTTCCAGCAGCCCTAAAGAAATAATATCATTTGGGCAGTTCCTCGTTTGCCTAGGCAGGCACATCAACAAATGGGGGCATGGACCGGATTTGTTCTCTGTATAAATTTATAAAGTCCTGAACCTCACCGGCAGGCGTTGCCCAGGAGGTGATCAGGCGGATGGCACAATGGGTGTCATTCACCTTGGCCCAGGTATAAAAACCAAACCGTTGTGACATGGCTTTAATGACACCATTGTCCATCACCGGAAAGATCTGGTTGGTGGGAGAGTCAATCAAAAAGCGGCATCCGCATTTTCCAAGTTCCTGGGCCATGGTCTGGGCCGCCTCATTGGCATGGCGGGCCAGTTCAAAATAAAGGCCGTCCCTGAAAAGGGTCTCAAACTGGATCCCCAGGATCCGCCCCTTTGCAAGCAGGGCTCCTCTTTGTTTGATCAGATATCTGAATTCTTCTTTGAGGTCGGCATTTTTTAAAACAAGGGCTTCTCCGAGCAGGGCACCTGTTTTGGTGGCACCGATGAAAAAAGCATCGGTCAGCTCATATATATCTTTGAGGGTCAGATCAGCTCCTTGGGCGGTCAGGGCGGCGCCGAGGCGGGCACCGTCTGCATAGAGCAGCAGTTTTTTACGCCTGCAGTATTCATAGAGGGCGGTAAGCTCAGCCTTTGAATAGACCGTGCCAAGTTCGGTGGGATTTGAGATATAAACCATGCCGGGTTTTACCATATGCTCAAAATGATGTTCGACCAGCACCGGCGCAATGAGATCCGGGGTAAGCTTGCCGTCAATGGTATTCACCGTAAGCAGTTTATGGCCGGTGGCCTCGATGGCGCCGGTCTCATGGGTGGCAATGTGGCCTGTCTTTGCGGTAATACAGGCATGATGGGGACGAAGAAATCCGCTGATGGCAATCAGGTTTGTCTGTGTGCCCCCGGGTATGAGATGAACAAAAGCCGCTTCATAGCCGACCAACTCTTTTATCATTTGGGCGGCGTTCAGGGAATGGCGGTCCATCCCGTAGCCTTCTTCCTGGGTCATGTTCTGTTTGGTCAAAGCGGTCAAAATGCTCGGATGAGCTCCCTCACAATAATCATTTTTAAAGCTGTACATTATTTCTCCTTGCTATAGTTCATACAGACATAGTTGAAAGTTTAACCATGCCTGTATGGTACTTATTTTATATAGAATATTAGAATGATATTAATACCCGACCACCCGGACCTGGGCAAATTGCCGGTGGCCGTCATGGGAGCCGTGGAATCCGAATCCGCTCTCTTTTGCACCCACCCAGGGGCCGTTACTGCTGCCTGCCCCCTGGTTGATGCCGATCATGCCGGCGTCAAGGCGGTCAGCCACTGCCTGGGCCTGTTTTTTTCCAAAGACCACGGCGCCAAGGCCGTAGGGGCTGTTATTTGCCCTGCCCACGGCCTCGTCATTGGTGCTGAACCGGCTGATGGCCGCCACAGGGCCAAAGGTCTCTTCTTGCTCCATGATCATGTCCGGGGTCATATCCGCAATGACCGTGGGGTGGATATAGGGCGGTTTTGGATCAACTGTACCGAAAAGTATCCGTGCTCCCCTGGTTTGGGCATCTTGGATATGGGACAAAATCAAGGCATGCTGTTTTTTATTGACAATGGGGCCGATGTTGACTCCGGGCCTGTCCCAGGGGCCGGTCTTATACATGGCAGCAATGGTCGTGACCCTGGCTTCAAATTTTTCTGCGATCCGTTCATCCACATAGATTCGTTCTGTGGATGTGCACATCTGCCCGGCGTTTTCAAATGAATTGCCAACGGCAAAGCGGGCTGCGGACTCAATATCGGCATCGGCCAGAACTATCATGGGATCATTTCCCCCAAGTTCCATGACCAGTCGTTTAATCCCGCCTGCCGCCCTTGCCATGATGTCCTTTCCCGCAGATCTGGAGCCTGTAAAGGCAATGATATTTACCGGGCTTTCAACCAGGGAACGGCCCTGTTCGCCTTTGCCGTGGACAATCTGGAGCACATGTTCGGGCAGGAAACGGTTCAGCAGGTCCACAAAGAGATCCGCCACCAGGGGGGTCTCTTCAGAGGGTTTGAACACCACCGGGTTGCCGGCCATCAGCGCCGGGACAATAAGGTTGTTGGCCATAGCCAGGGGGTAGTTCCAGGGGGAGATCACTGCGGCAACGCCCAAGGGCCTGTACTCAATCCTTGCCCTGTTCCCTGCAGATTTTGGCTGGAGCGCATCCCTGGCCTGCTTTGCAATATATGGTCCGCCGTAAAGTGTCCCGTTGACTTCACCGGACGCCCTTCGGATATCCTTGCCCATTTCCCGGCTGATCAGTTCCGCCAGATCCCGGGCCCGGGACTCGGCCTCTGACCAGGCCTTTTCCACCAGGGCAAGGCGCTGGTCCGGGCCCAGTTCCTGCCAGCCTGGGGCAGCCTCTTTGGCCAGGCCAACTTTTTTTTGAATTTCTTCCAGGGAAGAGACCGTTACCTCTCCTATATTTTCCTCTGTTGCCGGGTCATATGATATTAATATATCCTGCATTTTTTGTATGGCTCCTTTTTTGCCATGTCTCTGCCTTAATGTTTAAATATCTACTGATAGGTAGATATTTTGAAAAAAATTTTATCCTTCCCAGGACCGGATCATCATCTCCGTGGCTGAATTAAAGGCTTCAATCCCGCCCTTTACCCGTGCGGCAATCTGGACCCCGACAAGAAAGGCGAAATAGGCATAGGCGGCATTTTCATCGGTTCCGCTGAACACAAGTGATCCTTCTTTTCGGCCCTGACTGAAGGCGGCCGAATAAATCGTCACTGTACTCTGGAGGGCCGTTTCAAGAATTTTACAGGACGGTTTTTCAAGGGTGTTTATGTCTGAACTGATCATCCCCACAAGGCAGAGCTTATTATTCATAAGCCCGTCTGCAAACACACCCGCTATAAGCCGAAGCTTTTGGGGAGCTGGGCAGTCTTCATCGATAATGGCCAGGTAACGGGAGCCATAGGTGGTACCGCAGCGTGACAGCAGCGCATCCACCATATCTTTTTTTTTGGGAAAATGGTAATGGATACTTGCTTTTCGTATGCCCACAGCATCACTTATGTGCTTATAGCTCATTGCATTGAGTCCAACCCGCTGGATCAGATCTTCGGCCACGTCCAGTATATTTGTTTTTGTATCTGTCATAATATTTATTACCTACTAGAAGGTAGATAGGCTGTCAAGAAATTTTTGATGTATAAAATAAGCCGAATCTGGCATCCACCGGCAAAGACAGAAAATCCCGGAAACTCTTTATTATTAAAAAAAATTAAGTAAGATAAACCCAGGTCTAAAATTCCATTTGTCCTGTACCTGAATATGGTGTAAACTATTATCCAAAAAATAATCCATTGCTTTTTTTCACTGGAGAGTACGGGCCTTCCATCGCAATTGAAAGCTCAAAAGCACTTAAATTGCCGGCCTGTTCATAGGAGACACGCATCAAAAAATTATATCTTATTGCGATCTTGATCTTGATATTTTCATCCAGTTCAATTGCCCAGACCCGGCTCAAATTGACAACGGCGGATGACCAAAGTCATGTCCGGAGCAAGGTCATAAATGCCCTGCTCACAGAATGTTTTAACAGAATGGGCGTGGTCCTTGAGATTTTTCCCATGCCTTCCAAGCGGTCATTGATTAACGCCGATAACGGCACAGAAGATGGGAATTTTGTAAGAACAGACGGTATCACACAAAAATATCCAAATCTTATCAAGGTACCGGAAAAGATCTCGGAAAATCGTATCGTTGCTTTTTCAAAAAACCCAGGGATGAAAATAAACGGATGGAAAAGTCTTTTAACATATCATGTGGCCTATGTTAACGGCTGGAGGAATTGCGAGCGTGAATTAAAAAATGCCCGGGCCATAACGGTTGTGAAAAATGAAGCCCTTCTTTTCACCCTTCTTGAGAAAGATCGGGCCCAGGTTGGTGTCTTCGGGCAGAGTACCGGGACTTCCGTTTTAAAAATACTGGGATATTCCCGGATTACCCCGCTGGTTCCGCCCATCGTTATCAGTGATTTATTTTTGTACCTCCACAAAAAACATCAACCCTTGATTTCTGACATTGTAAGCACCCTTAGGGGAATGAAAAAAGACGGCACCTATGAACGCTTTATTCATCAGGACTTTTAATAGGAAAATTGTGAAAAAGAGATGTGATGATACCAACTGACCCATTTAAAAAAAAATCCATCTTTCAGTGGGGAATTACCCAAAAATTTATCCTGTGCATCTTATTATTCAGTTTTCTGGTGACACTTGTTTTAACCGGGATACAATTATATATGGGATATCATGCCGGGCTTGATACCATAAAAAAAAGTATCTGCCAGGTTGAAGAGAGCTATTTACCCGGCATTATAAATACCTTGTGGGTATCTGATACCCCGCTCTTAAACACCCAGATTAACGGATTGATGAAACTTAGGGATATCCAGTATATTGATGTGGTGTACAAGGATGAAACCCTGGCCAAAACAGGGAATCTTATAGACGAGCATGTCATCATGAAAGAATTCCCCTTGCCCTATACCTACGGGGACAAAACGATTTCACTGGGAACGCTTCGCCTTGTTTATACCTTAAAAAATCTGCGCAATCGTCTGGTGAAGAATGCTGTCTCCATCATCATTTCCCAAAGTATTCTCCTGTTTCTGGTGTCCGGGTTTATGTTTGTTATTTTTTATTTGTTGGTGGCCCGGCACCTTTATGCCCTGGTAAATTATACCAAATCCTTGGGGGTTGCGACCTTGGATACACCGTTTTCCCTTAAGCGCCATATAAAGAGCTGGGGGAAAGATGAGTTTGATATCCTTGCCAATGCCGTCAATGACATGCGGATAAACCTGAATGATTCCTATTCCCACCTAAAGGGAGAAATTTTAGAAAGAAAACAGGCAGAAGCCTCTTTAAGGGAGAATGAGGGTCGCCTGAAAACATTGGTTAATACCATACCCGATCTGGTATGGTTGAAAAATCTTGAGGGCGTTTATCTGTCCTGCAATTCTAAATTTGAGCGGTTATTTGGTGCAAAAGAGGCACATATTGTCGGCAGGACCGATTATGAATTTGTGGACAAGAGGCTTGCGGATTTTTTCAGGGAAAAAGACAGGGCTGCCATGGCGGCAGGTGTGCCCATAACCAATGAAGAAAATGTTGTCTACGCCGATGACGGCCATGGGGAAATTTTGGAAACCGTGAAAGCGCCCATGTATAATTACCAGGGCCAATGTGTCGGTATTCTGGGGATTGCAAGGGATATTTCTGACCGCAAGAAACAAGAAGCAGAGCAAGCCAAATTAAAAATCCAGCTCCAGCAATCCCAAAAAATGGAAGCCATCGGCACCCTTGCCGGTG
This sequence comes from Desulfobacteraceae bacterium, assembly GCA_016743945.1. Lineage (GTDB taxonomy): Bacteria > Desulfobacterota > Desulfobacteria > Desulfobacterales > Desulfobacteraceae > NBML01. Next base: position 177,667 of record JADGFI010000004.1, read on the forward strand.
GAATTGCCCATGATTTTAACAATATCTTGTATCCGCTTATCGGATTTGCTGAAATGCTCCAGGAAGATCTGCCCCGGGAAAGTCATAATCAGGAAAGTGTTACCCAGATTCTTCAGGCGGCAATGAGGGCAAAAGATCTGGTCAAACAAATCCTTGCATTCAGCCGTCATAGCAGTCAGGAGCTTAAACCCCTGAGACTTCAGTCCATATTAAAAGAGACCCTCACACTCTTGAATGCCTCCATCCCGAAAACAATTGACATCCAGACACAGATAGATGCTGCCTGTGGTATGGTGGTGGCGGACGCCACGAAGATTCATCAGGTTGTCATGAATCTGGCCATAAATGCCTACCACGCCATGGAGGAATCCGGCGGCCAGCTGACCATTGTTCTGGAACAAACCCAACTCGATGCCATACCCCAGGTCCTTTCAGAATTGCTCCCGGGCAATTATGCACGGTTGAAGATCATTGATACCGGAACCGGTATTGAACAATCCTTAATGGATAAAATCTTTGATCCCTATTTCACAACCAAGGAAACAAACAAAGGAACCGGCCTGGGACTTTCAGTGGTCCAGGGCATTATTAAAAGCTGTAATGGTGCCATCCATGTGTATAGTGAACCGGACAAGGGAACCGAGGTTCATCTTTATCTGCCCATCATGAAAAAAATGAAAGAAATGGACAGTTCTAACCTGTCTGAGCCGAGTCAAGGCGGTACAGAAACAATTCTCATCGTTGATGATGAAGAAATGATCGTCGAAATGGAGAAACTCATGCTTGAACGGCTGGGATATCACGTGACGCCCCTGACGGGGAGCGTTGAGGCCCTTGCCAGATTTAAAGAAAATCCCGGCGCCTTTGATTTGGTCATTACCGATATGACCATGCCCCGGATGACGGGCATCCAGCTTGCCAATGAACTAAAATCCATACGACCTGATATTCCTGTTATCATTTGCTCTGGATTCAGTGACCAGATCAACTCAGACACCAGCAAGGCGCTGGGTATTCAAGGATATTTGATGAAGCCTGTCATAAAAAGAGAACTTGCCGCTACCATCAGAGTGGTTCTGGATGATTACACTATTGTGGACTAAACCTAAGTTAATAAGCCTTTGGGGTCTGAGCAAGCAAGATTTTTGTCAAAATTTGGTGGGGAATTATTTTACCTAATTTTGTAGCCCATTTGGTTGCAGGTGGGAATATATTCTCCCGCATTTCATTTTTCAGACCTTTGAGCACATACTTAGCAGCTTCCTGTTCGCTGATTTCATTGACGGCGGGAATACCGTCATCCTGTACCGCTTTTGTATCCACAAAACCCGGATGGATTGTCTGGAGCCTGATATGTTTGAATCCAAAATGCTTTAACTCCATGCGTGCGGTTTCCACGAATATCCTTACAGCTGCCTTGGCAGCTGTATAATCCCCTTGCATTGGGATGCCAAACCAGGTGGCCTGGGAATTCATGTGGGCGATCATACAAGGATGGGTCTGCTGTTTCATTAGCTCAATCAGGGGACAAAAAAAATGGATAAAGCTATAGTAGTTGGTTTCAAGGCAAAACTTGATTTTATCAGGGGGGGCTGTCAGGGTATTTGAGGGTGGCCCGATACCTACATTTAGTATGGCAATGTCAATATCTCCATAGGTATTGACAACTTTCTGTACAACCTCTCTGCCATGGGATTCCTGAGTAGCATCCCCGGAAATTGCCAGGACATCGCTACCTGCGGCGATAATTTTCCCAGCAATCTTTTTCAGCAAGTCTTCTCTTCTCGCTGTGATGATGATTCGATTGTTAAAGTTTGCTAATTCAAGTGCTGTAGCAGCACCAATACCAGAGGAAGCACCAGTGATGAGAATGGTTTTATCAGAATAGTTCATAGGCAATCCTTTGTTTTGAGTACACATTTATGCTGACTGGTCAGTTTTTAATGAGGCTACCTTATTTTCACCAACGGATCAACAAAAAAATGGGAAAGGATAAGAAGTTGCTTTTTGGCAAGGATACAGTGACAATGAGACTGTCATCCCCAGAAGGAGCATTTTAAAAATAATGGTCTGATTTTTTCTATAATCCCGGCTAAGGCATCTATGGTTGTATTTGGGTCATCCAGTAGCGCAGTGACTTTCCGAACAATAACCGGCAATGCCGGTAATCCTTTTCCCTGAAATTTTACACCCTGTATCCTTGATCTGCATAACGATGCTCTTGTTTCGGATTGAAGTTGTTATGGTCAAATAAACAATGATCTGGTGTTTTATCATTTTACAAATTTTGTGGATGCCTCACACAAAACATTGAAATTCTGATCCACGGCAGTAATGACGAACCGTCCTTCCTTGATTAATAACTATTAACCCAAAAACAAGAATTTGTTTCATCTCTTCTCCAATTAATTTAATATTTTCTTTTCATCTGCTGTTTAATTCCCTGGAATAATGACACCAGGCATAGGCCAAGAATCACAAGAGAGATGGGTCTTGTCACCAATTGGAGTATAAAGGCTGAAATACCCCCGAGAACAAGGGACAGGGAACAGCATAATCCAGATATCATCCACAGACCCCCTGATGGCATAGGAACCCACCACGGCCAAAGATCTGATAGGATCAGTTTCATTTTTACCTTTTGCGCAAAAACTTTTAATCTTTTGTGGGATTCTTCATTGAAATTGAAAATAGAGCCACAGCTTACCGGCATTCCGAATTGATCTATAAAATTTTCTTCTACCCGTTAGCTTTAACGCTGATTCCGTATCGAACAGGGCGGCTAACCTCTTCCGGAAAATCATGTCCTTTTTGGCCTTCCGGTTTTTTATTGCCGGGTCCCTTCTTCTTTTTCTTTCGGTTCGGATCTGATGAAGGGGGCTTGCTATTATTATTGCTATTGAGACCGAGGCGACTGATCAACAAACTAACCAACAATAACAGAAGCTGAATAGAGCTTTTTAGTGCAGGAGAAACATCTGGATCTTCATCCAAAATCTTCTTTGTATTTTCTATAATCTCATCAATATTTATTGAATCTAACTTTATCCGTTTCCTCATTAATAAACCGTTTTAATGAAGTTATTCATAACACAGGTTTTTGAAACGGATTTTTTGATCGAGGCTTGGTTTTAAAACATTTTAAATTTTTAGACATCGTCGGAGATTTGTCAGGAGGCTTACTCCTGGTACTTCTCATCTAAGAGCTTGTATCGATGCAATATAAAACTTTATGAGATTGCTGTTGAAAAATAGAATTTTCGCCAAAAACCGTGTCAAGTAAAAAATGAGATCTTATGCATTTGCAGGTCAAAGTTGTGGTAGCCAAGCAGATCCTGCTCAAGTACAAGGCAACGTCTTATCAGGGTGCCCACCCCTTTTTCTTTGCGGATCAGCCCGTCTTCTCTTAATAGTTGCATGGACTGCCATACAGTACTGCGGCTCACAGCATATGTTTCCCCAGTTTTCTTTCCGATGGAAGGAGAGCATCTAACTTATATATTCCTGAACAAATTTGCTCGCGCAGCATATTCGTAAGTTGCAGATAGTAGGGGATTGCGCTGTTTTTATCTATAAGAGTCAATATCTGTTCCAATAAAATTTTTTGTACAGTAATAATGATACCCAAAAAAATCATAGTGGTACACCTGTCATTACAATCAGGCATGATCTCTCTAAACAATAGTTTTAATTTTTATCAAGGGGTATTTACCCGGCATGGAAGAACCCCAATAGCCCTTGCCTTTTCCTACCATGAAAATAAAAAAAATATTGCAATTGCGATCATTGATATGAGTTTCAGGATATGTTACGGTGAAAATTAGTTAAACACCTAAATCTGGAGGCGCTTATGCAAATATCCCTCAATTTTAAAAATATCGACTCGTCAGATTCTCTAAAATCCCATGTCCAAGAAAAATTCGATAGATTAGACAAGATGCTTGATAATTCTGCCAATGCACATATCGTTTTATCGGTAGAGAAATTATGCAACATTGTTGAGATAAATCTGAACTGCAACAAAATGAAAATTTATGCAAAAGAAGAATCTGACAATAACATGTATGCAGCCATTGACATACTCTCTGATAAGGTTAAATTGCAAATTAAAAAGAACAGAGAAAAACAGCGGCGGCATCTGGCTGGCGATAAGCAGAGTATTAGAAAAAATGATATCGAGTTAGAACCTCTTGACAGTATTGACGGATAAAGTTGGGACTTGAATCTGGTTTTGTTACTTATCGTTTCGAGCAATGCGTCGCCTTTCATCTTATTTCATCTGCGGTCCTTACCCACTTGTTATGAGTTGGTACTGGCAAGCATCCAAAAAAATAACGATACCATTTTTTTTGTTGCTCATGAAAAAATAATTAGTGAAACAATCCTCAATTGCTATTAAAAAAAATATAGAACTGGCAACATTCTTTTGTGATTATATTTTGATCTCCTCAAAAATCATGAACATAATATTTGACAATCTTATACCGCTTGTATCAGAGGCCGTTTTGATCAATATTTGAACCTGTTCTATGTGAAAAGTTCATCTAGTATTCCTTTTTTTAGATCTTGACTTTCTTTATATTATTGATTAGTGCTTTGGGTACACTTTTATTGCTGAATATCATATTATCTCAAGGTATTGACTTGTTCCAAAAGTGATTTGCAGATTCGAAGTAATTGTCCGAACACAAAGATTCAACGGTTGAACGAGACCCGGTAAACCAGGAGGAAGTGGATCTATGAAGTTGGATAAAATTGGAATTGTCATTATTCTTTTCGTTTTACTCTTTCCCATAAAGGTTGCGGCCACAGACAATAATCCAGTCATGGACCGTCATGATGAAAAAAAACAGTATACCCCACAGGTTTTGGATCTGGCACCAGAGGGGTCACTGGAGACTGAAGCGGAAGGGGGGGGGCACGGTACGCATGTGAATCTGGGAGAGGCGCTGCCCTTGTACAGCTGTATCCCTTTTGCCTGTATGCTTTTGTCCATTGCCCTTCTTCCCTTGGTGGCAGGTACTTTCTGGCATCATCATTTTGGTAAAATAACCGCTTTCTGGGCGGTTAGCCTGGCCATTCCTTTTGTTGTCGTCTACAAAGGGCTTGCTGTATATGAAATCCTCCATATTATCCTGGCGGATTATGTACCCTTTATCATATTATTGTGGGCGCTTTTCACGGTTTCCGGCGGGATATTGCTAAGGGGGTCCCTGCGAGGAACCCCCCTGGTGAATACCATCATTATTCTCATAGGGACCATCCTGGCATCCTGGATGGGGACCACAGGGGCAGCCATGCTGTTGATCCGGCCTTTTCTGCGGGCAAATGAACATCGGAAAAACAAGACCTTTATGGTGGTCTTTTTTATTTTTCTTGTGGCCAATATCGGGGGATCCCTGACACCTCTAGGAGACCCGCCTTTGTTTTTAGGATTTCTCCACGGGGTGACTTTTTTCTGGACCCTTAAAATCCTTCCCCATATGCTGGTGGCCGCAGGTCTTCTTCTGGGAATCTATTTTTGTCTGGATACTTATTTTTATAAACGAGAAGGGGCTAAAGCACCGGATGACGGAGAAAAAAAGCCCTTGCGTCTGGCAGGTACTTACAATTTTATTTTTCTTGGCGGCATCATCGGTGCTGTTCTCATGAGTGGTATTGTCGACCTGGGAGATGTCTCGACTTTTGGGGTGCACCGGGCGATCCAGGACTGGATCAGGGACTGTCTGCTGGTGGTTTTTGGCATCGGTTCCCTCTTGGTTACCCCCAGAGCCCTCCGGGAAGAAAATGAGTTCTCCTGGTTTCCCATTATTGAGGTGGCCTATTTGTTTATTGGAATTTTTATTACCATGATCCCCTGTCTTTTGCTGCTCAAGGCCGGTCCCAACGGCGCCTTTGCATTTCTTATCAATGCGGTGAAAGAACCCATTCATTATTTCTGGGTGACAGGGATGCTCTCTGCCTTTTTGGACAATGCCCCGACCTATCTTACCTTTTTTAATACAGCCCTTGGCAGTTTCTATGCCGGATTAACTGAATCCCAGGCGGTTCCACTGCTGATGACGGAAAGGGCGATCTATCTCCAGGCCATTTCCGCCGGGTCAGTCTTTTTTGGCGCCTGCAGTTATATTGGGAATGCCCCCAATTTCATGGTCCGTTCCATTGCTTCAGAGGCGGGAACTGCCATGCCCAGTTTTTTCGGCTATATTTTTAAGTACGCTTTGATCTTTTTAATTCCGACCTTTGTGGTTGTCACCTTAATTTTCTTTTAATATACTGCCCAATACGAAATAAACAAAAGGAGTCTTCCATGAATTTTAACCTCAAAGGATTGAAAATAGCCATCATCGGCGGCAGTGATCCCTGTCGTGAAATACTGGACATTCTAACGGGTACGGGGTTAAAAGAACTGGATATCAAGGTGCTGATGGTGGCAGACACATTGAACAATACCAGGGGAGTAATCCATGCAAAATCCCTTGGTATCCCGACCACAACTGATTACACCGAGGTGTGTGGACTTTTCGGTCTGGATCTTATTTTGAAACTCAAGAATGATGAAATACTGGCCTGTATCCTTGAAAAGGTAAATACGGAACGGGTGAGCATCATTGATCTGGACAGTTACCGGGCCATGTCTTTCATCAGTTTTTTGAAAACTGAAGAAGAAAAGATCCGGGTAAAGAAAAAAATTGGGAATAAAGAGATTTGCCGGGAAGATCTTGTTCTTTTGTTTGATCGTTTTTCAGACCGTATGATTGAGATTTCAGATAAGAAAAATGTGTATCTGAAGACTGAAAGGGAAGATCTGATTGAAATGGAAAAGGAATTATCCCAGGTCATCCAGGGCAGTATGATTCCTACCTTTATTATTAATAACGAGCATATCCTCACCCATTGGAACCGGGCCTGTGAAGAACTCACCGGTCATGATGCCTATGAATTGGTGGGAACCGATCGGCAATGGGTGCCCTTTAGATCTGCCAAACGGCCGACCATGGCCGATATAATTGTTGGTCAGATGTCCGAGGAAGATGTAATTAAATATTACGGGTCTTCCTGGCGGAAATCAAAAATTATCAAGGAAGCCTATGAGGCAGAAGAGTTTTTTCCCCATCTGGGGGAACGAGGCAAGTGGATTTTTTTCACGGCAGCTCCCATCAAATCCCCGGATGGTAAAATTATCGGTGCCATTGAGACGTTGAGGGATCAGACAGAGGATAAAAAAGCCCAGGAGGAGATCGAACTCCAGGACCAGGAGTTATCCAAACTCTATGAAAAATATAAAACCTCGGAAGAAAAATACCGCTCCTTGTTCAACAACAATCCCAATCCCATTTTTATCATTGATCAACAAACCCTTGAAATCCTGGATATTAACCACCGGGTGGAAAATGATTACGGGTATTCAAAAATTGAAATTTTGGGGCGACCCTTTCTGGAGATGGGGGATATAGATGACGAGACCATTAACGAGGGGTTAAGGGGGCTTAAAACAGGTGAGGCCATTTTGTTTACCAAAAAGCGCCATTACAAAAAATCAAAGGAATCTTTTTTTGTGAATATGAAAGTGGTGAATGCCACTTACAGCCATAGGGTTGTACTCATTGCTTCTGCTACAGATATCACCGAGAGCGTTGAAAAGGAGACCCAGTTGATCCAGGCCGGAAAATTGGCCACCCTGGGAACCATGGCAGCGGGAATGGCCCATGAAATAAACCAGCCCCTGAATGTGATTCAGATCTGTGCGGATCTGATGTTGAAGATGATTAAAAAAGGGATTGCCATTCCCGACGACGAGTTGGTGATGATGGCCAGGGATATTATCGATAACGTGGCAAGGGCGTCCGGTGTCATCAAGCATGTCAGGGATTTTGCCAGGCAGTCGGAACGGGATTTGAAAAAAATGAATTTGAATGATCCCATTAACGACGTGTTTAAGGTTCTGGGACATCAATTGACAGTGCATTCTGTAAAAGTGAAGTTAGAGCTTGCTCTTGATTTGCCTGAAATCCGGGCGGAACACAATCGGCTGGAACAGGTATTTATCAACCTGGTGACAAATGCCATTGATGCCATGGATGAAAAGGCCGAAAATGCTGAAAAATCAGAGGGACCTGTGGAAAAACTACTTGTCATCAAGACCTTTACCATGGGAAAAGAGGTGATTGCCAAGGTGTCGGATACCGGGATAGGGATGAGTGAAGCGGTTAAACGCAAAATTTTTGAGCCGTTTTTCACCACCAAGGAGACCGGGAAGGGCACAGGGCTCGGCACCAGTATCAGTTTCGGGATCATTAAAGATTACGGTGGTATTATTGAAATAGAGAGTGTGGAAGGTGACGGCGCCTGCTTTACCATAAAATTTCCTATAATTGAATAAGGGAACCTGATATGTCGGCCAATAAGATACTGATTGTGGATGATGAAGAGATAATCGTTCGGCTCTTGTCCATGTCCTTGAGGAGTGACGGGTATGAAACGGTTACAGCCTATAACGGCGAGCAGGGATTGGCGGCATTTAAGTCGCAATCCCCTGATATTGTGGTGACGGATATTAAAATGCCGGGAATGGACGGGCTTGAGCTCCTGAAAAAAATAAAAGAAATTGATAAAGAAACCGAAGTTATTATTGTAACCGGCCACGGGGATATTGATTCAACCATCACCGCCCTTCAGTACGGGGCCAGTGATTTTATTAATAAACCGGTCCGGGATGAGGCTCTGGCAATTGCCCTTGAGCGGGCAAAAGCAAAGATTCACATCCGGGAACGACTGGAAGAGTATACCAAGAATCTCGAACAGAAGATTTCCGAGGCAACCGAAGAGATACGGCGCAAATCCAATTTTCAGAGGCTTTTGATCCGCAGCAGCAATGATGCCATTGTGGCTTTTGACCATGATTGGAAAATCGTGGTGTATAACCCGGAAGCAGCCCGGATATTTGGAGAAAAGACCATTGATGTCAAAAATAAAATGACCATCCAGGACCTGTATACTCCACAGATAGCAGAGATATTCAAGGCTGAGGCTAAAAAATCATTCGATCCCAATGATATGCCCTGGAAAGAGATGATGTTGCAGACACGAGACGGCCGGCAGATTCCGGTTCAATATACCACCAACGTCCTCCACGAAGAGGGCGAATTTATGGGGATTGTCAATTTCTTCCAGGATCTTACCGAGATCAAGCGGCTGGAAAAAGACCTGGTCCAGTCGGAACGTCTGGCAGCTGTCGGTCAGACGGTCAGCGGACTTGCCCATTATGTGAAAAATATTCTCATCGGCCTCAAGGGCGGTTCCTATGTGGTGGATGTGGGGATGAAAAAAAACAATACGGAAAAACTTAAAATCGGATGGGAAACCATCAAAAAAAATATTGCAAGGGTGGCAGATTTAACACAGGATCTGCTGACCTATTCCAAGGAAAGGGAACCTGAGTTTGAACCCTGTTTTCCCAATGAAATTGTGGAGGATGTGATTGATTTGATTGCAGATGTTGCCGCCGGCAATGATATCAAGATATTAAAGGAGACGGATGCTGCCATCGGTGAAGTGATTGTGGATCCGAAAACCATACACAGAACCCTTCTTAACCTTGTCCACAATGCCATGGATGCCTGCATGGATGATGAAGACACATCCAAGATATTTGAAATTGGGATCAAAACCCGTATGGGCCCCGGCAATAGTATTATTCTTGAGGTCAAGGATAACGGATGCGGCATGGACGAGGAAACCTGTAAACTATTGTTTAACCCCATGTTCAGCACAAAAGGGGGCAAGGGAACAGGACTCGGGATGTTGGTGACCGGAAAGCTGGTGGAAGAACACAGGGGCTCAATTGAAACGATAACAGGCCTGGGGCAGGGGACCACCTTTATTGTCAGACTTCCCTATGAAATAGCGGGTGACCTTGATACCAAGGAGGATAGATTATGAATAAAAAGGTACTTGTGGTGGATGATGATCCGGATGTGCGGTCATTTGTTGTCACAGTTCTGGAGGAGAATGACTATATCCCCATTGTTGCCCACGATGGGATAGAGGGCCTGGAGATGATTGAACAAAAACGCCCTGATTTGGTCATTCTTGATGTACTGATGCCCAGGGGGAGCGGCATCCGATTGTACCGTCATTTAAAAACAGACGAGGTCCTTAAAACTCTTCCTGTGATCATGTTTACCGGCATTGCCCTGAGGTCTTTTTTAAAGTCCCAGAAAGCCCTGGACGAGTTTAAGGGCGGTGAGGTTCCCATGCCCGATATTTATCTGGAGAAACCGGTTGAGCCGGAAGAGCTTGTCCAGGCCATACAAAAAAAAATCGGCTAATCATAACAAAGGGCTTGAAAAATTGATAAATAAGGGAGAAAAAATTTTACCATGGAGATAAAAAAACTGCTGTTTGTAACCAAGTTTGAAGATCTTTGCTATGATGCATTAAATTCATTATTGAGCCTTCGGAAAGCAGCTCTCGATCATGTGGTTTTTTTGAATGTGATTGAAAGAGATAACGTGACCATGAAAAGGGGGCAGGGCTACCTTAAGGAAGAGGAAGTCAAGTTAAAAGAAACAGCGAATATCCGTTTTATTGACTGGGCGGAAAATTTATTTGAAATGGGATTGGAAGTGGGGGCCTACATAGAAGTTTCCAGCCTCATTCCTGAAATTCTTAAGGTGGTTGAACGAGAATCTCCTGATCTGATTGTGATCGGCCATTCCCCTAAAGGAACTTTAAAACAGCTTTATGCAGGTTCAGATGTCACTGAATTGATACGAAGAACAATGGTCCCCATTCTGGTATTCAAACACATGATGGAAGATAAAATTGTTCCTGAACGCTTGTTTGAGAGACCTTTGTTTGCCACCAACTGGTCTGAATCGGGCAAAAAGACCATTGAATATATTAAGGCCATGAAAAATGTTATCGGGGAAATCCATATCATGCATGTGGTAAAGGAAAGTGCCTTAAAAAGCTCGGATACCCATGGGGTGCAAAAAGTCAGAAAAGCGGAGCGTAAAAGGCTGGATGACCTTTGTGATGAACTTGAGAAAGCGGGCATCAATGCCAGACCCCATGTGTATGTGGGAGATCCCCAACGAGAAATTGAAAAAGCAGCAAAAGAATACCAGGCCAGCATGGTTATTCTCGGGTCCAGTGACAAGGCCGCTATTTTGGAACGGTGGGTTGGCTCTGTTTCAAAAAATATCGCCGATAAATCGATTTTCCCCTGCCTTCTTATCCCTGGAGAAAACCGCCATCATTAAGGCATTTTTCCTTTATGAATCTCATATACTAATTATACCCAGTTCAGGTGTGATAGCCCATTTATTCGCTCTCGCCACCGGTATGAAAAAAGAATTGACTTAGATTAATTGATCAAGTACAGTTCTTGTTTTGTTAGATCTGCCTTACTGGTTGGTAGTAACTATGTGATACCATAAAAAAATGGAACACAACCGATTTAAGGCGTTGGTGATGACATAATAAAAGAATAGGTTGGGTGTGATAAGGTAAAAATTTGAGATCGTTAAATAGGGACAAGACATTAAATCGGTCTTGATCCAACGGAGAGGAAAATGAAAGTTTTGATTTGTTTGTTGACACTGCTGGCCGGGCCGGCTGTCGCACTGGCATCTGGTGGGTCAGATGCAGGGACCCTGGTGGATTTAACCCAGACTGCTTGGGGATATCTGGGGGTGTTGCTGTTCGTGGGCGCCTATGCCCTGGTTCCCTTTGAAAATAGTATTCACTTGAGGAAAAGTAAACCGGTTCTCATGGCTGCCGGTATCATCTGGGTACTGGTCGCAATTGCCTATGTCCAAATAGGCGATACCCATACGGCCCATGAAGCAATCAAGCACAGTCTGCTGGAGTATGCCGAGCTTTTTTTGTTTCTTCTGGTCGCCATGACCTATATCAATTCTCTTGAAGACCGATTTGTGTTTTTGCGACTGCGTGGATTTTTGGTCAGCCGCGGTTATTCCCTGGTGAAAATTTACTGGATTACGGGACTGCTGGCCTTTCTCATCTCTCCCATTGCAGATAATCTGACAACCGCCCTTTTGATGGGGGCTGTGGTGATGGCCGTTGGGGGCGCAAATAAAAAGTTTGTTGTCCTTGCCTGTATCAATATCGTTGTGGCAGCCAATGCCGGCGGTGCTTTTTCACCCTTTGGCGATATCACCACCCTCATGGTTTGGCAGAAGGGAAAGGTTCAGTTTCTGGAATTTTTTGTTCTTTTTATTCCTGCATTGGTCAACTGGCTGGTTCCTGGCGTTATCATGATGCTGGCCATCGGAAAAGGCAATCCCGAGGCGGGGGAGGACAATGTTCAGATGAAATACGGGGCGGTCCCCATGATTATCCTTTTTCTGTTCACCATTGTCACGGCGGTGTGTTTCCACAATTTTCTCCATCTTCCCCCTGCTGCCGGAATGATGCTGGGGTTGGGCTACCTTGGCTTTTTCTCCTATCACATCAAAATGCATGAAGGACGGTATAACAAGTATGACCCCATTTTGGGTGTGCGCAATTCAGTGCCGTTCAACCCCCAATATGCCACTTCTAAAAGAACCAAGTCCATTTCCCATATCATGGATTCCATTCCCTATCCGGCCTTTGCCATTAACCTTGAGCGCAAGGTGACCCATTGGAATAAATACGTTGAAGAACTTACCGGTGTTCCTGCCAAGGATCGAATCGGCACGGACAAGTATTGGTCCCCGTTCAGGTCGGAGAAAACCAAAATTCTTGTGGATATGGTCCTGGACAACGCCCCTGAAAAGGAATTTGAAAAATTGTACCAGGGCGAGCACCATGAGAGTGACATTATTCAATCTGGTCATGAGGCCGCCGTTTTTTTACCCAATATCGGCGAGCATGGCACCCGGTTGATCATGACCGCAGCGCCGGTGCGGGACAAGAGCGGCCATGTTATCGGCGCCATTGAGATTGTCCGGGATGCAGCGGAATTCACCTCTGAAACAGCCCATTTTGATCTGATGACAAGAATTGCCAGGGCCGAGTGGGACACCCTCCTGTTTTTTTATGGCGTCATCCTTTGTGTGGGCGGTCTTTCCCAGTTTGGATATCTGGGACTTGTTTCCCAGTTCATGTATACAGGCCTGGGAGCGACCTATGCCAATTCACTCGTGGGGGTCTTGTCCGCCATTGTGGATAATATACCGGTGATGTATGCGGTTCTGACCATGGATCCGATCATGTCCCATGGCCAATGGCTCCTTGTCACCCTCACCGCAGGCGTAGGGGGGTCAATGCTTTCCATTGGTTCGGCTGCCGGCGTGGCACTCATGGGAACGGCCCGGGGTGTATACACCTTTGGTGCCCATCTCAAATGGACGCCTGTGATTGCTTTGGGATATGGGCTCAGTATCCTTGTGCATCTCTGGCTCAACTCCTCGCTCATGCACATCATGAAATAAAAGATCAGACCCTTACAGGAACCCGGCGAAAAATTTGCCGGGTTCCTTTTTCTTCCCCCTGCGATAATTGTCTGTCAACACTCTCACCTGGGATTTGTACGGTAAACAATCGTTAACATACTGAAATATTAAGCAATATCTTGATAGCGCTTAATATTTTTTTTGTATTGACTCAGGGCTCCTCTTTTGCTAATTATATTGAGCCATTAAAATACAGACTTTTAGGAAAAACAAAGATAGCTCTATTTTGACCATGTAAAGGATGTATGATGAAACTCCTCTTTGTAGACGATGAACAAACATTTTTAAAATATCTTGCCAAACGACTTGTTCTCGACGGATTTACGGTTAAAACAACCTTTTCCGGAGAGGAAGGGGTTGAAGCGGCTGCAAATCAAGATTTTGATGTGGCCGTTGTGGATTTGCAGATGCCGGGAATTGATGGGATCGAAGTCCAAAAAAGGCTGAAAGATTTGCAGCCCAATTTGCCCTGTATTGTTCTAACCGGTCATGGAAGTGTTGAACATGCGCTGGAAAGTGGAAAATATAATGCCTTTAAGTTTTTATCCAAACCCGTGGATATGGATACACTTATTGAAACCATAAATGCAGCCTATGATTACAGAGTTCAACAGGAGAAATCCTCTTTCGGGCCTGAAGACCCTCAAACCGGTACAAAAAAAGCAAGTGCCATAAAAAAACTGTATGGGAAATTTCGAAAGCTCTACGGCGTTGAAAAATAGCGATTATTAATTCTTGTTTTTTTTTATATTCGGGGAGGGGGGTTCATTGACTACAGATGATAATGGTATTGCCAAAAAAACCGGTAAACCGGCAGTCAGGTTTTTAAAGTCCTTTCTTTCTTTCCTGCTCACCTTTATTTTGATGTTTTTGACCTGGCTTGTCCTATCCGGAAAGTTTGAACCGCTTCTGTTATGGCTGGGGGTAATTTCAAGTTTTCTGGTGTCATTTTATTTTTATGACCTGTTGTTTCCTGCACTGGACGCAGGATATTTCAAAACTGCCCTTCGATTTGTTCAATATTGTCCCTGGCTGATCTGGGAAATCATTAAAGCCAATTTTCACTTGCTGCGCCTTACCTTCCATCCCCGCATGATCGATTTGATAGATCCCCACATTATTACCTTTAAAACCAATTTAAAATCCGATATTGCCATAACGACCCTGGCCAATTCCATCACGCTGACCCCCGGAACCATAACTGTAACGGCAGACAGTGACGGAGTGTTCAAGGTGCATGCCATTGACAGGGAATCTGCTCAAGCTTTGCCCGGGATTATGCTGGAAAAGGTTGCCAAGGTTTTTGGAGAAAAAATATGATATCTTTCTTTTTAAGCATTTCATTGGGAATCTGTTTTCTGATGCTTTTTTCATTGTATAGAACCGTGTTTGGTCCAACAGTTTTAGATCGGCTCATTGGGGTCAATGCCATTGGCAGCAAGACCGTTGTCCTTTTATTATTGATTGGGTTTCTTTATGAACGCATTGACATGTTTGTGGATATTGCACTGGCCTATGCGTTTTTGAACTTTATTGCGGTACTTGCCGCATCCCGTTATTTCCACAAAAGAAAAGGGCTTTACGAAGAATCGTTCATGGATTGATCACTTAAATATTCCCACGGGGGTTGGAGGAATAATGGATATACTTGTTGTTTTGTTTTTGATTACAGGTCTGGTTTTTTTTCTGGGGGCCTCCATCGGTATTATCCGGATGCCGGGTTTTTACTGCCGCCTTCATCCGGCAGGGAAACTGGATACCCTGGGGATTCTTGCCATGGTGATGGGACTTGCACTCTATAATCTTCATCATTTTTCACTGGAATCTTTGCTACTTTCCATAAAAATGTTTTTAATTGTATTTTTTGTGTTTCTTGCCAGTCCAACCGCCACCCATTCCATTGTTGACGCGGGGATGAGGGCAGGGCTCCGGCACTGGACCCAAAAGAAACGAAAGGGTTAATCATGCACTGGCCAATTGATTTGATTGTGTTAACCTTTGTTATTATTTGCGCAATCGCCGCGATTACGGTTAAAGATCTGCTGGCAACCGCTATTTTATTCGGTGCCTATTCATTTATGATGTGTCTGCTCTGGGCGGTTATGGGGGCCGTTGATGTTGCCTTTACCGAAGCCTCCGTCGGGGCAGGCGTTAGCACGGTTTTTTTTGTGGCTGCCATTTTCAGGACTAGCAGGAGGACAAAAGATTGAAATTTTTAGGATTTATTGTCGTCTGCCTGACCGGGGCAATGTTGCTGTATGGAACAGGGGAATTCCCTGACTGGGGGGATCCTTATTCCCCGGCATCGCTTCATCTTTCAAACGATTATCTTGAAAAGGCCCTTGACCAAACCCAGGTTCCCAATATCGTAACCGCTGTTCTTGCAGATTATCGTGGATTTGACACCATGTTTGAAACTGCGGTAATTTTTACGGCAGGTCTTGCATGCTTCCTCCTGTTAAGGGATTTTCGGGAAAAAGAAGAGCGTTTTTATCGCCATACCGCAACCGGTGTTATCCTACACGTGAAGGACAGGCAAAAAGTGCTGTTGGTGGAACGAGAGTTTGAATATATGGACAAGGACTGGGTTCCAGCGGATTTGATTATAAAAACAGTGTGCCGGATTTTAATTCCGTTTATCCAGATTTATGGCCTGTATGTCATTGCCCATGGCGATTTTTCTCCGGGCGGCGGATTTCAAGGAGGGGTCATCCTGGGTTCCAGCCTGATCCTTTTGGCCATATCCTATAATTTAAAAACCCTTGTGAGACGGGTTAAAGAAAAAATCCTTGGAATTTATGCGGCCATCGGGGTGTTGGTTTATGTGGGGATTGCCGTTCTTTGCATGCTCATGGGCGGTAACTTTCTGGATTATTCTAAACTGGCGCCATTTGTGCCCAACGATCCCCATCATGTGAGAGCGTTGGGGATGCTGGGGGTTGAAATCGGTGTGGGAATCGCTGTTACGGCTGTGATGGTCATCATTTATATTAATATTGTATCTGCCGGCAGACACGATGAAGGACTATAGGTAAGATTATGACAGATGTATTAGCCCTGATCGTGGCAAAATACAATTACTGGCTCTATGTGGTTTTGATGATGATCGGCCTTTATGCCATGATTGCAAAAAACAATTTGATCAAGAAACTGGTGGGCATGAACATCTTTCAAACCGCCATCATCCTATTCTATGTATCCATCGGCTATAAACGAGGCGCCACCCTGCCGATTATTGAAAATGCCCATGGCGGACACGGCACGGTCATCCATGCCATCAATTATATTAACCCGTTGCCCCATGTTTTGATGCTGACCGCCATTGTGGTGTCCGTTGCAACCTTTGGCGTTGCCATGGCCCTTGCTGTCAGAATTTACCAGCGGTATCAAACTCTGGAAGAAGATGAACTTCGGATGCGCTTATCGGAAAAATAAATTATGGATAATTATCCCGTACTCATTGTTGTTGTACCGCTTATTGCAGCTCTTTTAGCCGGGCTTGCCGCCTGGATCGAAGAACGATTGTCCTATCCCATTGCTCTGGTGGGTCTTGCCGTATCCAGTTTTTGTGCCGTTAAGGTGTTGATGCAGGTCATAGTCCTGGGACCCATCCAGTATAATATCGCCGGGTGGGTGCCTCCCATGGGCATTGAATACAGGATTGATCTTTTAAACGCCATGGTCCTTCTGATTGTGTCGGGGATTGCCTGTCTGAATCTTGTGGCAAGTTACAAGAGTGTCAGCCAGGAGACCCATGACAGGACCGGATCATTTTATTCCATTTACTGCCTGTTTGTGACAGGACTTTTGGGTGTTACGGCCACGGGTGACTTGTTTAACCTCTATGTCCTCATCGAGATCACCTCCTTGAGCAGTTACGCCATGGTCGCCTTGGGAGACAAGGACAGAGGGCCCCTGGCAAGTTTGAATTATGTTTTTATCGGCGTTATCGGGGCCAGTTTTTATCTGCTGGGCGTGGGATATCTTTATATGCAGACAGGATCCCTTAACATGGCGGATGTGTCCCGTATCCTTGCCGGTCATCAAGGGTCTGCAACTGTGCTCACCGCATTTATTTTATGCATGGTAGGCCTGTGGATTAAAATGGCATTTTTCCCCCTGCATGTCTGGCTGCCCAATGCCTACGCCTATTCTCCCGTTGCTTTTTCAAGGGCAGTTGCCCCTTTAATGACAAAGGTCATGATTTATGTGATGATACGGCTGATGATTACCGTATTCGGGTATGATTATATCTTTAAAACCCTTCATCTTTCAGATGCTGTGGTTGTTCTTGCCAGTATTGCCATTCTTTTCGGGGGGGTGATGGCACTTGCCCAGAAAAATCTGAAAAAAATGTTGGCCTATATCATTGTCTGTGAAATCGGTTATATGGTGGGGGGCGCATGGATGGGCAATCAACTGGGCATGACCGGTGCAATTTTGCATATATTAAATGACGCATTGATGACCTTTGCTGTTTTTCTTGCCGTTGGAAATATGGTGTATCGAATTAAGAATGTGGATCTTTCAAATCTCACAGGACTTTTTGGCAAAATGCCCTGGACAATGGCGGGATTTGTTATTGCCGCATTCAGCATCATAGGCGTTCCACCCACCTGCGGTTTTTTCAGTAAGTGGTATCTGATCATGGGGGCATTTGAACAAGGCGCTTATCATTTTGCGGCAGCCCTTATCATTTCCAGCCTGATATGTGCTGTTTTGTTTTTCAGAGTATTTGAAATTTCTTTTTTTCCAGCTTTAGAAGGCCATGGAGAAACGGATGCTCATTCACCAATAGAAATGGAAGAAGCGCCTGTATCCATGCTGATAGTATCCGGGCTTGTCAGTCTTTCCCTGATCGTTGTCGGGCTTTTTTCAGGAACCATTGTAAACACGGTCATTCTTCCTTTTTTAAAGTGAAGGTGCATCTGATTATTTTTAAAAAAAAGGCACCCCTATAAATGGAAACCATTGTCTCAATTAAACCTCTTTTGGCTGTTTTGGTCTCTTTGCTGGTTATTCCCGTATTGGTCTCTTCTTCGAAAAACCCCAATGCAAGAGAATCATGGACCTTTTTTGCCGGCACCATTAAATTTTTAATTGTCCTTTCCATGCTTCCTGTAATTTTACAAGGGAATCAAATTGTACTGACCTTGTTTAAAATTGTACCGGGAGCGGATATCGCATTTCGGGTGGATGCCCTGGGGATGCTGTTTGCCCTTGTGGCCTCTTCTTTATATATTGTCACCGCCATGTATTCCATCGGATATATGAGGGGGCTCAATGAACACGGACAGACCCGGTTTGTCTGCTTTTTTGCCCTGGCAATATCTGCCACCATCGGGGCTGCTTTTTCTGCCAACCTTTTAACCTTGTATCTTTTTTATGAAGTGCTGTCCCTTGCCACCTATCCCCTGGTCGCCCATCACCAGGATGCCCGCTCAAAAACATCCGGCCGCAGGTATTTAACCTTTATTCTGGGAACCTCCATCGGGCTTGTGCTCCCTGCCATGATTTATTGCTACCATGTGACGGGTACCCTTGAGTTTGCTGGCGGCGGTATTTTTTCAGGACAGCTGAGTAAACCAGCAGCTGCGGTCCTATTGCTAATGTTTGTTTTCGGGTTTGCCAAGTCCGGTCTTATGCCCTTTCATTCCTGGCTGCCGGCGGCCATGGTGGCCCCCACACCCGTTAGCGCGCTGTTGCATGCGGTGGCGGTTGTGAAAGTGGGTGTGTTCTCCATTACCCGGGTGGTGACGGGTATCTTTGGGGTTGATTTTTTGTTGTCCTTCAATCTGGGGGCATGGGTTGCCGGTATTGCTTCGGTGACCATTCTTGTCAGTTCCTGTATTGCACTGACCCAGGACGAACTCAAACGACGGCTGGCCTATTCAACCATTGGGCAATTGTCTTACATAATACTGGGGGTGGCACTGCTTACCCCCAAAGGTATGACCGGGGGGATGCTTCACATTGCCATGCATGCCTTTGGAAAAATAACCCTGTTTTTTTGTGCCGGTGCCATTTTTGTGGCAACCGGAAAAAAATATATCTCTCAGATGAAGGGCATTGGTAAACGCATGCCCATAACCATGGCCGCCTTTTTCATCGGATCCTTGAGCATCATCGGACTGCCGCCCACAGGCGGGTTCATCAGTAAGTGGTATCTGGTGCTGGGAACCCTTGAGGGAGATCATCTGATTTTTTTGTTTGTTCTTCTTTCAAGCTCCCTTTTGAATGCAGCGTATTTTATGCCTGTTTTCTATAAAGCATTTTTCTGTACAAAGGAAGAATCCCTGTTTGAGGAAAAAATCGTTGAAGCGCCCATGATGTGTGTGGTTCCCCTGGTGATTACGGCAATGATCTCTCTTGTACTCTTTTTTGCACCGCAACCGTTTTTAAACCTGGCCAAACTTGCCGTGAAAGGATTTTTAGGAGGCTGAATTTATGAAATCCAGCATTGATAAAAGAGAAGACATAAAAGAAGACAATAAAGAACTCATGGAACTTAAACACGATGCCATACCCGGTTATACCGGTGTGTTCCTTGTTGTGTTTACCCTAAGCCTCGTATATATGGCCTATATTTTATCTCACCCTTGTTTCTAAAAGATCAGGCGACTTTACCTATGGATAAAAACTTGGAAAAAA
The DNA here is from genome assembly GCA_016743945.1 of Desulfobacteraceae bacterium. Classification (GTDB taxonomy): domain Bacteria; phylum Desulfobacterota; class Desulfobacteria; order Desulfobacterales; family Desulfobacteraceae; genus NBML01. Next base: position 197,784 of record JADGFI010000004.1, read on the forward strand.
AACTGGAAAAAGAACATATGTTTGATAACCCCCGGAACGTGAAAAGATTGTTAACAATATTTTTTAGTTCTGTGATCATCCTTCTGATTTTAGATGTTGTTTATATTTACCTTTCCAAGGAACATGTGATTCACCGGCATGTGACCTATCGCTGGGAAGAATATTTTGGCTTTTATGCCTTTTTTGGGTTTGTCGCCTGTGTCATACTGGTCCTGGTGTCCAAATATATCTTGAGGCCCCTGGTGAAAAGGCAGGAGGATTACTATGACAAGTAATATCCTTCCGGCCTTTATTTTTATGATCGGGGGTCTTATGATTCCAGCGTTCAGGGGAAGAGCAAAATCTGTTTATATGATGGCGATTCCTGTTGCAGGCTTTATCAATCTGCTCCTTATCCCCATGGGTGACCTTGGCCTGGTAAGTTTTGGCGAGTTTAAACTGGTTTTGTTACACCTAGATAAGCTGAGCCTGTTGTTTGGTTATATTTATCACATCATTGCGCTTATCACGGTGATTTATATATTAAATTTTAAAAATAACGTGGAATATGTGGCAGGTTTCATCTATGCAGGCGCAGCCCTTGGCGCTGTTCTAGCAGGGGATCTTTTCTCTTTCTTTGTTTTTTGGGAGATGCTCACCATAGGCTCTGTCATGCTGATCTGGGCAAGAAAAACTATATCCGCACAGGCTGCCGGCTTTAGATATCTACTGGTCCATGCCTTTGGGGGACTTGTGCTTTTTGCAGGGCTTGTATTGCATTTTACCCAAACCGGATCCCTTGAGATGCTGACAATTTCTTTGGGTTCTGTTTCTTCCTATCTGATTTTCTTTGGAATCGGTATCAATTGTGCCTGGCCGATTCTTCATCCCTGGCTCACGGATGCCTATCCCGAAGCCACCATCGGCGGAACTGTTTTTTTAAGTGCCTTTACAACCAAAACGGCGGTGTATGCCCTTGCAAGGCTTTTCCCCGGAACAGAAGCATTGATCTGGATAGGGGTCGGCATGGCGGCCTTTCCGATTTTCTATGCCGTGATTGAAAACGATCTACGCCGGGTGCTGGCCTACAGCCTCATCAACCAGGTTGGTTTCATGGTGGTGGGCATCGGGATCGGGACGGAACTTGCCATCAACGGGGCCTGTGCCCATGCTTTTAATGATATTCTTTTCAAGGGACTCTTGTTTATGTCCATGGGGGCCGTGATATACAGGACTGGAAAAATTAAAGCCACCGATTTGGGAGGGCTTTACAAGAGTATGCCCTGGACCTGCCTTTTTTGCTGCGTGGGGGCGGCATCCATTTCCGCTTTCCCTCTTTTTTCCGGGTTTGTGAGTAAATCAATGGTCATGGCGGCGGCTGCAGAAGGATCACATCTTGTGGGTCAGGGCAGCTATGTGTTTGTCTGGCTCGTCCTTTTATTTGCATCTGCCGGTGTATTTCACCATGCCGGTATTAAAATTCCTTTTTTCGCATTTTTTGGTCACGATGCCGGTCACAGGGTAAAAGAAGCCCCCATGAACATGCTCATTGCAATGGGGATTGCAGCATTCCTTTGCATCTTTATCGGTGTCTATCCCAAACCTTTGTATGATATTTTGCCATTTCCAGTGGACTATCAACCCTATACCATTTCCCATGTCATTTCCCAGACAGAGTTGCTGTTCTTTTCAGCTCTCGCCTTTACCCTGCTGCTTTTAGCCGGCATTTATCCCGCGGAAATACGGGCGCTGAATGTGGATTCGGACTGGATTTACCGGAAATTGGGGAAAAGAGTATATACCACCTGTGACAGGATATTAAATCCATTAAATACCTGGTGCGAATCCATTGTCAAAGATATTACCACGGGTGCTGCAGGATTCTTCAGACATACTGGGGCAAATTTTGCTTTATTTGTTGCGGTGAATTTCTGGCTGATGGCCGGGCATCGTGATAAACGACTGGAAATAAAGAAACGCAGGCTTTATGATGATATTTTTCGAGGGACGCTGCCCATTGGTATTGGTGCTGCGGTGGCCATCTCCTTTATTCTCCTGATATTTGTAATATTATAGCGAGGGCTATCCATGGTAAAAATTGAAGATTTAAAACGGATTAACCTGCTGAAAAAAATTCCCGAGCACTTACTTGGTATTATAGCAAAGGAAGCGCAATTGAGCATTTTTGGAACCGGAACCCAGCTGATAACCGTGAATGAAAAGATTGATAATTTTTGTATGCTGGTCATGGGACAGGTGGCCATTAAACGAAATATCACCCCTGATATTGATGTGATTCTTGAATATATTCAATCGGGCAATTCCTTTGGGACCTCTGCCATGATTGAAGGCACAACGGCATTTTATTCTGCCGTTTGCCAGGAACCCTGTGAAATTATAACGGTTTCCGGCGAAAGGATGATCCAATTGTTTGAAGAGAATCATGAACTAGGGTATTATATCATGATGGATGTTTCAAAGCGGTACAAGCGATTCATGGACCACAGGGCTACGATGATTTTAAAAACCCTTTCCGATGACCTGGATATGAAGGAAGACATCTATGAGACATGGATAATGAGTATGTCAGATAATAAGGCATAACAGATAATCATGCATAACAGGTTCGGATGAATATCATACGAATGAAATGGTGAATTAGGAATCATAACAATGGTTGAACAAGATATCTTAAAAAAAATACTTTTCCTCAGGGACTTGCCGGACCCGTTAATTGAAAAAATAGGTGCAATCGCAACCCTTGAAACCTTTGAGAAAAATTCAGTCGTTTTTCATCAGCATCAGGATCTCACCCATTTGTATATGGTGGTTTCCGGCAAAGTGCATTTTACGATCAAGTCGGCTTCTGGCAAGGCCCTGGTCTTAGATAAAATAGATGAAGGAAGAACTTTCGGGGTGTCGGCTTTAATGGAGGAATCATCCAGTGCCTATACTGCCATCTGTGTTGAAGACACAACGGTTGTTTCTATCCCTGGAAAAAAGATGCACCAATTATTTGTGGAGGATTTTAAGCTGGGTCACATATTAATGCTCAAAGTGGTCAGGCTTTTTAAAAAACGAATGGAAATGCATACCCGCCAGTTTCTGCTGTCCCTTTCCACCCACTCTGAAATAAAATCCTTGCACTAGGGGCTATTTTTTCCAAAATACAAAACGGCCTTTGACTCTGTCAAAGGCCGTTTTGTTATGGGGGATAATCGATGGTTGGCCTGGATATCCGTTTTAGGGGTCAGGTTATCAGAAAAACAATGATTAAAAATGAGATGCCAACTGCCGCCCCGATACCAATGGGAAGGGTCCCATGGGTGATATCATTATACAGCCGCTCTTTTTTATAGGTCAGGCGCTTGCCCCGATAGCCCAGGACAAGCCAGAGATTGACGGCGCAAAACAGGGTGATATGGATACTTGCCTGTTGGATAAAGGCGGAAAACCTGCGGACAGTCCCTAGGAGAAACCTTTCGCAGATCCGGTTTAGGGAATTTAACCCGTTGTCCAGTGCTCGATAGACAAGTTTAGCGCCTTTGCGGTAAAACCAGTCTGTATCCAGATTCCGGCTTTTTATCTCAGGTATGTAATAGCCGGACAGGATGAGCAGGGTAAAGGCAAACGCCCCGAACATTAGCAGCTGAAGCTGTCCCACTACATGGGCACCGGTATATGGCTGGTAGTTCACCGCAAAGGGCAAAAGATCGTAAAGCGGTTGGTACCAGACCCCAAGGCCCACACAAAGAAAAGCCGCAAATCCCATGGCCAGGAGCATGTTCCATGGCGGCTCCTTGGCACGAATGCCTGAGTCATGGCCGAAAAAAGTGAAAAAGGGCACCTTTATGCCGGCATGGTCCACAACCCCTGTGGAGGCAAACTGGAGCACCAGCCAGACAAGAAATATCTGTTCCTTGGCTGAGGCGGACACAATCATGGATTTGGACACAAAACCAGAAAATAGCGGGAATGCAGATATGGACGCTGCCCCCACCAGACAGAACAGGCAGGTAAGCGGCATGGTCTTGTATAGACCTCCGATTTCAGTACATTTGATTTTACCTGTCATCTGCAGTACGGATCCTGCTGCCATAAACAAGAGTGCCTTATAGATGATATGGCAGAATGCATGGGCTACAGCGCCGTTCAGGGCCAGTTCCGTACCAATGCCGACCCCCACCAGCATGAATCCCACCTGGTTCATCAGGCTGTATGAGAGTACCCGCCGGATATCATTTTCAAGAACAGCGTAGAAAATGGGTATGGAGACCATTAATGCCCCTATGACAATGAGCAGGTCTGTGCCGGGAAAGGTTCTGATGAGCAGATAAACAGCCGATTTTGTAGTGAATGCACTTAAAAATACTGTGCTTGTGGGGGTACCCATGGGATAGGCATCCGGCAGCCAGGAGTGAAGGGGGATGGCTGCGGCATTCAGGGCAATACCGATAAAGATAAACCATGAGGCCGGATCCCCAAGCCCGATATAGTCAAAGGAAGTGGTGCCGGTCCTTTGGATGTAAAAAACAATCCCGGCCAGCAAAATGAGGCCCCCTACCACATGGACCAGAAGGTACCGGAATCCGGCGTCTCTTGCAGCCTTGGTTCTTGGGGCAATGACCAGAAATGTTGAGGCAATGGCCATGATTTCCCAGAACAGGTAAAGGGAGAGCAGATCCCCTGCCATGACCACCCCTAAAGTGGATCCGGCATAAACCAGAGCGGATACCTGCTGGAGGTTGTCTTTCACCTTCAGTGCATAGAGCACCCCGATAAAGGCCATGATGGTGAATATAATTAAAAAAATCCTGGAAAGCCTATCCACCCTGCCAAGGATGAGATCAAAACCGGAAAACTCAACAATCCAGAAATTTCCCATGGGCAGGTTGATCACAATTAAAAAAGCAATACTAGGCAAAAAGAGCATGTAGCCCTGTTTTAGGTTACCGCGTAAAAATGGAATGAGTATAGCACCGATTATCAGGATAAGTGACGGTGGAGGGAGCAGATTAGTCATCATAGTAATCCTCTTTTCGCATAAGTAGTTTTCTCAAGAGTTTGGCAACAAAGATAAGGGTGACATAGGAGATGAATCCAAAAACCGCATAAAATCCGAAAAAATGTGCCACAGAGAATTCTGCGTGCATGTCCACAAAGGCTTCGGCAATGAGAATGAGAATAAGGGCGGCAAAAAAGCCTTTTTGGAGGCGGCGTATATTTTTAGGCTTGTCAAAAATTGTTAATTCTTTTTTCATTTTCAAGTCCTTTTTCAAGTTAGATCAGTGCAGATGGGTAAATATATAGATGAAGTAGACGACTGCCACACCAAGAATGATGTGAAAAGCTGTTCTGAATCCAGGCGTCTCACTATGCTCCAGAACTTCCCATTCCTGGTTGTTGATTTTTTTAATTGTTTTCATAGGTGTTTTCCTTTATCTGTTCCAAGCGTATAGAAAGGGGGAGAACTTTTGTTTTGCAAGGCTCCGAAGTCACCAGTCCCACCAGGGGGGAGGACCGTGTTTTGGCCGCAATAATCCCTGGGTCCGCTGACCGAAGCATACAGCAGCAAAATTATAGGGAACATTCCTGCCAGATTTTTTCAAATATGGTTTTCCTTTGCCAAAAGAAATAATCAGGGGATACAAAATCGTCAGAACCTAAATCAGATAGGGTAGACCGATTTCTTTTAATGTCCTGTGGCATTGCTATTTTTTAGTGTCAGTTTGTTGTGAAAAAAGCCTCAATTATTATAAATAGGGGTTTTGGAACAAGGACCTAAGTTTTGGTGTTCAAAATCAGGTTGGGATGAGAACATTGGGGTGAATTTGAAAAAAAGAAGGGTAAAGAAGAGGAAGAGCGTTTTAAAGAAGAATGAGTGGGAGAAATCAGATGAAATCTAAAGGAGATGTTTAATTTAGGGGTGATAATCATGGCCGCTGACAAGTTATCTGAATTGAGCCGGTTGTTGTCGGGTATCAGGTCATGTAGAATTGTGTTGGAAAGGAAATTCGGGAAAGAAGTGAGAAAAAGCGAATATCAGTGCAGTTCAGATGGCAGATGCCTCCCATGGTATGGATCGTCAGGGCATAGCTTCGCCCTGTTGATTCCAATGGGAATCAAACCTGACATGATATGCATATATTCATATAAGAGATCATAAAAAATTTCAATCCGTAAAAATAAAAATTATGATTTCATATCGGTAGTTTATATCAATTTTTTAAGCTGGGTCATATTTTAATGCTCAAAGTGGTCAGGCTTTTTAAAAAACGGATGGAAATGTATACACGCCAGTTTTTATTGTCCCTTGCCACCCATTCTGAAATAAAATTTTTGCACTAGGCCGTTAAAGTTTTGTTTACATTACCCGAACGCTTGCGCTGAAGTCTTTGGTAAGCTATGGAAAAATTAATACCCGCCAGCAGCACACTCACATAATCAAAATAGACATTCTATTTATTTTTATTGCCATGATATGGTAGGGTAGATGATTTTTGATATCGCAAACAGGGGTTTATAAATAATGGCCAAAGCATCTGATTATGAACTATTGGAACTAAGAATTAAGGAATTGGAAAAAGAAAATTCCTATTTAAGGCTGTTTAAATTCGGTATGGATAACATGCCAAATGCCCGATTTGCAGTTGGCAACAGGGACTATCGTTTTGAAGCGGTCAGCAAAGGATATTTTGAGGCATTAAATAAGAGGGAAGATCAAATTGTTGGGAAATTTGCAATTGAAATATTGGGTGCGAAAATGTTTCAAGAAATTGTTAAACCCAATTTTGATCGGGCCTTGAAGGGTGAAGTTATCAACTATTCAACCTGGTTTGAGCTGCCGGGTTTTAAAAAAAAATTTTTGAATGTTCAATACTCTCCTGTTCACAGCAAAGATGAGATTAATCTGGTTGCAATTTTGATCCAGGATCTTACCCGGATCAGGCAGGCGGAAAAACAATACCGGACAATCATTCAGACGGCTATTGACGGGTTCTGCCTTGTCGATCAGCAGGGGCGATTGCTTGATGTAAATGATTCCTATTGCAAAATGTTGGGGTATAAACGGGACGAATTGCTCCAGTTTAATTTTTCAGATATCGATGCCCTGCGCACATCGGAGGAAATATTCCGGCAGTGCTCAATCGCCGTTAAAAAAGGGCAATGCCGTCTTGAAACAAAACACCGATGTAAGGATGGAATCTTGATTGATGTAGAGATAAACATTCAGTATTCAGATATAAAAAAGGGTGTTCTTATCTGTTTTATCCGGGATATTACCGAAAAAAGGAAAATTCTGGAATCCCTTAAAAAAAGTGAAATCCGATACCGGGATTTGTTTGAGGGGGCACCCATGATGTATGTGGTGATTGAACATCACCAGGGGCTCCCCATTATTACGAATTGCAATCATAAGTTTCTGGTCACCCTGGGGTACGATCGAGAAGATGTGATCGGAAAATTTATATCTGAGTTTTACACCCGGGATTCCCAAAAAAAAATGATGATCGAACAAAATTACAAACTGATCGAGGAAAACACGTTTACCACGGCAGAGAGGGAACTTGTCAGCCGTGATGGTGATATCGTCATTACATTGATGCAGGGTGCGCCTGAATATGATGGATGGGGCAATGCAGCCGGCGCCCGATGTATGTACAATAACATTTCTTCCCAGAAAAGTGCTGAGGAACAGCTCAAGGAAAGCTACGAAATTCTTTTGGCGATTATGGACGGAATTTCAGACCCGTTGATAATGGTGGGTCAAAAAATGAATATAGTTAGGATGAACCATGCCGCTGAAACCTATTTTAAAAATCATAATGAGGCCTGTCTGGGCAAAAAATGCCACGAAATATTTAAGGCGCGGTTGAGCCCTTGTGAGGGGTGCCGGGTGGCGAGAACAGTTCATACCGGCCGGGAAGAGAGCTTTGAGCGAAAAGGCCTCATGAATTCTGAAGCAGTTGAACAGATTTTTGTCTACCCGGTCCTGAATAAAGATCATCAAGTATGGGCAGCGGTTATCAGGATAAGTGATATCACAAAAACAAGGCAAATCGAAAAAGACCTCGTCCAGGCGGATAAAATGATTTCTCTGGGGGTCCTGGTTTCCGGGGTTGCCCATGAAATTAATAACCCCAACAATTTTATCATGTTAAACACCCCGGTTTTGAGGGATGCCTGGAAGGGCATTGGGCCGGTTATTGAAAAATATTATAGAAAAAACGGTGATTTCAACCTTGCCGGCCTGCCATATAGCCGGATGCGAAATGAGATTCCCTTGTTATTTTCCGGAGTGGAAATTGGTGCAGAGCGTATCCAGCGGATTGTTCAGGACCTTAAAAATTTTGCCCGGCAGGATGACAGCGATGTGGACCAGCCTTTAAATATCAACCAGATTATTAAAAAATCCATCCAGCTCACCGAAAATTTGATTAAAGAGAAAACACAACATTTTAAAGTTGAATACACAAATTCCCTGCCGATTATCAAGGGCAATGGGCAAAAGCTGGAACAAGTGATGATAAATCTTATCGAAAATGCCTGTCAGTCACTTCCCCACAAGGAGAGAGGCGTTTTTATAACCGTTTTTTTTGATAAAAAAAAACAGAGTATCGTGGTGGAAGTCCGGGATGAAGGCGTGGGGATTCCCGAAAAGTTTATAGATCGTATCATGGATCCATTTTTTACCACAAAGAGAAGTGAGGGAGGCACCGGTCTCGGCCTGGCGGTTTCTTTAAACATTGTAAAGGCCCATGGCGGAAAAATAGAAGTGACCAGTGAAATTGCCAATGGGTCTATTTTCAGGATTGTGATACCCAAAATACCCATTAAAGATAAAACTCTGGAGGTTGAACAATGAATCCGTCTCTCTTTCCGCTAAATCCAATTATGGTGGTGGATGACGAACCGAATATTCTCAAAGGATTTCAAATGGCATTAGAGTCCGCCGGCATCAACAATCTTTTGTTGTGCCAGGAGGCCGGGAAGGTGATGCCGATTCTGTCAGAAACTAAAATTGAAGTGATTCTCCTGGATTTAATCATGCCCCAAATTTGTGGGGAGGATCTTTTGTCAAAGATGGCCGATTCTTTTCCTGACATACCCGTTATCATCATTACCGGAAGCTCTGAAGTGGAAATGGCTGTTCGGTGCATGAAAAAAGGCACCTTTGACTATATGGTTAAACCGGTTGAAAAAAACCGACTGATATCAGGCGTAAAGCGCGCCATTGAAATTCGCAGGCTTCAAAATGAAAATCAATTGCTCAAAGAGCATATTCTTTCCGGAGAACTGAAGACTCCTGAAGCATTTTCGGACTTCAACACCCAAAACCGTTCCATGATTGGCCTGTTTCAGTATGCAGAGTCTATCGCCCAGAGTTCCCAACCCGTATTGATCACGGGAGAGACCGGGGTTGGCAAGGATCTCATGGCCAGAGCCATTCATCGGTTAAGTCATCGCAAAGGGCCTTTTGTCACGGTAAATGCTGCCGGAATTGACGACAATCAGTTTTCAGATACCTTGTTCGGCCATGTCAGTGGTGCCTATACCGGCGCGGATAAAACCCGAAAAGGATTGGTAGAAAGCGCGTTTGGCGGCTCCCTGTTTCTGGACGAGATCGGTGATTTGAGCTCTGGCTCCCAGGTCAAGCTGTTGCGTCTTTTGCAGGAGAGGGAATATCTTCCCCTTGGAGCGGATTTGCCCAGGATGGCAGATGTTAAAATCATTGTTGCCACGAATCGAGATCTTTCAAAATTACAGGAATCAGGCAGATTTCGCAAGGATCTTTATTACAGGATTTGTTTCCACCACCTTCATGTTCCCCCCCTTCGTGAAAGACGGGATGATTTACCCTTGCTGATGCATAAGTTTCTGGAAGTTGCGGCACAGGATCTTGAAAAGAAAAGACCCTCACCCCCCTTGGAACTGATATCCTTGTTATCCAATTATCATTTTCCGGGCAATATCAGGGAACTTAAGTCCATGATATTTGACGCCGTGGCCGGCCACCATTCAAAGATCCTGTCCATGGATCGATTTGAGGCCCATATTAAACAAAGATCTTCCATTGACCGGATACCCTCGAAACAATGTCCTGGGAAAAACCATATCTGTTTTTCCTGTTTCGACCCCCTCCCGACGCTGGAAAATGCAACCTGTCTCCTTGTTGGGGAAGCCATGAAGCGGACCAATAATAATCAGACCATGGCGGCTAGGTTTTTGGGAATATCCCGGCAACGGTTGGGCAGGTTTTTAAAAACTATTTCCGAATAGTTTGGTTTATTCCTTAATCGTTTTGAGCAACACCCCTGGATACAGGCATTATTCAAAAAGCCAAAAGGGTGATTTGTTTTGTAACACCGGGTTGTTTTGTAACAGCGTTTTAAACGCCCCTGTGCCAGTGGGTTCGCAGTTGAAATCAAGAAGCAGGTTACAAAACAAACCACCCTTTTATGAGCTTTTCTTTTAACAAAACAATCTCTTTTATTCCGAAATATTGAGCAGTTATGATTTTAAATTAAAGAGTGGCATGCTATTGGCATTAATTAATTTTATGTTTTAACTTAAATAGATTGAAAGAAGAGAAAGTATCCAACAAGTGAAGACGGAAGCCGCGTTAAATTCAATTTTCATTATAGATGATGAATCGAGCATTTAATGATCAATTCCTGGGTGCGTGGAGAAACTATAATGAAAAACAACAACAGCCTTGTTGAATATATAAAAAAAAATATTTTGGCGGCATCCTTCAGGATCATTTTTCCTTTGTTCCTTGCTTTTATTTTGTTTGCGTTGAGTATCTTTTTGATTTTTGTCCCTTCATTGAAAAAAAACATGATAGATCAGAAAAAAGAAATGATCAATGAACTCAATGACAGCAGTTGCACTTTGATCTGGAGCTTGTTGTCAGAATATAACCAGAGGGTATTATCCGGTGAATTGACCCTTGATGATGCCCAGGCCAGGGTGAAAAAAAGAATTCGAAATCTTCGCTATGGTCCTGAAAGTGAAGATTATTTTTGGATAATTGATACAAAAGCCAGGGTGATCCTGCATCCATTCATGTCTGATCTTGAGGGTAGGGATCAGACGAATGGTATGGATGCCTTAGGAAAATATATTCATGTGGCCTTTGTCACGGCTGCCCAAATGAAAGGTTCCGGATATGTTGATTATCTGTGGCAGGGAAAAGAGGGTTCTCCAAAAAAAGTTCCGAAAATTGCTTATGTGAAATTATTTGAACCCTGGGGATGGGTTATAGGAACCAGCATATATGTTGATGAAATCCATTCTAAAATACAAGTGATCACCCATCGGCTATTTAAAATTTTTGCAGGCGTCCTGATCATTGTCCTGGTTTTATCTGTTTATATAACCTGGCAGGCGATGGAGATTGCAAAAAAAGGACACCAGGCAGAAAAAGCACACCGGTTGGACTCGTTACGCCTGAAAAAACTCAGAGAATTGAATCAGATGGCAGAGGCCTCATTGGAGGATCTTACGGCGTTTTCCCTGGAAGAGGCGATCAAGCTGACCCGGAGCTGTATCGGATACCTGGTATTCTTAAATGACGACGAGACTGAGGTGACCCTGCACACATGGTCAAACAATTTTTTCATGGAAAGTAATATTCCTGGTAAAGAAAAAATTTATAAGATGGAGCAGACAGGATTATGGGGAGAAGCTGTCAGGCAGAGAAGGTCAGTTATTATAAATGATTATAAGAATATGGATTCGGGTCACAAGAAAGGATACCCGAAAGGTCATGTAAGCATTATACGGTATATGAATATTCCGGTATTTGATGGTGGCAAGATCGTTGCCGTTGCAAGCGTGGGCAATAAAAAAGAAAACTACAACAAATCAGATGTCCGGCAGTTGAATCTGTTAATGGACGGGATGTGGAAAATTATTCATCGCAAACGGTCGGAAGTTGCCTTGCGCAAAAGTGAAGAGCGGTATCGGTTGTTGACGGATAATGTCAGTGACAATATCTGGACCCTGCAACTATCTGATATGTGTCTTACCTATGTCAGCCCTTCCGTCGAAAAAATCATGGGATATACACCTGAACAAATACTCAAGCTTTCGTTCAAGGATTGTATGACGAAAGGATCTTTTAAAAAAGTTTTCATAATGGTTTCTGAAGAATTAAAAAAAGAGAATGAGCCTGGCATTGATCCGAAAAGATCCCGGGTTACTCAGCTAGAGCAGATAAGAAAAGACGGGTCCATGATATGGACAGAGATTACCACCTGTTTTTTACGGGATGAAGCCGGAAAAGCGGACAGGATGCTTGGGGTGACCCGGGATATAACCGAACGCAGGAAAATGGAACGACAACTCCAGCAGTCCCAGAAGATGGAGGCCATTGGCACATTGGCCGGAGGAATTGCCCATGATTTTAACAATATCCTGTCTTCGATTTTAGGGTTCACGGAGCTTGCAAAAATGAAGAGTACCCATGATCCGGCAATGGCAGAAAAGCTGGATAAAATTTTTGCTTCCGGCATCAGGGCCAGGGATTTGGTCCGGCATATACTGGCATTCAGCCGTCAGCAGGAGGTGCACAGGGAATCAATATTTATTGTTCCCCTGCTCAAAGAGTGCATGGGGTTTCTCCGGGCATCCATACCCAGAACGATTGAAATTGTACAAGATTTCAATGCCGATGGTTGTGCCGTAATGGCAGATGCTTCCCAGATTCACCAGATTATTATGAATTTGTGCACCAATGCCGCTCATTCCATGCGAGGGAAAAGCGGCTTATTGGAAGTTTGCCTGAAACAGGTTGAAATTGAGAGTTGGGAAAGGTTGCCTGCCAAAGGACTCAAACAAGGCCGGTATTTAAAATTAACGGTTGCCGATTCCGGGTGCGGTATTCCCGAACAGATTGTTGAAAGAATCTTTGAACCCTTTTTTACGACAAAAGAGTGTGGTGAGGGGACTGGAATGGGGCTTTCTCTTGTTCACGGTATTATCAAAGATATGGGAGGCGCTATTTATGTATACAGCGAGCTGGGCAAAGGCACGGCTTTTCAGGTATTTTTTCCGGTTCACCGGTGTCGCGCAACAGAGGTGTCCCCTTCGGGCAATATTTTCATAAAAGGGACCGGCAGAATTCTTTTGGTGGATGATGAAGAAGATATCGTTATTTCAGGACGATCGATTCTGATGACAATGGGATACGATGTTGTCGGGGTGACCTGCGCCACGGAAGCCCTTGATCTCTTTAAAGAAACACCGGATGGTTTTGATCTTGTTTTAACAGATGTCACAATGCCTAAAATGACCGGTATTGCCTTATCAAAAGCGATACTGACGATCAGAAAAGATATCCCCATTGTTCTGATGACAGGTTTCAGTGAAGGCGCAACATCCCAGCTTGAAAATATAGGTGTCTTTGGCACGGTAATGAAACCCGTCATTGCCCGTGAACTTGCACAAGTGATTCATACCGCCTTGGGTGATACGTGAATACAAGCATAAAAAAATAAAAAAACAAGATGACAGATTTAATAGATCTGAAAAAGATAATCTTAAATTAAAGAAGGGTAAAGATGAAACAAAGATCACTGAAATTCAAACTCATTGTCGGGGGCGTTCTGGCCGCTATCATACCCGTAATGGTCGTCGGGCTGTTTTCAATCAATAAATCATCAACGGCACTTTTGTCCCTTGCAAAGGGTCAGGTCCATATGGTTGCTAAAAACATGTCTACCATGGTGGATCTGGTCATGATGCAGGAAATCAAGTTTGCAAAGGGGCTGGCTGTTGATCCACGTATGAAGGATGCCGCCGTTAAAGTGGCCCAGGTTGGGGTGGACAGCTCCATTATGGAATTAAAGGCCCTGGACCGTTTTCTGGGAGATGCGTTTAATGAAGTTGGAAAAGATTATAATCTTTTTTTTGTCACGGATGCCCAAGGAACCTGCATATCCGGCAGCAAGGGCGGCCTCACTCGAACAAAAAAAATATCCATAAAAAACAGGGATTATTTTCCTCTAGTCCAGAGCAGCGGAACCGTTGTCATTGGCTCACCCGTTATATCCAAGACGACAGGGCTCCCCATTACCGTGGTGGCTGTACCGCTCAAAACTGCTTCCGGTAAGTTTATCGGGATGTTCGGGATAACGGTTAAACTGGATATCTTATCAAAGGAAATTACCCAGGTAAAATTGGGTACAACCGGTTACCCCTTTATGGTAGACAAAAAAGGGCTGACCATTGCCCATCCAAACCAAGACTATATCCTGAAACTGGACGGTACAAAACTCAATGGTATGGAATTAATTGTGGGTGATATGCTGGCTCATAAATCCGGGGTGGACCACTATATTTTTAAAGGAGTATCTAAAATAGCGGGTTTTGCCCCGGTTTCCGCAACCGGCTGGAGCATTTGTGTGACCCAGGATGAGGCTGAATTCATGGCGCCGGTTGTTGAGATTCGAAATATGGTTCTGCTGGCCGGCGTTCTTTTCCTGGTCATCACCCTCGTGGGAATTTTCTGGTTTGTCCGGGGCATCATGGCCCAGCTGGGGCAGGATCCATCTGAAATCGCTCGGATTGCTGACAGTATTGCTAGCGGTGACCTTACCGTTGAGTTCAATTCAGACGGTAAAAAAATCACCGGAGTCTATGGCAATATGCAAGAGATGGCCCAAAATCTGAACACCATGTTCACGGATATTACCGGGGGTGTCCAGACATTGACATCCTCTTCCACAGAACTTTCCGCCATTTCACAGCAGATGGCCTCAGGTTCTGAGCAATCCTCTCAAAAAGCAAATAATGTGGCCACGGCGGCCGAAGAAATGGCCACCAGCATGAACAGTGTGGCTGCGGCCACCGAACAGACCACTGCCAGTCTCCAGGTGATTGTTGCGGCGGCAGAAGAAATGTCAGTCACCATTAATGAAATTGCGAAAAATACGGCAAAAGGAAGCCAGACCACCTCTGCGGCAGTTGAAACAGCCGGACATATTTCCAGAAAAGTGGATGATCTGGGCAAGGCTGCCTCGGAAATCTCCAAGGTTACGGAAACCATTTCAGATATTTCCGAACAGACGAATCTGTTGGCACTTAACGCCACCATAGAAGCGGCAAGAGCGGGTGAGGCTGGCAAAGGGTTTGCCGTGGTTGCCGGGGAAATCAAGGCCCTTGCCCAGCAGACCGCAGAAGCCACCCAGGAGATCGGTTCACGGATTGGGGATGTACAGGCAAGTACCCAGGAGTCTGTCTCTGCCATTGGATCCATTGTTGATATCATCAATGAGATCGATATGATTGTGACCTCTGTGGCAACGGCCATTGAAGAACAATCGGCCACCACCCAGGAAATTTCAAACAACGTCAGCCAGGCCGCTGCCGGGGTTCAGGAAGTCAATGAAAATGTTAACCAGACATCTGCTGTGGCAGGAGAGGTTACCAAGGATGTCCACAAGGTGAGTGAAGCAGCAGAAGAGATAAATGCAGGAAGCCTTCAGGTGAATACCAGTGCGGCGGAATTGTCTAAACTGGCTGAAAATCTCAATGAAATGGTCAGCAGGTTTAAGCTAAATTAAAAGGGTGCGGCCTTCCGGCTGAAACAGCCGGGAGGCCTTCTAAAAATTTAAGGAATAAGCCCAATGATTGAAACAAGTTCTACAATAATTAAAAATGAAGATGTAAGTGAGAGGACAAACGCCTCCATAAGAGTAAATGTCGGGCTTTTGGACACTTTGATGACCCTTGCGGGTGAACTTGTCTTAAGCCGGAATCAGTTGCTGCAAGGAGTCAACACAGACAATACCGGTGCCACAGAGGTCGCAAGCCAGCGGATTGATATGATTACCTCAGAACTGCAGGAAACCATCATGCGAACCCGCATGCAGCCCATGGCAAATATTTTAAATAAATTTAACCGTATTGTCAGGGATTTGTCCCAGCAATTGGGAAAGTCCATTGAGATGGTCATTGAAGGCAAAGATGTTGAACTGGATAAAACCATTATAGAGTCTATCAGTGATCCCTTAACCCACTTGGTCAGAAATTCGGTTGACCATGGAATTGAAACGCCCGAGGAAAGAAAGAAAGCCGGCAAGAAGCCCGCAGGTTCAATTACCCTGAGGGCATTTCATGATGCAGGCCAGGTAAATATAGTTATTTCCGATGACGGCAAAGGATTAAATCCTGAAAAAATTTGCGCCCTGGCCGTTTCAAAAGGACTGGTCAGCGAGCAGCAGACCGCCGTCATGACTGAAAAACAGAAAATGGAAATGATTTTTCTGCCGGGTTTTTCAACGGCTCCAAACATTACGGATATCTCCGGCAGAGGGGTCGGGATGGATGTGGTGGTTACAAATATTGAAAATATTGGCGGAATCATAGAGTTGGATTCAAAAACAGGGAAGGGCACAAAAATTCAAATCAAGCTGCCGCTAACCCTTGCCATCATTCCAAGTCAAATCACATCTGTCGGCAGTGATCGCTATGCCGTTCCCCAGGTTAATCTTAATGAGCTTCTAAGAATCCCCGTCGACCAGATCAAAGAAAAGATAGAAAAGGTCGGTGATGCAGATGTCGTCCGTTTGAGAGGAGAACTCTTACCCTTGCTGGATCTTTCAAAAATGCTGGAGATTGAAAAAAAGTATGTTGATCGTCAAAAAGGGATAAAACTGTCGGATAGACGTGAAAACATTGCTGACAGGCGTTCAAAACAGATTCTTGAAAAAGGGGAAAGCACACTTGAAGAATCGATTGATTCTTCAAGCTGGCGGACAAGGAAATCTAAGGATCGAAGATCCGGTGTAAATAATGCCATAAATATTGCTGTGGTCTCTTCGGGTGCCTATAAATACGGACTTATCGTTGACCAATTGCATGATTCTGAAGAGATCGTGGTAAAGCCTGTGGGAAGGCATCTTAAAAAATGTACTGCCTTTGCCGGTGCAACAATCATGGGGGATGGCAAGGTTGCCCTTATTCTGGATATTACCAATCTTGCTCAAATGGCCGAGCTGTCAACCATGACCGAAGTAAATCAAATTGTATCCGGGGCCGGTCAAGTGCAAACCATAAAAGAAAAGACCGCTCTTTTAACCTTTAGAAATTCAGAAACCGAATTTTTTGCAGTACCCCTGGACGGTGTGGAACGAATTGAAAGAATTCAAACCTCTGCCATTGAACAGATCGGTGAAAGCAAAGTGGTTCAATACAGAGGGGGCGCATTGACATTGTGTGAGCTGTCCCAGGTCGCTGATACAGCAGCCCTTGAGTTAAGCGAGCATCAGGAAATCATTGTTTTCAGAGTCGGCACCAGGGAACTGGGCCTAATGGTCACCCCTCCCCTGGATACGGTGGCAGTTTTTTTAAATATTGATGAGGCTACGTTGAAGCAACCGGGTATCAGCGGATCAATGATTATTAAGGATCAAACAACGCTTATCATAGATGTGGCTGAATTGGCCAGGCAGGTTCGACCTGAATGGTTTTAAATGAAAAATCTAAATGAAATGGTAGATCGTTTTAACGTTTAGATTTAGGCGTCCCGTCTTTTTGATGGGGCTATTTTTTCCAAAATTCTGGGACAAAGAGAATAATAACCGTATAGATTTCTAAGCGTCCCAAGAGCATGCACCAGGCCAGGAGCCATTTGCCAAAACTTGGCAGATGAGCAAAATTTTCTGTCGGCCCCACGGTACCGAATCCCGGCCCGATATTGCCGATGCACGAGGCAACAGCTCCCAGAGCGGTCAGCATGTCAACTCCCATACCGGCAAGCAGTATACTGGATACAAAGAACAGGAGCATGTACAGGGCTAAAAATCCCATGATGGACCGCAGGACATGGTCGGGAATGACGGTGTTGTTGATTTTTACATGACTGATGCTTCGGGGGTGGATGAGTTTGAACAGTTCTTTGTAGCAATATTTAAAACAGACAATGATCCTGGCACATTTCATTCCGCCCCCGGTGGAGCCGGCAGAGGCGCCAATGAACATGCAGGCGAACAAAATAGCCTGGCTGAGGCCGGGAAATCGTTCATAATCAGCCGTGGCAAATCCTGTGGTGGTGATGATGGACGCTACTTGAAAGAGTGAATACCGGAAGGCATCTTTAAGGGAGTCATATACAGATCCGTAGATGTCCCAGGTGATCACCAGGGTGCACAAAAGAACCAAACCTAGGAAGAATCGACATTCCGTATCTTTCCAGAATGCCAGACTCTTGCCCCGAAGCATCTGGTAATGCAGGGAAAAATTAATACCAGCCAACAGCATAAATACCACAATTACATACTCAAAATAGGCAGAGTTATAATGGGCCACAGAGGCATTTTTGGGTGAGAATCCGCCCGTTGGCAGGGTGGTAAGCGCATGGCAGACGGATTCAAACAAGGGCATGCCCCCGGCCAGCAAAAATAGGATCTCAATGAGGGTCATGCCGGCATAGACCATCCATAGGATTTTGGCCGAATCACTCAAGCGGGGCGTCAACTTGTCCGGAACCGGGCTTGGAACTTCAGCCTTGTACAATTGGATTCCGCCAACCCCTAAAAAAGGAAGAATGGCCAAAGAAAGGACAATGATGCCCATGCCCCCCAGCCATTGGATAAAGCTACGCCAAAATAATAGACTTGGGGCGGCACCTTCAATATGGATCATCACCGATGACCCCGTGGTGGTAAACCCAGACACGGATTCAAAAAAAGCGTCTGTAAAACTTATAAATTCAGGCGAAAAATAAAAGGGCAGGGCACCGAAAAGTCCGATGGCGGTCCACCCAAGGGCCACAACGGTCATCCCTTCTTTTTGATTGATATAGGCATCCTCCTCAAACTTTCTTGAGAAAATTATCAATGCCAGACCCGCAGCCATTGTAATGGCAATGGATTTAGTGATCCCGCCATCGGCCATATCCTTAAAATAGAAACTGCATGCCAGGGGGGCTGTCATGGCCATTCCCATGAAAACAAGAAGGATGCCGATAATCCGTGAAACAAAGGGCCAGCGCATTAGAAAAAATCCAGTTTGACGGTGAGCATTTTTTCAAGTTTTTTGACCGTTTGTTTTACGGCAAAGAGAATCATCCGATCTCCCGGTATCACCACACTCGTCCCTGAAGGGATCATCACCTGGCCGTTTCGCATGATACAAACGAGAATAGATCCCTTGGGAAAGGAAATTTTTCTTAGGGGTTTGTTGGTGATATCCGAGGTTTCAAGGGCAATGGCTTCAATGAATTCTCCCCGTTCATCCAGGATGGAAATATCGGAAACGACATTTCCCTGTCTGACATCCTTGAGGATGGAACTGACCGCGGACAACCGAGGACTGACCACTTTTTCGATGCCAATGGTGGCAAGCAGGGGATAATAACTTGCTTTTCCGATTCGGGTGATCGTGTTTTTGACCCCCAGGTTTTTGGCCAGCAAACTGACCAGAATATTGGTTTCATCATCATTGGTTACACAGACCACCACATCGCTTTGAGCGGCATTCTCTTCTATAAAAAGTTTCTGGTCTGACCCGTCTCCATGGAGGACCACTGTTTTATGCATTTGTTCTGAAAGGTCATGGCACCGTTGGCGGTCGGATTCAATAATTTTTGTCTTTACCCCGTCTTGTTCAAGTCTTTTCGCCAGTCTGGCACCAATGCGTCCGCCCCCGATGATCAGGGCCCTTTGGATGGGGTGGCTTTGTATGCCAAACAGTTTTAAGGTTTTTTCAAGTTTTTGGGCTTCACAGATAAAATAGACCAGGTCTTTGGATTCAATTGTGTGGCTTCCCCTGGGGACAATCACCTCATTGTTACGGATGATGGCGGCAATCAAGGGTCTGTCTTCGCCAAATTTATCATGAAAATCAATCAGGCGCATCCCGACAATGGGGCATAGGGTGTTCAGGCGGATACCCACATATTTGACCTTTCCATCCACAAAATTACCGATATCCTGGGCACCGGGAACATCCATGAGTTTTCGGATGGTATTTACCACCTCAATTTCAGGGTTTATCACGGTATCAATAAGGGGAATTTGATTTTTAAAACTGTCATGGTAGGCATCAAAGTCTGAATCCCTGATTCGGGCAAGTTTTTTGGTGGTTGGCGATAAAATATTGGTGATCAGGCAGGCCACAAGATTAATTTCATCAGAGTCAGTGACTGCCAGGAGAATATCCGCATCCTTAATTCCCGCCTCCAGAAGAACCCTGGGACTGCTGCCGGAACCGGTGATAACCTGAACGTCCAGATCATCGGAGATACGCCGACAGGCATCGATGTTTTGGTCAATGATGATCACCTGCTTATTTTCAGAAGCCAGCCGTTTGGCGATATTGTGTCCGACTTCTCCTGCACCAACAATAATTATTTTCAACTGCCTTCTCCTGCCATAATTGATAAAATCTTGCGGGAACTTACTAAATCATGAAAAGACTGTCAATCATCGCCTTTTTTTTGGGCCGATCATATTTTACAGGTTGAAAAAAAAACAGACACCCTGTGTGGTGATTTTTCAATGTGTAATAGTATATAAAAATTATATTCATTCATTATTACAGCTGGTTATGCTTTTAACCTCTGCCAAATGCTTAACGGCATCATAGTTGCTATCCCTCTTTTGTAGACCAAAGGACTATTAAGTCAATTTAAGGGGTTCGATGATGATGGGTAAAAGAAATTTGAAGCAAACCAAAAAAGGGGAACAGGTGAAACGATCCATTTTAACCAATATGATCGTCGTTCCGTTTATTCCGTTTATATTGGCCATCGGGGTCAGTTTTTATTATTTCACCATAACGATTGAGACCAATACAGCCAGCAATTTAGAGAGGACAGTGGAAGATCATCGGGATATGATTGAGTCTTTTTTAATGGAACGTACCTCTGATCTTGAATTTATTACAGACACCACCCGTTTTGAAGAAATGAATCAACGAGAATCCCTTAACACACTATTTGAAAAACTTAAAAAACGGTCCACTGCATTTATTGATCTGGGCCTTTTTGATTCCTGTGGGGTTCATGTAAATTATGCCGGAGCGTATCCCTTGAAAGGCAAGCACTATCAAGATGCCGTATGGTTCAAAGAGGTGATGAAAAATGGCACCTACATCAGTGATATCTTTTTGGGATACAGAAATTATCCCCATTTTGTAATTGCCGTGAGAAAGGGAACAGGGGACAACGCCTGGGCACTGAGGGCCACCATAGATACCCAGTACTTTGACAGATTGGTATCAAAGGTTCGGATTGGACGGACAGGGGAATCCTATATCCTCAACAATAAAGGGATATCACAAACCAACAGACGTTCCAATGATATCAGGGTCATGGAAAATGACCCTGAATATCTGAATTTCCCCCCCCTCAAAGACCACATTCAATCTTTTATTAAATCTGATTCGGATAAGAATATTTATCTATATGCGACAGCCGGGCTTAAAAATAATGAATGGCTTCTGGTGGTCCGGCAGGAAAAAGAGGATGCCTATAAATCCCTTTACTCAGCTTTATACATCAGTTTGATCATTATGGTCATTGGTGGGGCGGTTATCATTGTCCTGGCCGTGTATATGACAGGCCGTATCCTTAAACGCATCGAACAATTGGGACAGGAAAAACAAAGCCTGGGAAACCAGCTGATCCGGGCCGCCCAATTGGCAGAAATCGGAGAAATGGCCGCAGGTTTCGCCCATGAAATAAACAATCCCCTTCAGATAATTAAAAGCGAACAGGCATTGATTGAAATCTTGTTGGAAGAGATTGGAAAATTTGATGAACATGCCAATGCTGCCAATGAGGCAAAGGATACCGATGAGGAAAATGCTGCCATGGACGAAATTGAGGCATCTTTGGACCAGATAAAACTTCAGGTGAACCGATGTGCAGACATCACCCACGCCATTTTAAAATTTGGCCGGAAAAATGAGACAAGACAGCAACGATTGATTCCCTCCCAGATCATACCTGAGATTATTTATATGATTGAGAAAAAAGCCAAGGTTGGCGGCATTGATATCCTAAAGGATATTTCACAAGATTCTACGGCTTTCATGGGGGATCCTTCCCAATTCCAGCAAGTTCTGCTGAACCTTTTTAACAATGCTTTGGATACCATAACAGAACGTCATGGCGTATCAGGGGGCGTACTGAGCATCACTTCTTTTCAAAAGAATGAGCATTGGCTTGTCATCCTGATACGAGACAATGGAACCGGTATACGTCCTGAAAATATGGGCAAAATATTTTCTCCGTTTTTTACTACCAAACCTGTGGGCAAGGGAACCGGACTCGGGCTTTCTGTTTGTTACGGGATTATAGAAAGCGTTGGCGGAACCATGGAAGTTAAAAGTGAACCCAATGCCGGCACCACTTTTGTGATCAGTCTGCCGGCTGTAAATTAACGATAATCTGAAGGAGGTAAAGTTTTGGAAAAAATGAAGATGATGCTGGTTGATGATGAGGAACGATATCTTATGACAACCCAAAAATTGCTTGAACGAAAGGGGGTTGAGGTGTTGATCGCCCCGGGCGGAAAAGAGGCCCTTGACCTGTTGAAACTTCAAAATATTCATGTGGTCGTTTTAGATGTCAAGATGCCGGGGATGGACGGTAACGAAACCTTGAAGGCCATCAAAGCGCTTTACCCGTTGGTGGAAGTGATTATGCTGACGGGTCATGCCACGGTGGACTCGGCCATTGACGGTTTGAAATCGGGTGCCTGTGATTATCTCATGAAGCCTGCGGATATTGATGAAATTTTAGAAAAGGCCATGGTGGCATTTGAACGGCGACAGCGGTTGGAAGAAAAAATCAGAATTGCCCAATCAAAAAAATACATGAGATCCCCCCGGGAAATCCTCAAAAACGATAATGAATAGAATTTGATTAATTCATAATGGAGAGTGAAACATGGAAAAAACAAAGCAGTTAACCGGATACGATAAATATGTTAACTGGAAAGTTTTGATCGTTCCGGTGATCCTTTTTTTTGCCGTATTGTTCATGCCAACCCCCAATGGCATGAAGGATGTCGGCATGGAATACAAGGTCGCCCCGACGGCGGTGATTGATCATTTTACCCGATCTGTGTTTGAAAAAAGCAGTTCCGATGCCCAACAATGGGAACTTGTCACAGCAAAGATGATGGAACAGAATATGCGGGTCGGGGCCCTGAATAAACAGAGGTTTCTTGCGCGAAATATGAAATGGTGTAAAAAGTACAAAATTGAAGCCAGTCAGAAAAATTTTGACCGAGCCCATGCCTATGTCAAGGAGAAAATTCCCGAAGCCCCCTTCCTGGTCATGATGCAAGACGCTCTGGACTTGAGAGAAAATGGGCTCAAATATGAAAACTTGTCGGAAAAGGATCGACAAAAGGCAGATAAGGGTGCCTGGCATATAAAGGTTGCCGTTGCCATGGGGATTTTTGTTGTGGGGTGTTTTTTAACCGAATGTATTCCCCTTCCGGCGGTATCTTTTTGCATTGGCCTGATCCTTGTCTTTACCGGGGTGCTCTCGAGAAAAGAAGTGGCCATGCTCTATTGGAGTGATGCCTGCTGGTTTATCATGGGCAGCCTGATGTTTGCGGCGGCTTTTGTCAAGACGGGGGTGGACAAAAGGGTCTGTATGATGATGTTCAAAAAGCTGGCGGTTCCCAATGTGAAATGGATTACCCTGATTTTCTTTTTGATCATCGCGCCCCTGGCGGCATTTATCTCCGATCATGCCCTGGCTGCCATGTTTCTTCCCATTGGCATGCTCTTATACCAGAACAGCTTGACCAAAGAGATCCCGGAAGACAAAGAATTGGCCAAAATGCTGATGATCGCCATTGCCATGGCATGTAATATCGGGGGCCCTGGTGCTCCTTCCGGCGGTGCCAGAAACGTGATCATGATGACCTATCTCACCGACATGTTCGGGTTTGATGTTGGTTATTTTCAATGGGTGACCTATTGTTTTCCCTTTGTGCTCTTGATGATTCCCCTTACCTGGATCATAACAAATTTGAGATTCAAACCGAGGATAACATCCCTGGCTCCTGCCATGGCCCAATTGAAAACAGAAATCGATAAGATGGGGGCATGGAACCGGCAGCAGATATGGGCCCTGATTATTTTTGTTATCATGGTATTTGGCTGGTTTACGGAAAAAGCGTTCTTTAATATGGGCATCTATCCCATCCGCCTGGGGATAGGCGTTATTGCCGTGGCCGGTGCCGTGGGCTATATACTGACCGGTGTGGTCAACTGGCGGGACTACCAGGAAAAAGTGGACTGGGGTGTGGTCTGGCTTTATGCCGGGGCCATTATTTTCGGAAGGACTCTGGACAGTACAGGCGCTGCCTATTGGCTTGCCAGATCCGTGATTGACCTTCTGGCGCCCCTGGGCATGGAAGCCGGCGTTCCCTTGATGATTGTCAGTAACGGGATGACCGCAATTTTGACAAACCTTATGGCAGACGGCCCTGCAGCGGCAGCGGTTGGTCCCATCACCCTGAACATGGCAGGGCTTGTCCATCCGGGTACCACCTTTTTGCCCTTTATGGCCATGTCAACGGCCATCGCCTCTTCATTTGCCTATTGCCTGGTCATAGGAACGCCTCCCAATGCCATCGTATACGCCAGCGGTTATCTGGAGCCCAAAGATTTCTTGCGGGTGGGCATTCCCATGTTTTTTATTGCCAATATTGTGTTGATTTTTTTGACCGCTGTGTACTGGATATTCAGAGGGTTTGGTGGGCTTCCGGGCTTTTAACAGGAGATAAGAATATGAAAAAGCGTGATAATTTAAAAGCGGTTTGGTTTGGTAATTGGAACCTGAACAAGGGAAAGTCTTATTTTTCCAAGGCCACAGAACGTCGGGTATGTTTTTTTATGACAATGGGCATGCTGCTTTTGGGTGTGTTTGTAAAATTAGGGATTTTTTAACGTGACAATAGAATGATCTATTTGTCATTTTCAGGGAAAATAAAGAGGACATGAACAATGATTGGAAAGCTATTCAAAACCTGTCAATTTTATGGGTATGCAATGATTCAGATTCTGATAGAGCCAAGGCGATTTTTTACGGAATTACCTAAAAATGAAACCATGGCAAAATCTATGGGATTCTGTGTGATTTGTAGTCTGTTTTATGTGACGGCAAGCCTGTTGACCGGTATCTATCCTAGCCCGGTCAGGATGGGAGGGATTTTCTTTCTCAACAGCGTTGGCATGGTGTTTATTCCGGCGGGTTTAAGCTATATGACCCTGGTGATAACCCAGAAAAAGAAATCCAGGTTTTCTCTTTTATTTAGTGTTTGTGCTTTCTCATCTGGGATCACTTTGCTGGTGTCTTGGATGTCCATGTTTGTATGGTTTACCGAACCTTGGAAATGGTGGCTGATTTATACAGGGCTTAAAAATACCTGTAAGCTTTCATGGAAACCGGCATTGTTGATCCTGGTGGTGACCATGATCATTCAGTTCTTTTTCTTGTATTCCCTTTATTTGGCCTTTTATAAATAGCCGCTATTCAAAAAAAAATAGCAAAATATTTTGGAGATAAAATAAATGACAAAACAAATAAAAATATTAATGGTGGATGATGAAAAACGATTTCGGGACACCACCCAAAAGATTCTCTCTAAAAAGGGATTTGAGACAATCCTGGCCGAATCAGGGGAGGATGCACTTGAGAAAATGGCGCAGAATCCGGATATTGTCATCCTGGATATAAAAATGCCGGGTATGGATGGACACGAAACCCTATCCCAAATAAAAAAGATCCATCCGGATCTGCCGGTCATCATGCTCACCGGCCACGGGGATAAACCCTCTGCAAGGCAGGCCCTTGTTGAAGGGGCCTTTGACTACCTGTCAAAACCCTGTGATATTGATCTTCTGGCAGAAAAAATCAAGGAGGCCTGTCGGCGTAAGAATCACCCAGCGGCATATGAAGAGGCGCGGGTTATGGATGTTATGATCCCAATTTCAGATTATACCACCATTGATGAGACAAAGACCATTGGAGATGCCATTGCCGAGCTCAAACACTCCTTTGTTTCAAAGTTAGCCACCAGTCAGCTCATGGAAACCGGCCACAGGTCAATTCTCGTAAAGGATACCCAGGGGGGGGTCAAAGGGATTTTGACCCTCAGAGATATGCTCGAGATGATTATGCCGGCGTATCTGTCAGCCCCTAAACCCTCCCTGGCGGACAGTATTGAATATTCTCCCATGTTTTGGACGGGCATGTTTAGTGCCGGGATCAAGGAGATGAAAAACAAATGCATCAGCGTGGTCATGTCCCCCTCTCCTTTGTCAATTGATGGTGGATCCAATCTGATGGAGGCCGCTTATCTGATGGTTTTTAACAATGAAAGGCGCCTTATTGTGACGGTTTCCGGGAAAACAGCCGGGGTCATACGCGAACAGGATCTGTTTTTTGAAATGGAAAGAATAACCACCCAATGATCTGGCGGTGGCTTTTTTTATGATTAATTGTTAAATGGGGTTGCAATGCTCGGTGAAGAAAAACAACTTTTTTCACCGGGTTTTTTTTAAAGGAAAGAAACATATATTTTCCTGTTGCCGGAATCCATTCCGATCCGTTCATTGTCTTTTTTACGGCGTTTATGGTGTCTTTTTTTACCTCCATGGGCGGTATCTCCGGGGCCTTTTTGCTTTTTCCAATTTAAAACAGGCCGTAAGGTCTTTTTTGGAGAAATTGACGAGTCGTTTCAAAGCAAGTAACATTCCATATAAAGAGATCTCATTTCAGGGATGCCGATTTTTCCATATCAGGGGGAATATCCCATATAAGGAGCGGTCTGAACAAACACAAAAATGCGAACAATCTTTTTACGTCATGTAAAAAAAAACTGACACCCGCCTGCTTTTTAGACACCTCTTGCGTATGGGGAAACCGCATATTAATTTTTTTTATTATAAAGAACCCTTGGCTGTACAAAGTTGTGCCGTTTTATTTTCCAGGTGTTAATAATTTTATATCGCATTGGTATAATAATTGCTTTTTCCTCATTATGAATACACGTATCTGGTTGATGGACAATGGCAGGAAAACCCGGCAAATCACCGGAATCGGTTTCAAAACTTGATATTTTCTTCTGGTTTAACAAAGTATGAGTGCTATACGTCTATCTATACCAGGAAAGAAGACCTTGAATATTTTGTGGAACAAATGGTTGCGTTTCGGTGTCTCGATTTAAGTGACACCAATATACTCAAATAGATAGTTGTAAATCAAGATTAATTTTAACGAAAAGGTGATGAAATGACATTAAAAAAAATAGTATGCTGTGTTGATTTTTCCGAAAATTCAAACAACGCTGTTAATACAGCCCTTGAAATTGCAAAAAGCAACCAGGCAAGTTTGGATATTCTCCATATCAGAGAACCCATAGTAAATTTTGTTTTTATGTCCGGAGGCGGATTGTCAGGAGAAGACATCCTAACACCAATAGCCAGCATTGAAGAAGAAATGGAAAAACGATATGGCTCAAAAATAGATCCAGCCATTGACGCTAAAATCCTTGTCAAGGAAGGGCATCCCTCATCTGAAATAATCAATTATTTAAAAGAGGTAAACGCTGATCTTGTCGTAACGGGTTCTGCCGGCTTTTCCGGGATGGGCCTTGTGGTTTTTGGCAGTGTTTCAAAACGGATTGCTCATAAATCTCCCTGCAATGTATTGATTGCCAGACAAAAAAAATATCCAATTGATTGATTGTAGTCCTGGCAGGTGTTTTATGTAATCTTATTGAACAACTCAGAAAAAATGGGTTTGGGACCGCCGTTGTCAGTTCAAGCAAAAATTGTTGTCAAATTTTTAAGGCCGCAAATATAGAAGATTTGTTTGATACAAGGATGGATGGCGTCCTGACCGAAAGTCTTGGGCTTAACGGCAAGCCTGAGCCGGATATTTTTTGGGAAGCTGCCAAAAGACTGGGCATTGACGTGAAAAGATGTGTGGTGGTGGAGGATGCGCTTTCCGGTGTGGAGGCCGGGATAAAGGGTGTTTTTGGAATGGTCATTGGTGTTAACCGTGGTGATCAGGCCGAAAAGCTTCAACAAAACTATCCTATGGCCTCTGTTCCCTGGATTTGCATTCAAGTACCTGTTTTTTTCAGTATATTGGTTAAGTTATCAGGCAGTTAATAAAAAATTTGCAATAATAGTGGGCCAGAATGCAGGTGACCAAGATTTTATCTGGGTACATGATTATCAATTACTCCTTATGGGGGCTTTTTGCGCAAACGGCACAAGCGGAACCAGATGGGATTTTTTTTAAGGGCTGGCATTGAAAAAGATTTGTCAAGTTTTCCCCAGGCGGATGAATATTTCCCTGATGAACCGGTCCGAGAATTGCGGCAATGTTACAGGAAGCCTAGTCTCCTTACCTGAATTGTGATATGCCTGGATGGATATCATCAAACAAGGTTGCGGAAAGTTTTTTTGACTTTGTTTATAAAAAATTATATATATCGCACAATTAAATGCAAGAAAATCTATTCTTAAAAAGATAGGTGTGTCGCATGGTGGGCTGATTCAATTCAGGTTTATGTTCGATTCAGGTGTTTTTATCAAGCCCGCAATAACCGAATGAGAGTAAAACCAGCAGAGGAGAGAAATATATGAATAGATACAAATCTATTGGTTTCAAACTTGTGGTTGGAGGCATCATTATTTTTACGATACCTCTCTTTATCGTCGAACTGGTTTCCATCAATAAATCAGCCAAAAAGCATTGACAAGCCTTTCAAAGACTAAGGTTCAGGATGCAGCTGCAGCCAAGGAGCTGGCACAACTCACCCGAAATATCCTCACTGCCAATCTTGTCCAGGTAAAAATTTTTTTAGAAGAGAAAGCCACTATTAAGGCAGTGGCAAAATTAGACAGGGGTGAGGCCCCTGATCAGAATATCATACTTGCCGAGTTATACCAGAATGTTAAGGTCAAATTCAAACACATGGGAGAGGGATGTTTTTGGGTTTTTGTGACCGATTCAAAGGGCAATGGACTGACCGGAGTAAATCGAGTTATGCTGCCGTAGGAATAAACGACTGGTATATCGCAACCACCCAGAATGCTGAAAAGGCAAGAAGCATCACCACACAGGCTGCTGAAAAATCCACGAGCGCATCTCAAAGGATGGCTGAACTCGGAAAGGCAGCCCAGGCCATTAGCAAGGTGACCGAGACCATCACCGATATCTCGGAGCAGACAAATCTTCTGGCCCTGAACGCAACAATTGAGGCGGCAAGGGCTGGTGAGGCTGGCAAGGGATTTGCGGTGGTGGTAAATTTAAATGTTAAGTCACACCTGGGAGTTTCTTTATGAAAAAAGTGTTATTTTTAGGGGCTTTGTGTATCTTTCTGATTCATTTGCCCCGGGTTGCGGCTGAACAGCTGATATTCAATACCCAGAATTTTAAGCCGTTCAGTTACGAGGCAGACGGTATCGTTTCCGGGCCAGGAGCCGATATCATCAGAGCGGTTTGTAAAAACATGGGCACAATCTGTTCATTCGAGTTGCTGCCCTGGACCCGGGCCCAGCATGAAGTAAGAACGGGAAAGGCAAATGCCCTGTTTCTTATAGGGTTGAACCAGGAACGTTCCAAATGGTTGTATTTTAGCCCAGCCCTTGTGGTAATTGAATATGGAATTTTCGTTCGGAAAGATAATCCCCTTGAATTTAAGGATGTCAAAGATATCAATGGATATACCGTATGTGTCTATGGCCCCTCCAATACATCCAGAAGTCTTGAAATAATAAAAAAAGAGATCAAGGATCTGACCATTGATATAGCTCCCCATGATGAACCTGCTTTTAAAAAATTGTCCAACAGGCAAAGAATAGATGCTGTTTATTCAAACAAAGATGTTGGCAATGCTTTGATAAAACAACTTGCCCTCACCAATATTCGCTACAGCGGCTGCCATCTCAAGATAAAGTACTATGTTGGCTTTTCAAAACAATTCAATGACAAGGCGGTCGTGGACAAGTTTAATACCACCTGTCAGATGCTTTATAAAAACGACTTGATCCCAAAGATACTCAAATCGTACTCAATGGAACCTGTAAAAAATGAACACCAGGTCTTGCCGTGAGGCTGTCTGTTGTTTATGATATGCTTGACTTTAACTTTCGTGCCAGTGTTAAAGGCTTGGTGATCGTCTATCCTCCAATACTGCAATACGCGTTTATCATCAAACACCCCGGCTAAATCGTGTTTTCACAGAACGCGAATTATGCAGATAGTAAATAATCGTCAGTTCGAGTTCTTCATCAAGACCACACAGTAAAAGGTTTTAGGGACTTTGGGTTTGATGATAATTCTCTCCTTCCTATACAGGTTTAATATCTAATCCGACATGGGCCGCAATCAATAATTCCTGGTCTATTTTTTTTAAAAAAAGAGGGTTCAGCCCTGTTGAAACCATATGCTATAATATTATGTAACCAGCTAAAATATCAAGAATAATTCCAATATTTATCCTTAAGGTAATGACGTTGAGTAATTTCCATGACTGAGAGAGGAAAAATAAACATATTTTAAATAGTTATTGACAATATCGATTCGGATAGAATATGACCCAATAATAAAAGCTTTTCAGTAAAAGTAACAGACATTGTTTATTACTACAATTAGTTCAACAAGTAAGTAAGGGAGTTATGGAAAATCTCATTATTACGGTTGCACCAACAGGCTCTGTTCCCACCAAGAAAAATAATCCAAATGTACCCATAACGCCGGATGAAATTATTCAAACCGGAATTTTATGCGAAAAAGCCGGTGCTTCTATTATCCATATTCATGCCCGCAACCCCCTGGACGAAACCCCTTCAACCGATTTTCATATTTTTAAGGAAATTTTTCAAGGTCTTCAACAGGAAACAAACCTGATCATTCAGATTTCCACAGGTGGCAGAGCCGGTATGGAGTACGAAAAAAGAAGCGAAAGACTATTGCTAAAGCCGGAAATGGCCAGCCTGACAACCGGCTCTGTTAATTTTTCTTCATCTGTCTATGCCAATAGTCCCGATCTTATTTGTGCCCTTGCAAAGGACATGAAAATCCAGGGTATTAAACCCGAGATCGAAATTTTTGATGTCAGTATGATTCAAAATGCCCTGGATCTGGTGGATCAGGATTTGCTGGACCACCAGGTGCATTTTGATTTTGTCATGGGGCTGAAAGGTGCTATCCCGGCAACCATAGAAAATCTTGTACATCTTAGGAACTGTATTCCCAGGGGAGCAACCTGGACGGTGGCCGGGATAGGCGCCTGTCAACTGAATATGTGTATCCATGCCATTGCCATGGGCGGGCATACCCGGGTAGGGCTGGAGGATTGTATCTATTTTAAGCGAGGAGAGCTTGCATCCAATGAACAGCTTGTAAATCGCATTGTTCAGATAAGCAAGATTGTGGGCAGGAAAATCGCAACACCTGATCAGGCAAGAAAGATTCTTGGGCTCGATAAAACAACTGATTAATACCAATCAGCTTTTATACAAGTAGTTCTTAACCCTAGATGGAGGAATTTTATTGATGAAAAAGAGAAAATTATTTGTTATCGCAATTATTGTGACTGCTTTTGCATTATCATTTTTGGCAGGACCCATGCAGGCTGCTAAAAGGCGTTATGTTTCCATCGCAGCAGGATGGGTTACCGGTGCATATTTTCCCATGGCAGGTGCCATCTCAAGAATTGCCTGGAAGCATCTTAAAGACGAGGGAATCAAGGTTACGGCAGAATCTTCAGGCGCCTCGGTTGCAAATGCAAAGTTAATCGGTGCAGGGGACACGGATTTTGCCATTCTGCAAAATGACATCGCCTCCTATGCTTACAACGGCAAAAAAGGAATGTTTGACAAACCCATCACAAACCTTTTGGGCGTTTGCACCCTTTTCCCCGAGCATGTACAGATTATTGCCAGAAAAGATTCCAACATTAAATCCATTGCCGATCTCAAAGGGAAAAAAGTGGCCATTGGTCCTGTGGGTTCGGGTACCATAGAAAACGCAAGTCAAATTCTTGAAGCCTGGGGTCTCTCATTTGACGACCTTAAAAAGGCAGAACAATTAACCGCTTCCCAGTCATCGGATTATTTAAAAGACGGCAGACTGGATGCGGCTTTTTTTACCGTTGCCCTGGGTGCCGCTGTTATCATGGATACCGCCTTGATGGTTCCCATGGATGTTGTGCCTGTTGACGGACCCAATGCTCAAAAGCTTATGAAAAAATATCCTTTTTATGCCAAACAGATAGTTCCGGGAATGACCTATAAAAATAATGACAGCGACATCCCAACGGTATCTGTAATGGCCATGCTGGCTGCAAGCGCTGAGATTGAAGAAAGTATTGTATATTCCATTATCAATGCCATTTATTCTGATCTGCCCCAGCTTAAAAAAGCCCATGCAAAGTTTAAAGATATTGAAATGAAAAAAGGACTTGTGGGAATGGGTATTCCCCTTCATCCCGGTGCAAAAAAATATTTTGCCGAGCAAGGTCTTATCAAATAAAAAGGATTTTTTTAACGTATAGGTAAACGCATATTATTTAAAATAATAAAAGTACCAGATATGGTAATTGCCCGTGTCTGGTACTTTTTGGCCTAGGAGGTATTGTAGTGGAAAAGGATGTTACCCAGGATAATATTAAGGCAGGGCAAATCATTATGGTTGAATCCGAATCCGGCTCCAGGAGACTTTCGGGGAAAATCGGCGTCTTTGTTTCCGCCATTGCCATTTTAATGTCTCTTTTCCAGATATATACAGGTTTTGTGGGGGAGCTTGCCGGTTCAAAACAGCTTTCCATTCACCTTACCTTTGCCATGATTTTATGTTTTGTTTACTATCCGGGCAAAAAAAACTCACCCAGGGACAGGATGTCGATTCCGGATATAATTCTTGCTGTTCTTGGCGGGGGATGTGCCTTTTATCTGTTTGCAAATTACAGCCATGTGGTCACCTCTGTCGGGGATGCAAAAACCTATGATATTCTCATTGGAGGTGCCCTGATAATCCTGGTGCTTGAAGCCACCCGCCGAAGCATCTCCCCCATGCTGCCGATCATTTGTATTATTTTTTTGCTCTACGCATATTTTGGACCCTATTTGCCCGGGGAACTTGCCCACCGGGGGTTTCGTGTTAAACGAATTGTGGACCATATCTTCATGTCCGGAGAAGGGCTTTGGGGGGTTCCCCTGAGGGTTTCGGCCACCTTTGTCTTTTTGTTTGTTCTTTTTGGTGCTTTTTTAGATAAAATCGGAGCGGGTTTATACCTTATCAACCTTTCCTTTGCCATGATGGGAAAGTACCGGGGAGGGCCTGCAAAGGCTGCGGTTGTAGCCTCCTGTGCCATGGGGTCCATTTCGGGATCATCCATTGCCAATACGGTCACAACAGGCGCCATGACCATTCCGCTAATGAAAAAAGTAGGGTTTAATTCGGCTACTGCCGGTGCTGTTGAGGTGGCGGCTTCAACCAACGGACAGCTCATGCCTCCCATCATGGGGGCGGCTGCCTTTATCATGGCTGAAATTATTGGTATTCCCTATATAGAGATTGTTAAGGCTGCGTTTATACCCGCCCTTTTATCCTATGTAGCCATTTTTTCAATTGTCCATTTGGAAGCGGTCAAGGAAAATATCAGGGGGCTCACAAAGGAAGAGACACCGCCCTTTCTCAAAACGCTTTTTTCCGGAATTCATTTTCTCATCCCCCTGGCACTTTTGATCTGGCTGCTGCTGATTGTCCGATGGACACCTACCACCGCCGCATCCTGGTCCATCCTTGCCGGTGGTATTGTTGCCCTTCTCAACAATTATCTACGGCAGGTAAAATTTTTTCCCATTCTGGTAAAAAATAATTTAGACAGTGACGATCCGGCCTTTCTTGATTATAGAGCAAACCCGGATAACTTTTTTATGGGAAGAACCAAACAAGAGATATTGGATTCCCTTGAAACCGGTGCAAGGAACATGGCAGGTATTGCCGTGGCCTGTGCCTGTTGCGGTATAATTGTCGGGGTTGTGACCCTTACGGGACTTGGGTTGAAAATGGCCACCTTGATAACCGAAGCTGCGGGTGGAAACCTCATGCTGACACTTATATTTTCGGTTTTTGCTTGTATTATTCTTGGCATGGGTCTTCCCACAACCGCTACCTATATTATCATGGCCGCAATGACAGCGCCTGCCATCATGACCATCAGTTCAGACCTGAGCCTTGGCCTTCCCATTGTTGCCGTTCATCTGTTTGTTTTTTATTATGGGATTGTAGCCGATGACACGCCGCCTGTGGGGTTGTGCGCCTACGCCGCCGCCGGAATATCCGGTGCTGATCCCGTGAAAACCGGATTAAAGAGCTTTCGCCTTGATCTGGCGGCTTTTACACTGCCCTTTATGTTTATCTACAACACCAAGTTATTGATGATCAACACAACATTTTTGGAACTTTGCTACATGATTCCTGTCTGTATCATCGGGATGTTTTGCTGGTCAGTGTTTATCCAGGGGTATTGGATTATCAAAACTTATTTTCTGGAACGAATCGCTTTTCTCGGGCTTGCTTTTTTGCTGGTCAATCCCCGGGGCATTTCCCTTATGGCACTGGAGATCAATCAGCACCTTGTTAACGGGTTGGCCCTTTTGACCATGGCGGCAATATATTTATGGCAAAAATCACGTAGAACCAGGTTGGAATCTGCTTGAGTAAGAAAAAAATAATTTGTATTTTTATGGGGGGTGCATTGCTTTTTATTGCGTTGCACCTCCATAAAATTATCAGCATAACGGTTCGGCTTCCAGACAATGATAATAAACTTATCCATCTTATTGCTGTCCACCCCAAGGACATCTTTTCTTTTTCCTACCGTCATTCGGTGGAAAAAACCCTGGTAAAGGGTATTTTTCAGGTTGCTTCAACCCCGGCAATGCTTGCCGTCGAAACAAGAATGACCTCTGTGGGAACCGGGCTTCCCAATACCTTTTCCAAAAGAACAACCCGGGAGGGCAAATGGATCGTTGTGGATGAAGAAAATAAAAAAATTGACAGTTTCCGATTTTTTATTTCCCGGGTCAACACCCCTTTTCTTTCAACCCCAAAAGGTATGATTGATTTAAACCTGCTTCCTTCCGGCACCATCATTTTGTTAGGCGTTGAAAAAATTTCCCAGCTTCGATATTTGATATACAAGTGTGAAAAATTTTTAAAAAAGAACTTAATATAAGGTGAAAAAAAATGGTTGAAATTCCCGGCAATCTTTTCCCAAGAAGATTGGACAAGCAACTGCCCTTGGCAACAAAAGCCCAGGGTGTTTTTATTGAAGATGAAAATCAAAAACAATATATGGATGCCAGCGGCGGTGCTGTTGTGGTGAATGCAGGCCATGGAAGAGAAAAAATTGCCCGGGCAGTTTATGATCAGATTTTATCCCATGATTATATCCATCCCAGCATGTTTACAACCCACCCGGTCGAGGAACTGGCCACTTGCCTTGCCCAAAAAGCCCCCGGCGACATCAACCGTTTTTATTTCCTATCCGGCGGTTCTGAAGCCAACGAAGCCGCCATCAAGCTGGCAAGGCAGATCCATATTGAAAATGGCAATTCAACAAAATATCGGCTCATCGGCAGATGGAAGTCATACCATGGATTAACCCTGGGGTCCCTTGCCGCCATGGGAAGAACCGGTTTTAAAACGCCCTTTGCGCCGTTATTAAAAGAGGGTTTACACATCCCTGCGCCCTATTGCTACAGATGCTCCTTTGGACTGCAATATCCATCCTGCAAGCTGCGATGTGCCCTGGCCCTGGATGAGATGATTGAAAATGCAGGACCTGAAACCATATCCGCCTTTATAGCAGAGACCATTCCCGGTGCTACCATTGCGGCCTGTCTCCCCCCTAAGGATTATTTGAAAGTAATTCAGGAAATCTGTAATCATCACAAGGTATTGCTGATTTTGGATGAGGTGATGTGCGGCATGGGCAGAACCGGGGAATGGTTTGCCTGTGACCATTTTGATATTGTTCCGGACATCGTCACCCTTGGTAAGGGACTTGCCGGAGGGGTTATTGCGCTTTCCGCCTTTGGGGTAAGAGAGACCCACTTTAATGCCATAAAGAATAACAGCGGCAATTTTATGCATGGGGGAACCTTTTCCCACCATCCGGTGGCTGCTGCCGGAGGATTGGCCTTGATTGAAATTCTTGAGCAGGAAAAATTGGTTCAAAGAGTGAAATCAAAGGGTGAAAAACTAGGCAGATTGTTAGAGGAGAACCTATTGCCCCTGCCCCAGGTGGGGGATGTCAGGGGAAAAGGGTTTATGTGGGGCATCGAACTAGTTCAGGACAAAAAGACCAAAATTCCTTTTAATCGGTCATTAAAAACAGTTGAAGGTATCTGGGAGCTGCTTTTTGAAAAAGGGTATCTGGTTTACAAGTCAACCGGACTTGCCGGTGTTGATGGAGATGCCATCGTCATTGCACCGACTTATATTATCAGTGATGACCAGATGGAGATGCTTGTAAAAGCAATT
Organism: Desulfobacteraceae bacterium; assembly: GCA_016743945.1. Classification (GTDB taxonomy): domain Bacteria; phylum Desulfobacterota; class Desulfobacteria; order Desulfobacterales; family Desulfobacteraceae; genus NBML01. The sequence goes on from JADGFI010000004.1 coordinate 234,316, forward strand.
AAAGCTGCCATTATTGAATTTTTTGATTCCTAGGATTATCCTGGCTGGTGTGGCTGTGGATCATTTGGTGTTCATTTTTTAAATTACAGAGATGTCATTACCGGCTTGGAGCGAATGTATTTTCAAAGGGACTCTTTAATTTTTTCATCCGGCGGTCCTGTCCACTGCCAGCACCGATTTGAAATCAAGGAGGGAAAATTTAAGGGCACCGGGGCGAAGGCTCGCAATATGCCAGTATCAGCTCTCTGGGGGCGACCCTGGGAAATTTGAACCTGGAATCCGTGGTTTATCTGTCAGCGCTATTCAACCAATACGGCATCGACACCATTTCAGACGGTAATTATCTCGCAAAAAGACGTGGGCTATCCTCTGGAATTGGGAAATCATGATGCCATAGAGCAGTTGCTCATGGACACGGTTTACAGAAAAGGTTTCGACAACATTGTGGCTGAGGTACGTTTTGCCGGTGTCTTCAGCAGTATCAACGCCATTGATTACGTTGATATCGCTAACCTGATCCACAGGGTGACGGGATTTGACATAACCGATAAGGATCGTGAACACGATCAAGTTATTCATACAAAGAGGTACCCATCTAAAAGATCAGTCGGATTTAAATTTTTCCAGATCAGAATAAATTTCATCCTAACTTTGTTTGAATGTTTTTTGGATAAAAAGTAAATAGAGTACCAGACAACAAGACTATATATGGTAGCCTCTCGCCGGGACATCAAAGGCAAAGTATGTTTAAAATTTTATCAAATGTCATATGACAAGAAGCGATGTGCTGTTTTAAAGCATCCATTCCGATCAGGGAAGAAGAAGAATATGGAATTTTTTGAACCGGAAGCGCTGACAGTTGATTTTCAATCGGATGGTCATTTGGCGCTTCTTCCATCCTGTCATTGCAAATCAGCCCCTTTAGATGGATATTCAAAGAATTTAGCTGTTCAATGATACGGCCTGTTTCCGCCACCGACAGCACGTCCTGATTAAAAACCGCTAATAAGGTTGATTTTTGCGGGTCTTCAAAAATATCTTTGAGAATCAGGTAATCGGATTTAATTTCCCGGATTCTGGATAAAACTTTATCCCGTTCAAATTCCTTTCCCGCAAATTTAATTTTCGAGATAATTTGTTTTCGCTCGTAAATATCCAGACGTAATTTTTCAAGTTGATCAATCCAGGTCAATGACAGGGTCGGCAGGTTAAAAAATCTTAATGACAGGGCCGTGGGCGGCATATCAATGATCAAATAATCATAGTTTTTATATTTGGTTTGAAGGCCCATGAATGCAGTCACCAGGGCATATTCCTCCATACCCGGAGAAAATTTTAAAATGTCAAAATAATTATCCAGATTAAAGGCTGTCAGGTATGCATAACTGCTTTTAACGTTCTGGGCTGTTTTTTTTAAATATCGTTTGATTTCCTTGTTTCGGTCAATTTGGAGAACTTCAAGGCAGGGCGCTAGGGTGCAGGCTTTATCGGAAAATCGCGTCTCAAAAATATCAGACTGATTATGGGCATCATCAAAGGACGCCAGAAGCACTTTTTTCCCCTGCTCCATCAGCACAAGAGACAACAGTGCCGAGGTAGTGGATTTTCCGGTACCCCCCTTGCCTAAAAAAAATAATGTTTGAAGTCTGGCCATGCGGTTCCCCTAGGATATATCAAATACGGAAAATAGTCTGGACAACGGTTCATTGGCCGTGTCCACCCGTTCAAGCAATAAAATTAAATCTTTTTCCATCATGGGAAGAAGGTCCATGCAGATCTGTACAGGAGGAGACGGCATTCCAATGAAGGTGCCCTGCACCAGCAAGGCAAAGATATATTCCAACTCTTCCAGCTCAGCTTCTATGGTGCTGACAGCTTTGCTTCTGGCCACTTCGTCGGCCACCTGCCAATAATCGACGAGACGGTTTTTTACCCGTTCCAGAAGTGCAAGGAGTTGGCTTTTGGATTTGTTCATTTTACCCTGAATATTTTTTGGTCAAAAGAGATTCGTTTTTCAGACGGAAAAAAATAATACACCGCATACAGGGTCATGAGCACAATGGCTCCCCCATAAAATCTGGGAAAATCACATAAAACCGCGATAAAGGCCAAATACGGAGTCATCTGAGATATCCATAGAGTGTTCTTTTGAAAAGTCAGAAATTTTTTGGCAGTTGCCTCTGTTTCGTTTCTCATGGAATGGGCAAACAGGGTTCTCAAAAAAAGGGGACCGGCAAGGGCCGTGATAGCAGACAATATAAACACCAATGCATGCAGGATGCCTGGTATGGCAAACTGACCGGGGTGAATAAGATTCAATTGCCTTGCCAGGCCGAAAATCAGGAAAAGGCAGCCTGCCGGAATAATCATCATCCAGTATTGTTTGTTTAGTATTTTTTGCATATCGACTCGGGGGGCGTATGGGGAGAAAAAACTCTCCCCATATGCCTCAATTTATTCCTGTGTTTGAGATTTTATGCTCACAATTTTTATAAATCCCTCCACTGCAATCCAGATTGCCAAGAGCAATGTAATGGCGTTTACCACCTGGAGCAGCATATTATGGCTGGCACCAAATTTAGTCTGATTCAGCACAAGCGCCCATATGGTCATAATTATCATTAATACCGCCGGAATCCCAGCAATCAACCATTTCATACCGCCTTTGGTTTTAAGATACACGGCAATGATGATCAATGCAAGGCCGGCAAGGGTTTGATTGACCGCACCGAACAGAGGCCAGAGTTTTAGCGCACCCTTTCCGCCTGCACCGGTTGCAAAGGCAAGTGCCAGTGCCGTTGCTACGGCAATGAAGGTGGCGACATATTTGCCGGTGAGAAAATTCATTTTAAATCCAGAGAAAAGTTCAGATACAATATACCGCTGAATACGGGTCGCCGTGTCCAGGGTGGTACCGGCAAAGGACGCCACGAAAACCCCCATGATTGCCACAGCAGCGCTGTTGGGAATTCCAGTGGCAGAAATCATATTGGCAGAACCGTTCACAAAGGCCGCTATTTTTGACCCGAGGCCGGCAGCGGCCGCCCAGGATGAATAATGGGTGGTCCAGGCAGCAACCCCCATGAGCGTTTCCCCTGATTTGGTTACATATCCCATACCAATCCCGGCAGATACGGCAATAATGACCAAAGTTGCCAAAGCGCCTTCCATGAGCATGGAACCATATCCGACAAACAAAGAATCGTCTTCGCCTCTGACTTGCTTGGAAGAGGTCCCCGAAGAAACCAGGGAGTGAAACCCGGAAATAGCACCACAGGCAATGGTAATAAACAAAAAGGGCCACATGGGCGGTGCCTGGGCAGGATTCATCTGAACAGCCGGTGCCACAATATGAAGATTTCCGCCAAAGGCAGAAAAAATAACCCCCAAAATCAACAATGTCATGGCAATCAGCAGCTGGTGGGAGTTGATAAAATCTCTGGGCTGAAGCAAGGTGGTCACCGGAAGGGTAGAGGCGATAAATGCGTAGATCAACAGAATAATAGTCCAGACACCGGTTGCAGGAATTCCGGCAATGGCCGGCATTTGAATGGGAATATAGACACCGATAAAAACCGTGGCATACATAACAACCACTGCAATAATGGACCAGGTCATAACATTTTTGCCCTGCTTGTAAATGGCATGTCCCAGGTAAACCGCAATGGCAACCTCGCACCATACCGGAAATACCGATGCCGGATACATGGCAAAAACAACGGCAATGACCAGTCCGAAAATAGCGATCACAATCCAGAGTTCTAAAAACACAATAAGAAAAAAGAAAAACCGGGTGCGGCTGTTCACGTATTTGGCAGTATAATCGGCAATGGATTTTCCCTGGTTTCTCATGGAAATGATCAAGGCGCCGAAATCATGCACCGCCCCCATGAAAATACTGCCGAAAAATACCCAGATGAGTGCAGGAACCCATCCCCAGATAATGGCGACAGCAGGTCCCACAATGGGGCCGGTTCCGGCAATGGAGGTAAAATGGTGACCGAAAATAACTTCTTTTTTCGTGGGCACATAATCCACACCATCTTCCATTACCACCGAAGGGACCGTTGCGGCCTGGGATAATTTGAAAATTTTTTGTCCGATAAATTTTCCATACAGGTTATACATTAAAATATAACCGATAAACGCTACAACCATGATAATCAATGCACTCATGTATCGTCTCCTTGCCTTATATGATAAAAAATTAAAATAAATAAAACAAAAACAAACAATTCTTTTTTATCAAGAATTTTTTGTAAAACAAGACTATTAGAGCGGGGGGGTATTTTATGGGTCTGAAATGTATTTGTGAAGGATTGAAATGGACGATCCCTATATTTCAAATGAAATTTTTGGGACCTTAAAAGTGATAAACGTTCCTTTCCCTGGATCACTTTTTATGGTTAGCCGGTGCTGAGGGCCATAAATTTGTTCTAGCCTCAGATTTGTATTGATCAGTCCGACCCCTTCTTTTTGAGATTCCATATCCTTTAAGAGAAAGATCGCTTTTATCTGTTCTTGCAGCATGCCGGCACCATCATCTGCAATGGACACCTCAAGCATGTTTTTCTTTTTAAAAATTTTGATTTCAACCTTACCGCCATCTTCATTGCTTAAGATCCCATGCTTTATGGAATTTTCCACCAACGGCTGGATAATCAGGGGGGGGACAGGCCAGTCATCACATCCTTTTTTTACATCAATGAAGACATTAATGCGGTCCCCAAACCGTGCTTTTTCAATGGCCAGATAGGATTTAATCTGTTTGAGTTCATCTGAAAGCTTAACAAAGCCACGGCTGGAATCTAAATTCTTGCGCATGTAGGAGGACAGGTCCAGTATCAAATCTCTGGCTTTTTGGGGGTTTGTCCTGCAAAAGGAGGCAATGGTATTCAAGGAATTAAATAAAAAATGAGGATTTATCTGGGCCTGCAGATGTTTTATTTTTGTGTGGGCCAAAAGTTTTTCCTTTGTTTGGATATCTTCAAGCTCGAACTGATTTGAAAACAACTCCGTCAGGCCCTGGGCGATGTTTAATTTTATCTTGTCCAGGGCAATGTCCTGTGATCCGTAAAATTTTAATGTTCCGATAATATAATTCTTTTTTTTAAGGGGAACAATAATGGCCGAGTTGAAAGGGCAGGTTGAAACATTGCAGCCAATTTGTTTTCGACTGGTGTGGAAAATAGAATTGCCCTTTAACAACACATTGCGGGTGGCCAGGGTACGTATTTTTTCCCCGGCAAGGTGATGATCATCACCTGCGCCGATATGGGCAAGAATAATATGATTGTCGGTTATGGCAACTGCTGCCACTGCCAGGCGACTATAAATAATTTCTGCGGTTTTTTTAGCAGATTCAATGTTCAGCCCGGCCCGAAAATGGCCAACCGTTTGGGTTGCAATGGTCAGGACATTCTGGGCCTGAATGGATTCCCATTCTTCTCTTCGCTCGAACAAGACTTTTATCAAATGTATAAACAGGGCTGCACCAATGGGATTTATAAATATCATGGGCACTGCAATTATCCTCACCAGTGCCACCGCATCTGAATAGGGGCGGCTCATGGCAAGCACCATACCCATATGAATGCATTCACCGATAAAACAAATGATCGCAGCCATTTCCCAGTCCCGGTTAAATCGACCCAATCGACGGGATAAAAAGCCTGCAAAGACACCTTCAAGGAAGGTTGCCATCGCACAGGGGAGTGTGCTAAACCCCCAGGGATCAATAATAATGCGGTGCAGTCCTGCAATCAGGCCTGCTCCTGAGCCTACGAGGGGACCGCCATAGAGTCCTGCCGTAATGATGGACATGGCGCGAAGATTGGCAAACGAATCAAAAATCTGGTTACCACTATAGGTTCCCAGTATGCCAAAAAAACCAAATAAACACATTAGAATGATTTTGTTCAGGTAGGATTTCTTTTCTATCCCAAATTTTTGAACCGGATAAATCGCCAAAAGAATGAAGGCCGCCGTAACAATAAAACCGGCATGTTTGACAAGATTTAATATCAATAGGGTATCGAGCATTCTTTATATTCCCAGGAGGTGTTTGAATATTTTTACCCTGGTCCGGGTTACGACAAGCTCGGTTTTATCGTTATCTTTCATGATGAGGTTATATTTTCCATGAAACCAAGGACTGAACTCTTTAATCTGATCCAGACTCAGGATAGTATTGCGGTGGCTTCTGAAAAAAGAATTGGAAGCCAGATGCTGTTCAAGGTTATCCAGGGTATTAATCCCGTAGAGTGTATAAAATTTTGATTGTGTATGAATAAAAATTTTCTTGTCGTGGTAACGGCAAAAAACAATATCATCAGAATCTAAAAGAAGAATTCGTCCCTTGTGCTCAACCGAAATTCGTTTTGTCTTTTTTATACCCGCTGTTTTTTCAAGTAAATATTTGAGTTCTTTTTGAATCAGATTTTTCTTTGTCCGGTAAAGTATTTCTTTTACCCTGTTTAAACTTTTTTCCAGACGGCCCTGGGAAAAAGGCTTCATGATGTAATCAACGGCATTTTTTTCAAATGCATCCACAGCATACTGATTATATGCGGTAATAAAAACAATAAGCGGGGGATTTGTCATGTCCCGAATTTGCGCGACAACATCAAATCCATTTTTGCCAGGCATTTGGATATCAAGGAAAATAAAATCAGGCGTGTGTAATTTTATGGATTTGACGGCCTTGGATGCAGAACTTTCCTGAGCTATGATTTCAATTTCACTATATTTTGAAAGCAGATAAGCAAGCTCTTCTCTTGCCGGCTGTTCATCATCGATAAGAATACATCTGATTTTCATAGAAAAGATACCCGTATCAGCGGTTTTACAAACAAAACGCCCGATGCCTTTTTATAATTAAAAATAATATCAGTATGATAGGAAGAGGCTTTTTGTCAAGCTAATCCAATGAAAGTCAGCAATTTCTTCCATGAGAAGGCTTATGTCAAGAATTAATTAATTCAAGTGGTAACTTGTTCGCGAAATTTCCCACATGTAAGATTTTTGCTAGGGATAATTAGTTACCTCTGATGAATTGTGCTAATCAAATTCGTATGTATAAGAAAAGCCAAGTTTTTTATTTTCGCCATAATCATTATCGGACATGAAACCATAGCAATTGACTGATTGGTGTTGATTGATTTTATAACCGATTCCAGCACCGAACCAGTAGCTTGAATAATTATCACTGGCTTTTGCGCCGCCAGCAAAGCTCATCACTGTCCAATTGTCATTCAATGGTTTGAGTGCAAATGCACCCAAATATCCACCATGGGTAGTGTTGGGTAGCAGAACAACCCCATTCTTATCTATGTCATCACTTGGTACAGATATTTCGCCATCGGTATAATTATATCCCGCCATTGGAAATATTTGAATACCACCTGGGGCAAAACCAACGTAACTTAAAGGGATGAAAGTGCCATTCTACCTCCACTTGAATATAGTACTTTGAGATTTTTGAATTGATGTTTCAATATCGTGGGTAAACGATACACGAAGGATTTATTTTATACAAATGATTATGTATTGGAATGATATCCTTGATACAATGAGTAATCTCATAGTATTAAATGATGGTATCATGGGTGACGAGGAAATTTTCATTATAACCATAAGAGCTGCTACCTGACCGCTTCAGGCGATTTGACAGCCCTGTCATCCGGACCAATCGGCATATCGCATATATCTGACCCATCGGCAGGCAGGATCTTGTTGACTATTTTTTTCATTGATACGGTCACAGGGCTTACCAGAAATTTTACAGTTGTTCCAAACAGCCCGCCCGGCTGGATGCCGACACCTGGTTTGGCAAAACTGCCTTGGATCTGGAGGGGGGTAGCCAGATTGAAATATTCCGGTTTTTTCGGGGCAGGCGCTACTTTGATATCGATATAGTTTTTATTAAAATTAATTTGACCTTTACCGTAGATCCTTATTTTTGTTGTGTCAATAAGAAAGATATCAGGTGTAAGCAGTCCCTCCTTAAGGGTCCATCGACCGACCACACAGTTAATTTGGGATTCGTTAGCTTTTCCCCTGGACAGGGCGGCGGTAATTAGGTTTACCGCCCACAGGTCCACGATCCCGGATTCCAAATTTTCCAGGCGACCCGAGTAATCAAAATAACCACTGCCTTTTTTCATGAGATCCTCTTTCCTGCCGGCAGTTGATTTTAAATCCACGTCAAGGTTGATAACTCCGCCCATTTCTTCTTCCGGTTTGAGGTGCCTCACCCAAATTCCAAAATTAAAGTTTTTAAGCACCGCCTTGAGCGTTGCTTCCGGTCTGGCCGGATCAGGTCGCAGGGACGCAGTCAGATAAAAATCTCCGCCAGGGATATTTATCTGAACCGGATCAAAGGCAAGTTTCCCGTCATTTAAGGAAAATGTCAGGTTGCCGCTGCCCAGTTCATCCTTTCCCGACAATATCTTGTCTGCTGTGACATCCATTTTAAGATTAACCGTCTTCAGCACTTCAGGAGATATCAGTTCCTTGATTTGACCGCTGCCGACAAGCTGTCCGCCTGGATCGGGCATATCTTTTTTTACTACAGGCGTATTATTTTCAGGTGACCAGTCACCGGTATCAAAATCATCCACCTGGATCAGGGGAGCTTTCATCTTGATGGTAACCAATGGCCGTGTGCCTGATTTATCAATATTCATATCACCGTGCAGCCTGCTTTTGCCCACTTGTACAGCAAAATCCGTGAGTTCAACTCTGTCTTTTTGCAGCAAGAGTGTTCCTTCCCCTTTGTATGCTTTTAATGGCGGGAGGTCTATTCTCAACATGCGATTCAGGCTGTCCAGGCTGTTTCCTGCCACCAAGGCTTTAAGGTGAAGACTTTTAAATACCTTTTCCAATTCTATCCCCCCGGAGAGATCGAAGCGGGTATCTGCAATCTTAGTTTTAATGGTGAGCCAGGATCTGTTTTTCAGGATAAATTCTTCCAAAGAAGCGATACTTACTTTTGTAACATAAGCTTCTTCAAGCAGTTGCCCCTTTATCGTCAGGTCAAACGGTTGCCCCGGTTTCATTGCCCCACTGCATTGGTCAATTTTAAATTGAGCCGGGCCGGCCATTTTTGTGTCCTGATAGCTCACGGTAATGTTTTCCAGAAGAAGATTGGAAATGACTAAAGAATTACCGGCCAACTTAAATTTACTTTTATCCTGCGGATTTATTGAGGGTGTTTCGGGTTTTGATTTGTCATTTTTTATTGCTGCCCTTTTGTCTTTAGCCGGTAGTGCCCAGTTCACCGCACCCTGTTTGTTTTCAGACAGATTTATGGAAAGTCCTTTGACATTAATATCAGCAATATGGATTTTGCCCTGCAGCAGCGGCAAAAGAAACACCTTGATTTTTGCAGATTTCATCTTTATGAAATCTTCTTTTTTAAACCCTTCAGGATTGGCAATCCGTAAACCTTCCATCAAGAAAAAGGGCCTGAGTGACGTGGTTAAAATGATTTTTTCTCCCACATTAACATCACGGCCAAGGGCAAATGTCGCCACCGATTCCACCGGTCCCTTGTAATTGCTGAGGTCAATCGGGATTTTGAAAAAAGCCAGCAATATGGCAAGCAGCAGGATAAAGGCTGTGAGCGTGCCGACAACATAAAGGAACCTTCGGAATCCTTTTGATGCCTTTACAGAGCGCTTCATTTTTTTGTTTCCTTTCATTTTTCAACCAGGCTCCCAGTTCCCAGGCCTTTGTATTAAAAAAGACCTTTTTGAGTCATAAAAAATAACACTGCATCCAGAATCAGGGCAAGCCCCATCAAGCCCAGAATCACCGGCATCAAATAGTTTCCAACTGATTCCACACGGGTATTAATCTCTTTTAACAGCGACCTGCTGGCGTCGCCCATAACAAATACCAGGAAAGGGATTGTCATAAAGGGAAGTGCATACAAAAGGTTGTATCCAAGCAGGACAAGAATAGAATCAATCGTTGAAAAATCAGCCTTGAGAATCTGTCCAAGGGCTGCAAAGTAAGGCAGAGCAAACGGGATTCCCACAAAATTAATAATGGCCCCTAAACCAAAGGCTTTTACGGGTGAAAGATTCGTATATTCAGTTTTTTGGGCGTCTTTGTTTTGAAATGAAACAATTGCCGTCCAGACCAGCAGCAGTCCTAGGATCAAGCTGATGACAAAATCGATTTGATGGGGATTTGCCAGTCGATCAAACAAAAATTCGATTCCGGGTGCCAGCACAACCCCCACACTGAAATACGCAAGGGTATGCCCCAAAAGCGCGGCACTGCTTGTTACAACCGGTGATTTTGTTCCTGCAGCATATACCAGGAACCCGAATAAAACCGGGTTCACAATATCTGCCAAGAGGATGGGTACCAGAACTGTCCACATATCCATCATGATATCATGCCTCTTTTATTCAATCAAATACACCCACATCTATATCAGGTCCTCCAATATTAGTGCCGTCTTTTTTTAGATTTTTTAAGAAAAAAATTATTCAAGTGTCAAATATCGTCATCCCCCATGTTGAAGCATATGCTTGTAAAGCTTGGGTCCCGGCCGGTCAGTTACCAGAAAGCCCGTTTTTTTTTCTATTGGCTGATGGCGTTTGTAGTGCCCGTGGTCATCGGCCCGTTAACGTCACCAGTGTCGTAAAGTCCCACCTGGCTTCCATCTCTCCAACAACAACGTTTTTATCCTGGTACCGCATGGCCGGAATCCCCCTCAGGTCCATATAGGGAAGGTCATAAAAAGGAATGTCACCACTGGCGGTTTTTCCGTCCAACCGTACCCCCAAGACAACCTGGGGCTGAATTTTTCAATAGGAAAGACTGGCGGTAGTAACCTTATAACTCAAATGGAGTTGCATTTTCTAAGCTTATAAAATATAACATACTGAAATAATATAAAATATTGACAATATTTACTATAAATGATATGTATTTTTTATCCTTAAAAACAAACTATCAAAGATAGGAATCTCATCAACATACATATTACCTTGATAGAACCTCAAAATCAAACCATAATTCCTGATAAGCTCGGATTTATTTTATCATTAAAAATCTTCTGAATGATTCTTCTAAAGAAGTTCTTATCTTTGATGGAAGCACCGTGGCCTTTTTCATAAAAACAGATCAAAGGAAGCCTTTCAAAAATTGATTCAGGATTGGGAGGGCATTCTGGTCAGTGATAATTATGGTACCTAGGCCAAATGGATCAATCTCAGACAAACATGTTTGGCACATTTAATCCGGAAAATAAAAAAGTGCCAATTTGAACATGATTTGTCCATGAGTTATAATAATCCTTTTCCACAATTTTTTCTCTGTAAGCGATGTCAGCTTTTTTTTCAAGGTGTTAGGATTTTGTTCAGGGTATTGAATAAATATTGATTTTCTTACACAGAAATAAGGAGAAGAATCAAATGAGTGCGTTAATCATCATGGTTGTTGCGTTTGTTTGTTATAATACTGATGTATAACCTCTATGGAAAATTTATCGGGGAGAAAATTTTTAAACTGTCCCAGACAAATGGGGCACCTGCTGATGAAATGCGAGATGGTGTGGATTATGTGCCGACCAGAAAGGAAATTATTTTCGGGCATCATTTTACATCCATTGCCGATTCTCTTGGTATCTTGGCCCTGCTGATTTTGGGCGTGATTTTTTCCGCCTTTGTCAACGGGGCTGCCAATATGATTGCCTCCACGGGGTTTCCCAACAGCTTGGCCGGGGTGATTATGGGGGAATTTGTGGAATGAACAAGAAAATACATAAAATTCTGGCCTGCATCGATTTTTCCGAATATTCATTGATGGTATTGGAATATGCGGTTGAACTGGCAAAGGGGTCGGATTCATACGTCCTGGTGTATAATTTTATCAATGAAAGTAATTATTATTTAATGGCAACGGTCAGCATGTACGCCCAGGTACCCGCGGCAAAACGAGCGGCTTTGTGGGGGGACGCCTTGTCCGGCACCATGGACTCCTGGGTGATCTGGAATCTTGCCGGTGGTCCTGACGGCGGTGCCCATGTCACGGATGTGACCAATGCCAGCCGAACCTAAAAGAAGGGTATTGAAATTTGATAGTCCGCCCATGATGTTCGTGGAAAAGAATAGATTTACCCGGATGGTTGTTGTCATTGCAACCATATTCTGGTAACCAGTAAAAAACGATGTAATCGTTCGTGTTTTTTTATTATGAGCTGACATAATTGATATCCAAAGAGGAACCTTAAAATGAAAATTGAAAAGCTGTCATTGGTATATTTTAGTCCCACTTCCACAACCGGAATTGTTCTCGAAGAAATCGCAAGGGGGCTTGGGCAGGAATCTCCCATGATCCTTGATATTACAAGGCCGGACGTCAGGAACCAAGTCGCTCCGGTGTTTGAAAATGATGTGGTGCTTATTGGGGCGCCGGTGTATTCAGGGCGAGTTTCAAAAGATGCCGCCGAATATTTAAAAACCATTAAAGGATCGGGTTCCCTGGCCATTGTCGTGGTGGTATACGGGAATCGTGAGTTTGAGGATGCCCTTTTGGAACTGAAAAATATTGCCGTTGACAGCGGATTTGTTGTCCTGGCCGGCGGTGCTTTTATCGGAGAACATTCCTTTTCCGATACTGAGTTTTCAATCGCCCCAAACAGGCCGGATGAAGATGATCTTGAAGAGGCATTTTTATTCGGCCAGAAGATTGCAAGCATGTTGGAAGGCCTTGAAAGGCCGGAAGATATCCTGGGCGTTGAAGTGCCGGGAAATTTTCCTTATAAAGATGGCATGGCCAATGGGGCTTTTTCCTTTATTGATGTCACTGAAGACTGCGATAATTGCGGAATCTGTACGGCGGCATGCCCCAAGGAGGCCATTGATGAAGCCAACGGTTATTTAACCATTGACGAGCGGTGTATATTTTGCTGTGCCTGTATTAAAGCCTGCCCCCAGCAAGCCCGTATCATGAAAGCGGGGCCCATGAAGAACAAGGCAAAATGGCTCAGTGAAAATTGTGCCCAGAGAAAAGAACCCCAGACCTATCTGGGCCTTGTGAACAAGTAAGTATCAAGGAAGGTGTGCCATGAGCAAACATATGCAGCTGACCGTGACCGTTCGCCCCTTTTATGAAGGGGATATGGAAGGGGCCTATCCAAAGCTGGTCCGATATTTAAGACAGGCCGACTTGAGTCTTTCGAACAAGAATCCCTCTCTTTATGAATTGGCGGGACAATTGGATTCCCTTTTGTATCATTTCGATGGCACTTCGCTTAGAGACATCCTTCTGCGGCATGGCGACAAGATCAGGAACACCCATAAAATGATTGAGGAAAACATTGGCGACCGGCAGCTTGCCCAGGTGGACAAGCTGCTGTACACTCTGGAGGATATCTTTGATGAAATAGAATCAGACCTGGAGTAGGAGAGCGGATTATAGGGGTAACCTCCTAATCATAATTGTTTTTATAGTTCATTACTTTTTGATTATTATGTAAAAGGTAATATATTTTTATTGACATGTATGGATTTGGTCATACATTTAATCTGTCAGAAAAAGTAGTTACATAATAATCAAGGAGAACAAAAATGAGCAAAATTATAGGAATCGACCTGGGAACAACCAATTCTTGTGTAGCCATACTTGAAAACGACAAACCCGTTGTCATTACAAATCCCGAAGGGGGACGAACCACCCCGTCCATCATTGCCACTGCCAAAAACGGAGAGCGTTTGGCAGGTCAGATCGCCAAAAGACAGGCGGTCACCAATGCCGAAAATACGGTTTTCGGAGTAAAACGACTGATCGGGCGAGATTATGAGGCCCCTGAAGTACAAAAGGACCTGCCAAACCTGCCCTACAGGATAGAAAAAGCTACCAACGGCAGCGTGAAGATTAAACTGCACAATAGAGTTCACACCCCGGCTGAGATATCCTCTTTTATTTTGGCGGACATTAAAAAAACAGCAGAAGCCTATTTGGGTGAAACAGTGACCGATGCCGTTATTACCGTGCCGGCCTATTTTGATGACAGCCAGCGCCAGGCTACCAAAGATGCCGGTAAAATTGCTGGCCTCAATGTTTTGCGGATCATCAATGAACCCACCGCCGCATCTCTTGCCTATGGACTGGATAAAACCAAAGAAGAGACGATTGCCGTTTTTGACCTGGGGGGCGGCACCTTTGATATCTCCATCCTTGAAATCGGGGACGGAATTTTTGAAGTAAAGTCCACCAACGGGGATACCCATCTTGGTGGAGAAGATTTTGACCTGTGCATCCTGGATTTTCTAGCCGATGAATTTAAACGGGATCAAGGCATTGATTTAAGAAAAGATACCATGGCATTGCAGCGGCTCAAGGAAGCAGGAGAGAAAGCAAAAACAGAATTGTCCGCCGCCATGGAAACCCAAGTCAACCTGCCGTTTATTACGGCCGATGCCAGCGGGCCCAAGCACCTGAATATCAAACTGACCCGGGCCAGACTGGAAACTCTGGTGGCAGATTTGCTCAACCGGATTGAAACCCCCTGCAGGGAAGCGGTCTCGGATGCGGGAATAACATTTACCGGTATCGGACGGGTGCTCCTTGTAGGAGGTATGACCCGGATGCCGGCGGTCCAACGATTGGTTAAAGAAATATTTGGCCAGGAACCGGACAAAAGTGTGAACCCGGATGAAGTGGTCTCGCTTGGCGCCGCCATCCAGGGCGGAATCCTCAAAGGTGACTTAAAGGATGTGCTGTTGTTGGATGTAACCCCTCTGTCCCTGGGGATCGAAACAATGGGCGGGGTCATGACCCGGCTGATCGAAAAAAATACCACCATTCCCACCCAGAAGAGTGAAATCTTTTCAACGGCGGTGGACAACCAGCCAGCGGTTTCCATTCATGTACTCCAGGGGGAACGGGAAATGTCTGCAGACAACAAGACCCTGGGGCAGTTTGAACTGCCTGACATTGCTGGGGCGCCCAGAGGGGTGCCAAAGATCGAGGTGACCTTTGATATTGATGCAAACGGTATTGTCAATGTGTCGGCAAAGGACAAGGCAACAAGAAAAGAGCAATCCATACGAATCACAACGTCATCGGGTCTTTCCAAACAAGAAATTGACACCCTTGTCAGGGAAGCCGAGCGCCATGCCGATGAAGACCGAAAGAAAAAAGAACAGGTCATGGCTCGCAATGATGCCGACGGGCTGATCTACCAGGCAGAAAAAATGATCAGCGAAGCCGGTGCCGGGATTGACAGCAATGTAAAGGGCCAGGTGGAAGCTGTTATCGTTAATCTGAAACAGGCCATGAAACAGGATGGTGATATCAAGAAATTAAGTGACGACCTGACCCATGCCCTGGCGGCCCTGGGGAAACCTGCTGACACAGGTCAGGGTCCGGCCGGTAAAACTGCTTCCGATGATGATATTGTGGATGCCGAGTTTGCTGAAGTCGCGTAAAGGTCCCACCTTCATAAACGTGTTGCAGGCAGAAAGACGATTCCTGCAACACGTTTATGGTTAAACAATTAAATAATTAAACCGCAGGTCTTGGCAATACCTTTGCCCTTTGGGCAATTTCAGGGACTTTGTGTTCCCATTCAATGGCCATCAGGTGGACGCCTGCGACGCCTTGCATCTGCTTGAACTCTTCAATCTGTTCAAGGGCAAAGCAAATGCCTTCTTCCGACTGATCTTTTTTATTCACCCCTTTGAGGCGATTGATCAACGCGTCGGGGATGTCCATCCCGGGAACAAATTTTTTCATGAAATTTGCCATGCCGGCGTTTTTCATGGGGGTTACCCCGGCAAGGATATGGCAGCCTTTGTCTAGACCCATGTCCACGACTTTTTTCATGAAGTCCCTGAACTTGTCCATGTTAAAGATACACTGGGTCTGGATAAAATCAGCCCCTGCCGTGATTTTGTTGGCAAGCCTGTGTACCCTGAATTCATAGGGGTCTGCAAAGGGGTTGCAGGCAGCTCCCACAAATAATTTCGGGGCAACATCAATATCTTCATCGTTCATGAATTTTCCCTGGTCCCGCATTTTCTTTACCAGGGCAATCAATTGCATGGAATCAATATCATGGACATTCTTTGCCTGGGGGTGGTTGCCAAAGCTCTGGTGATCCCCTGAAAGGCAGAGCATATTGCGTATGCCAAGGGCGTGGGCTCCCAGAATATCGCTCATCATTGCCAGACGGTTTCGATCGCGGCAGACCATCTGGAAATTGGGTTCAAGTCCTTCTTCCACCATGAGTCTGGATGCGGCAAGAGATGACATTCTTACCACGGCGGTCTGATTGTCCGTTACATTAACGGCATCCACATTGCCCTTGAGATATTGGAATTTTTTCTTGAGATGCTCTACATTGGCTCCCTTTGGCGGGCCGCATTCTCCTGTAAAAGCAAAATAACCGGCTTTCAGAACCTTTTCAAGATTACTTCCTGATTTTAGCTCACTCATTGGGGTTATCTCCTTTGCTATTTATATGAAACTTTGGTCAAGATATTGTAATCATAGGGGCTTCATTCTTCGTTATGGCCAGGAGCAAATACCTGTGCTCCGGCCATGCCGGTTATATATTTCCTTCAACCAGTTCTTCTCTTATGCTTCTTCGGGGGCCTCCGTCTCTTGCGGTTCTCCAGTCTTTAAACCCTTTGACCCCCATAAGATCTCCAATCGTTCCTGCTTGAGTTTTTTTGGTGACAATGGCATCCCAGACGCAGATCGTGTCGGCATTTACCTCACATATCCCCTTGGATGATCCACCACAGGGACCGTGCAAAAGGCTTTTAGCGCAACGGGCAATGGGGCAGAGCCCGCCAAAATTATGGATGCCGCAGGTGCCGCAGCCGGCACACCGTTCTTCCCAGATTCCGTGTTGAACGGCACCGCCAAAAAAGGTGGTATTCACCCCTGGATAGAAGGTCATGTCTTTGTACATCTCAGACAAAAATTGGGGTCCCACACCACAGGCAAGGGAGATTACGGACTCATAGTCATTTACAATATCATTGATCTGGGCCACATATTCGTTGTCACATTGCCTTTCCAAGGCCCTGACATCAATATCAATCTCTTCTCCCTGTTGTTTTCTTGCAATCTTAAGGGTGGATGCCAATATTTCAGATTCTTTCAACCCCCCGACATTACAGACGGTAACGCATCCCTTACATCCGAGGATGAGAATTTTTTTATCGGTTTTTACCATTGCCAAAATTTCCTGGATAGGCTTGCGATCTGCTACTATCATGATTCACCTCTATATTTTTTGATGGTGGTGAAATTTTTTTGTTCAACACAATTTTTATGGGAAAAAGCGAGAACAATTATCAGCAACATGGGCTTTTTCGGTGTGATCTAGGCTGCGTGACCCTTTTTGACCGGCGTTGGCCCCAGTTGCCGAATTCTTTCAACCATTTCTGTGGCAATCTTTGCAAATTTTGCCCCCTGGGCGGAAGAGAGGTTGAACATCTCAACCCGTTCCGGTTCAATGCCGATCTCTGTTAATGTTTTTTTGACATATTCAACCTTTTTGCGCGCCTTTAGATTGCCCTGTTTGAAATGGCACTCACCTTCAAGACAGCCGGCAACATATACCCCGTCTGCTCCGTTTTCAATGGCATTGAGCAGATGGATTATATCTATTCTTCCGGTGCACGGCAGTTGAATGATCTTGACGTGGGAAGGATAGGAAAGCCTCATGGAACCTGCCAGGTCCCCTGCTGCATACGCTCAGTACTGACAGCAAAAAGCGATTATCCTGGGTTCAAATTCTTGGATCATCATTGATCTCCCTTCATCTAAGTTTTTTATGGTTTATGCCACCTCAAAAAGGGCATTGGTCTTTGCCATGATCTGCTGGTCTGTGAAATGTCCCAGCACAATTGCCTTGCCCGGGCATTCTGCCACACAGGCACCGCATCCGTGACATTGGGATGCATCAATAATGGCATATCCATCCGAATTTATATGTGGAATTTCATAGGGACAGGTCCGAACACAGGTAAGGCAGGCCGCACATTTTTCAGCCGTCACCTTTGCAACCATGCCGCCCACCATGAGAGAATCTTTGGATAGAATGGTCATGGCCCTTGCAACCGCAGCCCTTGCCTGGGCAATACTCTCTTCAACGGGCTTTGGATAATGGGCAAGGCCTGCCACAAACAATCCGTCCGATGCAAAATCAACCGGCCGAAGCTTTGCATGGGCCTCCACCAGGAAGCCTTCATTGTTTACCGGCACTTTAAATTTTTCAAAAAGAGGTTTGTTGTCTGCCGGAACAATACCCGCTGCCAATATCACAAGATCCGGATGAACAATCAAGGGTATGCCCAGGACATGATCTTGGATTGAAAATTCCAGCTTTTTATCAGAATTTTCCCTGAGCGTGGGTTTTTCTTCAAGGTTATACCGGAAAAACAAGATGCCCAATTGTCTTGCCTTCTGGTACAGCTCTTCCCTGAATCCATAGGATCTGATGTCCCGATACATAACATAGACGCGTTTTTTTGGGTCCATCTGTTTTAAGGCAATGGCACTTTTGAGGCTGTGGGTACAGCAGACCTTGCTACAAAAAGGGTTTTCCTCGTTTCTTGAGCCAACGCATTGGATAAAAACAATGACCGAGGCCAGCTTGATCCTGTCGTCTTGTTCCCGGAGGGCCGCATCCATATCCAGGTGGGTCAGTACATTTGGGTGGTCTCCATAGAGATATTCCAAGGGCTTGTATTCCTTTGCCCCTGTGGCAAGAATGGCTGCTCCATGTTCAATGGCGGTCTGTTTGCCCTTGGATGTGACCTTGGTAAGAAAATTACCCACAGCCCCTGTAAAAGACATAACTTGTGTATCAAGATATAGACGGATGTGGGGATCAGATTTGGTTCTTTCCACCAGATTTTCAAGATAATCCCCGATGCTTTCTCCCTGCCAGGTGGAATTGAGCGTGGCTGCGACTCCGCCAAGTTGGGATGTTTTTTCCACCAGATGAACATCGATATTCTGGGCTGCTGCGCTAAGGGCTGCTTCCATGCCTGCCACCCCACCGCCTATCACAAGGAGGGACTTTTTAATATCCAGGCTCACCTGGTGCAAAGGTTCCACAACGATAGCTTTTGCAACTGCCATTCGCACCAGGTCTTTGGCTTTTTGGGTGGCCTTAATAGGGTCTTTCATATGGACCCAGGTGTTCTGATCTCTGATATTTGCCATTTCAAACAGATACTTGTTGAGCCCTGCATCCCGTATGGTCTCCTGGAACAAGGGTTCATGGGTTCTGGGTGAACAGGATGCAACCACCACCCGATTGATGCCCTTTTCAATGATAATTTGCTTAATATGCTCCTGGCTGTCCTGGGAACAGGTAAAAAGATTATCCTCAACATGGACAACATGGGGCAGACCTGCGGCATAGTCCCTTATTGCCGGCACATCGGCAATGCCGCCGATATTGATGCCGCAATTGCAGACAAACACCCCAATTTTTGGGTCCTGGCCGGAAAAATCAATTTCAGGCACAAGCTGTCTGGTCCTGGTCTGGCTCCACCTTCCGGCCGTTAACGCCATGGCTGCTGTTGCCGCTGCGGCCGATGCCTCCATGACAGAACCGGGGATATCCTTGGGTTCCTGGAAGGTTCCGCAGACATATACTCCCTTTTTACTGGTGCAAACAGGGGATAAATTATCTGTTTTGGCAAACCCATGGCAATTGAGTTCTATTCCCAACTTTTCTGCCAGAACTCCGGCATCTTTGTTGGGTGCAAGCCCTATGGACAAAACCACCATATCAAAGATTTCTTCAATGGTATTGCCGGCTTCAGAAGCGTAAACAAGCCTATAGGTATCGTCGGGTTCCGGAAAGACCGAATGAATCCTTGATCTGATGAACCTCACCCCATTGTCGTCTTCGGCCCGGATATTATATTTGTCAAATTCTTTCCCATGGGTTCTCATGTCCATGAAAAAGATAGCCGTATCAAGATCCCGGTCGCTGTGTTCCTTTGCAATAATGGCCTGTTTGTTGGCATACATGCAGCAGACCCCGGAACAATAGGCGTGGTCGCCCTTGTTGATGTCCCTTGACCCCACACATTGGAGCCAGGCGATTTTTTCAGGTTCTCGATTGTCCGAAGGCCGGACCAGGTGTCCGCCATAGGGACCTGATGCCGAAAGCACTCTTTCAAATTCCAGACTGGTCATTACATTGGGGCTGTGACCGTAACAATAGGGGGGCATCACACTTGGCTCAAAGGGTGTAAATCCTGGGGAGAGGATAATGGCGCCCACATCAATTTTGTGTTCCTTTTGCACCATGCTGTGATCCACGGCATGGGCAAGGCAGGCATCCACGCATTGGAGGCATTCGGAACAAAACCCGCAGTTAAGGCATCTTGCCGCTTCTTTTGTGCCCTCTTTTTTGCCATATCCCAGTTCAACCTCATTAAAATTGCCATACCGCTGGGAAGGATCAAGTTCAGCCGTTTTATACCGGCCTTCAAATTTATAATCCTGTTCATACTTCTGGGGAATGGGCCTGTATTTGGGATTTTCAACCCCAAGAACCTGCCGTCCCTTTTCCATGTCAAAGCCCAAAAGGTATCGGAAAATGGACTCTGCCGCTTCCATGCCCGCTGCCACAGCGGCAATAGCAACACTGGGACCTGTCTGGAGATCACCGCCGGCAAACACGGCTTTTTTGTCAGTGGCAAGGGTGACAGGGGTCACCCGGGCAGTGTCCCACCGGCTGATCTTCACCCCGGCAAGATCTTCCAGGGCCAAAAGATCGGGTTTCTGACCAATGGCAGGAATGAGCTGGTCAATTTTAACTTCATATTCACTTCCCACAACCGGTATGGGGCGCCTTCTGCCGGATTCATCCGGCTGGCCCAGTGCCATTTGAATCACCCCCAGGATTTTGACTTTCCCGTTTTCTCCTTTTATCTGCTGGGGGGCTGCAAGATAGACGATTTTAACCCCCTCATCCAGGGCCGCAATGATCTCCTCTTCCCAGGCCGGCATCTCCTGCCGGGTTCTGCGGTAAAAAATAGTAACCTTTTGGGCCCCCAGCCGGACAGCAGACCTTGCAACGTCAATGGCAACATTTCCGCCGCCGATGATGCCGACCTGTCTGCCGACCCAGGTTTTGCCGGTCAGATTAAGCTCCCGTAAAAAATTTACTCCCTGGCAGACGCCTTCAATCTCTTCACCCGGGATGCCCAGAGCGATTCCTTTGTGGGCACCCAGCCCCAGAAAAACAGCATCAAAACCGTCGGCCAGAAGGCTGTCCACGGTAAAATCCCTTCCAAGAGAGGTGTTGAGTCTTATCTGTACCCCCAGATTGGTGATTATTTCTATATCCTGATCAAGAATCTTTCTGGGCAGACGATGGTCTGGAATTCCCACCCGAAGCATTCCGCCGGCCTCGGGCAGGGCTTCAAAAATGATTGAATCAACCCCTTTTCTGGCCAGGTGATAGGCTGTTGATAAACCAGCCGGCCCAGAACCTATAATAGCAACTTTTTTGCCAAGGCTCGGGGCACATTTTATTTTTACATTTCTTGGGTCAAAGCTGTCTGCGGCAAGCCGTTTTAAATCCCTTATGGCAATAGGTTCATCGACATCGCATCGTCTGCATGCATCCTCGCATTCGTGGGGGCAGATTCTGCCGAGCACACCGGGCAAGGGCAGCTGTTCCATGATGATTTCCAGGGCCTGCTCATATTTGCCCTGCTTGACCATCTGGACATAGCCCTGGACATTGAGTCCGGCCGGACATGTCAGGCTGCAGGGGGCCTTGTCTTTTTTCTCAATGGCAAATCCAGACGGCATGGCCTGGGGATAGAGCTTGAAGGCAGCCTTCCTGTTTCTTAGATTTTCGTCAAAACCACTTGGCAATTCCACCGGGCAGACGGTTGAACATTCACCACAGGCGGTACATTTTTCAAGATCAATAAACCGTGGATTTTCTTTTAATTTTACACAAAAATCGCCTTCAATCCCTGTGACCGCTTCAATCTGAGTCATGGTGAACAATTTGATATTCAGGTGCCTGCCGGCTTCCACAAGTTTTGGGGAGATGATGCACATGGAGCAGTCATTGGTAGGAAAGGTCTTGTCCAATTGTGCCATTGTTCCGCCGATTGCCGTGTTCTTGTCCACAAGGTATACAAAAAATCCTGAATCCGCCAGATCCAGAGATGCCTGGATACCGGCAATGCCGGCGCCCACGACCATTACCGCCCCGCTTTTCTTTTTGGTCATCTGTATCCCTCCATTTTATAGTCCCACAAGGTTTATAGTCCCACAAGGGCCAGGTCCGGTCCAAGATAGGCGCGTTCGTTTTCGCCAAGTATGCCCATGGCAAGACAGATGATCGTCCACAGATGCACCACATGATAATTCCCGCCATAGAGCCGCCCGATATCTTCA
Organism: Desulfobacteraceae bacterium; assembly: GCA_016743945.1. GTDB lineage: Bacteria > Desulfobacterota > Desulfobacteria > Desulfobacterales > Desulfobacteraceae > NBML01. The sequence continues at coordinate 256,741 of JADGFI010000004.1, forward strand.
AGCTGGCTGTGGCAGTTATGACAGGGGGCCACCACATAGGCTGCCCCTGTTTTGGCAAGCTGGTTGAACTTTGTCCTTCCATAGGCCTGTCTCTGGTCGGTAAACCCTGCCTGGAGGGCACCGCCCCCCCCGCCGCAGCAAAAATTATTGTCCCGGTTGGGCACGGTATCAATGAAATTTTCTTCGCCCACAAGGGTTTTTAAAACAAATCTCAAGTCATCCACAATTTTATTGGACCCGCTTTTCCTTCCGATATTACACGGATCCTGGATCGTAAATTTAACCTTAAGATCGTGATTCCAGTCAGCGTTGACCACAAGCTTGCCCTCTCGTATCCATTGGGCATAGAGTTCAATAATGGTGACCAGCTCAAATTTGTGGGCAATCTTGTATTTGCGCAATCCTTCCAGGATTGCAAAATAGGAGTGTCCTCACTCTGTATTGACCACCATGGGTGACTTGATATTATTGTCAATGTGGAAGACAAATTCCTCAAGAATATATTTCCACCCCTCATCATCTGCCAGAAACATGCAATAATTTTCACCTGCCCACATTACAGAAGGGTATGTCCAGTCAGCGCCGACCGTGTGAAGAATCTTCCACAAAGGACCAAGCTCATCGGGTTCTGTAACCGGTTCCCTAGAATTTTGGTTAAGGGCCATCATGGCGCCCTCTCTGTCCACACTCACCTTTAAATCCTTGAATTCAGGCTGCTCTTCGGCGATTTCCTCGGCAACATCCGTGACGGTGAAAATAAAGTCTTTTGTTGGTACCCCCATGGCATTGCCGGATCTGATATGCTGATCACAGGAGCCGATGATCCCCTTGGGACGGTTTTCCCTTGGCACGCTTTTGCGAAGATTATACACAAGTTTAGGAATGTCGACATTCATGGGACAGACAAACAAACACCGGCCGCACATGCTGCAGACCCATATCCAATTGCTTTTTTTTATCTGGTCATCCATTCCAAGATTGAGCATCCGGACAAGTTTTCGCGGATCCATATCAAACTGCTCAGAAGCTGGACATCCACCGGTGCAGGTACCGCAGGTCAAACACAGGTCAAAGCCTGCGTCGGGAATTTTTTCCAAAACCTGCTCCTTGAACGCGATGTCAAGTTCATCAATTTTAATTGCCTCTGCCATTTTAAATTCTCCCGTTACCTTAATTTGGCTGCATTCAGATATTGCACCAGATTATCGACACCGCCGACGGTAATAATATGGACACCCTGGCAAATATCTTTCAGGCTGTTAACCGTATCCGCAAAAAGTTCCATGCTTGCCTTTTTTGTGTCGGTTGCCTTTGCAAGTTTTTGGATGACCCAGTCAGGCACAAGTCCGGATCTGAAATGGCGATTTAAAAATTTGCCCATGCCTGCTGTTCTTAGAACCATTACTTCGGCAATTACAGGGACGCGAAAAGGATCAACCTGCTTCATGAATCTGGCAAACTGGTCAACATCAAAAATAGGCGTGGTCAGAAAATATCCTGACCCTATATTTACCATATCTTCCATCTCTTCCATGCCCCGTTTGGGCATGTTTTTTCCCCAGGGCGTTTCAATTCCAGACCCCAGGACAAACTCCATTTTACGGTCCAGCTCTTTCCCTTCAATATTAACCCCATGTTTTAAATGGTCCAGAACAGACCCTAACTTGCCCGAGTCAACATGGAAGAACATTGTCTCCTGAAGGCTGTCGCCTGTAATTCTGTAATCTTCTGTAAACACAAGGAGATTTTCAACACCGGTGTCATGGGCCAAGGCCAGATCCTTTTGGAGCTGGAAACGATTCTTATCCCTTGTGGTGGTCTGGTAAATGGCATTAAAATTATTCTCCATTAAAAGGCCGCAGCTTTTAATCGTATCGGTCACAACCCCTTCCAATTCTATCTCCTGTACAGATACACCATCAACCCTACCTTTTATTTTGTTAAGGCTGTCAGCAAGGCCTTCCGGCTCTTCATCTCCCAGTGGGACCTGTATTTCCGAGGTCACAACAAATCTCTTTTTTTCAAAGGATTCTTTTAAATTCATGATCTGCCTCCTTCCTATTTTAATCCAAGCCTATTTTAATCCAAGTAAGGTTGCCACTTCATCCTTGAGCCGGGGCAGGGGGATTGGTTTTGAAAGGCAGACATCAGCACCATACTCCTTCATTGTGGCGAATTTCTCATCATCAAGGTATGCGGATAATACGAGAATTTTTATATTTTTTGTCGCCGGGTTCTCCTTGATCTTTTTACAGACTTCATAGCCCTTGATATCCGGCATCATAATGTCCAGAATTAAAAGATCAGGACGAAAATGGTTCACCTGGAGGCCCGCCTCAAACCCATCGGAAGCGGAAATAACCTCATAATCGAATTTATCTTCCTCCAGTGCCTGGACAATAGATTCGACAATAATCATGTCATCGTCAACAACCAGAATTTTTTTTCTGCCCAGTTCATCGTCGGTTTCCGGAATAGGGATTCCCTGGCTTTGCATAAAGGATTTAAGGTTTGATTTTTTTATCCTTCTGTGGCCGCCAACCGTCTTGTATGCCTTTATATGACCGGCTTCCACCCAGTTGATAATGGTTTTAGACGAAACATTGCAGTATTTGCTTGCGGTAAATACAGTCAAGGTATCTTCCATGGGACCTCCTTTTTTTGGGGATTTGGGATATGAATTATAATTATTATATGAATTTCATTCTGTCAAGCACAAAAAATAAGCATAATAACTATAAATACTAGAATAACTATTTTCGCCGATTCGGATATCTCGCTGTTGCAAAGGGTCGCTCCCATCGTAACGAGAAATAAATAAAGGTTAAAAAAAAAATCACAATTTTTTTGAATCCGATAAAAATCGGGAAATAGTTCCCATTACACTGGAATTATAGCGCTTTTATACAAATTTTAATCTGCAACGGGAAGGGTGATGGTGAACTTTGTCCACTGCCCTTCCTGGGATTCAACAACAATATCGCCTCCATGGTCCTTGATAAACCCATAGCAGACCGAAAGCCCCAGGCCAACTCCCTGGACACTTTCTGTCTTGGTGGTAAAAAAAGAGTGAAAGACTTTGTGTATATGCTCGGGCTTTATGCCGGTTCCTGTATCACGGATGGTAATATGCAGTTTCGAACTGACAGGTTTCGTGGAAATTTCAAGATCGCCGCCCTCGGGCATGGCATACATGGCGTTGGAAAACAGATTAATAAATATCTGGCGCAATTGATCCTTGGACCCAAGAACCAGGCCCGGGTCACAGGTCAGGTCAAAGCGGACCTTAATGCTGTTTTCCCTGAACCGCTTTTTGTACAAAAGCATCAATTCGTCAATAACGGTATGAATATCAATTTTTTGGCGTTCTCTTTGGTCAGGCTTGGAAAAAGAGAGCATCTTTTTGAGCATGTCCGCCAGTCGTTCAATTTCAGACAATGACATGTCCAGAAGTCTGCGTCTCTTGTTCTGGGGCGAAATTTCGGTCTTCATCAACTCCAGGGTGTTCATTATTCCAAACAACGGGTTGTTCAGTTCGTGGGCAATCTGGGAGGTGAGTCTTCCCATGGCAGCCAGTTTTTCAGACTGAAGCAAATGCTGCCTGGCTTCACTCAATTGTCGTTCCGTGGTGAGCAGTTCTTTTAAATCCACAAATATCGCAACGGATGCAAGTTCTTTACCCTGCTCGTCGTAGAGGATGCTGGCGGAAAGATTGCCTTCAATTAAGCGTTTGTCATCTCGTTTAAAGGTTAATGGATAGGAATTGAGCTTGCCTTTGCCCCCGAAATCATCATCTCTCATCATCTCCATGATCATTTTTGTTTGTTTCTTTGGAAAAATTTCCTGGATACTCATTTTGTCCACCACCTGATCTGAACTGAATCCGAAAATATTTTCAGCACCCTGGTTCCACAGCCTGATTCCCCCTTTCATGTTCATTGCCATGATGGCATTGGTAGAACATGAAATGATCTTGTCCAGGAAATCATGGGCCTCTTTTATCTGGTTTTCATGCTTTTTCCTCCGGGTTTGATCCACAACAATACCTTCATATCCGAGAATTTTACCATTGGTATCATATCGAACATTACTGGTTAATAGGATGTGAAGAATGTTGCCGTCCCGTTTTCGCCATTTTAATTCATAATCTATTACCTTGCCTTTTTTTTCTATGATATCCGTATATTCCTGCCTGTCTTCGGGCCTTAAATAAACTTCTGTGGCAAGATCAAGGGCAAGAAACTCGTCTTTATCCTGGTATCCAAGGATTTTTAGCAGGGCAGGATTGACATCCAGAAAACGTCCCTGTTTGCTACTGATAAACACACCGCATCCGACATGGGTGAAAAGCCTTTGATAGCTTTCCCTGGATGCTTTAAGTATTGCTTCCTGCTGTACGCTGTGGGTGATATCATTGTAGATGGACAGCTTGGACCTTGTTCCATCTTGATTGTTGACCGGATGTTCTGAAAGGGAAAAATTCTTGTCAACAGAGGCAATATAGATCTGGCTGTGGCTATTCTTATTCTTGATAAAGATTTCATCATATTTGCACCAGGCACAGGGTTTATCCGATTTGATAATTACCTGGTGGCATTTTTTCCCCACTCCATCTCCAAACAGGGCCTTCATGAATTTATTCATGTATTCAATGGTATAGTCATCATTGACAATATAAATACCATCTTCAAAAGCATCCAGTGCATCAAGCAGCCTTGAGGTATGATCCGCCATATCAAATCTCCTTTAAAACAAAAGAGTGTTTGTTTTTAGATATTTGAATATTTAACATAAACCAGGTCATGCCGCAATCTGTTATGGAAGATGGTCCTGGGAAATATCAGGATTGCTTAAATTGAAATCTTTGCTTCCACAAAATTGCCATGGTGTAAATGATTTGGACACCCTGTTTGTTTTTCGGGTGATTCGGATATGCAACCAATCCCTTGGATCGTCCGGCATATTAATCGAGAAGAGATCCCTTTGTATTTGTTTTTATTTTGGTATGACTTTTGCGTTTAAGAATCCGATATCGAAGAGTTCACAGAACTTGCCGCCTTTAAAACCATTGCCGGAAAAATCATGCGGGAGTTGCGTGCATCCAAAAAAGCACCGGGGCAGGATCAAATTTTTACGGCCGGGGAAAAAGAATGGATTGCCTGGCAGTATCGAAAAATCCATGGATGTCCAATTCCAAAAATTCTTCAGGCACAGATGATAGCATTCAGAGACCGTTTCGGCTTGAATTATTTTTTGATTTTGAACAATAACGATAGGTCGTGTGTCAGTTTTTTTTACAGGTTGAAAAAAAAAGCGCAATTTTTTTTTAAAAAAAGGCAATTTTTTTGGGGGCTAAAGCCCTATATGGTTTCTGGCAAATACGTTCAATATTTTTTAAGAAATTGGCACGGCAATTGCTAATAGGGAAAGTTATTGGAAAATTAAGACAAAAATCCAGGGTATGATCCCCATGGAAGAAGGAAGGCAAAATATGCTGATAAAAGAATGGATGAGTCGATCGGTGGTGACCATAAACCATGAAAACTCTTTGTGTGATGCATCAAAATTATTTCAGACCATGGTTATTTCCATGCTGCCCGTTGTGGAAAATAGCATACTTGTCGGAATTTTGACCGACGGAGATGTGAAAAAGGCAACCCCCTCGGATGCCACCACCCTGGACAAATTCGAAATGCCAGGATTAATGGATACCGTTAAAATTAAATCTGTCATGTCCAAACCTGTTGTAACGATTCAGGCCGACCACACAGTGGATGAAGCAGCAGCAATTATGCTGAAAAAAGGGATTTCGGGACTGCCGGTGCTCAATCGAACAGGCATATTATCGGGGATCATCACCAAAAGTGATGTTTTCAGGTGTTTTGTTTCTTTTACAGGGGTTTCAAAAAACGGCCAGATTTTTGCCTTTAAGCTGCATGACAGGCCGGGAATTATTCAGACAATTATAGATATCATAAGGGAAAGCCGCGGCAGACTGTGCAGTATCATGACATCCTATGATGATGTTGATGATGGGGGCAGGACGGTTTTTTTTCATACATTTGATATCGATCCAACCCATTTTGACAGTCTGGTGGAAAGGTTCCATGGAACCGGGGGGTTGTTTTATATAGCCGATCTGTCACGCGGATTTCGAAAAATTTTTTAAACCTATAGGGAATCATGAAATGAATAAAAAAATAAATAAAATTTTGGCCTGTGTTGATTTCTCTGAATATTCATTGGCGGTATTGGAATATGCCATTGAACTTTCCAACACGTCTCATACCCATATCCTTGTTTATAATGTCATTAACCAGCGAGATATCAATCTGCTTGAAACCGTCAGCCCATATGTCCCCGACAAAGTAGACCTAGAAACCTATATCAGGGATATGAAAAAAGAAAGAGTGGGAAAGATAAGAACGATGTTGAAAGAATATTTTTTTGAAAATAAGTCCGACATGAATTTTAAGGTGGATGTGGGGATTCCCTCGGAAGCGATTCTCAAAATCATTGAAACCCAGGAAATTGATTTGGTTGTAATGGCCAACAAGGGCCGTGGCAATATATCACGGTTTTTGTTTGGCAGTTCTGCTGAAAAGGTGTTCCGGCATTCTCCGGTTCCGGTGGTCAGTGTCAGAAAACCCGAAAATTTCAAACGGGAGAAATAAAATGGAAAAACAAATCGATAAAATTAAAAAAATACTGGTGGCCATAGATTTTTCAATTTATTCCAGGCCAACGCTTGAATATGCCGCAGCGGTTGCAAAGAATACAAATGCCCGGTTAGTGGTCCTCAATATTATCAATCAAATTGAAATTGACTCCGTTCAAAAAGAGGTGAATTCAAAATACCCCAATACCTTTGCCCTTGCAAAACATCTTCCCAATGAAATAGGGCGGCGGGAATTGAAAATGGAAGCCTTGATAAAAGAAATTTTTGGGTCCACCCCATTGCCGATTGAAATACGCATAGGGCATGGCAGACCACATGTGGAAATAATAAAGGCCATTGACCGGGAGGTCGCTGATTTACTGGTGTTCGGGCCTAAGGGCCGGAGCAATCTCCATGGATTTATTTTCGGCAGTGTTGCAGAAAAATTATTTCGTCATTCCCCTGTGCCGGTTATGAGCCTTCGGGGTCCGGCAGAATGATCGACCTACGTTTACGGGTGAAAAAACGGATAAGCCTGGGACAAAAACAAACTATTTTTTAGGAGAATTTATTATGATCGCCAGAAGGGCGGTTGGGGGTGCTGCTCAAATTCTTGAAAATGCCGGTATCCCAAAACAAAAGATAAACACTCGGATCATCCAGGGAGCCAAGAGTCGAGCCGGGGCAATCGTTACAGCCGCCAAACAAGAAAATTGCGATACCATTGTATCGGCAGAAAAGGCAAATCCGAGATGAGCAGCTTTGGTATCGGTCGTGTCCCCTAAAAGGTCACCCATGGTGCACGGGAAATGACCGTGTGGATGGTGCCATAACACCGTGTTTAGATTCGTTGGGACCATAACCGGTTTTTCGTTTGCAGCAGGAGGGAGAAAATTATGAGCACAATAAATTTACAACGGCTTTTTAACCCCAATTCCGTGGCAATCATAGGCGCCAGTGAAAAACGAGGATCTGTGGGATACTCCATAATGAAAAATCTTGTGGAAAGCGATTTTAAAGGGGGTGTTTTTCCGGTGAATCCCAACCATAGGCAGGTTATGGGAATGGCCTGTGTTGCCAATGTTCAGGAACTGGAATCGGGGGTGGATCTGGCAGTGATTGCAACTCCCCTGGAGGGGACCCCCAAAATTGTTGAGGCGTGCGGTCTCGCAGGTCTTACCGGGGCCGTCATCCTCTCTTCCGGCGGCAGGGAAATCGGCGTCAAGGGGCAAAAAATTGAAACCGAAATACTTGCAAAAGCGCAGAAGCACGGCATCAGAATCATCGGACCCAATTGTCTTGGCATCATGAATACCGCCATCTCTTTGAATGCCAGCTTTGCCCATTTGTCTCCCAAGCCAGGAAACATCGCATTTCTCTCCCAGAGCGGGGCGGTCTGCACATCGGTGCTGGATATTGCCAACCGGGAAAATGTGGGGTTCAGTCATTTTGTGAGTCTCGGGTCCATGGTGGATGTTGATTTTGCTGATATGATCGATTATCTGGGGGCCTTGAACTCTGTGAGAAGCATTGTGATGTATATGGAAAATATCACAAATATTCGAAATTTCATGAGTGCTGCCCGATCGGTTTCCCGCCTGAAACCCATTATTGCCCTGAAATCGGGAAGGTCCAAAGCCGGGGCCCGGGCGGCGGCCTCCCACACCGGTGCCATGGCGGGTGTTGATGCGGTGTATGACGCTGCCTTTCAACGGGCCGGTATTTTGCGGGTCAATGAATTTGAAGAATTATTTGACTGCTCAAAATTTCTGGCCAAACAGTCTCGTCCTTCCGGCCCGGGGCTTTCCATTATTACCAACGCGGGAGGCCCCGGTGTCATGGCGGCAGATGCCCTGGCATCCCATGGAATGGAACCCGCACAGCTTAGCTCTGAAACCCTTGGGCAACTTACCCGGATACTTCCTGGAAACTGGAGCAAGGGCAATCCCATAGACATATTAGGGGATACAAGTTTTGCGGTATACCTGGAAACGGCAAATATTGTTGCCCAGGCTCCTGAAACAGACGGCCTGCTGCTCATCTGCTCTCCGGCCGGTACCATGGATACCCTGGGGCTGGCCCAATTCCTTATTCCCCAGTTGAAAACCTTTCGCTGTCCTGTTTTTACCGCCTGGATCGGTGGAGACAATGTTTACAAGGCGCGGCAGGTTTTCAACCAGGCCGGAATTGTCACCTATGATTCAGCGGAGCAGGCGGTTCGGGCCTTTAAAAATCTGTACCACTATGGCAAAAATATTGAAAGGCTCCATGAAATTCCTGTCCGGAAAGATGTCCGGCTTCTAATCAATAGAACAAAGGCCCAAAAAATTATCCGGGAGGCCGTTGCCGGAGGGGGGCAGCTCCTTTTGGAAAATCAGGCAAAAGAGTTGCTTGCTGCCTATGGAATCCCCGTAAATGAGACCCAAATTGCCGATTCCCCGGAAATGGCCCTGGAAATATCGGAACAAATCGGGTATCCGGTGGTGTTAAAGATCTGTTCACAAGGGATTTTCCACAAATCAGACTGCAACGGGGTGGCCCTTAATCTTGAGACACCCGAAGCTGTTAAAACCGCCTTGGGCCGCATCATGGAAGCTGCCAGGGCCTTTGCCCCCAATGCCGACATCAAAGGGGTGACGGTCCAGGCAATGCTTAGGGACCCGGATTATGAGCTGATCCTAGGTGCCAAAAAGGATGGTGATTTCGGGCCGGTGATTCTTTTTGGTATGGGAGGTGTCATGACCGAGGTGTTTGAAGATATCGCCATGGGTTTGCCGCCTCTGAACCATTCCCTTGCCAGTCAGATGATTGGGCAAACAAAAATTTCAAGGGTATTGACAGGGTTTCGAAATATTGCCGGGGTAAATTTAACACTGGAAGAAATCTTGATCCGCACAGGACGTTTGATGACCGATTTTCCAGAAATTACAGATCTTGATATCAATCCGCTCATGGTCAAGGACGGCAATATCATTGCCGTGGATGCAAGGGTTTATATCGCACCTTGCCAAGAAATATCCCCCAAACATCTGATTATCAGTTCATATCCTTGGGAATACGAATCAAGGGGAAGAGCCGTGGATGGGCATGATTTTTTTGTTCGCCCTATTCGGCCCGATGATGCAGACATGATGATAGATCATTTTAATTCCCTGTCCAAAAGAAGCATTTATATGCGGTTTTTTTCTCCCTTAAAACAGTTGTCTAAACAGATGCTGATTCGATTGACACAAATTGATTATGACCGCGAGATTGCCCTGGTGGCATTAATGGGTGAGGATCCTGAAAAAATAATCGGTGTATCCAGAATCATTGGGTATTCCGATGGCAGCCGGGCCGAATTTGCTGTGGCCATCTGCGATGACTGGCAGGGACAAGGGATTGGTGCGGTCTTGCTCGCCCAATGTCTTGCGGTCGCCCGGAACCAGGGCAAGAAACAGATAATGGGGTTTGTGCTGGCAGAAAATACCCAGATGCTGAAACTGGGAAAAAAGTTGGGGTTTAAGATCAAACGGGTTCAGGAAAGTTCCGAATTTGAATTAACCATTGATCTTTAACCCTTGTTAATCGAGAATGGTTCTTTATCTTTTCAAGATTGTATTGGGCACATTAGGTGGTATAGCATTTGCTTTCAACAAGTTAAAACCAAAGGTTTTTTTTGAAGAAATTTAAGATAAAATATTTTTTCTTTGATCGACGGGACCATGAGCTGATCGGCATTGTCAATTGCGTTTATGATGCCGACAACATCCTTGGATATACCCGGAAATTGTATTATCCTTTTTTCCATCCCCTAGGAATAAAGGAGATGGCAGAGTCTAAAGGGCTTCGCACAGCCTATGCCATTGTGAATCTGCTCGAATCCATGGAAAGGGGGGAGATCGAAAATCGCCTCCAGGCGTTGAAGGCATTGAAAGATGAGGTGCTCGATACCGCCGGTGGTTCCATGCCCAAAAATACGGCCCGAATTCTTCTCCAGATTATGAAGGAACTGGTCCGGGCAAAGGGCAATTATTCTCTTCAGCTGCAGCTTGCCCATAATTTCAGGATGGCCGCCTTTGGCAAACCCCGGGTGGTAAGGCAACTGCTCAAGTACTATCATCTGCTTGAAATGCCCGAAGAATGGAATCAGCTCACCTTTGACGACCATGTTCACGATGCCAATACCTCGGGCCGAAAATCGCCTACCCATTTGATCATGGATGCGTGGATAAAGGGAATCCGGCGTTTGCGGGTGATCTATTACCATTGTATTGAACCCCGGTTTGCAGCAGAACTCATCGAAGCAGCCAGGATAATGGAAATTGATCTTCGCATCGGAATAGAATTTTGGTCCCAATACCGGGATCGTTACATCTCTTTTATCTGGGTATCCCGGGGACTTCCCGATGCCGAAGCATTTTTGTGTTTTTTGGCTGAACCCCAGGTGGTTCAATTCATGGAACAGGGCCGTGCCGTATTAAAGTATCAGGAAAAATATGTGCTGGATCTTTTGGAGGCGTTTAATTTGCAATATCTGGAGGAAATGTGCCAAACCTTCGATATCGATCTGCCAGGGCTTTGTCCTGAACGCTTTTTACAATTTGCTTCCCCCGGACAGCCATCGGTTCCCCACCTTGGAGAATATATCCATGCCCTGGCTGTCACAGCAATGAAAGATCGTATGGTCGTATTGAACCGGTCCTTTGACACGGCAGATACCAATGAACAGCAGGCGATCCTGGATCTGGTGGAACGAATGGATAGGTTCAGTGCCCAGGAGGTGATAACCCGCTATCTTGCGCCTGAAAAATATCCGGATATCGTACATCCCTTTGCGGTCAGCGGTGACCCGAACCTTCCGGAGAGACTAAAATTAAGTTTCCAGGAATTGCTTGAAAAAATAGAATCGCTTCATCATGATTTCAGAATTACCCTGAAACTGGGGGATTTGAAACCCGAAGATGTCCTTGAAATTTTGTATGAGGGAAATGGCCTGATCACCCGGCTTGAAATCATTAATTTAAAGGATTTTATCGCCGGGCGAACAGATCATCTGGTTTCCGTCAATGCACTCCAGGAGGCCATTAATACAGGAAGTCTGCTAAAATTAAAGCGGGTGGTCCGACACATTAAATTGTCCATGGAACAAGCCGGGTATGCAGATGAACCGGATCGAATCAAAAAACTTTTCAATATCCTTTATGATATTGATGCCTTGAAAAAAATGTACACGGTACGGCCGCTCAAATCCAGGATCGGAAGCGACTCAACCGGGAAATCCCACCAGGCATACGGGATGGGGTTTGGCATCGTTGATACCCTGACTTCCCGGGCCATGCACCAAATCCAAACGAGTGTGGGCAACCGGTTGATTCTTCCGGCAAAGAGCAATGTGAGTCAGCGGATGACCTTTTTCCCTGTCAATGAGATAAGCCGGGGGGGTAAATGGATTATGAACGCCTTAAAATGGTTGCCCTTTGATCAAATTATTTCCGTGAAAAAAAGGGAATGGGTTCTGGATTCCTTTTCTCTGGATATGAAAAGCTGCGGCAATATCGTCACCCTTGGCGGCATTCAAAAAGATACCAGAAATGGTCTGGGGCTGGCCGTATCCACTGGTGGGAAAAAGTCCAGGGCCAACTCATGGAAAAATCTCAATACAAAGTTTAAAAACTGCCTGAAAATTCTGATTGGATTTGTTCCTGCATTTGTCTGTTTCTCCCTCACCAAAGACTGGTGGTTCCTGGCCTATTTCGGTGCCTTTATCTGGTTCGGGATCACAGGTTTCAGGGTTGTTTTACAGTCGGTTCTCGGCGGAGGCGGTATCAATCGGTCCTCTTTGCTCAAATGGAATGATTATGTCAGTTGGGAAAGATTGACAGATGCCTTGCTATATACCGGTTTCTCAGTGCCGCTTTTGGATTATGTGGTCAAAACACTGGTCCTTGAACGGGCCTTTGGCATCACCGTGGCTGCAAGTCCCTTAATTCTCTATTCGGTTATGGGGCTTGCCAACGGCATTTATCTTTCTTCCCACAACACCTTTCGCGGGATGCCCAAGGGGGCGATCACCGGTAATTTTTTCAGAAGTATCCTGGCCATTCCCGTGGCAGTTCTTTTCAACAGCTTGATCGGTGCGATTTTGATGTTTTTCAATACCCCCGGGGTGGAGGGGATTCTTCAAAGATGGGCGGCGATTATTTCAAAAGCGGCTTCCGATACGGTGGCAGGGCTCATTGAGGGAACCGTAGATAGGTTCCAGAACATGGATCTTAGAAAAAGGGACATCCAAAAAAAATTTTCAGACCTGTTTGAAACCTATTCCCGCCTGGAACTTCTTTTTCCTGAAACTGAGGAACTCAAGATCCTTGAAAAACCTACCTTCTTGTTTTGTAACAAAAATTCCGAGGTAAAGGATCTGGCGGTCATGATCATTATCAATTCCCTGGACCTGTTTTATTTCTGGATGTACCTGCCCAGGGCAAGGATGACCATGCTGGATATGGTGGCCCGCCTCACACCGGAAGAAAAAATCATATTTTTGCAATCCCAGAAACTGCTGGAACAAGAGCAATTTATCAGCCGGCTTTTTGTGGACGGAATCCTTGGAAAAAATTTCTCCCGGCCCCTGTCTTTTTACCTGATCACCTATGGAAAATATCTATCCGCCTTAGAAACTTCTGAAATCAGGCAGCGAATTTAGTGTCAGATAATTTTACAGTTTGTTAATTAATACGTTGGTTACAACCCTCTTTTTATGATTCCAATGGTCCAATTCCATTGAATTTCTCTCACCCAATGAAATATCCCAGGGCCGCGCTGAATTCAAATTTACAAGGATCTACAAGGTTAATGAGCTTGAAGCGCATTGTATGAAAAAAGTTATTCTTTCCCGGGACGGGTTGTTAAATCTTGGCACATAAATTGAAAGTAATAATTATTAAAAGACATGATTAAAAGACAATACACCAAGAAAGTTTAAGAATTAATTTTATTGTCAAAAAATGCAGGATAACCATTATTAGAAGAAAAAAAAAAAAAAACATCATGAAAAAAACGGTGAATGTATCAAGTTTAATGGTTGTAAGTTTGTTGGTATTGTGGGCCATTGTGCCACTGGCTGTGGCAAATGCGAATCAAGGATTGCGTTACAGCTGCTCAGCTCAAGTGTATGAGGCATTTGAAAACACAAGGCTGGAAGCCTTTACAAAGGAAACCGGTATACCCATTGATTTGTTTGTTGCATCATCGCAATCTTGTGTGTATCGGGTGATGCAAGATATGACTGACATCGGCAGTACCGTGAGAGCACTATACAGGCGCCACAAGGATCACGGGCTGATTGAAACACCTTTTTGCAAAGATCCGCTGGCAATTATTACCAATAAAGCAGCTGTGGTTAATGCTTTAACTAGCGAACAACTCCGGCAAATATTTTCCGGCGGAATCACAAATTGGAAAGAAGTGGGTGGACCCGATCTGTCGATTACCCTTGTTGTCCCCGGTAATGACACGGGTGCCCATAAAAATTTTAGGCAGATGGTGATGAAACACAAAGACATACAATATGATTATTTAACCTATAAATCCACCCGGGTTCTGGAAGCAGTTGAGGCATTGCCTCTGGGCGCCATATCCTTTATTTCCAGAGGTGCTCAGATTACCCATCCAAAGATAAAGGTATTGAGCATTGATGGCAACAAACCAGGCGATAAAGACTATCCTTACTACCAGATATTTTATCTGGCTTCCAAGGGAGAGCCCACTGGATCGGTTAAGATATTTGTTGATTTCATTAAATCTAAAACGGGAAGATCTCTTCTCCTGGAAAGAGGAATGCTGCCCATTGACTAATCGGTGTAGAAGAATCGAATAAAAGATAATCCAATTGCAAATTAAATTCCAGCCCCTTTTCCTACCGGGAATGGGGGCTGGAATACAGAAAGCGTAATGGTTTTGGAAAAATTAAATATTGACAAAATTCAAGCGTTTAACCTTAACCCTTCCTCTAAGCACCAGCGAACGGGGATGGCAAAAAGTATTATTATAATTGTTTCGTTTACTGCGCTTCTTTTTGTGGCGGCCAGCGCGGTCATGTCCCAGTGGTCCATCGAGGAGATGTGCAAGATTGTCCGTGTGCAGTTCAATGAAGAGCAGATGGTTATTGCGAACAATGTAAAAAGCTTTATTGAAAGAGAGTTCTCCTTGTTGGAAAGAGAAATCTTCCTTCTTTCCCATGAAATTGAAAGGAACGAAGATCCGGTCAGATCGATGCGATCAACCCTGGCCCGACTGGTTGAATGCGGCATCACCACAATTGAAATTCGTGATATGGATGCCAACCTTGTATATTCGGGGCACCCATTCGGCAAAGAAGTTTTTCGTTTTCCCCTGGAAAAAAGTTTGCCCCTTCCACTGGATTTTGATTTTAAGCAAGGAAAAACAGGTCAATTGAGATTCTCAAAGCCGCAAATAACCCCTTCGGGAATATCTGTAATATTGGTGTTACCCATCGGCCAAAGCGGTTCACGCGTCATCATTTGTCATGTTAATATTTCATGGCTCCTGGGTCCCTACCTGAAAAACATCAGGTCCGGAAAGACAGGGTATACATGGATTATCGACGGTGAAGGCCGTTTCCTTTTTCATCCCATCGTCTCATTCACAGGAAAGGATGCTTTCCTGGCAAGAAAACAAAAAGATCATAACATCTCCTTTGTTGAGATTAACAAGATACAAAAAGAAAAAATGCTTAGGGGTGATGAAGGGGTCGGTCGGTATATTTCAGGATGGCACAGGGGGCTTACCGGTAAGATGGAAAAACTGATTGCTTACACCCCTGTGTTAATTTCTAATCTTCCGGTTCAAAAGTGGTCCATCGCGGTTGTTGCACCTGTTTGGGAAATAGAGGAAGCGGTGAGAGATAAATACATGCATCAGTTTCTGGTTCAGCTGGCCGTTATATTTACCATCATAGCAGGTGCGTCGATCATTATGTTTCTTGAAGTGAAATGGTCCCGGCATATGGAAAATGAGGTCAACAGGCAGACTGAAGAACTCGTAAAATCCGAGGCAAACTATCGATACTTGGTGGAAAGTGCCGAAGATTTCATTTTCACCGTTGACGCAAATGGCAAATTTTTGTCCATGAACAGCTTTACTTCCAATTTTTTTACATCCACGGTTGACAATCATCTGGGCAACGGACTGTCATCCCTATTTCCGGAAGAAATAAGCCAACGGCTTCAGGAACTTATCCGCACAGTCTTTCAAAGTAAAAAGAGCATTAGAAAGGAATCCGCCTTTGTCCATGACGGCATGAAGATATTTATAGATACCAACCTGGTGCCCGTGCGCAGTGATAAAGGAGACATAAACTCTGTGCTTTGCATCGCAAGGGACATAACCGAAGCCAAAAAACTTGAGCGTCACCTGATACACACTGAAAAACTGGCTTCGCTTGGTACCCTGGCCGCAGGCGTTGCCCATGAAATCAACAATCCCCTTGGGGTTATCCTGGGGTTTTGTGACCTTATGCTCCGGAAAAAAGACCCCTCTTTTCAGGATTATAAAGACCTTAAAATAATAGAACGCCAGGGATTTAATTGTAAAGAAATTGTGGAAAACCTCCTGGGCTTTGTCCGCACTGGAGAAGACAATCATCACAGTCAGACCAATTTGAATCTTTGCCTTGAAGACACCATCAAGATAGTGCGGCACCGTTTTGAAAAAGAGGGAATTATTTTGTCCATGGAATTTTCAAACACCATCCCCCTTATCCTGGGCGATTTCAGAAAGCTGCAGCAGGTATTTTTAAATTTGATCAACAACGCTGCCGACGCCATGCCCCAGGGCGGGAAATTGACAATCCGGACATTTATGGACGATCATGATCACATGGTCTCAGTACAATTTCAGGACCAGGGGATTGCAATAGAGGACAAGGACATGGACCATATATTCGAACCTTTTTTCACCACCAAGCCGGAAGGCAGGGGAACAGGGCTCGGACTTTTTGTCAGTTACGGCATCATCACTGGTTTAGACGGAACCATGGAGTGTGAAAGCCAAAAACACGCTTGCGCCGATGCCGCTTGTGGTACCGTTTTTACCGTAAAACTGAGGGGAATCTCGTGAGGAGGATCGATGAAGGGACGCATTTTAGTCGTTGACGATGAAAAGGATATGCTGATGCTGCTGGACAGGATTATTTCGGAAGATACCCATTACGAGACTGTCACGGAAAATAACCCGAAAAAAGCGCTGGAAATATTTAAGAAAGAAGATTTTGACCTTGTCATGACAGACCTGAAGATGCCCGGTATGTCCGGGATCAATCTGATGGAAAAAATAAGGGAAATCCGGTCCGATGTGTCGGTTATCATCCTTACCGCCTTTGCCACCATTGAGACGGCAGTGGAAGCCACACAAAAAGGAGCTGTCGACTATCTGACAAAACCTTTCCGCAGGGAGAGGCTTCTTGTCACCCTTGACAAGGCCATGAAATGGCAGCATGTCATCAGGGAAAATAAACGGCTGCACTGTGCCCTTGACAAAAAAAACGATCTTTCGATCATCGGTTCAACTGCTGCAATGGCAACGGTTTTTGACCGTATCCGCAAGGCGGCCCCCACAAACGGAACCGTCCTGATCACCGGCCCCACCGGAACGGGAAAAGAACTTGTGGCCAGGGCTGTCCATCAGAACAGCAACAGGCGGTCTAAAAAACTGGTGACCATAAATTGTACGGCCATTCTGGAAAATATGATTGAAAGCGAGTTGTTCGGACATGTGAAGGGCGCCTTTACCGGTGCAGCCACAGACAAGAAGGGGCTGGTTGAAGCGGCGGATGGGGGTACTCTTTTTCTCGATGAAATCGGGGACTTAAAACCCGGTCTTCAGACACGCATTCTCAGGCTGCTCCAGGAGGGAGAATATAGACCCGTCGGGAGCGTTGTTACCAAAAAAGCCGACCTCAGATTCATTGCGGCCACAAACAAAAATCTTGAACAGGCCATCAGGGAAAACACCTTCAGGGAGGATCTGTTTTACCGCCTGAACGTCATCCGTTTAGAAATACCGCCTCTAAAGGACAGAGCCGAGGATATTCCGCTTCTTTGCCACCATTTTTTCAACAAATATTGTGTATTGAACGGGAAGACTATTAAAGGAATCGCACCCTCTGCCATACAGGCCTTGACAGCAAGACAATTCCCAGGAAACATCCGGGAACTTGAAAATATCATTGAACGGGGAATTATTTTTTGTGCCGGCGATACACTGACCCTTTCTGATCTGGGGCTTTCCAGCCCCGGGGAGAATCTTGTTTCCGGGTTAAGCCCTTGGGTTAACTCAAAAGCTTCCACAATAAATTTCAAAGATGCCAAAGAAGAAAGCCTTCGGTTTTTCCACGAACACTATGTCAGGACCCTGCTAAAGGAAAACAACGGCAACATCAGCAAGGCAGCGCAAATTGCAGGAATCCAGAGGCAATACCTCCATCGGCTCATGAAAGATTCGAATATTGCGGCGGATGAATTCAGGGGGGGCAAATACACCCCCTGATAAAAAGGCTGTCACCCATGAAGTGACACCTATTAATCGCACCTGTCCACCACCAGGTTTTATCCATTGATATCCTCTGGATGCCGGTGGATTTTTTTTGAGAGTTTTAACTGTATAATCGAGATCTTATCAATTATTTTTGTTCCTCCTCCATTCTGGTACATTATTTGTAATCCTCCTTTGTATAAAGGAATGCCGACAGGAAAAGTATGGGTCGAAATTCTAAAATTAATTTTTATTATGGAAGTAAGGAGGAACAATATGGGAGCTAAAAAAAAAATAACAGGTTTTGAAGTGGCCCGTGAACTGGAAGAAAACAAACAGACGATTGGGGAGCGGTTTATCCCCGAGTGGCGTCATATACGTGCTGCCCTGGGAGGTATATTTGTTTTTTTCCTGGTTTTCCTGTTGGGTGTGTGGCTTGCGGGAAACCCCTTTGAAGCCACCGTTAGAATCCAGTCCGACTGGGTATTGGCCCACGGACTCCAGGGAAATGACTGGACCATTATCTGGAGTGTGGTCTTGTTGGCGGCATTCTTCGAGTTCATGGACGCATCCGCAGGCATGGGGTTTGGAACAGCATTGACACCCATCCTCCTTGTGCTGGGATTCGATCCCAAACAGATCGTGCCCGCTGTTATGATTCAGCAGGGTATGGCAGGTCTTGTGGGGGCTTTTCTTCACAGGGAGTTTGAGAACGTGGAATGGAAATTTTCCCCCATGTCCGAAACCGTAAAACTCTGGATTATCATAGCGGTGACAGGGTGTCTTGCGGTATCCGCATCCATCATCGGTATTTATAAGTTTTTCCCTGTCGATAAAGTCTGGATCAAGCTCTATGTGGCCATCCTTCTTGTGATGATGGGGTTTGTTTCGCTCTGGAGCGCCGGAAAAGACAGGCCCTACAAGCCCAATAAGATGATAGGGTTCGCATTCCTGGCAGGATTCAACAAGGGGGTTGGCGGCGGTGGATACGGCCCGGTTGTTACCATTGGCGGCCTTCTTTCAGGCGTGCCGGTTAAAAGTATGCTTGCGGTAACGGCCATCTGTGAGGGAACAGTCTCCACCTTTGCAATTATTGTCTGGCTGGCCCTTTTGACAAGCGGTGTTCAGATTGACTATATCATGCTGCCCTCCTTTATGCTGGCAACCATGTTTTCTGCCATCGCAGCTCCTTATATGACAAGGGTGTTTCCGGAGAAACTATGGAAAATAATCGTGCCGGCCTATTGTTGCATTGTTGCAGTCATCTGTTTTTACAAGATAGGACCCAGCATCTACGCCAAACTGATCGGCGGTTAACCTCATCACTTCCTCCCCTGAAAACGGGGAGGAAGAAAAACAATAAGGAAATATGATATGAACGATAGCCCGATGAACCAATACATCCGGAAACGGACCCAAAGCTTTGGCCTGTCAATGATTGTAATGGGCGGATCATTTTTTCTATATTACCTGGGACTCTTTGGCAATGTGGAAGGACCGCTGTCACCGGAAAATATAGGAGATTTTCTGACAGGCATGGGGGTTGAAAAAATTCATATGCTGATGTCTTTTCTTTCTTTTTTTATTATAGCACTGACATGGAACCATATTTTTAATCTGGTTATCCATATCATGGGTTCTGATTTTAAACCTGTTAAAAAAGGGGTTATCAGCCATACTATATGGGTTGTCGCCTTGATGTTCTGTGCTATAATACAATATTGCTCATAACCGTTTAACTTTCGGGCTTGCATTTGAGGAATGTGGGTCGAATACGAATCTGTGTTCACGAATTCATGCGCCAAAAAGATTGGGGCACCTCCTCTTTCGTGTTCACTGCGCATGTATCCATTGACTTGGATCAAGTCCGAAAGTTATTAAAATGTTTCAGGAGGTTCAGGGTATGCCTGACAGATCTTTTACCATATCGGCAACACGGGACTTTCCTTACTATCGCAGGGTATGGAAAAAGGTGGTCGTAATTCTCATGGCCTCAGCCTTCCTGCCTTTTGTCGTAATCGGTGGCGGCATGTATGTTTACATGGCCCGCACCATCAAACATAAAACAATTGAGGTGCTTGAGACACAAGTTGTTTCTCATAAGAAAGGCATTGATTCGTTTTTGACCGAACGGACAATGGACCTGAAACTCATTTCGGAAAATAACCGCCTGGCAGAAATGAGAGTGCCCGGTGCAATTGAGCAGGTTCTTTCCTTGCTTCAGAACGAGTTGCCATGTTTTCAGGACCTTGGTATCATCGGGCAGGATGGCGAGCACCTTGCCTATACAGGGCCATACGATCTTACCGCTAAAAATTACAGCGGTTCACCCTGGTTCAAAGCGGTTATGGCCCAAGGCATATATGTCAGTGATGTTTTTTCCGGTTTCAGGAACGACCCCCACTTCATAATAGCAGTGAAGCGAAATGAGGGGAAAAACGTCTGGGTTTTGAGAGCCACGGTCATGTCGGATATGTTCGACAACCTGGTCACCCGGGTAACAGGAAACAGAAAAGGGGATGCCTTTCTGATCAACGGCAAGGGAGAGTATCAGACAAATCCGAGAAATGGCGGGAAATTGATGATGAAATCCCAGGTTAGCCCTCCCGGCCATTTTCCAGGCGTGCAGATTGAGCAGAACGGGTCAGCCATTACCTTGACGACCTGGCTTGAAACTATTCCCTGGCTATCTGTTGTGAGCATTGATAAAAAAGATATTTTTGAAGAGTTAAGACAAGTTCGGAATATAAGCGTCTTTGTTGTTTTGCTGTCAGGATTCATCATTATTCTTTCTATACTTTTTACCACAGACAGCCTGGTGTCCATGCTGGAAGAAAAAAAAAAGAATAAGCTTTGCCTGGACAGCCGGCTGACAAGAACTGCCTTTCTTGCATCTGCTATGAAATTGTCAAAAGGAGTTTTCAGCGACATGAACGACATCCTGTCCAATATCCATATCACGGCTACACTGATGAAAGAACGGGCAGGGGCGCAAAACCCAGGTGAAACAAATTTTTTGGCAGAACAGATTTTTTCGGAATCCATAAGGGGAAAAAACCTTATCGACGGATTTATCAGGTTTATAGCACCCAAAGATCCGGTTATTATGGATGTGGATATTCACATGATTTTAAACCGAATTTTGTTTTTTTTGAAAACACCCCTGATTGAAAAGAACATCGGTATCAGTACCGATTTTTATGATGAGATGCCATTTGTCAGAAGCGACGTTGCCGCACTGCATCAGGTTTTCTTGAATCTGATGTTAAACGCTTCTGCCGTTATCGGCTCGAACGGTTCAATAACCATATCTACATCCATGATAAAAAATTATGCAAGGATTTTGGTTTCAGATAACGGGTCGGGCCTGGGAAATTCAGATATGGAACGTATTTTTGATGTTCAGCATTTGACAAAAAGGGGGGATTGGGGATTTGGTCTGGCAATCAGCCGGTTCACCATGGAAAAAATAGGCGGTGGAATTTTTGTTAAAAACAAAGGAAAACAGGGCGTGGTATTTGAAGTGCAGGTACCAAAGGCGTTTGTTGGAAAGTTTTTAGATTTAGAATCTGTGGTTTCTGGATGATGCTGACCCGGGAAAATATTAAGCAGGCGATCAAAGCCATCGGTAAAAGAGCACCTGAGATTGCCTACACCCTGCATACCATGCTGGGAAAGGGACGGATCGACCTGCTGCCTGGGCCGGAAAGCCCGGAAAAATCGGATGAGCATAGGCTCTATTTTCTTTTTGGCGACAAGAAAGTTTTTGTCAATAAATTTCAGTTTTTTACCAGCGGCACCCCCTGTCTTGAACAGGCATTGCTGATTCAGTACGGAGAAATGGCGCAAACACGTAATTTGTTCCATAAGGAGCCTTTTGCAAGCCCTGGAAAACATGTTTCAAAAACAGATACAGCCGGTCTTTGGCTGATGCTTGATTATGAAATCGACCTGGCTTTGGATCGGCTAAAAGAACAGATTGCACTAAACCTGAAAAAAGCGGAAAGTTCTCCCGATAACAGGGCAAATGAAAGTTGTTTGATCACTGCACTGGGGCAAAGACATAAAAAACTTTTGGACATAAGAAACGATATCATTACTCAAAGCGATTTTCAGGCCCCCCCCCTACTTTTCCGGGGGGTGATAAACGATGATACAATGGCCTCCTTTGTGAAATTTGAGTTTTCCCGGGAAAGGCTCATGGAGGCTGCCCGCCTCAATCTGGAATTTTTTCACATCCGTTTCTTGTTAAACTGCCTGGCAACAGGGACGGACAACCTGCTGTTTAGCTGTGTTGCAAAAGGAGAGATACAGGGGCTGATTTTTCTGGAAATAATAAGAAAATTCTTTTACAGCGGAGTTGAAGTCAAATATTTTGCAACCCGCCAAAAATCAGGTTCCCAAAACGATCCTGTCTCGGTCAAAGGTGTTGGTACCTTTATTATGGCCAGTGTCTGGATGCTCTGGAAAAGCAATTACCCCAAAGTAAAAGAGATCTTTCTTGAATCGGAGATCGAAGCTGAGACCTTTTACGCATCCATGGGATTCCACAAAAGGGGGCCTTACAGGTATGCGCTCAAATCTCCAGAAGGTCGTCTTTTGACCACTATTGCAGCAATGGCAGCCTCTCCAAAAAATAGGCACCCTTCCATTACAAATCATTTGTGCAAAAGAGTTTCAGGACAGATAAAAGTTTTCAAGGGCAAGACTGCAAACAAACGATACAAGAGAGCCCTGGAGTTTATAAAAATTGCGCTTCATCCTGCCAGTTCCGATCTTCTGGCTAGAACGGCGGTATCCATGCTCCTGAAACACAAAAGTCGTCTTCTTGAGGCAGACACCCTGTTTACTCTTGCAAAAGCCTTTGGCCGTGTTAGAACAGCGGAGAAGTTAAATACCCCACCTCTTCGTGTCTCGGTTGTAATTGATAAAAGATACCGCGATCACCTCATGGGGGTCACCCATCTTGAAAATTACAGGCGGATCAATGCTGTGGAGGATTTACTGAAAAACAAATGCCTGGATGGAAAATGGTCCAAGATTACACCCCGCTTTGCCCAAAAGAGTGAACTGACATGGGTGCACACGGTTGATTATGTTGAAAAAGTTGAGAAAACAGCCGGGAAACCTCTTTCTTCCCTTGATTTTGATACACAGACGACGGAAGAATCCTGGTCAACCGCCAGGCTGGCGGCAGGTGGTGTTTTCTCTCTGCTTGACGAGATAATGTCAGGCAGGTCATCCAGGGGGGTTGCATTCGTAAGGCCGCCGGGTCATCATGCCGGACCCGGCAAGGGAGGAGGATTCTGTATTTTCAACAATATCGCCCTGGGCGCAAGGTATCTGAAACAAAGGTACTCCCTTTCAAAGCTGATGATCATTGACATTGATGCCCACCACGGCAACGGCACTCAGGACGTGTTTTATGACACCGATGAAGTCCTTTTTGTTTCAATTCACGAGTCAGGCTCTTTTCCCGGCACAGGAAGGATTGAAGAAACGGGAAAAGGAAAGGGCAAAGGGTTTACAATTAATATTCCCCTGGAAAAAGGCAGCCGAACTAGGGAGGTCGCAAGAGCACTTTATTTTCTTGCAGGGCCGGTTGCCCAGGAGTACGCACCCCAGATAATTCTTGTTTCCCTGGGCTTTGACCTTTATATCCATGACCGCCTGGCAGGCATGAACGTGACCCCGAACGGATACGCCCTTATCATCTCACTTCTTCTTGAGATGGCAGAGAACTCTGCAGGAGGGAAGATAGCCTTTGTCATGGAAGGGGGATACAGCATAAAGGGTATCCGGGAATGCGGCCTTGCCGCCATGAAAGAGATCTGTAATGTGCCGGGTGTAAGCCAGGATAACGTAGACCTAGTTCGGAAAAGTGATTTTAGCCGTCTGTCAGGTCTCAGGAAAATCACAAAAATTCATAAAAACCATTGGAAAGTATTGCAGTAAATTTCCCAAACTGTCATATGACGATTTCCACCCCTGTCTTCTGTGTGATGACAATCCGCTAAAACAGCAGGTTTCTTTAATCCTATCCCATCAGAATTAATTATTGAATTACAACACCTTATCCGAATGTTACAGGGATTAACCTTGCTGGCACACTTGTTGATATCTGTATTGTGTAAACGTATTTATTGGGATTGGATTATTTTACAAAAATAAACACATCCTAGGGACCGAGGATAGAGAGGGACTGCATGGATCAAAACATAGAAAAACAGGAAAAGACAAAGTATTCTCATATTTTTCGCAGGTTCATTTTCCTCACCTTGATCTGTTCCCTTGTTCCTCTGCTCCTTGCCGGATGGGCCATCAATATCCATTATTCAAGGTTTGCCAGGGAACGGATGGTTAAAACCCTTGAAACCAGGGTAGACTACCACAGGAAAATCATAGAACTTTTTCTTAAGGAAAACAGAGCAAAACTGGATTTCATCGCCAGCACGCATTCAATAGAATTTTTGACAAAAAAGGATCATCTCAGCCAAATTTTAAAAAGTGTTAACCGTGATGCCTGGACCCTGACCGATATCGGCATAATAGATGAAAATGGAGATCACCTTGCTTATGTGGGGCCTTACGACCTGATAGACAAAAATTATTCCAGCACATTCTGGTTCAAGGAGGTGATGGAAAAGGGAAGCTATACCAGTGACATGTTTATGGGGTTCAGGAAAGAGCCCCACTTTGTAATGGCAGTTATAAAAAATGAAAATGAAAAACGCTGGATATTGAGAGCCACGGTCAATACAGATAGGTTTTGTTCCCTGGTGGAGGATTTAAGGATCGGCAAGACAGGGGAAGTGTATATTCTAAACAGCAAAGGGATCTATCAGACCCGTCCCGGTTCCGGTGGCAAGATTATGAATCAGGCGCCGGGATTTGAAGGTCAAATCCATGATGGGTTGAAATTTAAGACCATAAAAATACTGGATAAGGATGTAAAGACCCGAAAAATTGTTTGGGAAACCTGGCTCAAAGATCCAAAGTGGCTCCTGGTGGTGCGAGTTGATGAACAAGAGCTCTTTGTCGAGGTCAGCCATGCCAACAGGGCCACCTTGGTATCACTCCATATCAGCGCATTGATTATTCTTATTGTCACCATACTCATCACCCGCCATATGGTTTCAATTATTAAAAAAAGAGATGACAAGGTCCAAGGAATGAACAACCAGCTCATGCAGGCAGGAAAGCTGGCATCCATAGGAGAGCTTTCCGCAGGGGTCGCACATGAAATAAACAATCCCCTTGCCATTATTCTGACCGAGCATCAGCTTCTTATAGAAACGGAAAAAGCAAGGCCCATAACAGATGAAATCCTAGGGGAACAATTTGCAGGATCATTGAACCAGATAGGCAAACAAGTGCACCGGTGTGCGTATATTACCAAAAATCTTATGAAGTTCGCCCGGAGGACCCGGTCTGTTATCGAAACAGTGAACGTCAACCTATTTGTAAGAGAAGTGATTGACCTGATGGAAAGGGAAGCCAAATCAGACGGCATAACCTTCAACTCTATATTGGACGCTCACCTTCCCACCATTCTGACGGACCCGTCACAGCTTCAGCAGGTATTTTTGAACTTTATCAACAATGCAATCGATGCCCATGAAGACAAAGGTTTGGGGCTTATAACCATAACAACCTGCCCTGCAAAGGACAAAGGGATCATCATTACCGTGGAAGATACGGGAAATGGCATAAAAAAGGATAACATTGGTAAAATTTTCGATCCCTTTTTCACCACAAAAGCGCCCGGGCGCGGCACAGGTTTGGGGCTCTCCATCTGTTACAGCATTGTAAAGCAGCTGGGCGGCACTATCCGTGTTGAAAGTGAGATTGGAAAAGGAACTCTCTTTTGTCTGACTTTTCCGTTTAAACCGCCCGATGATCTTATGAAACAAGGATGATACGAATGATGTACGTAAGAGAAGGATAACAACTTCACCAAACATTAATTATGAGGAGGAAGTATTATGATAGGAACTAAAATTTTATTGGTGGACGATGAAGAAATATTTGCTGACAACATGGCCAAACTGCTTCGACTCAGAAATTACCTCGTCACTGCTGTCTATAACGGAGAAACGGCCATAAAGACCCTTGAAAAAGAAAAGTTTGATGTGGTTATTCTTGACCTGAAAATGCCGGGGATGAATGGTATCGCGACCTTAAAGGAGATCAAAAGTCTGGGTCTTTTCACTGAAACACTTCTTCTTACGGGCCATGGATCCATTGACGCTGCCGTAGAAGCCATTCGTCTGGGCGCCTACGATTTTCTCAATAAACCCTGTGATATTGATGATCTCGTTGAAAAAATCGAAGGTGCAGGGCGCAAAAAAGATGACGCCTGGAAAAAGGATATGGAAGAAAAGCTCAAGAGAGTCGTAGAATCACCCTCGGATGCCTTTAAGCTATTCGATTGAGCTGTATCTGGCGGTGATTTTTTTATAAACCGGAGTTTTTTTTGAAAAAATTAGAAAAATTAAAAATAAAAGTAAAGAATCTTAAAAAGGAAATCTTGGCGATTTATTATGCATATCACCATCCGGGAACACCCCTATTATCAAAAGTTCTTATTTTGTTTACCCTGGGATATGCATTAAGTCCAATTGATCTTATTCCGGATTTTATTCCGATTTTAGGGTATGTGGATGACCTTTTAATTCTTCCTTTATTGATAATACTTTCAATTAAATTAATTCCCCGTGAAATCATGGAAGAATCAAGGGGGAAAGCGGAAACTCAACCCTTACGACTGAAAAAAAATTGGGTTTTTGCCATGGGGTTTATACTTATCTGGATAACATTGTTATTGTATGTTCTTGTATACTATAAGTATCTGAACAATTAGGAGGAAAGCCATGAAGCAATTCCTGGTGAATTCTGTAGGTCGGCTGGACATGGTATGTTGGGTTTTGGTGGTGATATTTTTTTGTAGCTGTTCATTGATGTTCAATGGAAACTTGAGCCAGTCTTTTATAGCGGCCGGAGGGGTCGTGTTGGTCATGATTTTGATCGGATTGTCCATTGAGGTCATCATTGAAACCTTGAAGGACGTAAAAGGTCTGGGTACGATCACCGGGTTTATTACCAACGGGCCGGAGCTTGTTTGTTTGATCGTCGGCCTGGTAGGAGGGGATGTGCTGTTTGCCGCCAGCACCCCTTTGGGGTCGAATTTTATGAACCCGATTTTATTAATAACGGCAGCATTGGTTTGCGGTGTGTTATTAAAAACACTTCAAACAAACTGGAAATACAGTTTGACCTGCATCTTGCTGACTGCCAGCCTGGCCGTGAGTTTTTATGGGATTCCCATTAAAGCTCATATGTATTGGGTGGTGATAGGGCTAATTGTGTCCATAACTCTTTTCTTTAAACGACCGTCGGAAGATGCTGAGGATTCCGAGGAAGAAGAAGTTATTCCTAAATGGTCTCTGATCCCGGCAGTTGCTATCTTAATTCTTGCAGGTTATTTTCTTGATCCGGTTGTGACCTTTGCCTCGGAGCAGAGTCATGCCCCAAAAGGGGTGATCGGATTTTTCGTTCTGGCCACGCTTTCAAGTTGGCCGGAATTCAAATGCTGTATGGGACTTTTGACTCGCAAAAAATACCTTGCAGCCATATTAAATATTACCGTGAGCAATATTACAAATATCTGGTTGGCCATTGCAGGGGTTACCATGTATTTTTTTATGAATATCTCCTGAATTTGTCGACTGTTTTTAAATTTGCTTTACAATGTGTAAAAAAAACTGACATGTGAAACCGGAATGTGTAATGGTTTTTCATGTCAGTTTATGCTTTATTTTCAATTGGTTATGATTATTGTAGAATTGCGTTTTTACCTGGCATGTATTTTGATACTAAAGGAAACGATAGGTGTTGATTATGGAAATGTGTAAAAAGGAAAAAAATATTGACGCAATCCCTAACAGAGCGAAACGCATTTTATCAGGTATTGACCAGAAAAATAACCATATTGATACTGGTTGTTTCATTCATCCCCATGATGGTGACCACCGGGATCATTTTTTATCGATTCAACCGGACTTATACGGATAAAATTGCAGCACATATTTCAGAGTTGGTTCAAAAACATACCCAGAATATTGATACTTTTTTGTTGGAAAAATTGGGCAATATCCGTTATTTGGCCCGGCGTTTTGACAACGGACAGACGGTGCCCAAGGATTTTTTACGTCTTCAGCTGGAAGTGTTGAAAACAGAATATAAAGACGTGTTTACCGATTTGGGGCTGGTGGATCAAAATGGGGTTCAATTTGCCTATGAAGGCCCGTTTCGTCTGGAAAAGGCGGATTATTCCGGGGCGCAGTGGTTTATCAAAGCCAAAGCCAAAGATTTTTATATCTCTGATGTGTTTGCCGGGTTGAGGGGCCATCCCCATTTTATCATTGCGGTGAAGATTCAATCAAAGGGATCTGAGTGTTTGTTACGGGCCACTATTAATTTTACGGCCTTTAATTCTTTGGTGGAAAATATTCATATTGGAAAAACCGGTATGGCATTTATCATGAATAGCCAGGGCCAAT
The DNA here is from genome assembly GCA_016743945.1 of Desulfobacteraceae bacterium. Lineage (GTDB taxonomy): Bacteria > Desulfobacterota > Desulfobacteria > Desulfobacterales > Desulfobacteraceae > NBML01. The sequence continues at coordinate 285,493 of JADGFI010000004.1, forward strand.
TGCAAACCCAGACCGATCTTCGTATCGACCCCTCCATTATGGCTTCAATGGCTAACCGGGAAGGGTATAAACATCACAAAACCATGTTTGCCAGGAAACAGGACCCCACGGGAAAGAATTATTTGTATGTGAGTTCAATGCTTGAAAATATTGATTGGCTGATGGTGTATCGCCAGGATGTGAAAGATGCCTTCCATGATTTGTGGAAAACACAGGTTCTGGCCCTGGGCCTATTTATTATCGGGTGTATCGCCATCCTTTCGGTGGCCTTTACCCTTCCGCGCAATATTGTGGCGCATATTGCACGTTCTGATAAAAAAAGCGAGGTCATGAACAAACAGGTGGTTGAAAGCGGAAAGCTTGCCACCATCGGAGAACTGGCCGCAGGGATTGCCCACGAAATCAATAACCCGGTGGCCATCATGGTTGAAGAGGCGGGGTGGATAGAGGATCTTCTTGAAGACGAGGATTTAAAAGAATCTAAAAATTGGGATGAATTCAAGCGTGCCTTGAGCCAAATAAATACCCAGGGCAGACGGTGTAAAGAGATTACCCACAAGCTTTTAAGTTTTGCCAGAAAAACCGATTCCACGGTCAATGATGTCCAGGTGAATGATGCCATCACAGAAATGGTTTCCCTGACCGCCCAAATGGCCAAATATAATAATGTCACTATTGAAACCGATCTGAATCAGGGGATTCCTTATATCAGGATATCTCCCTCTGAACTACAGCAGGTAATTTTAAATTTAATCAACAATGCCATTGATGCCATGGAAAAAAACGGGGGGATCATAAAAATTGAAGCAAAGGTCAGTAAACTTGAAAAAAATCATGTGGTGATTTCAATTCAAGATGACGGACCCGGCATCCCCAAGGACAATCTCAATAGGATATTTGATCCGTTTTTTACCACAAAGGCTGTTGGAAAAGGAACAGGATTAGGGCTTTCCATCTGCTATGGCATTATCCAGAAGATGGGCGGAAAAATTGATGTTCAAAGTCAGGTAGGAACGGGGTCACGGTTCCGCATATGGATACCCTTCCAAAAGGATAAGATTGAACAGACAAACCCCCTGTTCAAGGATTGAAATAAATAAACGAGGAGAGATTCTATGAAAACCATTAAATTATTACTTGTGGACGATGAACGCGCATTTCTTGATACCATGACAAAACGTTTGGAAAAAAGGCAGATAAATGTTTGGGCCATTTATAACGGAACGGATGCACTGGCTGAACTTGAAAAAAACAAGGGAGTTGAGGTGGTAATCCTGGATGTGAAAATGCCTGGAATGGATGGGATGGAGACCTTGGTTGAGATTAAAAAAAGATTCCCTCTGTTGGAAGTCATCATGCTGACAGGTCATGCCACGGTGGAAACCGCAATTGACGGGATGAAGCTGGGTGCCTTTGATTACCTGATGAAACCTTGTGAAATTGATCTGCTGTTAAGCAAGGTGACCGCCGCGGCTTCCAAGAAAAGAAAACATGAAGAAAAAATTGTTGAAGCCCGAATAAAAGAGATAACAGGACGGCAGATCTAAAGGATAACAAGGATACCATGGACGAAAAATATAAAGCGCCTCCCCCCTTAAATGTTTTGCTGGTTGACGATGAAAAAGGGTATTTGCATGTTTTGTCCAACCGGCTGGCCAGGCGTGGGATAACGGCTGTCACGGCATTTAGCGGAACCCAGGCCATACAAATTTTGCGTAAAAATGATTTTCATGTGGTGGTTCTGGATTTGAAAATGGAGGACATGGATGGCATCGAAGTATTGAAGGTGATCAAAAGAATGGTGCCCAAGCTTCCGGTGATCATATTGACAGGGCACGGGTCCCAGACGGCTGCCAGGGACGGAATCGCATATGGCGCCTTTGATTACCTGACCAAACCCTGTGAGCTTTTGACGTTAATAGACAAAATACATGAAGCACACCGGTATCAACTAAAGATTTCAAGCAAATCCCCTGGGGAATAATTAAACTACGCGCAAGTGTTGAGCTGTTAAGGAGAAATATGTTTTATAAAACAAATGGATTTAAACTTGGAATGGCCGTGTTGGTAGGCGTCTTTATTTTTCTGTTGCCAAGACCGGAAGGAACGAAATTTAAAATTACAGGAGATACTGACCAGCGGATTCTGGCATCTGTGGCGGATTTTTTTACCGTTGTCCCGGATGATAAAATCAGTGAAAAATCAGACACCTCCGCCTATATTTTAATGGCAAACACCCCAGGCTCATTGGAGGCAAGTGTTCGCTATTTAGGACAACGGGCAAAAAATCTGAATCTGGATAGGGTTACCATCGATTATGTTGACGGGCTTTCCCCAAAGGCAAAGCGATTTTTATCAATTCTTGCGGTTCTTGTTATTTTATTTGTAATTGAGCCCATCCCCCTGGAAATAACGGCGGTCTTAATCGGGGTTTTCCTTGTTGTCATGCAGATTACCGATGTGAAAACTGCCTGGGCCCCCTATATGCATCCGGTGGTTATTTTTATCATGTGCTGCCTGATCTTTGCCATTGCCCTGGACAAGGCGGGCCTGACAAAACGCCTTGGGTATTATATCATCAAAAAGGCCGGGAACAGCATCACCCGGTTTACCTTTATAATTGCCATCGGGCTTGGGCTTGCCTCCTCATTCATGCATGATGCCGCCGCCTGTGCCATCGGAATTGTGACCATGCTGCCCTTGATGCGGGCCGCAGGAATTGAACCCCATACCAAAACGGCCAAGTTTATGATGCTGTCATTGCCCTTTGGCTGTTCCTGCGGCGGTATGGGATCTCTCATCGGGGGCGGGCGCTGCATGGTTTCTGCGGCTTTCTTAAAGGAGTTTACAGGACTTGAAATAACTTTTTTTGATTGGATCTTGTATGCCATGCCCGCCGCCATTATCACGACTCCCATTGCGGTTTTAATTGTATATCTGGTGTTTCGGCCGGATCCAAAGTATACGCTTCCGGCCTTTGACGAAGATTTAGGTCCCATGACAGTGCTTGAGAAAAAAACCATTACCATTATTTTACTTTCATTTTCGCTCTGGCTGACCAAGGGGCTTCATGGTATAGATTATTCAATTACCGGTATGTTGGGAGTTACCGCACTGGTATTGTTTAAAGTGCTAAAGTGGAGAGATATCAATGATAACCTGGAATGGGGAACGGCCCTGTTTATATTTGGGGGCGGAATTTCCCTGGGGCTTGCAATGGGGTATTCAGGTGCGGCAGATTATTTTGCCAATCTGTTCTTCCCGTTGATTCAGGGAAAGGGCTGGCTGGTGTTGTTTATCGGTGTGGGGGTTTTCGGTGCCTTGGTAACAAACGCCATGGCCAATGTGGCTGCCGCTGCCCTGATTCTCCCCATTGTGATTCCCATGGCCCAGCTTGAAGGGGTGAATCCGGTTATATTGGCCCTTTGTCTGGGAATGGCGACTTCCTTTGCCATGCTGTTGGTCATTGGGTGTCCGCCCAATGCCATTGCTTATAGTTACCGGTATTTTAAATCTTCTGACTTGACAAAGGTCGGGCTTGTGGCCACCCCGGTTTTACTGACGGTTCTCGTGGTTGTCGCAGCCGTGTGGTGGAAAATATTGGGCTTAATATAGAACTCTTTTTTTTAAAAAAAGAAAGGTGAGAGAACCGGGTATGAATAAATCCAAGGAAGATACAATCCGGCTGCTGCTGGTGGATGATGAAGAAGGCTTTAGAATGACCATTGCCAAGCGGCTTGAACGAAGAGGTTTTGTCTTGATGCAGGCTTCCTGCGGAGAAGCATGTTTGGAGATCCTTGGACGGGAAGCCGTTGATGTGGTTGTTCTGGACGTGAAAATGCCCGGATTAAGCGGAATTGAAACATTGAAGGCGATCAAGCAGAAGCATGGGGAAATTCAGGTCATTCTTCTCACCGGCAATGTTGCGGTTTCCGATGGTATCCAGGGGATAAAAGCCGGTGCCTATGATTATCTGACAAAACCTGTGGAAATTGATCATTTGGTCAATAAAGTCAGACAGGCATTTGAAATGGCCCGGATGGAAGCACAAAAGACAGCACAACTTGAATACCGAACAAAGCTGGAAAGAAAAATTGTTGATACAGAACGACTTGTCTCTTTGGGCACCATGTCAACCGGTATTGCCCATGAGATCAATAATCCTTTGGCCATCATCAATGAAGCGGCCGGGTTTATGAAACAGGTGATCTCTGCACCAAAACCAAAATCAAAACTGGATCAGTGTTCCCAAAAAAAAGCGTTGCTCATGGGAATCGAAAAAATTGAAACGAGTATTAAGAGAGCCAGCAGAATTACCCATCAGCTGCTGGGGCATGTGAAAAAACACAGATCCCAATTTTCCGAAGTTGACGTGGCGGCATTGATGCATGAAACCCTGGGGTTGTTAAAAAAAGAGGTGGAAGATAAAAAAATCAGGATGAACTGGCAACTCCATCGAAAGAAAATTTCCCTTTGGAGTGATGCCTATAAGATTCGGCAGGTTTTAATAAATTTGTTGAACAATGCGATTCATGCAGTGGGAGAAAATGGCTGTATTACCCTGTCCAGCTATGAAACCTTGGATGCCGTCATTCTTGAAATCAAGGATAATGGCAGGGGGATTCCCAAGGAAAATTTAAGCAAAATTTTTGATCCGTTTTTTACAACAAAATCCTTTGATGAAGGCACGGGCCTGGGATTGTTTGTGGTCCATAAAATTATGTCGGATCTTGCGGGTGATATTGAGGTGAACAGCAGGGTGGGTAAAGGAACTGATTTTACAATCAAATTTCCCAAGACTGCCAGCATATGCAATTTAGAGGACAATTTAAGTATGGACAAGGACAAAAAAATATAATTAATAGGTCAAGAACCTAATACGTCAAGGAAAGGATAAACATGATAAAAATACCTGCAAAAGTCCTGATCGTGGATGATGAAAAAGATTTTGTTCAAATGTTTTCCCTCAGGTTACAGGCCGAGGGTGAAAAAGTGTCCACGGCTTACAGTGGTAAAGAGGCTTTGGAGGTGCTCGCCCATGGATCAATAGATGTGGTCATCCTGGATATCCGGATGCCGGACATGGACGGGATTGACACCTTAAAACAAATAAAAAGTACCTATCCCCTTGTTGAGGTTATTTTGCTGACCGGTCACGGATCAACTGAAACGGCTGTGGAGGGGATGAAACTGGGAGCCTTTGATTATTTGATGAAGCCGGCAGAATTTGAGGAAATTAAACTCAAACTGGAAAATGCCAGGCAGCGCAAGGACGATCAGGAAGAACGAATTCGCCAGGCTGAAGTGAGACTTCTGCTCAGAAGAAGCGGAGACCTATGATAAGGATACCCGTCATCCATGTTTGATAAACTTACCCGTCGTCTAAGTCTTAAAAACAGGGTCTATCTGGTCAATGCCATTGTGTTGTTCATCACATTGATTGGTGCGGCCCTGATGGTTTTGTATACCTATAAGATAGAGAAAATATTTAAAAATATTATCAGCAAAAATGTGGCCATGTTTCAGTCTGCCGAATCCCTGGGAACATCTCTTGTCAACCAGAAAGGATTTGTATCCTATTATTTTCTTGACGGCAACCCGGATTGGCTTGTCCAGTTAAGACAATACCGCTTGCTTTTTAATGACCATTTGGTAACAGCGAAATCTTTGATTGAGGAGCCCTGGGAAAAAAAAACCCTTGCCCAGATTCAACAAGACTATCAGGTTTATGTTGAGACAAGGGATAAGGTGATTGGACTCTACAAGGCCGGGGACCGAGAACAAGGGTTTGTTCTGCATCAGGAGGTCAGGGAATCTTTTTTCCGTATCCTTGAACTTTGTGATCAGTTCAAGTTATTCCATAAAAGCAGGATACAAGAAGCCGAAAACATCAGCCGGCGGGAAGCAAACAGGTTGCGGTATATGGCATTGATGGGTGTTGTGGCGGTTATTACTTTAAGTCTACTGGTCAATTTTATTTTTGCCCGTCATATCATGGGGCCCATCCAGGAACTGGCGCTCCATGCAAATTTTGATGACAATTTGGATAATTCGGTCAATGAGGTGGTCGCTTTAAAGCAAAGCGTACTAGGGCTCATAGAGGATTCCGAACTTACCCATCGGGCATTAAAACAAAGCCAGACATCCCTGATGCAGTCTGAAAAAATGGCCTTGGTCGGTAAGCTGGCCGCCGGAACCTCCCATAGTATCAGAAATCCTTTGACCTCTGTAAAAATGAGACTTTTTTCTTTAAACCGCAGCTGTTCGTTTTCAGAATCTCAACGGGAAGATTTTAATGTGATCTCAGGTGAGATCGTGCAGATTAACAAAATTGTTGAAAATTTTCTGGAATTTGCCCGGCCGCCAAAACTCATTGTTAAAAAAATGAGCCCGTCCATTGTGATCGACTCTGCTGTTCATTTGCTGGCACAAAGGCTTAGCTCCTATCATATGGAGACAAAAATTATCCGGGACGGCCCCCTTTCGGAAACGATGTTAGACCCGGAGCAGCTCAAAGAGGTGATTGTAAACATCATGATTAATGCTTGTGAAGCCATGAAAAAAGGCGGTCATATTGTTATTTTGGAACAAGAAGCCTATGTTGAGCCCTTGAAGAGAGTGGATGTGATCCGGATAACCGATGACGGGGAAGGGTTCCCCTCAAATATAAAAGATCAGATATTTGATCCTTTTTTTACCACCAAAGAAGAGGGAACCGGTTTGGGCCTAAATATTGCTTTTAATATCATACACGAGCATGGCGGGTGGCTGGATGTTACCAGTGAAGAGGGAAAAGGGACCTCTTTTGTGATTACCCTCCCCATAAAGGATGCATAAAATGAATCGTATTTTAGTCATAGATGACGATGATCAGCTCCGAATAAGTTTTTGTAAACTTCTAAAGGAAGAAAAATATGCGGTTGTCGGTGCAGCTTCCGGAGAGGCGGGTATTGAAATTGTTCGAGATGAAAGTTTGGATTTGGTCATTTTGGATATGCGGTTACCCGGCATGAACGGAATAGAAACCTTCAAGCAGATCAAACAGATAGATACAAAGCTGCCGGTAATCATCGTAACCGCTTTTGGAACCACGGCGATTGCCATTGAAGCCACCAAAATGGGGGCCTATGATTATGTTCTAAAGCCCTTTGAAGTACCGGAAATGCTAAGCCTGATCAAACAGGCCATAGAAGCCGGATATTGTATGCGGTCTCCGGTTGAAGTGGATGGGGTGCCCGGGAAATTATCCGGGGATGCCATTATCGGTCAAAGCAAAGGCATGCAGAATGTGTATAAATCCATTGGCCGGGTATCCCAAACCGATGCAACGGTTTTGATCCGGGGAGAATCCGGGACCGGAAAAGAATTGGTGGCCAGAGCCGTCTATCAACACGGTCTTCGTTCGGATAAATCATTTTTAATCATTAATTGTGTGGCCATACCGGAAAATCTGCTTGAAAGCGAATTGTTCGGTTATGAAAAAGGAGCCTTCACCGGTGCCGCCCAACGGCATATCGGCAAGGTGGAACAGGCCAATGGCGGTACGGTGTTCCTGGATGAAATCGGGGACATGCCCCTCAATATCCAGGCGAAAATTTTACGACTGCTCCAGGAAAAAAATATTGAAAGATTGGGGGGAGAAGAGACCATTCCTGTGGATGTCCGGATTATAGCCGCCACCAATAAAAACCTGGAACAGGCCATTTTGGAAGAAAAATTCAGAGAAGACTTATATTTCCGGTTAAAAGTGGTGACCATTGAACTGCCGCCGCTCAGAAACCGGCCAGAAGATATCAATGGCTTGGTCGCCTATTTTATGATTAAATTTTCCAATGAATTAAAAGTGGATAACCCAGGTGTTCAAAAAGAAGCATTACCCATTTTGAATCAATATACCTGGCCCGGAAACATAAGGGAATTGTCAAATCTGATTCAAAAAATGCTCATCTTTAACAGAGGCGCCCCCATTTCTGCCATTGACCTTGCGCCGATATTTAAAAAAAATGAAACTGGAAACTTGCCAAGCCAAACCGGCTTAAATTCGGTCCAGGAGTGGGTCAGGACCTCCCTGGCCCAAAATTCCGGAAAGTGTAGTTTTGATGATTTTATGGACACCCTTTCGGGTATTGTGGTTGCGGAAGCATTGAAAAAAACCAATGGCAATCGTTCCCAGGCAGCTAAATTATTGGGGGTTTCCAGGCCGACCCTTCATTCCAAAATCGATAAATATAAGATTAAGCTGAAAACTGAAGTTTCAGGCTAGAAGGATCTGTTCTTTGTCTTTTCCATAAAAAAAACGTTAAATAAGCTCCAAAAAGCCCGGTGAAAGCGGACAACTTCTTTTACCGGGCTTTAAAAAAGGAGAGAGAAATGTATTTTTTTGTTGCCGGAATTCATGCTGAGCCGTTGATTTGTTTTTGTCCAGTACTGACCCTGCTCTGGGGGGTGAGCGTCTGCAAAATCAAGTTGCATCGCCTGTAATAAGAAAGGGTCTATCCTGCCTGGATAAACTGATTACCAGTACGGTCAACCTGTTTTCCTGGTGATGATATTTTTATTACTAATGCCAACACGCCTTATTTCATCTTATTCCCATTAGATATTTGGTTCAAACAATCCTGATATTGCAACCAGATGTCAAATGGTATAGTTTGTTAAAATACAGCTCAAAAGCCCTTGGGAAAGGAGATCCCATAAATGGAGATATGTTTTGATATATTTTTTAAAGAATCTGATACGTATGGGCTTGAAACGCAAAGGGATCTTTATTGTTTTTGCCTACTTGGCACTTTTGTTACTATCAAGTTTGTTGATTACATTTGTGGAACCGCCTATCTCCGCTTTAACCCGTTTTGACCAAGCGTTGTGGTGGAGTATTGTGACCAGCACAACTGTCGGCTATGGCGATTTGTTCCCTGTTTCTAACTCGGGTAAAGTTGTTGCGGTTTTTTTACCCATGTTCATGGGTATCGGTCTTTGTGCAGCATTTATTGCCCATGTTGCTTCATTAATGATTGAGAGGAAAGATAAAAAAATGCATGGAGAGAAAGAATACAAAGGCCAAGGTCATATATTGCTGGTGGGGTCAACCGATGAAACGGAACAATTGGTTGAAGAAATCCAGAAGGATGAGACCTATACTGACCAGGATATTGTTCTTGCAGCTGATATATCAAGGCATCCTTTTCCGCACCTGAAGAACGTTTTTTTTGTTAAAGGTCGACCCGATACCAGTCACACCCTCAACAAAGTAAATATAAAAGAAGCAACAAGGATTATTATTCACACAGGGACTGATAAAGATAGCCTGTTTGCCCTTATTAATGTGCTTAAACTGAAAAGCAAGACCTGTGAAATTACAGTCCGATGTATTTCAACCCAATCCCTGGACACATTTTCCAGTGTTCAAGGTGAGTTTCAAATAATCATGCAGATGACAGCTGAAATGATGGTGCAAGCCATGCAAGATAAGGTGCATATCCCGTTACAGATCCTGCTGAGAAACGATTCTGATGAAGAAATATATTATGTGATTGTCCCAACAGCAGTCCAGGATCTCAGATGGTGGTCTCTGCATGACTATTTTAAGGAAAAATATGATATCCTGACCTTTGCCATGCAAACCGCTGATAAAAAGGTGCTCATCAACCCATCAAAAAAAGATGCGGTTTCAAGAGGTGACGGGATCTGGCTCCTGGCCAAAAAAAGACCGGTTAATATTTCCTGGCCATCGCAAATCAATGTTTGATCCTCCCAGAGAACACCGGGAGCTGAAATGCCAGGGAACTTGAAAATCTGATACAAAGACGTGTGGTCATTGTGGATGGAGACACAATCAAGATGACTGATTTGCATGATTCTATGAGGTTCAACGCTTCAGTGGGCGCCGATTGTGTTAAAAAAATTTCAACCATTCGCTATGCCATCAAAGCCACAGATAAAAGCGGAGGTTCCGGAGCTAAATGTATTGTGAAATGGAAATCCAAAATGTTTTTAAATGCGCCTTTAATTGAAGCCATTATGATCAGCATTCAAAGCGGATAAGGCATTTTTTTGTTTCCAGAGGACGGGCGATTTACAAATAAGCTAAATGGTTTTATATCTGACATATCCACAGGAAATAATATGGTTATTAAATTAATTCTGACAAAAATCAAACGTGCCTTCACTGACCTGTTGCCCATTATCCTGGTGATCGCTTTTTTTCAGATCATTGTCTTGAAACAACCATTACCCCAAATGGGAGAAGTGCTTTTCGGTGCGCTTCTTGTGGTGACAGGTCTTACCCTGTTTGTTGAGGGACTTGAAATGGGGCTGTTTCCCATTGGTGAATCAATGGCCCATGCCCTGGCCAGGAAGGGAAGTCTTTTCTGGCTGCTTTGTTTTGCTTTTGCTTTAGGGTTTTCCACCACAGTGGCAGAGCCGGCTCTCATAGCCGTGGCCTGGGAAGCAGCAGAAATTGCAGGTCAGGGAGGCCTTATTGACTCAAGCCAGGAATCTTTAAGAAAATATGCCTTTGGACTTCGCCTGTCTGTTGCCTTTTCCGTGGGGCTTGCCATCCTTATCGGGGTTTTGCGTATTCTCCGCGGATGGCCCATTCATTATCTGATCATCAGTGGTTATGTACTTGTGATGCTGATGACCATCATTGCTCCCCAAGAAATCATTGGAATCGCCTATGATGCCGGCGGCGTTACCACATCTACCATCACAGTGCCTCTGGTTGCAGCTCTTGGCGTGGGACTTGCTTCCTCTATCAGAGGACGAAGTCCGCTTGTGGATGGGTTTGGACTCATTGCCTTTGCTTCTCTTCTCCCCATAATTTTTGTTATGGGATATGGACTTATTGTTTTTTAGATAAAAAGGAGCCTGTATTCGTGGACTTCATATATGAGTTTGGAAAAATATTGCTTGCCACCTGCAAAGATGTGCTGCCCATTATTGTTCTGATTGTCAGTTTTCAACTGTTGGTTTTGAGGCAGCCAATTCCCCATCTGCGGCGTCTTATTGTGGGCGGTGTATATGTTGTCATCGGACTTGCCTTGTTTCTGGCAGGACTTGAAAAAGCACTTTTCCCGCTGGGCAATATGATGGCGACGCAATTGTCTGATCCGGCTTTTATCTATGGTCCGGGAGAAATTATTACCCAGGCGGACTGGAAGGCATATGGCTGGGTCTATCTTTTTGCAGCCATGATCGGCTTTTCAACCACCATTGCCGAACCATCTCTTGTTGCAGTGGCTTTTAAAGCCAACGAAGTATCTGCCGGAACCATCAAGCAATGGGGTTTGAGAATAACCGTCGCCATTGGGGTTGCCTTTGGCATCAGCCTTGGAACCTTTCGGATTGTCACGGGCACGCCACTTTATATGTACATTCTTGCGGGTTATATGATTGTTATTGTACAGACCCTATTTGCCCCCAAAAACATTATTGCCCTGGCCTATGATTCGGGTGGGGTAACAACCTCAACAGTTACAGTGCCCCTGGTGGCAGCGCTGGGCCTTGGGCTGTCCGCCACCGTGCCCGGACGAAATCCCGCCTTGGATGGTTTCGGGCTCATCGCTTTTGCCAGTTTGTTCCCGATTATAACCGTCATGGGGTATGCTCAGTTAATGCAATGGTCAACTCAACGCAAAATTAAATACATGGAGAAAAAAAATGCGATTTAAACTCATCTTATCCTCGGTAAAGTCGGATATCACCGACAAGGTTGTTGATGCAGCCAAAGCGGCAGGAGCCACCGGGGCAACGATAATACCTGCCAGGGGCACCGGCATTCATGAGGCGAAAACTTTTTTCGGTCTTACCCTGGAGGCACAAACCGACATTATCATGTTCCTTGTTGAAGAGCATATTATTACTAAAATTTTAGACGCAATAAAACAAGCGGGAGAATTCCATAAACCCGGTACAGGCATTGCTTTTGTGCTTCCGGTTGAACATGTTGTGGGCCTGGAAAGCCAGATGGAAAAATTTAAACAAGAGGTTCGGAAAAATTATTTTTAAGCAATATTTTTTTCGTAAAAGGAGATGGTTATGGAAACAGACAATATTAAAATAGTTCGTGCAAGGGACGTGATGCATAAGCAGATTTTGACCATTGACGGTATGGCCACCGCCAGGGAAGCTGCTGCCATCATGCGTTCTAAAAGAGTGTTTTCGCTTCTTGTCAAAAAAAGACATGAAAATGATGCCTGGGGGATACTGGTTGTTCAAGATTTTGTAAAAGGGGTGATTATACCAGGTCGCTCCCCGGACGATGTGAATGTTTATGAAATCATGACAAAGCCTATAATCACCGTTCCGGCGGATATGGATATCCGCTATGCCGCCCGTTTGATTTATCGTGCTGGCATCCGAAGAGCACCGGTTGAGGATAAAGGGGAAATTGTGGGAATGATTTCTCTCTCCTCTTTGATTTTGGATAATGAGCTTTTTTAGTGGTTTTAACTTGATCCATTAGCAATCACTTAACAAAAAGAAACCGTATGAATATTCTATTGATTGATGATGACCCAGCATCACGTGAAAGATTGGCCGATTTTTTTCAAAAGAAGGGATACCCTTTCGTTCAAGCTTCCAATGGCAAGATCGCAATTGATATTGCCCGGCAACACCCCATAAGTATTATCATTTCTTCCCAGGAAATGCGGGATATGGATGGCATTGAGTTGTGTCGTATTATTCGTGAAGAACAAAAAGGTAATTATATTTATTGTATCATGCAGGCAAAAGAAAATGAAAAGAAGAGAAGACTGCCAGGGTATCTTCAGGGAATTGACTCATATATTACCAATCCTGCTGATCTTGAGGAACTGGAAGCACTGGTCCGGGTGGGAATGCGTATTGCCGGTTTCGTTACCCTGCAGCCTGCTAAAAAAGAACCGGCACAAACACAAGTGTTACCCGGACAAAATGGGAATGCAAAAGGGACTGAAAAAAAAATACCCATGGAAAAGTTTCCATTGCAGATCAAAAGGAAAGATATTCGCAATCACGATATTAGCAATTCTGATATTTCTTTTGCCAGAATTGCCCTGGAGCAAAAGCTGATCACAAAAGAATTGCTGGCAAAAGTATTTTCTTTTCAAAAAAAAGAAAAAGTTTTGGGTAATATGATTTCCATTGGTGATATTTTTGTTGCCAACAAAACCATAACAAAAGAACAGTGCGATATTATCCGGTGTGAAATGAAAAATATAAAATCTTTTGATGGGGGAAAAGAATCCATAAAAAACTTTACTACACCCAGTCTGGAACAGATAGCTGCATTTTTAAATGTAGCAGTCGATGAAGAAAAAGCATTCCTGGTTGCACGAGGCAAACCGGCAACCTTGGGTCGTGATGCATCCATAGAATATCATTTTGATACGGACCACCTAAAGGCTGGAGCAGTAAATGAAGATGGAAACATTGATTTCAGGGAAAGGGGGGAGAGACCCCGGGTACAACGCGATGATCTTTTGGCAACAAAACTTCCCATGGAAAGCGGAAAACCAGGCATTGATGTTAACGGTAATCCCATCCTTGTGCCTGATACAAAGGATATTGCCCTGAAGTGCGGGGAAGGTACCAGGCTTTCTGAAAATGGCCTCGAAGTTTATGCAACGATCGATGGTCAACCCAATCTTACTTTAGCCGGAGATCTTTCTGTTTTTGCCGAACTTATTATTAACGGTGATGTGGATTTCAATACGGGAAATATTGATTTTGATGGCAATGTTGTTGTGAAGGGTGCCATCATTGACGGATTCACCATAAAATGCGGAAATCTTAATGCTAAAGAAATCTTTGGTGCAAAAATATTTGCAATAGGTGACGTCCAAGTTTCAGGTGGAATTATCAGAACTCAGATCAAAGCAGAAGGCAAGGTAACTGCAAAATTTATCATGAATTCAAATATTAAATCCTTTGGCAGCGTCCTGGTTGACAAGGAAGTTATAGATTCTAAAATTCGTTCCAGCGGGAATTTTATCGCAACGCGCGGAAAAATAATTTCATCTTTTATCTCTGCAAAAATGGGCTTTGAATCACTGGAAATAGGTTCCGATGCTTCTAATCCATGCCGAATAAATGTTGGGATGGATGAAAATATTAAAAAAAGAATCCAGGCATTAAATTATACCATTACTGGCAAAAGACAGATATTGGAAAACTTCCAGAAAAACTATGAAAAAGAATCAAAACAGCAGGAGACTATACATTTAAAAATATCAGAACTCGTCCATATACAGAATCATCTGATTTTAGAACAACAGTCTTTAAATGATCAGATTGAAGAATCAAAACAAAGGGGGGTATCAAATGGTATAGACAGGATTCAAGCAAAACTTCTGGTACTCAAGGCTGAGACAGATGCTTTGGATGATCAAGCAAATATTTTTTTTAAAAATCAGGAAATGTTGGATGAAAAGATTACAGAAGGTTTGGAAAATATCAAAAACATTATCAAAGAGATCGAAACAATCAGTGATGAAAAGGAAGCCATAAGAAAATGGTCAAAGGAGGAAAGGGGTATCCCTGTCATTAAAGTCAAAGGTTCGATCTCCCAGGGAACACACATGTTTGGAATATATTCATCAATAATTCCAAAGGAAACTATCCGAAACGTCTTCATAATGGAAAGTAAACAAACAGATGCTGATAGATGGGAAATGATGATTTTAGAATCTAAATAGTTCAAACCCCTCGCCTTTGGTCGGCATTAATGATAACACTTCTATATATAATGTGTATCAGAATTTCTAAAATTGGAAGCGACTAGGGTTCAATTCTGATAGACGGATACAATCCTTCAAGCTCTCCCTTTGGATATGGCTGAATAATATTAAAAGAGATGTTTTGATCGTCCTGGGCGTGTCCCCGGTTTTCACCATTGTGAAACAGGGCGCCATTTGCCAATAAAATATGTTCGAGTCTTTTTTTAAAGCCGTCGATAAAAACAGAGCCCAGGCCTGAAAACGTCATTCTTCCGATTCTCAGGGTATCGCGTATTTCAGCCAGATCATCAAGGGCAATAGAGTTGTTTGCAATATCTTCTTTCGACCGGATGAATCCCCAGATAAGATGTTCTTCGGGTATGGAGATCGGAATATCGGGATCAATGATGGTATGGGGCATGACAATACACCCTTCCCCGATTTTAATGGGGGCGGTGGGTTTGCCATTTAAAAATGAATTAAATCCAACAAAAGTTGAATGACCGATCTCTGAATGGATAATTTTTCCGCCGTGGGCGGTGATGCAATTGCCGGACAGATGTGAATTGATAATATAGGTATTCTCCTGGGCATTGGACCCGTCTCCCATGATGGCATTCTCTAAAAAAGCCCGTTGGGCAACCAGCACATTTTCACCAATTTGTATTTTCCCCTGAACCACTGCATACCGGTTAACGGCAGACGTCGGTGGTGCTTTTATGGAGTCAAGATTCATCACATCAAATAATTTTTCATAGTTTTGTTCCCGTTCTTTCACAAAGTCATAAATAATTCCTCGGGGCTGGTGAAAAGAATTGATTCCCACATAATTATCCAGAATTTCTTTTTTGAATTTATATTTGAACTCAAAATTCTGGTTTCGTATCCATACGGTTCCGGGATCCACTTTCCGATGGAACAGCTCTCCTGCCTGAACATAGGAAAACTCACCGATAATGCACGAATGCAGGTTCATCATATCCACGGTGGCAAAGGGACCTAAAAAACACCCCTGAAGATCTGATCCGTGAATATTCACATAGTGGGCGGATATGGTATTATGAATACTGAATTCCTCGGGACTTTCCAGGTTGTGGGAGTTGCTGTGAACCAGTGTTTTATACAAAAGGCTGTCACGGATCGTGATCCGTTCATCTTCAACAAGGAGAACATCCTTTCGGTAGCGGATGGTATCCCCCTTGCGCTTTAATTCATCTCCTCTGATATCACTTTTATAGATGGCGGATCTTCCCACATAGCACTGCCCCAGAAAATAGGACCCGGCAATATTGGAATTTCGAAAATGGAAAAAAATGGGATGCTGGGAGGTGATGCCGTAAAATGCGTAAAACTTGAGCATTTTATCATACTCAAGGGAATTATTTACAAAATCTTCCGTATCAAAACCAAATTCCTCTAAATTAACATTCACCCGCCGGATAATTCTATCATTTAATTCTTTTAGCTGTTTCATATATTCAAATATTCCATCAAAAAAATTTATTTAAAAAATGTTAATAACCCATGAAGATTGGTAAGGGGGTGGGGAGGACAACCGGGGATGAATAGATCCACGGGTAAAATTGTGTCCAACCCTTCTGTGACTTCAGGACTTCCCACAAAGGGACCGCCACTCAGGGTGCAACTGCCCACCGCAATGACCACTTTTGGTTCGGGAATCGCTTCGTATGTTTTGAGCAATGCGGTTCGCATATTTTTAGAGACGGGCCCTGTCACCACAATACCATCTGAATGACGGGGAGATGCCACAAAATTAATCCCAAACCGGGCCAGATCAAAAAATGGGGTTGCCAATACGTTTAAATCGGCTTCACAGGCATTACACCCCCCGGCCGATACCTGGCGCAGTTGTAAAGATCTGCCAAATAAGCGTTTAAAATGTTGCTTTGAATGTTCAGCTAGGGAGGGCAGATCCCCATGGGTGATCAGGTGGTCTTTCTGGGCAGTGGCAATTTCAAAATCCCCGGTAAAGCGGACAAATTTACCTTGGGAAATCTGTTCACAGGTGCCGCAAAAAACACACCGGCCCATATCAATTTTTTTTGTATGGATATCAATGGCATTCTGGGGGCAGGCAGTGACACAGGCTTTTATGATATCAGGATCAGCATCTGTTTGAACAATGGGTCTGCCGCGATAGCGAGCGAATACAGCGGGTTTTTCCTGGGGATAGTTGCAGGTTTTGTACCCTTGTTCATATCTGTTTTTAAGTGTAGTGAACATTTAAAACTCTCTTTATTGTGTTTAGTATCAAAGATCAAATCCGCAATAGGAAAGATTAAAACTTTTATTATTTAAAGGGAAATCCGATATCCCGGTATTCCGTAACGCCATTGCAAGACCATTCCAATTGTGAAAAGAGGGGTCTTTGACCTTGTATCGAAGGATTTTTCTGTTTTTGTCGGTGATCATCGCATGGGATACTTCCCCCCGCCAGGCTTCATTAACCGTTACCACAAAACTGGAGGGTGGCAATTGTTTGATCTTGTTGTCCACACAACAGGTTTCCACCGGCAGTGCAATTAAAGATTGGATGATATTTATGGATTGAAGCACTTCATTATACCTCACCCGTGCACGGGCATACACATCGCAAGAGGTTTTTTTATTTTCAGGAATTTCCAAGTGGGAATAGTATTCCGTGGGAAAACAGCGCCGGGCATCGTAACCGATGCCGGAAGCGCGTCCTGCCGGTCCCACAAGGCCTAAATTCTGCGCATCTTCATAGCTTACGGCACCGCAGTCTTCAAACCGGGCCCGGACAGTGGAGGCGGAAAAAAGAAGTTCCAGAACATGCTCGACCTGGGGTTTGAGTTCCTTGAGCCGTTCGTCAAGGGTTTTGCGAACATCATCATTTAGATCGAAACGAACCCCTCCGGGGCGAACCAGGCCTTTTCCAAATCGGTTGCCGCAGAGCAGCAGCATCAGATTTAAAAAATCTCCCCGAATCCGTCCAAAATAGTTGGCCGGCGGTAAAAAGGCCACATCCCCGCTCAAGGCCCCAAGATCTCCAATGTGATTGGCCAGTCGCTCCAGTTCAAGTGCTATGGTTCGAATAATGCGGGCGCCTTTATCCGGCTGAACCCGGGTCAGTGATTCAATTGCCTGGGCCATGCAAAGACTATGTCCGATGGTGGTGTCCCCTGCAATGTTTTCAGCTAGGATGGGCAGTCTTTTGGCCTCAACATCATGGAACAGATTTTCCATAGCCCGGTGCTGGTATCCCAGTTGTATTTCCAGGTGAAGAACCAGTTCTCCGATACAATTGAACCGAAAGTGGCCGGGTTCAATGACACCGGCATGAACGGGACCCACCGCCACTTCATGGATTTCATCCCCTTCCACCTGGTAATAGTCGTAATTGCCCGGAATATCCTGGGTATAATCATTGCCAAACACATCGGGCAGATTTTGATAGTTGGGGTGGTATCGGACCATCTTCAGCCAGGGGTGACCTTCTGGTTTAATCGCAAATTGCTCTGCCATTTCCCTTTCAAACATGTGAAAGGGTTCACAGGTTTGACTCAAAGATGGATAGGAATCCGGGGCATCGCAGCCGGCAACCATGAGTTTGTCGGTTCGTAAAACCGCCATGAGTTTAATGGGACCCTCATCCTTATTTTTATCTTCATAGGCAAAGTATTGAACCACCTTGCCCTCTGCCTTAATAATTTCCAGTGCAGCGCTCCGGAAATCCTCAAAGGGCAGATGGGGGATACGGTTCAGTTCTAGTGTCTCACCATTTAAAACGTCTAGGAAAGCGTTTGTCATCTAAGTCCTCCTCCAACGGCAGTCACAGCATCAACAATGGTTTGATATACGGTATCCGGCATATAGAAGCAAAATATCAAAGAGGTTAATAACAGGATATATTGGGGCCAGACCATACTGGCCTTTTCTTTAATTTGAATCGTTCCATCAAAATTATCAAAGGAGATTTTCATTATCTGGTTGGCAAATCCGGCAAATATGACACACAAGGCCGCAATAAAAATACCGATTGTTAGGTAGCGGCCGGAGCGAAAAGCCCCCACAATAATAAACAATTCACCAATAAAGATCCCAAAGGGGGGAAATCCGGATATGCCGGCAAACCCGCTGAAAAATGCGATAAATGTTTTTGGCATTCGGCTAACCATGTCGCCGGTAGAGGTTATCAGCCGGTTCCCATATCCCAGTAAAATATTGCCGGAAGATAAAAACAGGGAAGATTTAATCAGGCTATGGTGGATCATGCAGATGATGGCGCCATAGGCGGCGATTCCGCCAATGCCCGTTCCCACGGCGATGATCCCCATGTTCTCGATGCTGGAATAGGCCAGCATCCGTTTGTATTCGTTTTGTTTAAGAATAAAGGTGGCCGCTGCCAGAATGGACATCAACCCGAACACAATCAGAATCGTACTTGAAAAATCATTGAGCCCGGCCGCATACATGATTTTATTGGTTTTAAAGATCCCCAGATAGGCACAATTTAAAAGGACTCCGGACAAGAGGGCCGATGCCGGGCTCGGGGCTTCACTATGGGCGTCGGGAAGCCAGGTGTGCATGGGGGCAAGCCCCATTTTTGTTCCGTATCCCACCAGTATAAAAACAAATCCGGCTTTCAGCCACAAGGGATCTAAGGATTTTGCAACCAGGGTGAGTGCTGAAAAAGAAAGGGGGGCATCAACATTACCAATATCCATGGCCAGGGTCACAAAGACCGACCCTAACAATGCCATGGCAATCCCCACCGAACAAATGAGCACATATTTCCAGGTGGCTTCAAGGGAGGCGCCTGATCTATGGGTATAGATCAACGGCGCACTGGCAAGGGTGGTGGCTTCTATGGCGATCCACATGACCATGATATGATCCGACAGGGTGACCATGGTCATGGTGGATAAAAACAGGAGCATAAACCCTGTGAAAATATTTTCTGCTTGAATCTTGCTCGCTTTCAGATATCCCATGGTATAGATGGAAATCAGGAAAAACAACAGGGAAATAACCAACAGGGACAGCAACCCTTCGGGGGTCACTGCAAAATAATCGCAAAAATAAGCAATAGGTCTGTTTATCCACAAGAACAAAGATAAAACAAGATGGATGGCTCCCGTAAAGACCAAAAGGGGGCGACCGATCTCTTTTGGAACAAAAAAAGCAATGAGGCCTGTTATAAAAGGGACTAGAAAAATGATTTCAACCATGAAATAATACCTATTCCTTTAAAGTTCTGAGAAGTGCTGTATCAACATCATCAAAGGTTCGTTTAATGTTTTGAAGGATGATGGCCATTATCATAACCCCGGCCAGGACATCCAGCAAAATACCGAATTCAACAATATGCCGGGCACGAACTGAAAAAGTGGTGCCGACAAGGTAAATACCATTTTCCATCATGATATACCCCAACACCATGGCAATGGCATTTCTTCTTGCCATCAACAAAAACATACCGGTCACCAGAAGGGCAATGGCCGTGGGGAATAAAAGCGTATAGAGGCTTATGGACGGAAGGTTCAGCTGTCGGCTCAGGTAGGTCGCGGCAACGATGAGTCCAAGACCGCAGAGCAGGGAGGCATGGTACCCGATAATGGGTTCGACCTCTCTGTGAATCGCCACTCGTTTAATGGCAATGTAAATACTCATGGGAATGATGATACCCCTGATTAAAAGGGTTCCAATGGTAAAGGTCATTCCGCCTATTGTCATGCCGTGACCCAGGAAAAAAGGAATAATGGAAACTACGATTCCCTGGAAGGCTACCACCGCGATCAGCATGGGCAGCCGGCTGGAGCCAAAGGAAAATAATACGGAAAGCAGTACAAAGGTTAAAATGGTATCAACCGGGTTTAATATCATCTGATAAACTCCATGGTGATAATGGTTGCAAAAAAGGCCAGGGCAAAGGAGGTCAGTACAAATTGCGGTACCTTGTCCATTCTGTAGCGGGCCATGACCGATTCGGTCACACCGATTGCCATATAGACTATTACAAGTCCTAAAATATACAGGCCGAAGCTAAGTCCTGTTATCTCAGCGCCAAAGGGTAAAATCAGACGGGAAACAATGGTTGAATAGAAAAAAAGTTTACAAAAAGATCCCAATTCTATGAGGCCCAAATCCGGTCCGCTGTGATCCAACACCATCACCTCGTGGATCATGGTAAGCTCCAGGTGGGTTGCAGGGTCATCCACCGGAACCCTTGAATTTTCCGTTAATAGAATAATGAAGAAGGCAAAGACAATAAATACCAGGGGGGCGCCGGCTGACTGCCACAGCCCAAGTGTTTGTGACCCGGTAAAATATGCGGATAATTGAAGCTCGCCGGTTAACCGATAAAAAAAGATCAGAATCATAAAGGTTGCGGCTTCACAAATAATTGGGAAATAGGCTTCCCTTGCAGCTCCCATACCTTCAAAGGGAGAGGCCGTATCCATGGCGGCTGCAATGGTGAAAAAGCGGCCCAGCCCCATTATATATAAAACAAAGAGGACGTCTCCGCTGAATGAAAAAATTGGCTGGCAGCCTCCAATGGGTAGAAACATGAGCACTGTGATGGCAGAACACAATGAAACAAGCGGCCCCAGTTTAAACATGGGGGTTGTGCTGGTGCTGTAGACGGAGCCCTTTTTAAAAAGTTTGATCAAGGTATAATAATTTATTAACAGGGGTGGTCCTTTTTTGCCCCCGAAAAATGCTTTGATCTTGAGGATAATGGCGGAGAAAAATGGTGCCAGTAAAATTGCAAGAAGCCAGAAAATGATGGATTTAATCATGAAATATTCCCACTTAACCTAAATTATAAGAAACCATTTATATGAAAAAAAGTAATAAAATAATGGCCAGTAAAATATACCCGATATACAGATGGATATCCCCATGCTGAATCCATCTCAATTTATCAAAGAAAAACAGGACCGGATTAACGATTACCCGGTCCATATAAAGCCCTGCAATATCATTCACCTGACTGCGATAATAGGTTTTTGCAGGAAATCTATCCGTGATGTTCGCATGCTCTTCTTCCAAGGGTGCAACCGGATTGAAAAAATCAAGAATAAATGAGGCATAGGAGGAACCGGTATATTGCATTTTTACGGTTGGTTGGGTAAAACCGCATCCCCAGGTGCCGGAACTTGTAATGGTTTTTCCCTTGTAAAGGAAGAATCGAATTCCTGTGACCAGCAAAAAAAGAGCCGCAAAAATTATTGCTGCAAAGGAAATATTTTCTGTGATTTGTAAAATGGGCTCAAACAGGATGGGATCAAATCTAAGCCCCAGGGCCAAGGTGGCTTTAATGGGCAACTGAATAATCAGTTGGGGAAATATTCCGATCAGCATACAGGCCCCTGCAAGAACCGACATGGAGACAAGCATGGTGCCCCCTGTTTCATAGGCATCGTCTGCAGCCTTAGTCCTGGGTTCTCCTTGAAAAACAACGCCGATTACCTTTGTAAAACAAGCCAATGCTAGTCCGCCGATCACTGCCAGGCTTATAATGGCGATTATCCCCATAATAAAAGTAGAATTTCCAAGGGCAATCCCTTTGAATCCCCCCATATAGATCAAAAATTCACCGACAAACCCGTTAAAAAGGGGCAAGCCGGAAATGGCAAGGGAGCCGATAATAACCGCAGTCCCGGTGATTTTCATTTTTTTTAATAATCCACCCAAAGAATCAATGGAACAGGTTCCTGTTCGATGAAGCACCATTCCAGCCCCCATAAACAGGAGTGATTTGAAAATGGAATGATTGAAAATATGAAGAAATCCGCCGGTAAATCCCAGAACCGCCATTGGCATATTCTTGGAGGAGACGCCAATCATTCCAACTCCCAATCCGATTAAAATGATGCCGATATTCTCTACACTGGAATAGGCCAATAATCGTTTGAGATCCTTTTGCCCAAGTGCGTATACAACGCCAAGGATGCCTGAAACAGCGCCGGCAACAATAAGAATAGTTCCAAAAATCGGGGTGTGAAAATCCAAGAGCATATACATTCTGACAATACCGTAAATACCTGTTTTGATCATCACCCCTGACATCACGGCCGAGATATGACTGGGGGCAGCTGGATGGGCATGGGGTAACCAGACATGAAAGGGGAAGACGCCGGCTTTTGAGCCGAATCCGATAAAAGAAAAGATAAAAATCAGAATTTTAGCCGTATCCGGAATGGCATCCATTGGTCCAAACCCAAAGTTTCCTGTGTAACTGTACATCATGCCAAATGCGGCAAAGATGAACATGGCACCGACATGGGAAAATATAAAATAAAGATATCCTGCTTGTCTATTTTCAGGGGAATGATGGTTGTAGATAACCAGGAAAAAAGAGGACAGGGACATGATTTCCCAGGACAGCATGAAGGTAATGATATTGGATGCGGTGACAACCAATGCCATGGCGCTGATGAGAATGCTGAAGAAAAAATAGTTGATCCCGGTTTTGATTGCATTCTTTTCATGACCCATATAATGAAAACTATAAAATGAGGCCACAAGGGAAATGGCAAAAATCACCAAAAGAAAAAAAGCCGAAATCCCGTCTATCTGAAAGTCCAGTGAAAAGACATTAAGATATCGATAGGAAGCAACATAGGTGCCCGACTGGAAAAGTTTTGTCACCGCATCTGTTAAGCCCCAAACACAGCCGGTGCAAACTAAAAATACGGTAATGAATTTTGCAGATTTAAGGTGTCGTGCTAGAAGGATGGATAGAAAACCACCCGATAGGATTATCAGTATTGATATAAAAAATTGACTCATATACTCCCCAATCTAATATTTTTCTATGAACTGACAGTTTTAAGTATAGTGCAAGCTGTAAACGTAATCCAATTTTAAAAATGAATTATTAAGATATTTCATTTCCCTTGGTTTCACCTTGGGTACAAGTGTTTTATAAATATTTTTTGTTTGATGTCTCATCATTGCCTGGCACTGTCGTTCTCTTTTTTTATTCCACCATAAACTTTATTTTAGTCAATTCAATTAATGTAGAACTGGTTTTTTGTCAAGAGAGGAATAAAAAACTGTGACAATCTGTACTAAAGTTTCAGGAGCAACACCCTTGAGTTTCGTTCAAAATCATAACCTTTTTGCCGGGATTCGGGAAGTTTCGATGGGCTGGCCCAGGCAAAACCGAATTCAAAAAACCAGTCGGCCGCCTGTGTGGTAAGTAGAAAAAGGGTCTTTAATTCTTTTTGTCGGGCGGTTTGGATGAGATATTGCACAACTCCCCGGCCAATACCCTTGGATTTGTAAGTATCATTCACAGCAACGGCACCGATTTCAGCCCAGCCGTCGCCCAATTCGTAAAGGGCGCCGCATCCGTATATGGCGTGGTCAACCGCATAGAGATAGTAGGCATGGATTTGCTTTTTGATGTCTGATGCCCTTCGAAGAACCAAGTTCCCTTTTTTTACATACCCATCCAAAAGGTGGAGGATTTCAGGAATATCATCAAGAGTGGCTTGGCGGATATGGGCGTATTGATTGCCGTAGATCAATGTGCCGCCGCCGATGCTTGAGAAAACTTCTTGAAGCAGCCGCCCTTCCTTTCTGCCGTCAATAACATGAACCCGGTTGACCCCTTTGGGCCGATCGATTACTTCCTTTGAGTGCGCCAGCAGCGCTTGGTTTTCAAAGCTTAGGTGTTCCTTGTTTTTGCCTAGCATGAAATTCACATGGCCAAGATCCATGTTGGAAAAAATTTCTCCGTTGGGGTGGATCTGACTTCCAGGTGGTATTTCAACCCCTTTGGTGGGAATGGCATCCTGTGCCCGGATAAAAAATAGCTTTTCAATGGTAAGGTCCAGGCAAATCTGCCGTGCGATCTGGTCTGAATTTAAATTATAGAAATCTCCTGTGGCATTCATTCCGATATTATAAACTACCGGAATAAAGTTTTGTGCCAGAAGTTTATGAATAATATCGAATTGAATTTTTTCTACATGGCCTGTGTATTGGTAATCTTGTCCCTCGCATACCCCCAAGGTTCTTGCCCGGATCCAGTTTCCCGTAATACCGTTGGCATTGCCTGTGGACAAGTGGGAAATGATCGTCTGTGCCACCTCCATGGCTGCCAGTTTGACATGAGCCATGGCCGAATTTGAGGTAATCCGGACGCCATTGAAAACCTTTGTATGGCAGCGTGCTTTGGCCAGATGTCTTTTAATGGTTGCCCGGGTGCCGGTCACGATGACCAGATGGATACCCATATCGTGCAATTGAACAATGTCTTTCATGAGCAGCGGGAAAAGGGGATAGTCAATAAGGGTGTCTTCTATTTTCAGTACAAAGGTTTTACCTTTATACCGGCGTATATAGTCAAAGACCTCTCGTATGGTGTTGACACAAGCCCTGTCAGCATATCGTTGTGGTAATTGTATGGTCATGTCAGGCAGTTTACTTGTAAATGAAAGAGTGATCAAGGGATATCACGGATAACAATGAATGGGACGCAGATGAATTCAGTCTTAGAATCCTGAAAATCTGCGTCCCGTTTAAATATCTGTATACTTTTTTATTCGGGTATGATGATATCACAAATCAATTTAAACACATCTGACAGTCTGAGAATACCGATGACCTTATTGCCCTTTGACACAAGCAAGGATTGGTGGTGGCCGAGAATCAGCTGATGGATGGCCTCGGCAACGCTGGCGGTTTCATCCACATATTCGCCTTCCCCCAGCGAATACATAATCTCTTTGACCTTAAGCTTTGAGCCGGTTTCCACAAGCTCTTCAAGGCTCTCTTCCCAGAGGCAATATTGTTCCATCATGGAACTTAAAAAGTTATTGCTCAGTCCGAATCGGGACAACCCCATTTTGCTCATTTTTTCCGGGTGTCCGATTTTGCAGTATTTGGGTTCAAGGGATCTTAACACATCCAAAGGGCTTATTTTGCCCACAATCTTCATGTTTTTGTCATACACGAGAACAGCCCGGTGTTTATAGTGCTCGGGGTCATTGCGTGTTTGTGTTTCCCGAAGGGTTTTAATGGCCTTTTCCAGGGTATCTTCTTCATGAACCGTGGCATATTCGGACAAAGGGATCATCAATTCCTTAACAAGTTTTGTTTTCATATCCTATATCTTCCTAAATTGGTTTATTTTAACAATATGGGCATTCCCATGAGGGGCCAGATAACAGCGACTGCAATGGCAACAACAATCATAAGAATAATACTGGCCGGGATACCATAGATGAAAAATTCTCCGGTGGTAAATTGTTTTGAATTATAGGCAATGGCATTGGGCGCTGCGCCCACCAGGAGCAAAAAGGGCATGCCCGCCGTTACCAGGGCTGCAAACAAAATCACTTCGGGAGCAACATTCAGATAGGGGGCAACCACCAGGGCCACGGGCAAGGAGATGGCAATGGCGGCCACATTCATAATAAAGTTGGTCATCATCATGATGAAAAAGGCAATGCTCATGACAAAAACAAACCAGTGGGAATCCTTGAATATGGTCAGCCAGTTTATGGCCAGCCATTCTGCAGCCCCTGTTTCCCAGAGGCAGAACCCAATGCTCATGGCACCGCCGAAAAGCAGCATGATATTCCATGGTACTGTTTCAAGGTCTTTGATATCCAGCAGGCGGAAGACAAAAAACAGGATGGTGGAAACCAGAATGATGGCATTCTTGTCCAGAACGTTCAAGGCCGGAATAAATTGTTTTACCGACATGACAAAGATGCAGGAAAAAATAATGATGGCGGCAAGAATTTCATTTTTGGTTATTTTTCCCATCCCCTTGCTCAGTTTTTTTGCTTTTTCCCGAAGCCCCGGAATGGTCTTTTGTTCCGGTTTGAAAAATACCATGAAAAATCCCCACAAAATAAAGGTCATGGCCCATCCAATGGGAAACATATAAAAGGTCAGCTCAAAAAAACTGATATTCCGGCCCACAATGTCCGTGTAAAAACCAAGGGCAACCGCCCCCCTTGCAGCACCCAAAAGGGTGACGATACTGCCGGCACCGGCAACAAAGGCCATGCCCATGAACAGCCCCTTGCCGAATTTGGTGGGTTTGTCATCTTCGGAATACATGGCATAGATGGTCATCAGCAAGGGATACATGGTGGCTGCCACCGCCGTGTGGGCCATGATATGGGTGAGGGCGGCGGTTACCACAAAACAGCCCAGATAGATCATGCTGGTTTTTTCCCCCACAATGATCAGCATTTTATAGGCCAGCCGCTTGGTAAGCCCTGTCTTTGTAAACACCATACCAATGACAAGGGATGCGAAAATAAAGAGAACCGAGGGGGTCATGAAGTCTGTGAACGCCTTTGAAGCGGGCCGGATCATGAACAGCACCTGCAATACGCCGATGGCAAGGCTGGTCACACCGATGGGAACCACTTCAAAAACCCACCAGGTGCCGGCCAGAAGAAAGACCGCCAGGGCGCCCTTTGCCTGCTGACTTAAGATAAAATGTTTTCCGCTGGGGTCAATGGCATCGGGCCAGGCCGGGGAAAAATTTACAACTGCAAAGAGGATAACGCCAGTTAGCAGAAACAGAATTCGTTTCCAGTCGATTTTAGTGTTCGATTGATCCATTGTTTGAGTAGTCATGATTATTTTGAGCTCCTGTAATTACCAGCCGCGGGTTCGTAAAATGTTTTCAATTTCAGCCTGACGAATACGTTCTTCATGGGCATGCTTGTGGGCATGGGCTTGTTTGATTTTGTCTGCGAGGCGTTCCGTTTCCGTGGGTTTGATCAGAAAATCAAATGCCCCCAGCTTCATCCCCTGGATGGCATTTTCCACGGTTGCTTCTCCCGTCAGCATGATCACCGGGACCAGGGGGGTTGTTTCCGTTATCTTTTTTAAGGCGTCAATACCGTTTATTTCAGGCATCTGAACGTCCAGGATGATCACATCAAAATCAATTTTTGCTGCTATTTCAATGGCCGCGCCGCCAGAGTCTACGGTGGTGACATCAAAGTCTCTCATTTCAAGCCGTTGGGCCAGGGTTTCGATGAATTCTTTTTCATCATCCGCGATCAATACTTTTATTTTCATTTTTTTAGGGGGTCCTTTATCTTATGGGTTAAGAGACGGGTAATGGCCTACCATTATACCTTTGCCGCTTCTATTTTTTCATAGGCTTTTTTCATGGTCTGGGTAATTATATCAATATCAGCAGGTTTCTGGAGATAGGCAAACGCCCCCAGATTCATACAGGTTTCTCGATCCGCCTCGGAGCCGTGGCCAGTGAGGATGATGACTTCGATGTGGGGTTTGGTTGCTTTGATGGTTTTCAATACTTCAAATCCGTCAATTCCGGGCATTTTCAAGTCCAGAAGGATGACTTCCGTATCTTCCTCATCCGTAAAATCCAGGGCTTCCTGGCCGTTATAGGCGATCTCGTTTGTGAACTGGCGCATTTTAAGGCGTTCAGACAAGGTCTGGACAAATTCCTTTTCATCGTCCACCAGAAGAATTCGTAAGGGGGTTTCAAATTCATAGTTATGGATGATGTTGCCCTTGTAATAATTCTGACCGATTTTTGTTTCAACAAAAGTAACTCCCGGAACAGCCTGAGCTGCCTGGATGATCCTTTGTTGAAATTTTGTGAGCAGCATCACTTTTTTATCAATGGTGACGACCACATTCCCTTGGTTGGATTCCACCAGAAGCCCTTGGCCGATATGACTTAGGGCCAGTTCAACATTTGCTGTCAGTTTAAAGTCAAAAACTTCTTGCAAGATGAGATCTTCCAGGGTGAAGGGCAGTTTTTTTAAATATTTTGAAACAAGGTCCACTGCTTGGTTCGCGTCAAGCTTGCCCGAAGGAATTACAATATCATAGAGGGATTCGTCCCAGGCTTTTTGATTAAACAGGGCCGTGGTCCATAAAATTGCATGTTTGTCCGACAGCTCAATCTCTTTGGTTATTTCTTTTTCCGACACTCCTTTTTTGGCCATCCCGTTTTTAATACGTTGGGCTTTTTCGGCAATAATTAACACCCGCATGACATGGGTGGTGGTTTTGGGTATGAGATGCCCGATGAGTCCATGTAAAATACAATTGCCGTCACTGACAAAATCTGCGAGGGTTTTTTTCAGGGCCGACAGGCATTTTTCCCGTTCGTGGGTAAAATCATTAAAGGCGATTTGACGGCTTTCCAAGACTTTTTGGAGTGTTGTCAGGCTGATATCGTGGGTGTGATGTGTTATCTCAAGAATATCAGCATCGCTGGCGATGCGGCAATTGAATTTTTCGCCTAACAGTCGGACAATTTCTTCTGAATTTGCATGCAATCCGTTTGTTATGGTTAAAATTGACATATTAACCTCCCTATTATGGTTTATCTTATTTTGCTCTTTACTACCTACAATGTTAGCAAAGAGTGTGCCAATAGAAAAAACTTCATAAATTAAGCAGGTTGTGAAACAGGCGAAGCGAATAGAACCGATATAAAACAAAATGAAACAAAGAATATGAAACTATTTGAAACTAAATGAAACGCTTATGTGGAAGAAGAGCGCTTCAACAAAATTCGAATACCCATGGGGGATAGAACCGTGGAACTTGGTGACAGGCTCATCTCTTTGCAGCTGCCTTGTATGTCAGTCCATTTGGCCGATTCTTGCAATCTTTGGTTGAAAGACGCATTGTCCAGGGCTGGATCCTCAAAACAAAGGTCAATTCCCTTCCCTGCGTCCGAGTTTATAATGGTGACCCTTATATCTGCTTTCAGGTCCGGGATTTCCACGAGGCATTCAAGGCAGTTCCATAGAAGTTTTTGAAAAAGAACCGGGTCCGTCTCAAAGGAGGGGGGATTTTTGCAATCCATCAGTATAATCTGTCTGCCTTTTTGCAAAAAAAATCTTTTGGTTAAAAATATCAGCCTCTTGGCGATTTCGTATATATTGACGGGGGCATAAAGGTTGTCTGTTGTATGGGCAAACCCGTTGAGCCCTGAGGTGAGATCAACCCCTCTGTATGCTTGCTCTTTTATTTTCCCCAGGCAGCCAGTGGCCCTTTCCAAAAGATCGGGTAAATTCTCGGGGCCCATCTGAATAAAGTCTTCCATGAGACCGGCATTTTCTTTAATGATGGCCAGCACATTCTGGAGTTCATGGGTGGTACTTGCCGTTACCTTGCCGAAAAAAGCAGCTGCATCGTTCCTGTCATTCACGATTTCACCTCTGGCGTGGTATCCAGGGCCAATTTGATTTTGTCAATCAGGGCATATATATCCAGGGGCTTGATGAGAAAATCAAAGGCGCCTATGCGCATGCCTTCCATACCGTCTTTGGTGGAACCGTGGCCGGTCAGCAATATCACCGGCAGGTCTGTATTGACCTCTTTGATCTGCCGGAGGGTATTCAACCCGTTTAACCCGGGCATCATCAGATCTAAAATTGCGATATCAA
Source organism: Desulfobacteraceae bacterium (assembly GCA_016743945.1). Taxonomy (GTDB): domain Bacteria; phylum Desulfobacterota; class Desulfobacteria; order Desulfobacterales; family Desulfobacteraceae; genus NBML01. The sequence goes on from JADGFI010000004.1 coordinate 315,605, forward strand.
AGGTCTCATTTACAATCATCTGAATACCTGTTTGGCCGTCTCCTGCTGTCTTACAAAGGAAACCCCTTAACTCCAAGCGTTCTGCAAGGGTTGAAATAAATTCCTCTTCATCATCAATCAGGAGGATTTTAATTTTCTGTGTTTTCATTTTCCGATTCCATTTTATTTGTTTTTTCAGGGAGAACAATTGTAAAAACAGACCCTTTTCCTTGGGCACTGTCCACAAATATTTCCCCCCCCAGTTTTTTTATGATTCCATAGCTGATTGAAAGACCAAGGCCGGTGCCTTTTTCTTTTTTTGTGGTGAAAAACGGATCAAAGATATTTTTGATGATTTTATCCGGGATACCGCATCCATTATCCGTTATTTTGATTTCCACTCCCTTGTCTTGAATGGTTTTTGTCTCAACATCCACCCGACCCAGTTCATCCTGGACGGCTGCAAAGGCATTGGTCAAAAGATTGAGCAATACCTGTTGAATCTGTCCTTGATCCGAGAGAATCGGTTCCAGGGTATCAGACAATTTTAAATTCACCTCAAGTCTTCGGTAAAGAATGTCTTTTTCCAGGAATCCAATGACTTCGCGGAGGACGGTATTGATCTGGATGGGTTCGATTTTAACATCAATGCGCTTGGAAAAACCCAGAAGTCTATGGGTGATTTTCCGACATCTGTCAACCGAGGTGACAATGGACTGGGTGAGTTCCCCAAATTTTGATTTTTGAGTGAAATCCTTTGAAAGGTCAATGAGGTCCAGCATCAGTCCTGCTTTTTCGTTGATAATGGCAAGGGGATTGTTGATTTCGTGGGCCACTCCAGCGGCCAATCTGCCAATGGAGGACAGTTTCTGGGCGTGCTGAAGTTCGATTAAAACACTTTCCCGGTATTCATCGGAGGTTTTAATCCGTTTTATCAGTACCGCTGTCATTTGGACAATGGCAAAGACGATAACGGTCAGGCTGCTTAAAAAAATAATGATCATTTCCGTCTTCAGGGCATACCAGGATTTCAAGGCAACCGACTGGGGCTGGACAATCACCAAAATATAATCTGCAATGGAAAATCCGGAACTGACAATGATAATATCCCTGTTATTACTGTCCTTGGTTTCGATCCCACGGGATTTAAAATTTTTGCTGGGCAGTTTCAGCGGGCATTTTTCAAGGGTGTTGCCATAATATAGGGAATTTGTCTGAAGAATCCCGTCACTGTTCACAAGAAAGGCATCAGAGCTCCTTTCAAGTCCCATACTGGAAATAAGGTTATCAAAAAAATCTGTATCAATGGTCGCCCTGAGTACCCAGATCTCCCCGTCATCCCTGATTACCTGAACTGCAATGACAATATGGGGATATTTTCTGTATCCGAGAAAGACATTGGAGATATATTGTCCTTTAATTTGTGTCTCTTGAAAAGAAATCTGTTCCGAATAGTTTTTCCCCAGCAGGGAATAGGGGCCGACATATGAGACCAGGTCTCCTTTGGCATTAATCAATCCGATATCAATAAACCCGTAGCGCTCTTTTTTTAATGAGGTCAATATTTTTTGAATGACCTGCTCATTGCCCAGGTTTTCAACGCTGTAGGTGGCAGATATAAACCGTATGATCGCAAGCCTTTGATCCATAAAAATCTCAAAGGAATGCCGGGTTTTTTCCGTCATGGCATACAAGGGGGCCATTATCTGATTTCTCAGATGAGTTTTGTATTGAAAATTATTGATGATCAGCATGCAGGTTAGCGGAATAATGGTAATTAGCAGCATGATAATGGTAATATTGCGTTTCAGAACGGTATAACGGGTTAAGGGGGGGCTGTGCCAAAATATTAGAGATTTTTTCAGTTTTTTAAACATGTTTTCCCTCGACCATCCGGTCTTGGATGACATCACCCGGTTTCAGGGTATTCTCAATCCAGTTTTGAAAGGCCAATTTCCAATTTCCCACGACGGAATCGAAGATATTGATTTTTTTCCATTTCAGAAACTGATAATATTCTTCTTCTATACCGCCACAGATCAAGGTATTAATATTCTCCGACAGCAGAAGATGGCACAGCTCATCGGCGGAAGATCTGGGAAGAACGATGGATTTTTTTTCTTCGATGACCGAATGATTAGAGATCAGAATGATCAACACTTCAGTGGCCAGATCAAAGCGGGGTGAAATATGATTTTGATGAACCGTTATGGTTATTTTATGTATCATTATAAAAAAGGTGCTCTCTGTACTCTCAATGGTTGGGCAAGGTATTTTTCATCAAATATTATTTTGTAGTGGTTTTATCTTTTTATGATCCTAGGGCCTTTTTGTTTCAATGGGTACCATAATGATTCAATGCTGTACATATATTTTTGCAATTCAAGGGTCTATTTTATATTGTTTTATTTTTCTCCACAGTGTGCTTCTGCCCCATCCCAAAATTTTGGCGGCATCGCTTTTTTTTCCGTTTGCCTGTTTGAGTGCATCCATTATCATCTCACGCTGGATAGAGGACCATGTTTCACTCTCGTTTCGGCTATGATTTTCCACTGGAATCGGTCCGGGTGGTGAAAGAGGCGGGTTCTTTAAACCTGACAACGGGTCGGATGGGATGGGCCGGAGCTGCCCCTCCTGGTCGAACAGATAGGAGGGCAGGTTGTCCGGTTCAATGGTTGTGTTGTTTGCCACATTGACCGCATATTCCACAATGTTTTTTAATTCCCGGATGTTCCCTTCATACCCATAGCTCATGAGTTTCATCAAGGCGGTTTGGGAAAAACCCTTTATTTTTTTATCCAGCTGCTGGGTATAATTATTGAAAAAAAAGTCAAGCAGCAGTCTGATATCTCCCTCCCTTTCCCTTAAGGGAGGCAGGTGTATCCTTGCCACATTCAGCCTGAAAAGAAGATCTTTTCGGAATTGCCCTTCTTTTACCATCTGTTCAAGATTCCGGTGGGTTGCGGCTATGATTCTCACATTAACATTAAATCCTTTGGTGCTGCCCAGGGGAAAAATAATTTTATCATCCAGAAATGTTAACAGTTTTACCTGGAGGGAAAGGGGCAGATCTCCGATTTCTGTTAAAAAAATGGTGCCGTTGTGGGCCAGTTTAAACCTTCCGGGTTTGTTTTCCATGGCTCCTGTAAACGCACCTTTCTGGTGGCCGAAGATTTCAGATTCCATAAGGGTTTCGGGAAGGGCGCCGCAATTGATTTTTACAAAGGGGCCTGAGGCACGTCCCGATGTCTGATGAATGGCTTCGGCGACAAGATCCTTTCCGGTTCCGGTTTCACCGGTGATTAGAATGGAGGTGTCGCTTTGGGCAAAAATGGGCAGGGTCTGGAATATTTTTTCCATCTTCGGGCTTCGTCCGATGATATTGGCAAAACTAAAGGCCACGCTTTTTTTGCGATCCAAAGTTTCAGCCCGCAAATCTTCTATGGTTTCAATAAAGCCTGTGGTGTTGCCGTCGATATCCAGCAAGGGGGATAGTGTCATGCGGATGGACAGTTTCTGCCGGTCCATATTGATCATATCACTTTCACAGGAGATGGATCGTTTTTCTTTGTTCATGGTAAGTATAGGACAATTGGTGACACAGGCCGCACTTCTCAAAATGTTGTGACACTCAATTCCGTATGCCCTTTCCAGAGATACGCCTGAAAGCGCTTCGAAAAATCTGTTTAGATGGACCACCCTGCGGTCACAATCCAGTACAAGAATCCCCACGGGGATTTCATCGATCATGTGGATAAAATCCAGGGGTTTTCTTAAAAGAGCATTAATATGGGGGTGGGGAAGGGTGATCATCATGATGGTAACATTGCTCCATAAACTGAAGTATCAAAGGCACGCTTTCAATTGTTTTTTTATCTTATAACTATCACTGGAAATGAAATATATCAAATCAAAATACCCGTGTGGTTCGTAATGATGGCATTTTTTATTTAAAAGGCCCCATGAATTTTTTTAAAAAAAAGATTGACTTTTATCTTGTGATTTTATATTGAGCAAGTTTTTTCTGTACAACTTGAGTGATGCAACGTAGAATTTAAGCAGTTATTATCCAATGCGGTCTGACAGAGCACCCGGTTGATTTAATTAGGTTGATTTAATTTTTTAAGTTTGAAAAGGAGCGGTATGTCCATTATAACAATTTCCAGAGGTTCTTACAGTCGGGGTAAGGATGTCGCTGAAAAACTGGCCCAGCGGATGGGATATGAATGCCTTTCCCGGGATATCCTTATTGAGGCTTCCGATGAATTTAACATTCCGGAAATAAAGCTTATCAGAGCGCTTCATGATGCGCCCACTGTCCTTGAACGCTTCCATTGCGGTAAAGAACGGTATGTGGCGTACCTGCGCTCCTCACTTCTCAAGTACGCCCAGAAAGACAAGGTGGTGTATCACGGTCTGGCCGGGCATTATTTTCTCCGGGACATTGCCCACGTTGTAAAAGTCAGAATCCTTGCCAATATAGAAGATCGGGTCAAAGAAGAGATGCGCCGGGAAAATATTTCAGCAGAAGAGGCGCTTTTCATCCTGAAAAAAGATGATGAAGAGCGGCGTAAATGGGGAATTAAGGTTTATGGGGTGGATACCCAGGACAGCAAGCTGTATGATATCGTTCTCAACATCAGCACCATGACCGTGGACGATGCCGTGGACATACTGTGCGAGGCTGTTGGGAAAAAAGCATTTCAGACCACACCTGCATCCCGGAAAAAACTTGAAGATCTGGCCTTGGCTGCCAGGGTTCAGACTGCGTTGATGCACCTTGTTCCCAAGGTCCTGGTAACCGCCGATTCCGGATTGGTTTCCATCGGCAATGTCCAGGGAAAGACTACTGCAGCGGCCGACTTGGTTGCCATGTTAAGCAACATTGCCCGAACGGTGGATGGGGTCAAGGAGGTTCATGTTCATTTGATTCCGGTAAAGGAGAAACCCGATCACATTAATCCCTTTTACAATATGTGATCCTGCGTGAAATTTCCAAAATCGGTGTTGTCAGGTCTCGGTGCCAGTCCCGGAAAAGGCGGAAATGAGACGATGATGCCCAAAATTATGGTTGATGATGTTGATGATGATGATCTTCCCACCCTCAAACGCGTGGGAAGGATTTTAGAAAAGAAGGGATTCAGGTGGATCTCAAGTTTGCGGATAATTTCCCCAAGATACACGGGGATACCCAGAAAATTCAGCAGGTTTTTGTGAATCTGCTTTTGAATGCGCTGGATGCATCCACCAAGGGAAAGAAACTACAGATAATGGGGACCCTCGGGAATACAGGCGATACCATCAAGGTAAATGTGATAGATTATGGACAAGGGATTGCCAAGCATATTTTGTCTTTTGTTTTCGATTCGTTTTTTACAACAAAATCCAAAGGCAAGGGGACCGGGCTTGGAGTAAGCGTATCCCAGGGGATCATCGCCACGCACGGCGGGACCATTACCGCCAAAAGTGAGGAGGGAAGCGGTTCATGTTTTACCATCGTGTTTCCCATTGTTAATTTCCCAGAGATTCACACCTTTTCCCTTTAGTGAACAAAAATCATGAAATTACCCCTATATAAATTGGAAAAATCCTTTACCAGTTCGCCTGCTAGAATTTCTATCCTCGGTTATGCGTCTCTTATTGTATCGGGGGCTTTTTTATTGTGTTTGCCGATTTCTACAATCAACAGGCATATTCAATTTGTGGATGCCCTTTTTACCGCTGCCTCTGCAGTCTGTGTTACCGGATTGACAAGTGTTGATACCGGTGCAACCTTTACCCTCTTTGGAAAGATGGTGATCCTCGGACTGATCCAGGTGGGGGGCGTCGGTATTATGGTGTTATCCACCCTTTTTTTATTTTCACTTGGGAAAAAAATCAGCCTTAATGGGAAAATGCTGCTCAAGGATACCTACAACCTGAGCGGTGGGAAAGGAACCCTATCCCTTATAAAAGACATTGTTTTATTTACGGCTGTTGTTGAATTTATCGGGTCTGTTGTTTTATTTTCCAGGTTTTCTTCCGATCAAACAGCAGCAATGGGAATTTTTTATTGTGTATTTCACTCGGTCTCTGCTTTTTGTAATGCCGGTTTTTCTCTTTTTCCCGACAGTTTTACAGGTTATTCCCATGACTGGATATTAAATCTTACCATCAGCACCTTGATTATTATAGGGGGTATCGGGTTTGTCGTGCTTTCTGAAATGAAAAATTTAATATTTTCCCGGCGGTCCTTGTCCCACTTAACGCTTCATACAAAGGTGGTTCTTTCCAGTACGGCAATCCTTCTTTTTGTCAGCACTGCAGCATTTTTTTTACTGGAATCTTCGAACACGTTGAAGGGTATGACAATACCCCATAAATTTTTGGTTTCTTTCTTTCAATCCGTAAACGCCCGGACTGCCGGGTTCAATACCGTTCAAATTGGAGAATTAACCAATGAAACCCTGCTGTTAACGATTCTGTTAATGTTCATCGGCGCAGCACCCGGCTCCTGCGGTGGCGGCATTAAAGTCACCACTTTTTCAACCCTGATGATTTTGGGGGTATCCAGGCTTGCCGGACGATCATCCCCTCAAATTTTTTACCGGAGGATTTCCGATGAAAGTATTGCCAAGGCTGTTAGCCTCATCATGGTCAGTTTTTTTGTGATTACCATTGGCATCATGCTGTTGCAGCAAACAGAAATAGGAGAGATTTCCCATCAATTAACCAGGGGGGCATTTTTGGAATTAATATTTGAAAATATCTCAGCCTTTGGTACCGTTGGGCTGTCGACCGGTGTCACGCCCACTCTTTCGGTGCCAGGCAGGCTGATTGTTGTTCTGATGATGTTTGTGGGACGGTTGGGCCCTTTGGTGATTGCAGTTGCCGTAAGCAGACGTGGGGCAGCAAAGACGTATTCTTATGCCCAGGATGATATTATGATAGGATAAGGAGAAAATCATGAAACAGTTTTTGGTGATCGGGCTTGGAAATTTTGGATATTTTCTGGCCTCACATCTTTACAGCAAAGGCCATGATGTAATGGCCATTGATAAAAAACCGGAGTTGGTAGAGCAGATAAAAACCAAGGTAACACAGGCGATTGTAGCAGATGCGACAGATCCAGCGGTGATCGCGTCTTTAAACGTAAATGAAATGGATGCGGCGGTGGTGAGTATTGGATCTGTTCTCAGTAATTCGATTTTAGCCGTTCTGAATCTTCAGGAGGCAGGCATCGGGCATATCGTAGCAAAAGCAATTAATGAACCCCATAAGCGGGTACTTGAAAAACTGGGGGTCAAAGATATTTGCTTTCCGGAAAAAGACAATGCCATTTCCATGGCTGAAAGACTCAATAATCCGAACTTAATAGATTTTTTGCCGGTTATGGATGGGTATGGGATCATAGAACTTGCAGTGCCAAAAAGTTTTATAGGCAAGACTCTCATGCAGGTCAAACTGCCCAATAGGTATGCTGTTCAGATTGTTGCCATCAAGGAGATGATTTCTGAAAAGGTGCACTTTACTCCCAAGGCAGATTTTATCTTTAAAGAAAATGGGATTATGGTTCTCCTGGGGCCGGAAAAAGGACTTGAGAAACTTAAAATGATTAAAAATTAACACAAAAGTCATTCCTGAAGATTCTCCCGGAATGACTTTTGTGTTGATAATGTAATGGGTTTTGCGGATCAGCCCCTGATTTGGGCCGGCATATAGTTTTTCAACGGACACTCATTGCAGTCGCCCTTGGAATGAATCTGTTTATAAATGGATTCCAGGGCGCCCCTGGTATTGATATACACATTTTCTCGACCCAGCTTGTCGATGAGATGGGTTCTTTCCATGACAGCAATAACTTCTTCTTTCAGGCCGCAGAAGGATATTTTTCTACCACTGCCCCGGACCGTATCAATCAGAATGGAAATGGCATCTTCACCCGAGGCATCAATATCGTTGATGCCTTTGGATGCAATGAGCACATGCATAAGATCCGGCTTTTCGGCAATATATTGTAACACCTTGTCTTCAAGATAGGTGGCATTGGTAAAGATTAGGGACCCGTCAAACCGAACAACAGCAATATGGTCACATTCCTTGAGACCGGCAGTAACCGCATCCCTCAGGGTATCGTCCTTGGACATTGACAGCAGTGCCACCCGGGGTCGCAGGTGCTTGTAAATAAATAGTGCGAAGGTAAGTCCTACCCCCACCATGATGCCTTCCTCAAGGTGGGGGGCAAAATAGAGGGTACTTAAAAAAGCGATGACAGAGATGATGCCTTCTGAGCGTTTGGCCTTCCAGGCATGGACAAAGCCGGAAGTATTAATAAGCCCGATAACCGCCATCATGATAACCGCTGCCAGAACCGATTGGGGCAGATGGAATAGAAGCGGGGTTAAAAACAGCAGGGTGATGGCAACCATGATGCTGGTCACAACCGATGACACCCCGGTGGCCGCATTGGCCTGGAGGTTGACGGCTGATCGGGAAAAAGATCCGGAGACGGCATAACTCTGGCCAAAGGAACCGATGATATTGGCAAGCCCCTGGCCGATCAGTTCCTGGTTGGGATCCAGTTTCTGTCCGGTTTTGGCTGCCATGGATTTTGCAATGGCAATGGCTTCCATGAATCCCAGAAGGGAGATGATAACGGCAAAGGGAAGCAATTGGATAAATGCCCCAAAATAAGAGGTGTTTGCAGGTGCTTTGGGGATACCAACCTTAAGACCCTTGGGAATATCCCCCACCACCGCTCCTGCGCCGATCATTTTGAGACTTTCCAGGTTCAAGGGTTTGTTTGAAATTTTGAGCCGCCATTTTGCCCCGTCTGTTTCAAGGGTTTCAGGAAGGGTTGCCTCGGTATAAAAAATGGGGGTGCCCTTGGTGTTTTTATCAGTGAAAAAATGGATCAGTCGCAGGTTTTCCCGCTTGATGTGGGCCGCTCCTTTTGTTTTGTCAATCTTGGCATTGATCAGGGCAAGGTCATGTTCAACATCCAGTTGTTGTTCTGAGGCAATATGGATATCATGTTCCTTGGCATCTGATGTAATTTCTTTTAATTGGTTGTTAAGGTTTGCCCTGAGGGTTCCCAGTTCTTTTATTTTGTTGACATCACCATTGAATGCGTGGAGGGTCTGGACAACCTTGGTATCACTTATATTTTCAAGGGAAACCAATTGGTCATTATTAAAGCCGGTGAATTTGGAAATAAGTATGGTGACCGCCACCGCCACCAATACATTGGGAATCTTGGGGTTGACCTTTTTCAAGGTCGCCATGATGGTGATGGCTAAAATTCCCAAGCCCAGGGTGGGCAGGTGGGTATAGTGAATGGCGGATTTGCACACGTTGATAATGGTCTGATAATGGTGGGGGGCCTTGTCAACATAAACCCCGAAAAGTTTCGAAAACTGGGAGGATGCAATGACAATGGCAGCCGCATTGGTAAATCCGTTGACAACGGGATGGGACAGCAGGTTCACCACAAGTCCCAGTTTGAAAACACCCAGGAAAAGCTGGAAGCACCCCACGGTCAGGGCCAGGATAATGGAATAGGCGATAAACTCGGGGCCACCTGCGGTGGCCAGGGGTTCCAGGGAGGCCGCAGACATCAAAGAAACCACGGCAACAGGTCCCGTGGCCAGCTGGCGGCTTGACCCGAACAAGGATGCCACCATTGGGGGTAAAAATGCAGCATAGAGACCGTAGTAGGCAGGGAGTCCTGCCAGCTGGGCATATGCCATGGATTGAGGAATCAACACCATGGCCACTGTAATTCCGGCAATAACATCTGCACTGAGTTTCTCCTTGTTGTAGTCTTGAAACCACAACAAAAAAGGGAATAGTTTATTTATCATTTGGTTCTCCTTGTTCTTCTGAAATTTATATTAATTTTTAAGCATCCTTATTATATACTTTAGAACAACAGCACCACGGCTTTGTCCTATTTAAGTCAAAAATTATGGGTCTAGCGATACAGGTAAAAGTAATTATATGAGCCGTTTTGATTTGTCAACGGGAAGTGGGTTATAAAAGCGAAAATGAAACATTACAAACCGTTATGACACAAAAAAATAAAAAAAGTCCCCGGGGCCCTTCACTCCCATGGAGGCAACTTATGGGTTGTCATTCAGACCTGTTTGGGCTATAAACGACATAAATATTTATGAATTAAGCAGTTTGTAAAATTTGATACAATGTACACTTAGATGATGTGACCGAATGATGTGATCGATAAAAAGAACCAGAACTGCCCTGATCAATCGAGACCTGACCAGCCCGACCTGATTTTTTCCGGATTTCCTCCGGAAGCGCATCCAATTGAACCACGTGTATGTGTTAAAAAAAATGGACCCATGATGGTCTTGTTTTAAGGTGTTTATTATGAGCGGAAAAAAAAAAGAAATGGAGCTTACACTATTTGAATTGTCAAAATATCTGGGGGTGGAGCAAAATACCATTGAGCGGTGGATACGCCAGGGGAAACTGCCAGTTTCTCAAAAGGGTGCTGTTTATCGCTTTCCCATCAGTGATTTAAAAAAGTGGGCAGTTAAACGCAATATTTCCCTGAACCTTGAAAAACAAAACCTGCCTGAACGAGAAGCCGCTCCTTTGGTTTCCTTGTCCAAAGCCGTTCAAAACGGTGGGCTGTATTTTGATATTCTCGGAGATGATACAAAAAGTGTTTTAAGCGCTTCTTTGGAAAGAATTTTAAAGGTTCCAAGGGAGTTTAAAACAGATCTTCTTACTCGGTTAATTGAACGGGAACAGGCTCTTTCCACCGGTATTGGTAATGGAATTGCCATTCCCCACCCCAGGGTTCCTTTGGGCTATTTAAATGACCCCCTGGTGGCAATCTGTTTTCTTGAAACCCCTGTGGCGTATCAGGCCATGGATCAACAACCCGTGGAAGTTTTATTTTTTATCCTGTGCCCGGATCTTAAATATCATCTCCAATTGTTGTCGAGTCTGTCTTTTTGTCTTCGGGACAAATCTTTTACCCGTTTTCTTAAATCCCGACCCGACCCAAAGGCCTTGATCCAAAAGATTGAAGCCCTTCAAACATTGAATACCTTCTAAGGCGCATACGAAATTGGCAATATAGAATGCAGACCATTAAAAATACCTATAAAGCAATCTATTACAGGCTTTTCCAACTGGATGACCGATTACTTTTGATTGTTGCCGGTTCCATTGCCGGTATCTGCAGCGGACTTGCGGCGGTGGCCCTGCGCCTCTCCCTTGAGTCTGTTACCGAATTGCTTCATCCCTTGAGGCATTATTGGTGGGCTTTTGTATTGCCGGCCGCAGGAGCGCTACTTTCGTCCTTGTATCTTGAAAAAATTTCCAGAGAAGGGGCCGGTCACGGAATTCCCGAGGTTATTTACGCGGTATCGCGATATGGCGGATTGCTTCGCTTGAGATCCAGTTATTCCAGACTGATAGCAAGTTTTTTGACCATTTCAAGCGGGGGATCAGCAGGACCAGAGGCCCCGGTGGTCATGAGCGGATCTGCCATTGGTTCCAATATAGCAAAAGCGCTTGGATTAAATGACCGCCAGCGGATTACCCTTGTGGGCTGCGGAACCGCCGGTGCCATTTCCGCCATTTTTAATGCCCCCATCGCAGGTCTGGTTTTTACCATTGAAGTGCTTTTGGGAGAGTGGAAATTTGTTAATATTATCCCCATTGCCATTGCAGCCGTGGCAGGGGCCCAGGTCAGCCAGGCCATTATTCCCGAACAGGTGCTGTTCAACCATCAGCCCTTTAACATGATGGTTGTTGATATCTTGCCCAGTCTCGGCCTGGCAACCCTGGCAGCTTTAATTTCTGTTTTGTTTACAAAAAGTCTGAGAAAAATCGGAAGAATTGCCAAAAAATCTTCCCTTCCTTTGTGGGGGCGGGTCATTGTCGGCGGGTGTGCCGTCGGTGTCATCGGAGGCTTTATGCCCTTGGTGCTGGGAGAAGGATATCACTTTATTCAATCCATGATTTCGGGTTCTTTTTCCATGGGGCTTTTTATGACCTTTGTGGCTATTTTTGCCAAGATATTTGCCACGGGCATGACCCTTGGATGGGGAGGATCAGGCGGTATTTTTGCCCCCTGTCTGGTCATCGGAAGCCTTACAGGGGTTGTCTTTCATAAGGCCTTGTCCTTTTTACTTCCTTCCATTGATATTGCCAGCGAAGGCGCCTACGCCCTTCTGGGGATGACCGGGCTCATCAGCGGTGTCATGCAGGCGCCTTTAACCGGGATTTTTTTGATTGTAGAGATTACCGGGGGATATGAAACCATTCTTCCCCTGATTCTGGTCTCTTCCCTCTCATGCACCATGAGTCATTATATTGAGCCGGCCTCCTATTATTTAAAGGATCTCATCGAGAGGGGGCAGTTCATGAGACCGGGGACCGATGCCAGGATTCTTTCCGATCTGCGCCTGAATGAACTGGTTGAAATCGATTATATAAAGGTCTCTGAAAATATGGTATTCCGGGATTTCATTGAGATCATCAAAAGCTCAAAACAAAATTTTTTCCCGGTGGTTGAAGATGAAACAGACATTTATAAAGGCGTTATCCAATTGAGTACCATTCGTAGATATGCGCTGGAACCGGGTATGTACGATATGGTGTTTCTCAACCAGGTCATGGACGAAGACGTGATCACAGCCTCGTTGGAGGATGATCTCCAGGATGTGCTTGATTCCATGGATTTAAATAATATGGACACTATCCCGGTGGTTGAAAACGACCGGTTTATCGGCATGATCGCAAAAACCAGGGTATTGGATCTCTATCGCAGAGAACTCATCATGCAGACCAACATTCAGTAATTTTTTGTATATAAAGGAGAAAGTATGAACTATAAATTGCTTCACATTTTCAGAAATACACCCTTTGGCAGGGAAACATTGCTTCAGTCTCTGTATTTTTGTAAAACTATCAATGCATACCCGGTTGTTTATATTCCCAAAAGCGATAAGTTTCTATTATACTTTTCCAATGATGCGGTCCAGGTGGATCTGGATCACTCCTACCTGAATGCGCCTGAAACTGCCAAGGTTCATGCTGAGCAATTATTTGAAGACATGGGTATTAAACCCATGTTTTATGAACCCAAGAATTATACCGCATCAACCCTCCCGGATATTTCAACAAATTTTGATTATCTATGCTGTCCTCGGTCGGTGAGTGATTTGTCTTCAAAGATCGGGTTGGGGCATATCGGACCCAAGGTTCGCAGGATCATCAAACACGCCACCTTTCCCGTGCTTATTACAAGCCCTGTATTTAAACCATGGACGAGTATTTCCGTCTTTTTCGGCGGATCTGAAAATGCCATGAATGCCTTGACCCTTGGCCTAAAACTTGCCATGTCATCGGGCCTGCCCTTGAACATCTATACCCTGACTGAAAAAAAAGGGGAAGAATACTATCGAGAGTTGATTCGGAAAAATGACCTGGAATCCCTGATGGATCAATATACAGTCCAATGGCATTTTTATGGGGATAAAAAGTTTGATACCATGCTCTATGAAGTTCCCCATAATTCCCTGATTGTTCTGGGTGCCTATGGCCACGGAATTATCAAGGAGATTCTTCTGGGAAGCAAGATGGAGCATATCCAGTCCACCGTAACCAATAACCTTCTCATTACAGGTCCCCACTGCACCATATCACTTCAATAAGATGCAGGGGGAAATTAAAGACACTAGGTCCTGTGGGGGTGAATTTACAGCAGTTTTAAATTCCAATTCCACAATCCGGGCCGGGATTTCATTTTAACTCCCTTTGGGACGTTCTCCTGGAGGGATACAAAAACTGAATAGCCGGCTCGTTCCAGTTCCTCTTTTTGGTCGGTCAGGTCCAGGGGCCAGTTGGGAAACACATAGTAGGTGTTGTTTGATTTGCTGACCCAGGCACCTTCTCCCTTTGGGCTTTGAAACATCTGTCCCGGCGTTAAGTCCGGAGAAATAATCCGGGATACTGCCAGGGGCCAATTGGCATGGGTCACAACCCCCAGGGGCAGATCCGAGTTGCTGGGCAGGGATAAAAAGGTTTCTCGATCCAGTTCCGGACTGACAATGGCACCGGAAAATCCATGGGTTTTCATCAGGTTAATTGTCATGGAGTTGGTGATATTGCAAAAGGGCCCGGCCCAGAGATTGAGATTTTGGGGATCTTTAAACAACCCGATCTGCCAGAATGCATTTAAAACAAAATTTTTTGTCCCTTTTTTCACCGCCTGGTCCAGGTAGTTGCGACAGATGTTTTCTTCTCCGGGAAAGACAAGGGGATCCAGCCACAACCAGGTTTTGCCCGGGGGTTTGTTGCCGTAAGCGTTGGCGGAAATCCAGATGCCGGTATCTCCATGGGGGGTGTCTCTGTTTTTGCTGGAAGTGTGTCTTCCCCTGGATACAAGTAATTCAACCGGCCTTTTTTTTGAAGCAAGTAGTCTAGCAGATTTTTTTCTGGAAGAAGGGGTCTCCAAAATCGGTCGCACCTGAATTTTTTCCAGGGTGTCAAGTTCTGATTCAAGCGTTTTTATCAAGGATTGAAGTTCCGGTCCCCGCCGGTCAATGATGAAAACAGGGGTCCCTGTTTTTACTTTAAACTTGGATCGTTTGGATAAAAAGAAGCGTCCCTTTTTAGGGATGGCCCGGGTAACCTTCTCGATGTCATGAAATTCATTTTCTTCATACCCGATTCTTAATAAATCGCCACTGAAAAGTTCTTCCCGTGCGATAAAATAGGGTTCAGCTGGGTTTTTTACCCGTCCTAAAAAAAGGCCTGATCCTGTTTCCGAGGTATGCTCCAGAGGATTTTGAATCCGCTGGGACAAAAGATTATAATGGGAAAATTCTCTTCCCATTGCATAATCAAGATAGGACAGGGCCTCTTTTTTCTTGGTGGGCTCATCCCTGAGCAGCTTATAGGCTTTGACCGTATAATACACATAGTGTGGGCTTTTTTTTCTGCCCTCAATTTTCCAGGTGGTGACCTGGGGGATTTTTTTTAACACCTTGACCAAAACATCGGCTGAAAAATCCATACAGGAAAAATGGCGTTTCTTTTGATTTTTTTGTTCATATATGCGTCGGCAGGGCTGGACACATCGGCCCCGCAGGGCACTTTTTCCGCCAAACCAGGAACTCCAATAACACCTGCCTGAAATAGAATAGCAGAGAGCTCCATGGATAAAAACCTCAAGGGTCATATCTTCAGGCGTCTTCTGGGCCATCTCTTTAATTTCATCGATGGTATATTCCCTGGGCAACACCACCCCGGAGAATCCTGCCTTTTTAGCGGCTTCAAGACCCAAAGGAAAGGTGCAATTGCCCAAAGTAGATACATGGAATTCTTTTTTAAACCCTGCTTTTTTTGCCAAAGGAATCATGGCAAGGTCCTGGACAATCAAGACATCAAACTGTACAAATTCACAAAGTTTGGTCAATATCTTAAACACTTTATCCTGCTCTGACTCCTTGATGATGGAGTTGAAGGCAATATAAACCTTTATTTGTCTGGATTTTGCCAAGGCTGCTAACCGGCTCAGTTCTTCAATGGAAAAATTATCTGCTTCCATCCGGGCGGAAAATATTTTCAATCCACAATAAATGGCGTCGGCGCCTGCGGCAATGGCCGCTAAAAATGAGGTTTTATTCCCGGCCGGTGCCAGGATCATGGGGGTGTTGGAGTTCATTGATACCTTAAATTTAAAATTAATAACTTGATAGTATTGCAATTTTGGTTCATTTTGTCAAAACGTCCCTTAAATAAACGCCTGTAATAACCGAGGCCGGAACACAGGTATTTGGTCCTGGCCACAACGAAAAATAAAACGCTTATAATGGCAATAGGCCGCAGTTTTATATAAGAAGGAAATATTAATGTTTGCACAGCACAGTGATGATGGGTTTTTAAGCCCGGTTGAGGGAATTGAGATGAAAACCCTGGTATATGGAGAAAAAAGTCTTTTATCTCGGTTTCATCTGAAAAAAGGAACCAAACTGCCTGCCCATTCCCACCCCCATGAGCAGACGGGTTTTATGGTCGCAGGCAAGATGACCCTGTATATTGACCAGGAAGGGTTTCTGGTTGAACCCGGGGACAGTTGGTCCATCCCCGGTAATGTGGAACATAGGGCTGAGGTGATGGAAGATTCTGTGGCCATTGAGGTTTTTTCTCCGGTGAGGGAGGATTATCTTCCCCGAGGAGATGGGGTGGGGGCCTAAACTATAATCGTATCGGTATGGTTTAAGGAGAATAGGAGCTATCTGCTAATTAAACCATTCGGAATCATGGGCGCTGGGTATGATTTTAAAAACAGTATCGAGTTTTGTAAGGGCGAGTGAATTTTTAACATTTGTTCCGACATTTTTGAGAATAAATGATTTTTTGGTTTTTTTGCTCCATTTAAGACCTTCGACCAGGGTTGCAACTCCGGAAGAGTCCATGAAAGTAACAAGTGAAAAATCAACAATCACCTCTTGGACCCCTTCATTACAAACCATAAGGAGTTTGTCTCGAAAATCAGGAGAGACATACATATCTATCTCCCCTTGAGGTTCAAGAACGACACTGTTTTCTTTTTCTCTGGTCTTTATTGAAAAATTCATGATTTTATTTCTCTTATGGTCATCCTAATTCTAAAATTTTATGCCTGTGATTCACAGTACAAATGAAAAAGCTAACCCCCCAGCTAATAACAAATATATGAACCAACCCAAATCATAATGAAAGCTTTGTCTGTGCGGGGTCCTCATTTTTCCTCCTTGTTAATGTCAAATGAATTTAGCCCAGAAAATTTTGAATACCTGTCAATTTTTATTAAATTTACTCTTGTAAATTACTATTTTAAACAATTTGCAATTCTTATGCCGAAAAGCTGAATGATAAAAAAAAATACTTCAAC
>JADGFI010000050.1 GCA_016743945.1 Desulfobacteraceae bacterium
ATTGGAGAGTGTTTCCCCCTTGTTGAGCCGCCAGGTCCACGGCCTTCAGGGCCTGTTTTACCAGATCCGGATCCTGGTCTAGGAATGGGGGCTTTCCATGGGAGGCGATACCGATACTGACGGTTAAGTGAAAGACCTCTTTGTTTATATCAAAGCCATGGCTGTCGATGGCTTTTAAAATTCTTTGGGCCAAAATTTTGGCACCCGCAAGGCCGGTGTTGGGAAGGAGAATGGAAAATTTTTCTCCCCCGTACCGGCAGACCATATCCAGTTTCCTGACCATCCCCTTGATCAAAGCGGCGCTGGTCCTCAGGATTTGGTCTCCGGTTTCATATCCATGGGCCTGGTTTAGGGATTTAAATTTGTCAAAATCCACCATCAGGATGGACAAGGGAATCTGGTATCGCCTGGCCTTGTCTATCTCCCTGTTCAGCTTCTGGTCAAAGCTTTGCCTGTTATACAGCTGGGTCAAATGATCCCGTCTGGAAATCAGAACAATTCTTTCCCGTGCGCTTTGAATTTCCTTTGCCAGTTTCGATCTTTCAAGGGTTTCTCCGAGGATGGCCAGGATATTTTGTGGAGAGATGTTCTCTTTTATAAAAAAATTGTGGGCTCCTTTTACAATCGCTTTTGCCCCTATCTTCATATGGAATTTATTTAGGGTAAATATAACGGGAATCTCAGATTTTCGCCGGTTAAGATCGGACAATAGGTCAAATCCTGTTCCGTCGGAGAGCAAGTGATCAATAAAAAGGATATCCAGATTCTGGGCTGACAGGCTTTGTTTTGCCTGGGCAATGGTCACGGCCTGGTGTAAAACACAATTGAGACCTTTCTCAAGATAATGCCGGAAAACATCAAAGTCCTCTTTGGCCCCGGTTGCATAGAGAATATGACAGGGCCGTTCTTTCCCTGTTTTATCGACCAGGCTGGTGATTCGGTTGGGGGATAGGCTTGCATGGGCGGACATCCTTTTTGTGACCTTGGCAATCTGTCTTGTGGCATTCTGGATATGGTTTACACTCTGGCTCAGCTGGAGGGGACGATCCTGGTTTTTTTTCAGTTGGTAGATACCTGCCTGTATGTTTTTGATGGGGGATTGCATCTGGCGGGCAATGGCAGATGAAAAATTTGCCATTTCTTTTCTCAGGTCCTGTTCCCTAAGAGAGGTTCTTTGGAGATCCATTATTTTGTCATGGACACGATCCAGTTCGTTAAGACTTTGGGCCATGGCTTTTTTATTTTTGTAAAGTTCAAGGAATATTTTAATTTTTGCTTTTAAAAGCCCGGGATCAAGGGGCTTGGAAAGAAAATCCAGGAGCAGGGAAGGAAAGGGTTCAAAGAGATCCAAGGGCGTGGGCGACGCGGTAATGAACACCAGGGGTGTCACCTCTGGACTTCCATGATTTGAGAGTCTGGCCGCTATCTTTACCGGGGTGATACAAGGGAGATCGTCTTCCATGAGTATCATTGCAAACTGGGTGGTGACCATTAATTCAATGGCCTCTGTATCAGAATTGGCCCGGATCATTTTAAGCCCGGGAAAAGCGGGCAGGGCCTTTGAAATCGTGTGGACTAAAGCGTCAGACGCGATGACAAGTAATTGGTGTTTGTGCATCTCCATAGCTTTTCCCCTTTCTCTTTGTAGAATTGGTGATGATTCTTTCCTCTTCTTTATCAGAATCCTGCTTTAAAAATAAGGGGAAATAATGTAATAAATTTGAATTGGTATAAAAATTTGAATTATAGCACAGGCAAATCGAAATGACTTTTATTGCAGATCTTCACATCCATTCCAAATATTCTCGTGCCACTGCCAAAAATCTGGACCTGGAAAATATTTATCATACCGCACAGATCAAGGGGCTTTCCGTGGTCGGAACCGGAGATTTCACCTTTCCTGCATGGTGCGATGAAATCGAATCCAAGCTGGAAGAAACCGAGCCCGGTCTTTTTTCCCTCAAGAGAGAAATTGCAGAAAAGATTGATGAAACCGTACCAACCTCATGCCGGAATCCGGTCCGCTTCATTTTGCAGACAGAGATCAGCAATATCTATAAACGAGAGGGATGGGTTCGGAAAAATCATAACCTGGTTTATTTTCCGGATCTTTTGGCCGTTAAAAAATTTAATGCACGGCTGGATGCCCTGGGAAACATTAAATCAGACGGCCGACCCATATTGGGCCTGGATGCAAGGGCGCTCTTAGAGATTATGCTGGAAACAAGCGATCACGGTTTTTTTGTCCCGGCCCATATCTGGACCCCCTGGTTTTCCATGTTGGGTTCCAAATCCGGGTTTGACACCATTGAAGAATGTTTTGGGGATTTAAAAAAATATATCTTTGCCGTGGAAACAGGGCTTTCTTCGGATCCTCCCATGAACTGGCGGGTGTCTGATTTGGATCATGTCAGCCTGATTTCCAATTCAGATGCCCATTCCCCGGGTTACCTGGGGCGGAATGCCTCGGTATTTAATACGGATCTGGATTATTTCTCCATGCGATCTGCCCTTAAGACCCTTGATTGTGAGGCGTTTAAAGGCACCCTGGACATGTTTCCCCACCAGGGGAAATACCATTATGACGGCCACAGAAAATGTAGTGTCAGCCTGAATCCTGAGACCACTGCAAAATTTGGCGGCATCTGTCCTGTATGCAAAAAACCTCTGACCCTGGGAGTGCTTTACCGGGTCCAGGAGCTTGCCGACAGAAGGGAAGGGTTTGTGCCGGAGAACCGACAGGCCTATACCCACATTATTCCCCTGGCCGATATTTTAGCTCAGATTTTTGAGGTTGGGCCTAAAACCAAACGAGTAACCGGATATTATCAAAAAACCATTGAAGCCCTGGGGCCGGAACTTTCCATCCTAACGCAACTTTCCTTTGAGAAGATCAAAGGGGCCGGGGTGCCGCTATTGGCCGAGGCCATCATGAAGATGCGTGCCGGTGATATTCAGATAGATCCCGGATTTGACGGCGAATACGGCAAGGTGAATATTTTCAGCCGTCAGGAAAAACAAGACCTTCGGGGGGAGAAAACGCTTTTATTTACCCTGCCCACCCCCAGGGTTCCCAAAAAGAAAAAAAGTGTTTCTTCTCCTGGGGTTAAAAAATCGGAGGTTGAAAAGAATCCCCCTCTTCCCAAACCAGATTTGCCGGCAAGGGAACTAGGCCTTTTGGAGGGATTGAATCCGGGCCAAAAACAGGCGGTTGAATCCAAAAATCCGGCTATTTTGATCCAGGCAGGGCCTGGTACGGGCAAAACCAGAACATTAACGGCCAAAATTGCCTACCTGATATCTGAAAAGAAAACAGACCCAAACGCCATCTTGGCACTGACATTTACCAACAAGGCCGCCCGGGAACTTACCCGGCGAATTGATACCTTTCTTCCCAGGGGGGACAACAAGGTTTTGGCGAGCACCTTCCATGGATTTTGTCTGAAATTTTTAAAGGAGATGTTTGAATTTAATGCCGGCCTTATGGAGGACCGCCTGAGACTGGAACTTATTAAAAATGCGCTTGAAACAGCCGCCCAACCCGACTTGATCCCGGGAGATAAGAGCAAGGGCCTTTTTTCCGGAAAAAAAGGGGTGGGCCAACTGGACCGGATGATTTCTTTGTGCAAACAGCAATTACTGGGACCTAGTGATGACCTGTCTTGTCTGGCAGGCAAGATGTGTGGGGTGTTCAGGCAGGTTTACACCGCCTATCAGCAGCAGTGTCATGCGCTGAATCTGGTGGATTTTGAAGAGTTGATTTTTTTGCTTTATCGCCGTCTCAAGGCGTCTCCCAAGGCTTTGGCCCAGGTGCGAAACCGGTTTGACCATATCTTTATTGATGAATATCAGGACTTGAATCTGGGTCAGTATGAATTGGTCAAATTGCTGGCCCAAACGAGTCATCTTGTGGTGATCGGGGATCCTGACCAGTCCATATACGGGTTCCGGGGATCGGACAATATATATTTCAAAAGGTTTGCAACGGATTACCCTGAATGTGAAAAGATTTTTCTGGACCAGAATTATCGTTCCACCCAGACCATCCTAGATGCTTCTTTTCAAATGATTTCCCACTCCATTGAGAACAACGGGTCCCCGATATTTTCCAATCTTAATACTGCTCAACGCTTGATTGTCAAGGAGACCGCCACCCAGACAGCCGAGGCGGTGGCCGTGGGCAAGATGATAGAAAAACTGGTTGGCGGGCTGTCTTTTTTTTCCATGGATACCGGGAAATTGGATACAAAAAAAATAGACACCAGGGAGGGGACATCAATGGCGGAAAAAGAATATTCTTTTTCAGACTTTGCTGTTCTTTTTAGAACCAAAAAACAAGTGGATGCCTTTGCTGCGGTATTTCAAAAGGCGGGTATTCCCTTTCAGACAGCAGATAAAAAGAATCAATATTCCCTGGACGGAATCCAACAGGTGTTGAGCCTTTTTAGGGTCATAACCCGCCGGGCCAATAAAATGGATTACCAGATCCTCAAAGATCATTTTAACCTTTTATCGCAAAAAAAGGGTATTAAAATCCGGCAAGATACGGAGGGCCAGATCCAAGATATCCTCGAACCCATCTATGACCAGGCCGGTGGCCGGGACAGTCTTGCCTGGCTGGAGAGTATAATCGATTTGCTGGATGTGGGACAGGGGATAAAACAAAATGAGGGTGTGGCCACGGTTCATGGAACCCTCATCTCTTTGGCTCGTCTTTATCCAGACCCGAACGCGTTCATGGACTATTTGGTTTTGGACCAGGACCCGGATCATTTGTCAGGATCCGTTGAAAAGGTTTCCCTGATGACCCTGCATTCGGCCAAGGGTCTGGAGTATCCTGTGGTGTTTGTCTCCGGGTGCGAGCAGGGGTTGATTCCCTTTGCAAGGGACGGGGAAAATTGTGAAAATCTTGAAGAAGAACGGCGCCTGTTTTACGTGGGTATGACCCGGGCCATGGATATTCTTTGTTTGACTTATGCCCAGAAAAGACGCATATATGGCGTCAGTCAAAAACGGCAACGGTCTTTTTTTATTGATGATATTGAGAAAAAATTGGCCCGATACGAAACGAGTGTCCTCCGGGGCAGGGAAAATAAACGAGAAATTCAATTGGAATTGTTTGGGCGAGATATCGTCTGAAAACCGTCAAAAATAACACCATGGAAACGAGAAAATGAACAAGAACAACAAAATAGTCAAAACAATAGAACTTGAAAATGGACTCACCCTGGAAATCCGTGATGAATCCAGGAAAATAGGGGCAGATGCCTATGTGGTGATCATGGGGGCCCGGATGGAAATCCAGATCCAAAAGAATGTTTTTACTGTACAGGTGATATCAGATAAAAAATTTGCCGATATCCTTGAAATACTGGGCGCTGATATCCTCTACGAATACAAGAGCGAGCGAAATATGATCATGGCCAAGGAAAAGGATGTGGTTTTTGAAAGCCAGGTGGACACCTTTGTAAAGAATATGGTACCCTATATTTCCAAATCCATATTTCCGGAAAAGATGATCTTAAAGGAATACAGGGAAAGGGTTGAAAAGAAAAACAAATATAAATAAAGGCGATTTCGATACCTCCCATCGAGGGGGGGCGTTTTTTTTGGGAGCAAGCTTTCTGGTGATTTTTTTTCTGGCCTGTTGCGCGCCGGTGCCTTCTCAAGCGCATATCTACCGGTATATTGACAGTGAGGGTATTGTTCACTACACCAATGCCCCCACCGCATCGGGCTTTAAATTGTATATCAGGGAAAAAGCGGTGGGACTCACGGTCGGTTCTGTTTCCAAAGCCTATGATGCCATTATTCAAAAAGCCCAGGTGAAATACGGGATCGAGTTTTCCCTGATCAAAGCGGTGATCCAGGCAGAGTCAGGTTTTAACCCCCGGGCGGTTTCAAAAAAAGGGGCCAAGGGTCTCATGCAGCTCATGCCGGATAATTATAAGGCCCTGTCGGTTATAGACCCCTTTGATCCATCCCAGAATATCATGGGGGGAACACGGTATTTGAAGCAGCTTTTAAACCGATATGATGCCAAACTGCCACTGGCCCTTGCCGCCTACAATGCAGGACCCACTGCAGTGGACCGATACCGTAGGATCCCGCCCTACGCAGAAACTCAAAATTATGTCCAAAAGGTCATGGCCCTGTACAATCGGTATAAAAATATTTAAAAGTTTTGTTGAATTTCTCGGATAAAGTGTATCAGCTTTTCTCTCATGTCCGGCCGTTCCAGGGCAAAGGCCAGGTTGGCCATCTGAAATCCGGCCTTGTCCCCACAATCAAACCTTGTGCCCTCAAATTTATATCCAAATATGGGTTGCTCTTTGAGCAGGGCTTTCATGGCATCGGTGAGTTGAATTTCACCGCCGGCCCCCTTTTCTTTTTTGCCCAGATGTTGAAAAATAGAGGGTGTCAGGATATATCGACCAATGATGGCAAGGTTGGAAGGCGCTTCTGCCGGCACTGGTTTTTCCACCATGTCATTAATTTGAAAAATATTGTTTTCCAATTTAACGGCATCTAAAATACCATATTTGTCGGTCTGGTCGTTATCCACTTCCATGACCGCTGCAATGGATGCCCGGAATCGGTCGAATTTTTTTACCATCTCCGTCAATACGGGTTTGTCCGTCTGAATCAGGTCGTCTGCAAGGAGGACGGCAAAGGGCTCATCTCCAACAATATCCCTGGCGCACCAGATGGCATGGCCTAATCCCAGGGGTTCATTCTGACGGGTATACACAATGGTCCCGGTTTTGGGGACCAGTTCCTGGATCTGTTTGAGCAGTTCTTTTTTGCCTTTGTTTTGAAGGGTCAGTTCGACTTCAAAACACCGGTCAAAATGGTCTTCCAGGGCTTTTTTGCCCCTGCCGGTCACAAAAATAATCTGTTCAATCCCTGCATCAAAGGCTTCTTCCACGGCATATTGAATAAGCGGCTTGTCAACCACGGGGAGCATTTCCTTGGCCATGGCTTTTGTGGCGGGGAGAAACCGGGTGCCAAGTCCTGCCACCGGGAAAACTGCTTTCTTGATTTTCATATAAGCTCCTGGAATTTTGACCAGCAAATTGGAATAATGCGACTGGCGTATCCGTTTATGGAAAAATGGGATAACTCATGTTTCCTCTACCTTCTATTTAAAAGAAATTTGGATGTCAAACTTATTTTATTTTTTATAAATATATTTACTTGATTCTAACCTAACATAAAATTTTTAAATTTCTGATATTGCCTTTTCTTTTGAAAACCTTGTATCCACTTGACATTATTATATCTTTTTTGTATAGTCCTCACCTTTAAGCGACCTGTTACAAACTGATGAGGATCGACCAATGAATGAAGATATAAAGAAAACATCTGAAATACCCCCTGAGCAAATGAGTCTGAAAAGCCGGTTCAAATTTAAATGCCACAAAGGGGTGAAGTGTTTTACTGATTGTTGCCGGGGCATTGATATCATGCTCACCCCCTATGATGTCCTGACCATGCGCAAAAAACTGGATTTGACCTCCGAGGAGTTCCTGGCGGCTTTTACCCAGCCCCAGATCCTTGAAAAAGCAGATATGCCCGTGGTGACCCTGAAGCTTCTGGATGACGACCGAAGTTCGTGTCCCTTTGTTGAGGACAAGGAGGGGTGTGTCATCTATGAAGATCGCCCCACTACCTGCCGATATTACCCGCTGGGAGTGGGATCCCTGAGTTATGCCGGGGAGCATGGCAAAAAAGATGAGTTCTTTTTTACGGTCAAGGAGGCCCATTGTCTGGGCTTTGAAGAGGACCATGAATGGACCGTGGCAGAATGGCGGGAGGACCAGGGCGTTAATCTTCGGGACGAGGTAAATGACGGATGGCTGGATCTTATGGTTCGGAAAAAATCACTTCCCGCCAGCATGCGGCTTTCCGAAGAGAGCAAAAAGATATTTTTTATGGTCTGCTATAATATTGATAAATTTAAGGAATTTGTTTTTAAAAGTTCTTTTCTTACCCGGTATGAAATTCCCGCTCAAAAAATCGAAGAAATTAAGGCCGATGAGGTCAAATTGCTTCAGTTTGGATTTGAGTGGCTTAACGCAACATTTTTTCAGACCGCCAAAGAAGGGTTTAAGATAAAAAAATAGAATTCTTTTTTTAAAGGGTTTTATAAAAACACAAAAAGGGTCGTGCAGCTGCTGCACGACCCTTTTTGTGTTTAGAATCTGGTGTCGGTTGAGGGTGATCCGGCTAATAGTTGTACCATAGGGTTGTATGGTATTTTGTGTTGTTGAGCCGTTCGTCAATGTCCACATCGAAGAAGTCGGCAATGGGTTTGAATATGTCCGGCGTGTCTGCCTGGACCTGCTTCAAGGCTTCCAGCACAGTTTTAAATCCCTTTTCTGTCATTTTTCCCAATGGTTTTCTGCAGGGGCCAGAAGGCATGCCTAAAAGCTGCATCATGGTTTTAAGGGGAAGGGGATTCCTTGCCCGGCAGCTGACAGGGCCATGATTTTTTGTTTCTTCTTGGGTCGTCACCACCACAAGATCCAGCAGAGGTTTCAGGCTGTTATTGATTTTTAACGCTTCATCTGGCTTGCCCTGGTTGAGCAGGGTGACCATCTGGGTCATGAATTTGGGTACAATATTGGCCATGACGGAAAAGGACCCGCAGGCGTTTATTTCAGGATTAATCATCATATCATAGACCAGCGAGTCATCCCCGGACAGGATGTTAAAGTTATTTCCGCAGTGTTTTCGGGTGAGCTTCATATTGTCAAGATTGCCCGTGGCCTCTTTTACAGAAGAGATATTGGTACAGTTTTCCGCCAGGATGGCAAGATCCTGGGGAAGCATCTGGGCACCGGTTCTGCCGGGAATAATATAGGGAATGATATCCATGTCCGGATATTGCTTTGCCACCACCTCATAATATTCTCGCCTGATTTCAAGGGAAGAGGGCCCGTTATAATAGGGATCCATCATGAGGATCGCATCCACTCCTTCTTTTGCAGCATTGCCGGCACCCGTAATGGCTTCTTCTGTGTTATTGCTGCCGGTTCCGGCAATGCAACGGCAGTTTCCCTTTGTCTGTTTGGCCACAAGGGCAATGACATGGTCGTGTTCTTTCCACTTGAAAGTAGGGCTTTCTCCGGTGGTCCCGGTTGCCAATATACCGGTGATGCCATTTTGAATCTGAAAATCAATAAGCTGTTCAAGGCCTTGTCTGTCAAGTTCTCCAGCTTTGTTAAACGGGGTGATTAATGCGGTAAAGCATCCTTGTTCCATAACGACTTACTCCTGCAGTTAAAAAAATAAATGAACCCTTTTGGGGTATTTGCAAATCAGGTGCTATCACAAGAGAGATGCGGGTTCAAGATTTAATATTCGAATCAAATGCCTTGACACCTGAGTTGAGAATACTATTATATAAGGTTTCTACCAGAAAACAATACATAAATAGATTTAATATGAAGGAGTTATATATGTCTCAGCCTCAAGGCCCCAGCCACCTGTCAAACAATGTGGACGAAACAATTTCAACTTTAAGGCAACAATTGTCCCGGAATGACGAATGCGGCACCACCCATTACAACCTGGCCGTGGCACTCATGGGAAAACAGGAATATGTTGATGCGGAAAAAGAGCTCCTTGAAGCCATTGACTGCAGCCCAAGCCTGGCGGAAGCCTATGTGCTTCTAGGCGGGATCTGTCTCCAGAGAAATGATCTGGAGGGTTGTTACCGGTTTAATCAACGTGCCACAAAAGCCCGGGCCGGATTTGCAGAAGGGTTCGGAAATATGGCCTTTGTACTGCTTCAGCTGGTGGATGGTAAGGATCCTAAGGAAGACGAGGAAAAAGTCGACAAGGCTATTAAAAATCTAAGAAAGGCCATTGTTCATAATAAGAATTTTGTCCAGGCCTTTACCACCCTGGGAACCGCCTATTTCATGAAGGGCCTGGTTCCCGAAGGAATCAAGGCCAACCTTGAAGCCCTTGCCGTGGAGCCCAAGTTTCCCATCGCCCATAACAATCTGGCCGTTGCCTATCTTGAGAGTGAAGAATATGAAAAGGCCATTATTCATTGTGACCAGGCTGTGCGGTTGGGATTTGAAGTGGCGCCGGCGCTTCTGGATGAACTGGCTCCCCATAGAAAGGGATGATCCCCTGTCTCGCCTTTGCCTTTTTTTTTGAATTTGACCCTGAGAATGCAGATGGGTCGGCTGGATGGTGTCGGACCCTTGGCTTTTCTGGGAGAAGGGATTCTGGGAGCAACGGTCAAAGGTTTCCTTCGGGGGCTGGACGACAAGTCCAAAAAAAATTCGCCAGTGACTCTGCAGGATCAGCTCTGACCGGGAAAGAATCGCCAGGGCTGAGAGAAATTTTTGTCGGGTTTATGACGGGTTTCAGCCGGGAACAGATACAGGCGATCCTGACAAATTTGATTGAAGCATGGCCTGGGGATGTATCGGAACGAACCATGGCAGGTGCGCATCTTAGCTCCCATGCTACCAGCGTTCATTCTCTCTTTAAAATCATGTAAGTCACAGGATTTTTATTGACATGTGGAAATAGAAATTCTATATCTGCAATGTTATTTTGCTTAAGATGTTCAATCTCAAATGGTTGAGTTCTATTAACTGTTTGAGATAACTGGAAATTAGATTATTGAATGAGAAGTTTGGAAAACCTTTTCATTAATTGAGTGTAAATTAACTATTAACGGAGGTAAGTAAATGGCAAAACATGAGACTCCTTTACTGGACCAGCTGGAATCCGGCCCATGGCCTAGCTTTGTCTCGGACTTGAAACAACAGGCCGAAGTCAGGGCAAAGAATGAAGATGGTGTTGAATTCCAGATCCCCGAAGATTGTGTAGACGATCTTCTCGGGGTTTTGGAACTGTCTTACAAGCATGGTAGAACCCACTGGAAACATGGCGGTATCGTAGGTGTTTTCGGTTATGGCGGCGGTGTTATCGGCAGATACTGCGATCAGCCTGAGGCCTTCCCAGGGGTGGCGCATTTTCATACAATGCGGGTAAATCAGCCAGCCGGTAAATATTATAAAACAGATTACCTGAGAAGCCTTACCAAACTGTGGGATTTCAGAGGATCCGGTCTTACCAATATGCATGGTGCCACAGGCGATATCATCCTTCTGGGTACCACGACTCCCCAGTTGGAAGAAGTTTTCCATACATTGACCCATGACATGGGCCAGGACCTTGGCGGATCAGGTTCCAACCTGAGAACACCTGCCGATTGTCTGGGCCAGTCCCGATGTGAATATGCATGTTACGACACCAACGCTTTGGTTTACTTTTTGACCAACGAATATCAGGATGAGCTCCATCGTCCGGCTTTCCCTTATAAGTTTAAATTTAAACTTGACGGATGTCCCAACTGCTGCGTAGCTTCCATTGCACGGTCTGATATGTCTTTTATCGGTACCTGGAAAGATGATATCCGCATTGATCAGGACGCTGTCAACAAATATGTTGAATGTGATCCTGCCTATCCTGCAAATGCTGGCGCGCACAGAGGCAGCAAAGACTGGGGTCCCTTTGATATTGAAAAAGAAGTGACCGGTCTTTGCCCCACTAAATGTATGCAGTTTAAGAACAAAAAATTGTTTATTGATAATGCCAACTGTACCCGTTGCATGCATTGTATCAATGTAATGCCAAAAGCCCTTAAAATTGGGAAAGAAACCGGTTGCTCCATCCTGTGCGGTGCAAAAGCACCCATCCTTGATGGTGCCCAGATGGGCTCTCTGCTTGTCCCCTTTATCGAAGTTAATCCTGACAATGACTACGAAGCAATCACAGAAGTCATTGAAAATATTTGGGATTGGTGGATGGAAGAAGGCAAGAACCGTGAAAGACTTGGTGAACTGATCATGCGTCAGGGATTCCAGAAGCTTCTTGAAGTAACTGGTATCGAGGCTGTTCCCCAGCACGTTCAATATCCGAGAACCAATCCATACATCTTCTGGAAAGAGGATGAGGTTCCGGGCGGCTGGGATCGTGACGTTGACGAATACAGAAAACACCATCAAAGATAAGAAGGGAGAATTATAATGGCATTTATTTCTACTGGTTATAATCCAGCCAAACCGATGGAAAATAGAATCACTGACATCGGTCCGAAAGACCATAACGATTTTTACCCTCCTGTTATCAAGAAAAACAAGGGTAAATGGTCTCATCACGAAATCCTTGAGCCCGGCGTACTTGTTCATGTGGCTGACTCAGGAGACGAATGTTATACTGTAAGAGTGGGTGGCGCTCGTTTGATGTCCACTACCCATATCAACGAAATGTGTGACATTGCGGATAAGCATTGTGACGGTCATCTTCGTTTCACCACCCGTAACAACATTGAGTTTATGGTGGATTCAAAGGACAAAGTCGAGCCCCTGAAAAATGATCTGGCTTCCAGAAAGTTTGACGGCGGTTCCTTTAAGTTCCCCATTGGCGGAACCGGTGCCGGCGTAACCAATATTGTTCATACCCAGGGCTGGATTCATTGCCACACACCTGCAACAGATGCTTCCGGTACGGTTAAAGCCACCATGGATGAGCTGTTCTCAGATTTTCAGGATCATAGACTTCCGGCACAGCTGAGAGTTTCCATGGCCTGCTGCCTGAACATGTGTGGTGCGGTTCATTGCTCTGATATCGCCATCCTCGGATATCACAGAAAACCGCCGATGCTCGATCATGAGTACCTTGATAAAGTCTGTGAGATTCCTTTGGCTGTATCTGCCTGCCCCACAGCAGCACTAAAACCGGCCAAAGTGAAATTGGCTGACGGTACTGAAGTAAAATCAATTGGTATGAAAGATGAGAGATGCATGTATTGTGGTAACTGCTACACCATGTGTCCTTCAATGCCCCTTGCTGATACAGAAGGAGATGGCATTGTTCTCATGGCTGGTGGTAAAGTTTCCAACAGAATTACCGATCCCAAGTTCTCCAAGGTTGTTGTTGCCTTTCTGCCCAATGAAATGCCCAGATGGACTTCCATGACAGATGCGATCAACAAAATGGTGAACGCATATTCAAACGGTGCCAACAAATACGAACGTCTAGGCGACTGGGCCGATAGAATCGGATGGGAAAAATTCTTTGAAGTTTGTGAACTTCCTTTCACACATCACCTCATTGATGATTTCCGTCAGCAGGCTTACATGAGTTGGCGTCAGTCAACTCAGTTCAAGTTCTAATAAAATTTTTTATTGAACTTTACCTGTTATATAGGATGATAAAGCCGGAGGACTCCAAAGTTCTCCGGCTCATACATTTGATTTCAAAGGAGTATGATAATGAGTGAACTTCTTGATGATAAAGAGGCTGCAGGCAAGTTAGTTGTGGATTTTATGACCAAAAAAGCCAAAACTAAAAGCAAGTTTTATTTTAAAGATTTTTATAAACTTTTTCCCGATGATAAGCCAAGAATGATTAAAAAGGTTA
This sequence comes from Desulfobacteraceae bacterium, assembly GCA_016743945.1. GTDB lineage: Bacteria > Desulfobacterota > Desulfobacteria > Desulfobacterales > Desulfobacteraceae > NBML01. The sequence goes on from JADGFI010000050.1 coordinate 13,456, forward strand.
TCAATAAAATGGTTGAAGATGAAGTGCTTGAATACTGGTCTTCCGGAAGTACCACCATGTACGGTCTTAAGGGTGGTGGTATCCAGCATTCTTCCGAAGGCGAAAGCTAAAAAAAATAATAAGAATAAAGATAATGATCCATGAAGGCGAATAGGGAAAAAATCCCGGGAATTGTTGTTGCAGGACTCAGGGGTGGCTCGGGCAAGACGATTATTTCCCTCGGAATAACGGCTGCATGGAAAAGCTCAGGAATTCGTGTCTCTGCCTTTAAAAAGGGACCTGATTATATTGACGCCGGCTGGCTTTCCAGGGCAGCCGGTCGCCCCTGTTACAACCTGGATACCTATCTGTGTTTTCCCGAGGTTGTCCAGGCCTCCTATGCAACCCATTCCCAAAATTCTGATATTGCCGTGGTTGAGGGCAATCGCGGTCTATATGACGGCATTGATATTGATGGCTCCACCTCCACCTCGGAACTTGCAAAGCTGTTGAACCTGCCGGTACTCCTGGTTTTGGACTGCACCAAAAGTACCCGGACCATGGCGGCCCTGCTCATGGGGTGTATGAACTTTGATCCGGATATCCATATCTGTGGGGTGGTGCTCAACCGGGTGGCAGGGATTCGTCACGAGGGGAAAGTTCGGTCCAATATAGAACGGTTTTGCAATATTCCGGTATTTGGGGCCGTGCCCAAGCTTGCCGCTGAAGATTTTCCCGAGCGGCACATGGGGCTTGTCACATCTGAAGAACACAGTTTTTCAGAAAAGGCCATTGAAGCCGCTGTTAAGGTTGCCCGGGATTATATCGACCTGGATGACCTGTACAAGACGGTAACAGCATTTGATTGTGCTGCCATGGTACCCGATGTACCCGATGTACCCGATGTTTCTGGGCTTTCACTTGAGATGTCTATATCAAGGGGTGATGACCCTGTTATCATCGGTATTATCCGGGACTCTGCCTTTCAATTTTATTATCCAGACAATCTGGAGGCTTTGACAAATCTTGGGGCAAAAATTGTTTACATCAGTCCCCTGGAAGAGGAGAGCATCCCAGAGGTCCACGCCATTTATATGGGCGGTGGATTTCCCGAAACCCATGCACAAAAGCTTGCTAAAAACCAACCCTTCAGGGACGCTCTTAAGGCATTGTCCCAAAAAGGACTGCCCATTTATGCTGAATGCGGGGGATTGATTTTTTTGGGCCAAAGTATTGCGCTTGCAGGTGTTGAATATCCCATGGCAGGTATCTTGCCCATTCAGTTTGGCCTGTCCCGAAAACCCCAGGGCCATGGCTATACCAGGGTCACAGTAGAACACGACAACCCATTTTACAAAAAAGGGGAGATTCTAAAAGGGCACGAATTTCGATATTCAAAGGTTCTTTCCATCGACTATAAGGATCAGGAAATGGCCTTTCGGATGGAAAGGGGTAAAGGAATCCTATCGAAAAAAGATGGATTTTTCAAGGACAATACCTTTGGTACCTATACCCATATACACGCCCTTGGAACTGTCTCCTGGGCAGCCTCACTGGTCAATGGGGCCAGAATCTATAAGGCGCTAGTTCAAAAGTAAGATAATTATTCCCCGGTCTGGCCTCTGCTAAAGGGATACACCCATTAATCCAACCAAACGAGATGACGGTCCGACGTATAGCTAACCTTTTTGCCAGACAAAGGATCCTTGAATCGAATTTTTTCGGCGAGAAGTTGAAGGGGAGCTGTAAAATCGACTTTTTTCTCTGGTAAGAGTTCCGGGTAAACCCTGTCATTGAGGATGGGAAATCCCAGACCACTTAAATGAAGTCGAAGCTGGTGTTTTTTGCCGGTGACAGGCGACATTTTAAAAAGGGCTTTATCCCCCCTGGTCTTGACCATGGATATTTTTGAAACAGCATTGGGTTTGCCAGGGACAACTTTCATCCTGAACCAGGGATCTCCTTGGATAATCCTATTTTCAACGGTCCACCTGTTTTCTTTCCAAACCCCGGAATATGTTGTCACCGCACTATAGGTTTTTTCCACCCTGCGGTTCATGAACAATTCCTGGTATCGGCCACGGGTTTTTGGGTTCATTGAAAATAGAACAAGCCCTGCGGTTTCCCGGTCGATTCTGTTGATGGGTGAAAGGTTCTCATTCCCTGTTTTTTCTTTTAAACGGTTCAGCAAACATTCGTTAACATAGGGGCCTCCGGGGATTACCGGGAGAAAATGTGGTTTACAGGCAACCAGCAAGTCTGCATTGCAGAAGATGATTTTTTCGGTAAAGGGAATGGGGGGTTCTCTCGCAATTTCCCTGAAATAATGGAGCCTTTTTAAGGGAGTATAGGGCATGGTTAGGGAAATTGGATCACCCTTCTGGGTGAGCACTTTTCCGGCAATAATTCTGGCTTCCCAGATTTCCCTGTCAATGGAGGGGAACCGTTTGGTTAAAAAATCAAGGATAGAGGGGTAAGGCTTTTTAATCTCGGGCATGAGGACGGTGGAGTGATATTTGGAAATTGTCATTTGGAGGACTCTCTGGCGTGAAATTACTCAGTTTTCTAAATTAAGTTTTGTTACAAAATATAACAAAATCCGGGGCTGAGTACAAGGCCATTTCTTTCCTGGCAACGGATACACCAGGAAAGAAAAATGTCCATTATGCCATAATGGCGATTAAATCATCCTCTTCAACATCGTCGCCGACTTTTTTTAAAACTTTATCAAGAACACCGTCGCAGGGTGCATAAATAGGTGTTTCCATTTTCATGGCTTCGATGAAAAGGATTTCCTGGTCTTCAAACAAGGAGGCACCTGCTTCGATATCGATTCTTACGATTTTACCAGCTAGGGGTGCCAATATTTTTGTTGCCATTTTTTTTCTCCTATTGTTTTTTATATCTAATTTTCCATGGACCTTCTCCATGGACATTATTTTATATTATCCCCTGGGTAATTGAGGGTTTAAGAACCCAGGAGGGTCACAAATATTCCTGCTGCGATGACCGTGCCGATCACTCCGGCCACATTGGGCCCCATGGCATACATGAGCAGATAGTTTTTCTTGTCTGCTTGGGTACCGACTTTATGAACAACCCGTGCGGCCATGGGAACTGCCGACACACCTGCCGCCCCTAAAAGCGGGTTTATTTTGTTGCTGGAAAACAGATTCATCGTTTTGGCCAATAAAATCCCCGTGGCGGTGCTGACCATAAAAGCGCAGAGACCTAAACCAAAGATAAACAGGACTTTGGGCTGTAGGAAAACCTCAGCATTCATGGTGGCACCGATGGGTAATCCCAGAAAAATTGTTACGATATTCATCAGTTCATTTTGGGCGGCATTTTTTAATCTCTCCACCACCTTGGCTTCTCTGAAAAGATTGCCCAGCATTAACATGGCAATAAGGGGGGCCGAAGCCGGAACCAGCAGGATGATCAAAAAGGTGGAAATAATGGGAAACAACAGTTTTTCCCGCCGGGTCACTTTTCTGCCCTTTTTCATTCTGATTTTACGTTCCGCCTCGGTGGTTAACAGCCGCATAATGGGGGGTTGAATTATGGGAACCATGGCCATATAGGAGTATGCTGCCACGGCACAGGCCCCTAGAAGCTGGGGGGCAAGTTTAGACGCTAGGAATATAGTGGTTGGCCCATCCGCACCACCAATAATTCCAATGGTCGCAGCTTCCATGATATTAAACCCCATGGCGTGGGCAACAAAAAAGGTGAGGTATACCCCTGCCTGGGCTCCGGCCCCCAGAAAAATAAGGCGGGGATTGGCCAGAAGGGGTCCAAAATCCGTAAAGGCACCTATTCCTAGAAAGATGAGGGGGGGAATTATTTCCCAATGGATACCGTATTCGTAAAATTTCCATAACAATCCGTGTTCCGGGGTCATAAGGCCGCTTAGGGGGAGGTTGGCCAAGAGTATCCCAAATCCAATGGGCAGCAACAGCAGGGGTTCGTACTCTTTTTTGATGGCCAGATAAATCAGAACCAATCCAATGACCCACATAAATATCATGCCGGGTGTCAGATAAATAAAGCCCGTGGTTTTTATTAAGGCGGACAGAGGGGTTATCATGTGAGGTCCTCCTTTTCTTTTTCCGGAAACCGATCTGCTATAAAGGCTGTTATTTTGATGGACAGATAGATGAGCGTCATGCCAAAAAATACACCGCTGATACCGCCTATGAATACAAAACCCGCTGACATCAAAAAATCTCCTTTGCTTAATTGGAAAATTTATTATACTATGCGTAACTATATATTGCATAGTGTTCTTTTAAGATAGCAAGATGCTTCCTGTCCCGTCAAGGCTTTTTTAAAAAGCACTTTACTTTTTTACGGGCTTGTATCAGGTATATATTGTTTTGTCAGATTTCAAGATTTTTATCCGGGGTTTTCCAATGATCCGGAGGGATAAAAAAAGGAGAGCGAAATGAATGCTGGTACGGACCGGGAGTTTGTAAATTCCCTGGCAAAGGGGCTCAATTTATTGATGTGTTTTACAAAAGAGCGTCCTGTGTGGAGTTTGACGGAAATGGCCAGAGCCAATGAGATGAATCTGCCAACGGCCAGACGCTATCTTTATACATTTACAAAACTTGGGTTTATGGTAAGGGATGATTCGGCCAAGACTTTTCAGTTGACCCCCAAGGTGATGCAGTTAGGAGGCTGGGTCTTCGCGTCCATGGGGATCCGGAACCGGTTGATGCCCCATATGAAATCCATCCGCAATGAGATGGATGTCACCACCCATTGTGCGATACTTGAAGGAAACCAGATCATTGCCGTAGAAAGAATCCTTTCTTCTGATGTGGTGAATATCGATCTTTCTGCCGGCTCCAGGCTTCCCATACACGCCACTTCTCTGGGCAAGGCCATTGTGGCATTTATGGATCACACGGAACAAAAAAAAATAGCAGGGCTTCTTGAGTTCAGCTCCCTTACCCCCCACACCATCACAGATGTAAGCTCCTTTTTGAAAGAGCTAAAAATTACCCGATCCAGAGGCTATGCCGTTGCCGACCAGGAACTTAACATTGGATTGAAAACCCTGGCAATACCGATATTTAATACAAAAGACAAGGTTGAAGCATCTTTTGGGGTCTCTTACCCCTGGTCCAGAACCCAGGAGCCTGGATTTGAAGACCGGTTGATAGAGCGGTTGTTTGAAGTCAAAAACAAGGCCTGATTGAGGGTGGGTCCGAGATGAAAAAGGGGACTTTTCCAGTGGAAAAGTCCCCTTTTAAGAAGCTTAACAGCCTGAAAGATCAGGCGATTATTTTTTGATTTTTGTATGGCATTTGCCACAGGATGCAGGGGCAGGGCCCTTCCTGCCTTTGGGATCTCCGGCCTTTATGTTGATCTCTTTATGACAGCTGATGCAATTTCCATGCATGGCATTTTCATGGACCATAATGTCTTTTTTGTTCTTTTTGTCTTTTTTGAATTTGTTATGGCATTCGCCACATCCCTTTACATCATCGCCCATTTTGATATCAAGCGCTTTACCGTCTTTGTCATGGTGGCATTCACCACAGGAAATTTTATAATCTGTGGCATGGGTTTTATGGGAAAATTCAACAAAGTTAAATTTTGGGGGCGCTTTTTTGCGTTTTTTGTACCCATCGGTTTCCATGGTAAACGTATCTTTAACTTCCGTCCCTGCATGGAGAGCGGTTGCAACAAAAATCACAGCAATTCCTGCAGCCAACAGTAGTGTGATAAATCTTTTGTTCATAATTTGTTTTGCTCCTTTAATAATTAACAATTTGTTTTGCCTTTTTACCGGTGACAGCGTCTGTCCCCAGTTTATTCATAAAATCAGATTTCTTTTTACACACAGGGACCTGCAAAGTCAATATAAAACAGACCGGTTCAGGCGTCCGGGGAGGTGCCATCGTTCGGGGTATCATTGTCTAAGCCAGCATCCTCATCTTCATCCTCTTCCTCAATTCTGGCTTTTTTTCCAAAAACTTTTGCACCGATAATACTGATTTCATATAAGATCATCAGGGGCACGGCCATCATGATTTGGGTGACCACATCCGGGGGGGTGATCAGGGCAGATCCCACAAAAAAGACCAACACCGCGTATTTTCTGTTCTTTTTGAGAAAATCAACGGTCACAAGTCCCATGCGGGCCATAAAGGTGAGCACCAGGGGCAGCTCAAACACAAGCCCGAATGCCAACAGCATTTTGGATGCAAATCCCAGGTATTCTTTCATGGAGGGCATTGCCTGGATGGTGTCGGTGGCAAATCCTAGAAAGAACGCAAATCCATAGGGAAAGACAATGAAATATCCAAAGGAAGAGCCCAGCAAAAAGAAGAAAACAGATAAAACAACAATGGGCATCAAATATTTTTTTTCGGTCCGGTATAATCCAGGGGAGATAAACATCCAGAATTCATAAAAAAGTACGGGACTTGCCACCATAATACCGGCCAAAAAAGATACTTTTAAATAGGTGAAAAAGGCTTCGGGCAGCCCTGTGAAAATCATTTTTGCATTTCCGGATTCTCCCATGGCCGTCACCAGGGGGGCAATCAGTATTTCAAACAGCCGTTCCTTGAAAAAATAGGCACAGGCAAATCCAATCCCCACGGCAATGAAGGAACGGACCAGCCGATCCCTTAGCTCACCCAAATGTTCTGTAAACGGGCTTTTATTTTCTTCGTTCATAACGGTTCTGTTTTATTTTCAGGGTCTTTGGGGGCGGAGGAATCCGGTTCATTGGCGCTTGTATCCGGTCCCTTGGGGCTTTTTTCAGGGGGAATTGTGTTATCACCGGATTCAACACCGGTCTCTTTGTTTTTGTTTACGTCCTTGATGATATTTTTCAAATCAGAATCAGGTGTTTCAATATCGTTAAGGGTTGTTTCAATATCAATACTTTTTTTAAAATCCTGGGCAGATCGTTTGAATTCTCCCATGGCCCGACCTAGGGTCTTGGCAAGATCCGGCAGTTTTTTAGGGCCGATGACAATGAGGGCGATTGCCAGGATTAAAAAAATTTCAGGCATTCCTAGACCAAACATGTTAATTCAAACTCCTTTATACAAATTGCTTTTATTTATAGCCTTAGATTTTACACTGAATCGCGCACCAGTGTCAATCCAAAGGGGGTCAGTCTTTTTTGTGGTTTTGATTTTTTGGGGGCCTGGGTCTGCCACCATAGGGCTTTTTTTTCCCTTTATAGGGTGGCTTTTTCCCGGCACTTTTGCGGGCTGGCTTTCTTTGAATGGGTTTTGGTTTCGGCAGCGGTCGATCCAGTTCATCGGAAGGATATTCACATTCAATCTTGTTGCCCAGTATTGCCTCAATTTTTGGGATTTCAAATGAACTCATTTCATCGGCAAAACTGATGGATGTCCCTGTGGCACCGGCCCTTCCGGTTCTGCCGATTCTGTGGATATAATGCTCGGGCTCAATGGGTAGATCATAGTTAATGACATGGCTAATATCGTCAATATGCAGGCCTCTGGCCGCTACATCCGTGGCCACCAGAAATTTGATCCGTCCATTTTTAAAATGGTTCAATACCTTGAAGCGTTTGTCCTGGGCAACATCCCCGGACAGAACCCCGCATTTTTGCCCATAACGTTCTAATTTGGAGGCCAGGTATTTGGCGGTGTCTTTTCGGTTTACAAAGATAAGCACCCGCTGCAGGTTTTCGCTGACCAAAAGGTTGTAGACATTTTTAAATCTGTCGGCTTCCGTGGTCAGGTAAATAACCTGACGGATGGACAGGGCAGCTGCCTGGTCAGGATCAATTTCGATTTGGACAGCATCCTTGGTCCAGGATTCTGCCAGGCGCAACACCTCGTCGGTGAGGGTGGCGGAAAAGAACAGGGTCTGGCGCTTGTCCTTGTGGGGAGTCATGTAGACCAGTCTGCGCACATCCGGGATAAATCCCATGTCCAGCATTCGGTCTGCCTCATCCAGAACAATGATTTCAACCTTTGACAGGTTGATCAGGCGTTTACTGATAAAGTCCAGCAGTCTTCCCGGGGTGGCGGTAATGACATCCACGGGTTTTTCCCGGAGAATGGTCATCTGCTGGTTGTAACCGGTGCCGCCAAAAACAGAGAGAATCCGTAACTGGGTGTACTTGGCAAGTTCGTTGAAATCTTTTTCGATTTGGTAAACCAATTCCCTTGTGGGGGCGAGAATCAGGGCCCGGGGCATTCCTGTTTTGGGTTTAAAAGGATTTTTTAAAAAGGTTTTGATGATGGCAACCAGAAAGGTGGCACTTTTGCCGGTGCCGGTCTGGGCCTTTGCCGTTGCATCCTTGCCCATAAGGGTATGGGGAAGCAGTTTTGCCTGGATATCTGTGCAATAGTTAAACTTCAGGTCGCTAATGGCATGCATCAGGTTGATGGGGAGATCCAGGTCGTGGAACCGGGTTTTTCCTTCTTCGGGGGCCACTTGAAATTTATCCAGGGTCCAGCGGTTTCCTTTTGGTTTTGGCGGTGATTTTTTGGGCTGGGGGGAAGCTGTTGGTTTAGGCTTTGTTATGGGCTTTATGGTTGGTTCTGGGATGGGAGACGGGGGTAAATTTTCTTCGGTTTTTTCTCCCGTGAACAGGTTCTTTAAAAATACGAGTAATCGTTTCAATAGTGAGCTCTTTTCCGGTTTATAAAAATATTAATTGTCTGTCTGTTACCATGGTGTAACAGACAGACAGTCGTTTGAAAAGCAAAATCTGTTCCAAGGGGGTTTTATCCCCCGGCCACCAGGGGGAGCAATTGGAGGATGGATTTGTCCGGAACCTGTGTCTGGGAAAATTTGGGACTGGACACCAGTCGGCCGTTGAGGCGGACCACCGAACAAAAGCTAACATCCTCCACCTGTTTTAGGATGGATGCAATGGTCATCCCTTCTGACCATTGCATTTTTTTATCATCAACCTCTATCATTATAATATAATAATCCTATTCAACCCCATTTTTTTTGAGGACTTCCAGAACTTCCGGATAATCAATGCCCAGGCGTTTAATTGTTTCAACGGTGGGAATTCCGTTGGGCGTCCAGCCCCGGCGTGCGTATACCGCATCCTTGAGCAGCTCATATTGTTCTTCTCTCTTTTGTCGCAGGGCCGCCACCCTGGCCTGGGTATCCATATTGGAAATGTCCAGATTGTATTTTTTTGTGAGCTGGGTGTCGTAGCGGTCTGCCCGTGATCGGTATTCTTCCGCAGTTACAGGACCCATGGAACGATAGGGGATGGCGTCGTGTTCCCGTGTGCCGTATCCCATCTTCAGATTGAAGACCCGCTGAAAATTATAGACAGCCTCGCTCATGGTGATGAGATCGTCGGGACCCACCTTGCGGCCAGTCACGGCGGAAAAAAAGTCGGCATACCATCCCACGTGCTTGGCCACCTTGGCCGGTTCGTCCGTGTTTTTATTGTCTTCGGGAACGATGTCGTTCCAGGGCAGTTTGCACAGGCCGCACAGGCCGAACCAGGTTCGAAACATGGGAAACCAGTGAAGGGCTTCTGCCTTGTCTTTAAAGGTGGGCATGAAATTGTGGACCATATCAAGAAAGATAAGCCAGGCTTCATCATGCTGGGGACCCTTGAGGGCAAGACCGTAACCTCCCTGTTGGGCCAGGGACTCCTTTGTTATATATTCAGAAAATTCAAGGCCCTTGGATTCCATGCCAATATCCTGCATAAAGGCCGGATCAGCCCCAAAGTCCCGTGCAAAAATAGCTTTCATCCGGCGGATTCCCTTGCCCACAATGGCGCCGAATCCTTCTCCTCTGGCCATCTGATGGATGAGTTCCAGGGCGTTGTACCGGCTGCCAAAGCTTAAATCCATTCCGCCTGTGTGCTCAAGGGTGATAAGATTGTTTTCAAAGCATTCCATGACAAAGGCGATGGAGGTCCCCACGGAAATAGTGTCCAGTCCATAGGCATCACAATAGAAATTGATTTCAAGGATGGTCTGGGCATCAAATATCCCCAGGTTGGAGCCACATCCGGCCACGGTTTCATATTCAGGTCCGTCCACAAAAACCTTGGTGCCCCTGTAAGGACCGGTAAAAGGAGAGAAGTCTTTTACCCCATGGGCGCAGGCCACGGTGCAGCCCCGCCAGCATCCGTCAAATCCCTTGTCAAAGATGTACTGGAAGACATCTTCGCCAATGACATGACTTTCAGGGTGGGAACCAAATTTGAAATTGTGGACCGGCAGACAATCGTGGTCATTCATGATGGGAACCAGGTGGGTGGTGCCCACAACAGACATTCTATTTTGTTTGGGGTCAAGGGTGGCGATTTCCTTGGCATGGGCTTTTGTCACTCGTTTGAGTGCCTCAAGATCAGCGGGATTATTGGTTTTCATGGACACGGACCCAAAACGTGCCACAACGGCCTTGACGCGTTTGTCGGCAAACACAGTGCCGATGCCGCCACGTCCTGCTTGTTTATAACGGACCATTTTTCGTCCGGCATCCCACCAGGAAAAATTTAAACACCCGAAATAGGTTTTTTCAGCGCCGGGGCCGGCGGTGACAACGGATACATTGACGGGTTTGTCCTCATCAAAATGATGGGTCAGGGCAGCGGACATCTCATAGGAATCTTTGGGAAGATCCGAGGCCAAAAAAATCTTGATTTTGTTTTCAATACCGTCAATGAGGATGACAGTGTCTTGTTCGGCCTTGCCATCGATCTGGATCACATCAAAACCGGCAAATTTTTTGTAGGGGCCAAAGTATCCGCCCACATTTGAATCAATGGGCACACCGGTCGAGGGCGAGATGGTGGTGACGATGCTTTTTCCGCCTCCGGGATATCCCGGGGTCCCGCCCAGGGGGCCCGATGAGATGCAGATGGCATTTTCAGGGGAATCCCAGCGGGTATCTCCTGAAACGGCGTTCCACATCATCCAGAGGTCATACCCCTTGCCGCCGATAAATTTTTCTTTTACAGCCGCTTCAATGGGGTTAATGGAAATGTCGGTTGTGGTAAGATTGACGCGAAGTGAAAAATCTGTGTATCCCTTATTGACCTCTGCTCTTTCATAGGAGACGGATTTCGTCTCTTTAAGATTCAATTGACCCATCTTTACAACTCCTTAAAAATTAGATTTTTATTTGCACTGCAATACCTGTAGATCCGGCAAAAATCTTCAAGTAGGTTCCCTTTTAATATATCTATACCATAGATGCTTCCCTGGGTACATTTATGCAATTTACCATGTGTTTGAATGGTTTAACCATTTTAAGCTATCCCCATGGGCTTGTCAAGCCGGGAATCGATTCAGTTCCGCGTTTATGCGGCCCGGTTGACAGTTTTTATCTGAATGGTATGGACTACCGTGGGTGTCAGGGGTGTGAGCAGTGCCACAGTAAATCCGACCACTGTATCCTAGAAGACGATCTTACAACTGTGCTCAATGGAATGCGAACCGCAGACATTGCAGTATTTTCAAGCCCGTCTATTTGACCGCTGACAGACCGGCGTCCCTGTCAAAATAGGCGTTGATTTTTTTTGTTATTATTGGTTGGTAAATTTTTGTTACAGCAATGAAATTTAACAAATCGGCAGGTAAAGATAAGTATCCCTGTCAAAAGTATTCGGAATACTGGAATAGTTTAAGATACCAATCCAATTGTGAATTCTTTAGATGAAGGATAGGGAGCAGCCCGAATCAACTCGGTGCGGTATGTATTTAATTGACTTTTTACCGGCCAGAAAAATTACCCCTAGACCACAAGATGTGGGGTCTGGGTTCGCTTTAAAAATCTGGGAACTATTAATAATAGTGCTCCCCTTTAAATCTGGCATTAGGGGACTTTCGTTAGAAACAAAGTGCTCGTTTTTTTGACCTTTTAAAAACACTAATTCAGGTCTACTCACTTTATTTTTTCTTGGAATTAACTGAAGTTTTCAGGGAATTTTGGAATTACGTATGATGCCTTCGAATTTTAAAGATGTTGTTCAACAATAAATTATTTCAATTTTTTCCAAGCAACAACTGTTTTGCCGGTCGAACTGTAAACAGGTTCCAATAAATTGTTATCTCGCATTTTATAAAAAACACGTTTCATTTTATTCTCAGATTTTATTCCTGTGATTCCTCTTGCATCGCGATTCCTTATCTTATCATTTGAGCCGAGAAATTCTAAAATTTGTTCTTCTGGTGTTGCCAGTGGAGTATGAAGAATCGTGACTTGAACCGAATTTTCCTTTTCCTCTATCTTGGGTGCCTTGAGTCTCCATTCTTTCATTTTTTGAAATGCTGTATTTAAACCTTCGCCCATGTCTTTGTTTGGAGGATTTCTATACCTATTAAGAGTTCTCACAATTTTGGCATTCCTTGAATAACGGGCGTCAAGTATATTCATTGTAGTTACATATCCTGGCAATTTACCCGGACTAATAATTTCGATTCTATTATTAAAAATTAAAATATGAATATCATCAGAAATGGAATAATCTCTATGTATAATGGCGTTTACCAATATTTCCCATATTGTCTCTGGTGGATAGTCCACCTTCTTTAGCCCGTCAGGAGTCCAAATCTTTATATTTGACATGAGACCAGTTATTGTTTTTGAAGTTTGATGAATCTGCTCGTACAAGCAGCCTTCGATCGATATTTGCTCTTTCAAATGTTCTCTTTCTGGCGTGTATTCTTCCGTTTCATATCTGGTGATTTTTATTCCACACTTCCTGGGCATCAATGTTACTGGATTGTCATTGAACAGGAGCAGACCTGCAACTCTTGGTTCATAGCTCTCCCTATTTACTAAATTTTGATTAATTGTAAAATCAATTGGATCTGAGTTAGGAGAGTAATCTAAAAGAAAACGTGTTATTTCTTTAGACTCAAAAATATCCTCTGCTCGGGCATCATTGAAAACCATATCTTCGTATGATGACTCTCCTTTAGCAAAAGCTAAGGCTTGTATCCTCGAAGAATCCTTAATTGGAAGAGACTGGGCTGAAACTCGTATATAGACAGTGCCGTCCGTTGTGTTATGGACTTTTTCGCTTTTTTCTATTGTAACTCGAAGGCAAATCGTGCCTACCCTTTCATCAAACATAAATTCTGCAGAATACGGAATCCTTGGAGATATATCGTGAATATTTTGAAAAACAGGGTTAAAAAACTCTTTATTAGATGCACCATCCCATCGAAAATGAAAATCAGGCTCATCTTTATCATCTTTGATTCCAACAACAAAATCACCACCATCTGCGTTGGCAAGTGCTACAGCAATTTTTTGAACTTTTTTACCAGAAATCTCTTTAGCTTTTCTATCAAAAAAATGACCTTCTTTTTGCTTTGAAAACTCTATGACCTCTTCTGCGGATAGCTTCCTATCTTTCATTAATTTTTTCCTTTCCTAAAAAGGCATTGCAAACACGGACTACTTTTTAAAGTTACAATTAAAGACTATTGCTTAAACCTTAGGACAAGTTAATTCAAGAAGTATTTGTATTATTTCAATTTAAGGTGAGCAATCCTGTTTACAGCCCTTCCTTTTGGGACCTCAAAAAGGGAAGTGGACTTTCCCTGTGAATTCGGGTGTTTTTCAAAAGCAATCCAAGCACAACTTGTGGCATCAGTATTTTTCATTCTCCCAAAAGTCCAAAATAAACTAATTTATGTATAAAGTTGATTATTTAATTTACATGACCTTGCGATCCTGATATGCCGTTCCTTAATATAAAAGAGTTATGCGGACCCTGATAATACGCATGATATCCAGTTAGATAACAAGCGGTGAATGATAGCCGGGTCCGTCATAACGCAGTTAAGCAGCAGTCAAGGTGAATTTACCACCCCACTTTCCCGGGCCGTTGAACAAACCACTGCACGTGGACAAGCCAGTGAGTTAAACATTAGAGTCAAAGTCTAAGGATCATGGATATCAATAATAAACAAAAAGTATCAGAATTTTTTGCTTCATACAGCCATGAGCTTAAAAGTAAGATGAATCGTCTTGATTTACTAATAGGACGAGATCATTGGTTGAGTGTTGGTAACTATAAAGAATCATTATTGCGAGATTTATTATCAAATTTGCTACCCAAGAAATATGAATTAAGCACGGGTTTTATCCTTTCTACAGATGACGAAGGAAATGAAATAAAATCAAAGCAGCAAGATATTATTATTTGGGACTCAAGTGAATATGCGGCAATTTTTCGTGATAATGACTTTGTAATTGTTCCTCCAGAAGCATGTAAAGCTGTGATTGAAGTTAAAAGTACTTTAACAACAGAGAAATTGAAAAAAGCGCTTAATTCATCAGATAATCTCTATGAATTCGTAAGAATACCTTCATTTCGAAATCATGAAATCAAAAAATATATTTTTGCATACAGTTCAAATCTAACTTTCCCAACGGGAATTTACGATGGGCTTAATTTATTTTACACCGACAATGATCCAACAAAATTGTCAATGGAAGATAGGACTAAAATAACCAAAGAAAAATGGCCTGGTAATCGCTCGTGGTCACTTTTTTCGATCGATGGAATATTTATTCTGGACAATGGTGCTATAATTAGAACTGTTAGAGCTTTTAAAAGTTCAATAAGATTTATTTTCAATGCATATCAATCAGATTCAATCGAAACTGATCAGGTTTATACATTTTTCGAGCACGAGATCAACCGTTCGATTAACTCCACAAATGGGAACCCTGGTCTCTACTATGAAAAACAACCTGGATTATTATCTTTGATGCGGCATTTAAAAATATGCCGTGCGAAAGAAAAGCCTTTGATGATATTGCCTGCATTTGAAAAAGATCAATCGTACAAAGATATCGAAAAGCAAAATGTATATGTACCTAAATAGTAATTGAGAACTATAACCATTGAAATCAACTTTATAAATATAATTATCGCCTTGAAAAATATTCCAAAAATCCTGTGGACTATCCCTGTGAATCCGGACTTTATTCAGAAACAATCCAACCACAACTTGTGGTACCCAGTGTTTTTTATTACCTCAAAAGTCCAAAATAAACTAATTTATGTATTAACCACCCTGTAGCAGATTTTCAGACAGGAATGTTATTTTCCCATAAAGCTGATTTTTTAATAGTGGGTACATACGGTTTCTGTTTATTCTGATTATTTCGGGGTTACCCTGTTAGATACCAGCATTTTTTAAAGAATACCGTTGTAATCTCCTTGTCTTTTTGGTAGCCACTGAAGTGTTCTCTTGTTAGAATTGAATGAAAGGCAAAAAAAAACTGGTAAACTTATTGTTAAGTGGCATAAATCAAGGATAGATTTTAATGTTAGTTCGTGAATGGAAATGCACTTGTCCTACTGAAACAGCGACTGAATTCATAGGTTATTTAAATAAAACGGGAGTTAAGGACACTCAATCTATTGATGGGTGTTGCGGTTACAAAATAATGAGACGAGAGGTGTCTCCTGAAGTTGAAATCATTTTTATAACTCTCTGGAAAACGCTTGATCAAATGAAGATTTACGCGGGTGAAAATTTATATAAAGCCGTACTTTATCCAGAAGACTATTTATATAAAATAACTTCGGATACAGAAGTAAAAATATATAAAATTGTGGCTGAGGGTTCTGCCACTTAACAATGCAAATGCATTCGAACAAAAGCCGTGCCGCTTCGCTCTGCAACTTTTGCCGCCGGTGATTTGCGGGGTTCAGAAATCAACTTATCTGACAATCTTCATTTAAAATATTTTTCCATAATAATCTAAATAAAGTACCAGAAGGAAATCAACCCCTTTTTTATCTTTTATTTTTAGGCCATATTACACCTCTCCGATTCTTGTCGGTTTTTTTAACACGCATGAAACCGGCTTGATTTT
>JADGFI010000051.1 GCA_016743945.1 Desulfobacteraceae bacterium
TGATTATATTTAACCAATCAATTGAATAGGACGGTTTGTGCCTGACACCCCAAAACCCCGCCCAAATAACCGGATATGATTATTTTCCAACAACACAGCCGGCTGGCATAAAACTTGAGAAGTTTCTTTGTAGAATGCCATTATTTAAAGATGGTGCCAGGCAATTATGCTTGAATTTTTATACAGGAGAGGCCCAAAATATGTTTACAAAAAGGTGTGTTGCTTTTCTCTTTTTTTTCAGTATCTTTTTAACACCTACAGTTTCCAGTGTTTTGGCTTCCCACTCAACAAAATTGCCCTCCCCTTCAATAAATGAACTCCCCCCTCCCCCCCAGCTGCCGGATATTCAAATTGTAAAAGGAATCGTTAAAAAGGGAGATACGGCCTCTTCTTTACTCAATAATTATCTTCCCCTGAAAACCATATATGCCATGGACAGGCAAAGCGCAGATAGCTTTTCATTGCGCCGTATCAACAAAGGCCACCCCTACAAAATCATTTTGCAGGAAGGGGCTCTAATCGGATTTGAATATGAAATAAACCAAGAAAACAAGTTGGTCATTCAAAGGAAAAACAATGGTTTTTCCATCAACCAGATGCCAATCGATTATGATGTAACCCTTGAAGTGGTCACTTCCACAATTACCTACAGCCTGTTTGACGCCGTCAAAAAATCAGGAGAGAGAAGCGAACTTGCCTGGAAACTATCTGATATTTTTGCCTGGGATATTGATTTTATCCGGGACATTCAACCCGGTGACCGATTCAAGGTCCTTGTGGAAAAACGATACCAGGAGGGGAAGCTTGCGGGCTATGGAAAAATACAGGCTGCCGTTTTTATCAATAAGGGCAAGCGTTTTGATGCCTTTTTGCATAAAAATTCAAATGGCGTGTCAGGATACTATGACAAAAAGGGGAACTCTCTTCAAAAAGCGTTTCTAAAGGCACCCCTTGCCTTTTCACGGATCTCCTCCAAATTTAGCACCAAAAGGATGCATCCCATCTTAAACAGGAGTCGTGCCCATCCGGGAGTGGATTATGCAGCCCCCATGGGAACCCCCATCAAAACAGTTGGAGATGGTATCATCACAAAAATCGGATACAACAAGACCATGGGAAACCATGTCATCGTCCGTCATTGCAATGGATACATCACCCGGTATTACCATATGAGCAAATTTGCCAAGGGCATGAAAAAAAATAAACGGGTGCTGCAAGGAGACATCATCGGGCATGTGGGCATGACAGGATTGGCCACAGGACCCCACCTATGCTTTGGCATAAAGCACAATGGTAAATTGCTGGACCCCCTCAGCTACAATTCCCCCTCGGCAACCCCCGTCAATCCCCATGAAATGGAACAATTTCTGACAAAAGCACAAAAGCTATCCCAAACGATGCTAACGGCCCAAAAACAGGGTCCTTCAAACAAGGAATCCGCATAAACCTGCCGGCTTAGGGGACAAAACGATTAACAAAAAGAACCCGGGGAAAACCGGCGGTTATCCCAGCAGCACACAACCCGCCATGAACCCTGTGGAATCGGGTATTGGATCTTTGGGAATCCGGGTATCCATCTGCCATCCTGCCAGAGTAGATAATGTTTTAAAATCCACCCCCATGCCGGACATGGATTGCCTGGCAGCATCGGGAAACCGACAGACTTGCTCCGAAGAAAGGGCCTGGCATTGGCCATAATCCTTGCAAAAGGCCTCTTTACAGGAACCACCGGCAAAGCCCTTTGCTTTCTTAACCCCGGATTCAATGGCCGCCATTTCCAGGGTGGCAGCTGTTTCATGGAGAACCCGGCTCACGTCCCTGCGGTCATCGGACAGCAGCACCTCCCAGGGCACATCAAACTTAAATACCAGAACCCATAAAAAGCCCTGCAAATATTTCCTGAACTCGCTGGGCTCCATGACATGGGGCGGACAGCTTTTAGACCTGCCATGGGAAGGACATAGCGGTTCTTTGCAAAAATCGGCAAATTTTTCATCAATGGGAAGAAGGGATGCGTCGAGTAATTTTACATCGCTTACCCCAAGCGTAAAGGCCCGGCTGATAAGCGGGTCAATCAATACCGAATAATCTTCCATGCCTTTCCTATTCGCTCTCAATTTGAAGTAAGTTCCCGTTAAAGCCGATCACATCCCCTGAATAAATTTTATTGCGCTTCCTTGTTTCCACCCGCCCGTTCACGGTCACCAGCCCATCGGCAACAAAGTGCTTGGCTTCCCCACCGCTTCCCGCCAGATTTTCAAATTTGAGCACCTTGTACAATTCAACCGGTTCTCGGGTAATTTTAACAATTTTAATAGTGTCGGTTCCCATGGGTTTCCTTTATATCGTTTATTTTAAGTGCCACATCACACTTCATTGGTTTGTTTAAACTATGGTTTAAACGGTGGTTTAAACGCCCTCACGATTTCTGATGGCATCGGCCCGAAGCCGTCCCTGGACATAGAGGGACAGGACGGCAATGGCCCTATCACACACGGAGAACACCGGTATTCCTTTGTCCATTAAGGCATCCCGCAACGGATCGTAGAGACGCCCCCCATCCACCACTGTCACAATGGGGGTGGCAATGGCTTTGACCAGGGAATCCATCCGGTGCAGGATACTGTCGGCCCCATGCATATCAAACCCTTTAATCGTTGTTTTATCCAGGGTTTTTATGGCCGGGGACAAAGGATCCAGGCTCACGACCACAGCATCCACATTGGGGTCATCGGCCAAAATTTGTGTGATCTTGGCATGGGCCTCGTCATCGGCAGCCGGGTTGATATCCAGGGGGTTGGACAGGGTCACAAAGGCCCAAAGCCCTTTGGCCCGAAGAATAGTTTCAATGGCATCCTGGGTTTCTGGTTCAAACCGGGCAAGTTCCATGGAAAAGTCATCGGACTGGATGGAATCGGCCATGCCAACGGCCTCAAATCCGGCGCCGCTGACAGCCGCCAGCCGATTGCCCCGGATGGGTTTTCGGCTTAATGTCTCGGCCAAAAGCATGAGTTCCTGGAACTCGCTAAAATTTCGAGCCACAATGGCACCGGCCTGGGACACACAGCTTTCACACACCATGTAATCCCCGGCCAGAGAAGCTGTATGACTGCTGGTGGCAGCCTTGCCCTCCACAGTTCTGCCGGCCTTGTAAAAGACCACTTCTTTTCCCGCCAGCACGGCTTGTTTAACCGCCTGACAAAATTCCAGTCCGTCCAAATCATTGAACCCTTCGGCATAAACGGCAATCACATCCACCCGGTCTGAATTTTTAAAATAGTGAACCATATCTCCCAGGGTCAAATCCGTCTGATTGCCCATGGAGATCATATAGGCCGGCCGCAACTCAGGACACTGGTGGCTTCTATGGAGCATAAATGCCCCGCTCTGGCTGACCAGTGCTGACCTGTTTGCCTTGTGGGAAGGCACCTTGGGGAGTTTTTCTTCCGGAATAAACCAGGTATCATAGCGGCCCGGTTTTGAAATAACCCCCATGCAATTGGCCCCGAGAAAGACCGGGCCGCCTCCCTTGGCAAAATCGGCGATATCCTGATTTACAAGCCCATGGGCGGCATTGATCCGGGCCATAACCTGATCAGCCCGATCTTTGCTGTCTTGGGTCTCCCCCATGCCACCAGGAATGAGCATGACGCTGTTGGCCGCATCCAGGCGAATGACCTCTTCCACCAGATCCGGTACCTGGGCTGCCCCCACGGCCACGATAAACAAATCCAGTTTTTGGGTCACCGCCCCAAGGTTAGGCAGACATTTCACCCCCATATTCCCTGTCTCACCTGCACCCTCCTTAAAGACAATAATATCCTCTTTGGCAAAGCCTTCGGCAAGAATATTGTCCAGGATAATCCGCCCGAAATTTTTCCGGGTGGCAGAAACTCCTATAATCCCTATTTTTCGGGGATGGAGTAACTTATCTATTTTTGCCACGGGCCGTTTTGCAGCAAGCGTACCAGGAGGACCGAACCTGCACATACCATCCAAGGGAACCATGAGATAATCAGTAAAGGCAAAGGGATTGATTTCCAGCTCTTCAATGACAAAGGGGGCCTTGGGGTTCACCTGGGAATAAAAATTACCGATTCTCACAAAAGACTCAAAACATTCAATGAGCTGTTCATCGGTGACAATGCGGCGCTGACCCCGGGTAAGCCCTGCCAGTTTCCGATAGGAAATGGTCTGTTTAAACAACTGGAAAAAAGACTGGCCGTCATTCATGGCAGTGGAGGCTGCGACAATGGCCTGGCCTTTCCTGAACCGACGGGCATACAGTTCGGTATCGGTTCCCCCGAGCCCGGCACTTAAGATGCTGCCAAATTCCCTTGTATGGCGCAGCCCCACAATAAGCTCATTTCCAAAGGTATCAGAATCCGGGGGCATGAACTGGACCTGAAGAACCCCCTGGACATCCCGGCTGACAGCAGCAGTCAAAGCATCCCCGGTCAACCCCTTATAATGGGCAGGCGTCCCGTCGGGATGTTGTTGAATCCAGGCGGTATATTTTTCCGGCACCTCATAAAACATGCGCCGGACAGCAGACCGAATCTGGTTGGGCTCTTTTGTGACAATGCGCACCCCCCCCACCTCGGTCTTGTGGATAATAAAAGGGGACACAATTTTTAATACGGCCGTTTCCCCTGGCAGGGCCATCAATTTTTCATCGGAAAACCTTGCCCCCTTGGGGATGAAACTGCTTTTGGGAGGAGTTTCCGCACCAGAGCGGGCCAAAAGGGAATAGACCTCATATTCGTATAAAAAATCCCGACCCTCCTGGCTGGCCCTGACAAATGTATCTGTGATACTGTTATAATCAATGGAAAGGTCCATGGATTCCCCTATTTTAATTATCCGCTTAATTATCAACTGGCGCTAAAATATTTACTATATCAGGTTAATGCCCGCTATAAAAGCAGGATCATTCAGGAATTGAGCCCCAATCCACCCCCAAAAAGAATAAAATCCCACATAAATCCAGACATAATTTTTCCAAACCCATGGACAGAATCCTATTTATTCATTACCTTTTATAAAAATTCACACAGGGGCAGGCTTACAATTTTTCAGGAGAATTTTGCATTGTGTTGACCATCAGCCGACTGGCAAAAAAGTTCAAATTATCAAGAAGCACTCTGATCTATTATGACAAAATTGGCCTTCTAAGGCCTTTGTCCCGTTCCGAATCCAATTACCGAATATACACTCAAGCAGACACCAAAACCCTGGAACTTATTTGTATTTACCGAAATACGGGCATGTCCTTAAAAGAAATTAAAAAAATCATGCATGCAAAAAGCAAGGGAATTGTGGTCCAGCTGGAAAGCCGTCTAATAGAGTTGAACGCCGAGATACAGTCCTTAAGAAAACAGCAGCAGCACATCTTGAGCCTGTTGAAAGCCACTGGTCTAAAGAAAAAAACAAGGGTTATGGATAAAGCCGGATGGGTTGAAATTTTACAATCTTCTGGTATGGACGAGCATGCCATGTTGAAATGGCATCGTGAATTTGAAAAAATCTCCCCCGAATCCCACCAGGATTTTCTGGAATCCTTGAACATTGAAGAAAATGAAATCCAGGGCATAAGAAAACGGGCAAAGTCTTTTATAAAATCAGATGATATCCAGTCTGCCTGATATAAATTGGTTAGGGCCGTAAATATATCGCCCCGTCAACAAAAATTCCCCCTGTGAATCAGGATATATTCGGTAAACAGGAGAGAATAAAACTACTTTTCAATATCGATTAATCAACGTTTAGGAGACCCCATAAATTTAGTGTTGACCTGTCTATGGGTTCACGGTTTATGCTCATCCCTATGTTTGGCAGTTGAAATTTTTAAGCGGATGATAACCCTTGCAAATTGCTCCAGCGGATACCGAGTGACACGATAACAAACCGAAACAACTTTATTTAAGAAGGCTAATTTAAAAAATAATGAATCGAAACTTTTTCATGTTATTATCAGGCCAGTTTGTTTCCCAGATAGGAGATAAACTCCATATGATTGCTCTGTCTTTCTGGGTTTTGAAAACAACAGGATCATCCGCAAAAATGGGAGCGGTGTTGGCGGCATCATTGATCCCTTCTCTGGTTATTGGATTTTTTTCTGGTGCTGTTATTGATCGGTACAACCGAAAATATATTATCATTGGCACGGATCTATTACGGGGTCTGATTCTTGTCTTGTTCGCCGTTCTTTTTTATTTTGAATTGATAAACTTTTATATGATCTTGACCATGCAGCTGCTTTTGAGTGTCAACGCCGCCTTTTTTGATCCAACGATTCCGTCGGTTATCCCCCAGATCGTGGATGAAAAAGATCTGGCATCCGCCAATTCAAAACACCAGTTTGTAAACGGTTTTTCAACCATAGCCGGAGCCTTTATAGGTGCAATTTTTATATCAATGTTTGGCTATTTTTGGGTATTTATTGTAAATGCCCTTTCTTTTCTGCTGTCTGCATTTTTTGAATGTTTTATAAAGATCCCCCCTTTGCAAAAAGATACAAAAAAAGAAGAGACAGAAATCCTTTCGGATTTAAAACAAGGGTACCAGTATATTTTTTCCGATAAAGCACTATTGATTCTTTTGTTTATGGTAATGGTTATCCACTTTTTTGTCGGTTCCATTGAGATATTCATGCCGGTGATTGCCAATGCCATATCAGCGGAAGGAACAAGGACCCTTGGCTTTTTTCAGGCGGCATTTGGCGTTGGTACGATTATAATGGCAGTGGCATTGAGTATTAAAAATATTTCAGGAAAGGAAAATTTCACACTCTTTGGCAGTATCTTTTTGATCGGAATGCTTTATATTGCCGCTTCATTTTTTGCTGGAGATGAAGCAATTATAACCGGGCTTTATCTCATTATGATTTTTTTGTTCGGCTGCTGCATTATTTGTGCTGGCATCTCTTTTAAGACGCTTCTCCAAAAAAAAATTGACAACCGTTTCGCAGGGAGAGTATTTGCCGTGGTAGGCTCACTAGGAAATTCATCCATACCCGGAGCCATGATCGTATATGGATTTTTAATGGAAAAATATGATTTTCAGGAGTTGCTTTTGATTTCAGGTGTGGCGCTGATACCATTGAGTATTATTTCATTCATCCTGTATAAGGAGACATACCATATTCAAGCAGCAAAAGCCCCCTCAAAACCCCTCACATAAAATGGTAATGGCAATTCAAATGCAACCGGGGACATGGCAAAAACAATTTTCTTTAAATTTATTGAAATATATTATAAGCAAAGAAGAAAACATTCAGCCAATGGCTATAAATCCGATACAACAGACAGGCACGGCGTCAGTGTCCGTTGATAAACCTGTGATGGAGATATCATGAAACCCAACCGCTCCAATCTTTCAGTGCCGGGACATGTAAAAAAAATGCACTCAAAAGCCTTAAACTGCGAGGCGGATGTGATCATGCTGGATCTTGAGGACAGTGTCCCGGCGAATAAAAAACATGAAGCGCGCAGAATTGTCATTCAATCGCTTCGGGACCTGAATTGGGGATCCAAAACCGTAACCGTTCGTATTAATGCCCCGGACACACCATTCGCCCATAAAGAAATTATTGAAATTGTCGAAAACGCCGGAGAAAGGCTGGATGCGATTGTGGTTCCCAAAATAAATCATCCCGGGGATGTCCATTTTATCAGCCGCCTTTTAGACGGGGTGGAAATGGGATGCCATTTCAAAAAAAAAATTAATATTGAGGCGTCCATTGAAACGGCCAAAGGACTGGAGGCGGTCTCAAAAATTGCCAAGGCAAGCAGCCGGATTAAAACACTTGTCTTTGGTGTTGCAGACTATTCTGATTCGATCGGGGCCAGGTTGGTGTCCTTATCAGGGCATGGTGAAAATGAGGAAAAAATTTATCCGGGTCACCGATGGCACTATCCCCTGAGCAAAATAGTGGCGACTGCAAAAGCAAATGACCTGCTGGCAATTGATGCGCCCTTTGGCAGCTTTAAGGATATGGAAGGGCTGAAACGGTCTGCTGCTCTTGCCAGTGCGTTAGGATGCGATGGTAAATGGGTGATTCATCCCGATCAGATAGAGATTGTCAATGAAATTTTCACCCCTTCACCCAAGGAGATTGAAAGGGCACAATTAATTCAGGATACCGTTAAAAAAGCCGGGAATACCGGTCGCGGCGCTGTTGCCATTGATGGAAAAATGATGGATCAGGCCACATTGCGCCTGGCAAAAAAAATATTGGATCAGGCAGCTCACTTGAAACTTGTTTGATGCTGCAATGAAAAGAAGGGGGGGGGAGATCAGTCCTCATTGTGTTTTTTTTTCTTATAAGCTTCAAAATCGAGGGGAATGATGGGTGGCAGTTGTGGCGCTACCTGGTCATTTTCGGGATCACCGGGGGCGGCACTGCCATTGGTTTGTTCTGATAGAGAACGCCGAAATTCTTTGAATTCAGCAGACATATCGGTGATGACGGTGGTCAATTGATTTAATGATGCCAATACCTGACCTGACAGGGGATTGTCCCCTGTAGAAACAGGCGCTTTCGATAGAGGCGGCTGGGGAGAGTTTTGAACTGCATCCGGGGCCTTGGCCAATTTTGTTTTTTTCCTTTTAGGAAGTTTTAAGCGGGTCCCTGCAACTTCCATGTACTTTTCCCAAAATGTTTCAAATGGAATGTCACTTGTACCGACACCTGGA
The DNA here is from genome assembly GCA_016743945.1 of Desulfobacteraceae bacterium. Taxonomy (GTDB): domain Bacteria; phylum Desulfobacterota; class Desulfobacteria; order Desulfobacterales; family Desulfobacteraceae; genus NBML01. The sequence goes on from JADGFI010000051.1 coordinate 8,698, forward strand.
TTGTCGAGCAGAAATTGCGCCAGTTGCTCAATGCTGACAGCTGCACGTGTCGAAGGATACAGCAAAGTGAAAGGACGCTGCCGGGTGACTGCTGCGGACACGGTTTCATCAGCGGGAATGCAGCCAGCATAGAAAACTTCGATGGGAAGATATTGTTTCACCGTTTCGTTAAATTTATCGAATACGGCTCTGGCAAAGCGTTCGTTTTTCGCCTTGTTCATGACCACCTTCACAGGATCTCGGTAGCCGTTCAAGGAAAGCACCTTCAACAACGAGTAGCCGTCGGTCAGGGACGTGGGTTCGGAGGTCACCACCAGGAGCACCTCTTGGGAAGCCATGCAAAAAGAAAGAACATCCCTGGAGATACCGGCCGAAGTATCAAAAAACAGGACATCGTAGTCTTCCAGACAGGAAAAGGATTCGATCAGTTGGGACACGCCCTCGGGCGTCATGGCAGCCAACTTCTCCACACCGGTACCACCGGGAATGATGTCTACGCCGCAGGTATCGTGGATGAGAATATCCGAGATACGTTTTTCCCCGTTCACCACGTCCTCCAGCGTATGCTCCGGATGAATTCCCATCAAGATATTGATGTTGCCCAACCCAAGGTCAGCATCAAAAATGCAGGGCCTTAATCCAGCTTTTGCAAACTGAACCGCCAGATTTACGCAGAGATTGGTTTTGCCAACCCCGCCTTTTCCGCTGGTAACGGTGATTACCCGTGTCATTCCTTCCTTCCTTTTTATGGTACCGGCGCCGCAAAGAGTTCTGGCTTCCACCCTTTGACAATACATCGAAATTGGACGCCGGAGCAACCGTAAGTGTTGCAGATTGTATTGAAATTTTCTTCAATAAATTCGATGAACCAGATTTCTTCCTGGGGGATCTTTTCATCCCCTCCTGCCAATTCCATCTGGGACTTGTAGGCCTGGTATAACGATTTAATCTGTGCGTGTTGATTTTTCAGATGATCTATTACCACCACGACTTCATCTGGATGTTGCTGCCCGGAGAGAAATCTAGTGACAGGTCTGGGCAGCACCTCTCCGTAAAGCAGGGCGTATAGCTGTTCAAATTTTTCATCGGTGATCAGCACACAGGTCATCTGAATTTTCGGATAGCGAGATTTCAACCCTTGCATGCTCCAGATCCTGGCCGGATTAGACACGCCGAGGGTCAGGTTGTCACCATTCCAGAAAAGAGGGAGAATTTGATGCTCACAGGCATAGCGTTGGCCGATGATATTACGCAGTTCGACTTTTTGTTTTTCATAGTAAATATATCCGTCAAGTTTTTGGAACGGGGTGTTGTACTGAATGGAAAGGGCAAAGTAGAGCTGATCTAACGCCACCCATTTATTTTCCAGTAGTATTTTGCCAAGGGCCTTATGGACGTCGGACTGTAATTCAAGTGCCCTTTCAAGATCCGCCTCGTGAATCATGTCCTGCTGTACAAGGATCTGTCCCAGCTTCAGGTCGCGGCTGAACCTGCGGAAGGCGTGATTCAATTCGGACAGGGTGACGCGATTCTGTTCATACAGGATCTCACAAGTTGATTTTTTGTAATTCTTGAGCTTTATCGCCGATTCCAGATCTTGCTCCTGGATCAACCGGTGTTTGATTGCCTGTTTGGCAAGAAGAAGGGTGTCCAACTGCTCGTAAACCAATTCTTTTCGGTCCGTATCTGAATAATACCCTTTTGTGGATAAAAGCTGACTTAGGCGGCGACCAAGCGGCTTGACCTTCCCTTGGCATTCCTCCAGTTGATCCTGGGAGATCATTGCTTTTTCAACTGCCCGTTTTCCAATCTGCATCTGCATTACCGGAAGGGATAGGAGTCTCATCAATTGGTCTTGGGTTACTTTTTTTTGGCCCAAGAGAATAAAACCCAATTGTTTTTTAGATTGCTCGATATGGGTCTTCCGGATGCCCCGGGCGCAAGCCATCTCTTGGGAGGATACGAATCCTTCGGCCACCAGGAGTTCCTCGATTTTCAGGCGCACCGCTTTGTCTTCCATCTATAGGACCTCTCTGCTGAAAGATACAGGTTTTCAAAAAATGCGTTCCGAACTTTGGTCATTTATCCGCCTCCGCTTCGTCCTGCCTGCGGGCCGCTTCAACCAAAATATACATGAGGGAGCGATTGATTTCGGTGCGCTTCTCAGAGTCTGCATGGGTGACCTCAATGGTCGCATCCTTCCAGTTTATGATGTCATAGGCGGCATCCTCGTTTTTCCTCTCCCCTGTTTCAGCTGCAATCAACTGGCCTTTCCGGAAAAACAAAAACCCGAATTTGTCGGCCGATCGTACCTGGATGGTGCATGTTTTTTCTTCCATTTCGATCATCTGGAGAAAGGCCGTTGTGCTGAACCCTTGAATTTCCCCTTTTGAATCGGATCCCAGGCAGTTCCTGATTTCCGTCAAAACAGTCGGCATCTCCAGTGGTTTTTCAAAAATAGCGCCCAGATTGATATCCGGCACCAAACCCTGGAATTCAGATGCTGGATGCCAGGTCATCAAAAACAGGCCCATATTCGGTTCACGTCTGTGGATGGCCTTTAAAAACTGGATACCGTCCATGTCCGGTATGCTCAGGTCTACTACGATCACATGTATTTTTATAAATTTTATGAGTTCAAGGGCTATCTTGCCGTTTTCGGCCGTAAGCACATCGTACTGGCCCGTGGCATTCACTGCTGTTGCAAACACACTTAAGACTTCCGGATCATCATCGACAATAAGTATTTTATGTCCGTGGGAAGATGCGGCTTCGGGTGTCTTGGCCCAATGGCGATTTCTGTGGTATTGTTCGACCCCTTCCTGCAGAGCCCTTTTAAGCACATGGGGCTTGCAGGGTTTGATCAGGAACCTGAAGATTTTACCCCCGTTCAGGGCCTTGAGAGAAGCATCCAGCTTTCCCTGGCTGGTAAGCATGACAATTACGCTGTCGGAGTCTATTTTTTTTGCCTTTTCCACAAACTGGAACCCGTTCATGCCAACCATGTGAAGGCCAATGATTATAACGGCGTAGGGCCCCTTTTCCGCCACTGCGTTGAGTCCCTCCCGCCCGCCTTGGGCGATATCAATATCAAATATTTTATTCAGGCGTCGTTGCGTGACCTCCATTAAGGCGAGATCTTCGTCAACGAACAAAATTCTATCCATCTGATCGCTAAACCCCGTATAAACTGGTTCCGGCACCTTGAGTTCGCTGGATTGAATCTCGGCGACGGTGGCATTAAAACTTATATCTAATAATGAACTTTCTATACCATGCCATGGAAGATTGTAAAATGCTTTTTGTTGGAGGAGTTTAATAAAAGGTTGACCGAGCTTTAATGGTATAATCGTTCAGGAGTCAAAATCCCCAATTTACAAAACGCTTCTTTCACCAGTCCGGGCTTTTCAAAATTTGCCCTAATACAAGATATGGTATGAATAGAATCTATCAGCTTCTGTTTTTCAGGGTAGATAAAACAGACTATCTTGGCAAAGGAGGCTAAGACTGCCAGGCGCTGATTGCGGGTTTTGGCCGGATTGGAACGGCCGAATTCCGGTTGACTGAGCATGGCACTTGTTGGAATTGCCTGAAATCCATAAATATAATTTTCCCTCGCTATTAAATTTGGAGAGGCTCTATCTTCCACATAGACCGTGAGCGTCCCCCCAATTACATCCCTTGGCTTTCCATCCTCGGTATACATGCGATCACCCTGGGTAAAATACGGAGGTGCATTGTTTTTATGCCATCCATGTGCTACCTAATTAATGGAGATCCAACCTCATTATCGAAACTAATGTTACACTGAAAACGCTCTCGCTAACAAGCCGACAACAGCATCTCCAACGGTTTTCTTGTTCAGTTCCAAAATAACGTCCGGAACAAAAACGGGGTAAAACATGCAACCGATAAGAAAAATTCTTTGTGCAACCGACTTATCAAAAAATTGCGATCATCTGCTATCCTTTGGGGTTGACCTTTGTATTCGGTTTGACGCTTCTCTTCTGGTCTTCCATGCGGTTCCGCCCCCCCACGGTTCTGTTGCCAGAAAAATTGAATTTGAAAGGGGCGGTGAGAAACAAAAACAGATGAAAAGCGCCCAAGCCAAGATAAACAAACACATGGCAAGCTGCACGACAAAATGGGAATCTGTTATCGCCTATGGAGATCCTGTCCGTGAAACGGCAAGGGCTGCAAAACTGGCAAAACCAGATATGGTAATGGCTGCAAGCCTCGGGTTATCGGGTTTCCAACAATTTTTCATCGGGTCTGTTGTGGGGAGTATGGCACAAACTCTCCTGCGACCTTTTTTAGTAATTCCCCCGGGCAAAACCGGGCCTGAAACAAGGCACCCATTGGAATTCACCCATATCATCGTCGCCTGTAGTTTAACCCCATCCGATTCCCATCTTAAAAAACATGCCCTGGCTTTTTCTGAACGTTTTAATTCAAAGATCCACCTGGTCCATGTCATGGAATCTCCGTTAAATGAACGCGTTGTGGTGAGTACCTCTGCGCCCTATGAACAAGTACAAAGACGATTAGAAGCGACACTATCTATACAGTTAAAAAAAATAATGCCCTGCAAAACGAAAATTCTCCATGGTGTTCCAGGGGAAGAATTGGCCTTGTATGCAAAAAATCATGGAATAGATTTGATAATAGCAGGGGTTGATGATCACCCGGGCAGAATCACACTTAGTACATCCGCAACCCTGCTTCGGCAGTTGCCCTGCGCCCTGTTGACCATTCCCATAAACCGATGATTGTTTTTTTTAAGAATTGGGGAGGATAAGAATGGCATTGAAAACCGGTATCCTGAAAGGAGAAATCTTTTTAAAACATCTTCCCGGAGATGGCTGCCCCGACACCCCCAAACGGCTGAAAGACCTGTATAAAATGTTAGATGCCCCTGATATGCAGGGCCTTTTTGTTGATATTTTGCCAAAAAAAGCGACAACCGAAGAGATCCTTTTGTTTCACACCCAAGATTATTTTAAAAAAATTGCCAAAACCCGGGGAAAAGAACTCATTGCATTTACAGCAGACACCCATGCCTGTGAAGACAGTTTTGATGCAGCGATGTATGCAGCCGGCGGACTTTTAAATGCCATCTCCCAGGTTGCAGCAAACAAAATAGGCAATGCCTTTGCCTTGGTAAGACCCCCGGGGCACCATGCAGAGAAAAGCCGGGCCATGGGCTATTGCCTGTTCAACCATATTGCGCTGGGGGCAGCGTTTGCCCGAAGGCATTTAAAATTGGACAAAATTCTCATAATAGACTGGGATGTTCACCACGGAAATGGTACCCAGCATGCATTTGAAAGAGATCCCAGTGTTTTGTTTTTTTCCATTCATCAAGCCGGGCTTTTCCCGGGCACGGGAAGTTTTATAGAGACGGGGTTAGGAGCAGGAGAAGGGTATACGATTAATCTGCCCATCCCCAAAGGATATGGGGATGCAGAATATGTTGCCATTTTTGACCGCTTGCTCAAACCTGTGGCAGAACAATTTTCACCGGACCTGATTCTGGTGTCAGCCGGTTTTGATACCCACACGGATGACCCCATGGGGGGCATGGGAATGACAGCCCAGGGATTTGCAGCAATGACTGCGTCCATAAAAAAAATCGCCGACACGGTATGTGGTGGCAAACTGGTGATGTCCCTTGAAGGGGGTTATAATTGCGAGGCACTGGCAGGGTCGGTAAGGGCAGTTTTAAGGGAGATGGCGGGGATTACCTGCTGTAATGTCAATAAAATGGCAGAAACAGCAGACAAAAAAAAGATGGGATTTGTGGTACGGCGCTGCACAGATGTACACAAGCATTCTTGGAATTTTATTTAATGGATTAAGGGACAAATATCATGAATAAAATAAAAATCATGGAAGCTGCGGTGAAAAAATGGCAACGAATCATCGATAAAAAAGGATCGGACGGCGGCGTGCTGGATTGTCCCCCCTGTCGAATATATTATTTTGTGGCATGCATCGGGTGTCCCATTGCACAATATACAGGGCAAAAATTTTGCAAAGGCTCCGCCTATATTCCCTGGTTCAGGCACCAGCTGGAAAAACACGACAAAATGTTCAAAAAGGTATATTGTCCGGAATGTGAGATCCTTGCCCGGAATATGCAAGATTTCATGCGGGAGATACGAGACGATCTCATTGAAAAAGAAGCCCAGAAAGCAAGGCAAAAAGAGTGGAAATAGAAACACTATACCTGCTGACCGGAGCACTGATTTTTGTACACGTTTTTTCCCTGTGTGCCGCTGCCTTTTTTTTGTTTCTCAAAAAGGGCAATACCTTTGCAGAATCCGCTTCATACGCCATTATAAGTGTTTTTATGCTCCTGTCTTTTGTCCACCAGATCTCTTTTATTACAGGGATACCCCTCATTGCCACAGGAATGGAGGCTGCCTTTCTTTTGGCATCCCTTCTCCTGATATTCAGACATCGAGCCCATATCCCCGGCATATTCAAGGCCTTAAAAAGTGTTGAATCTGTAAATCCCATCTCCTTTGTTTTTTTGGGAGTGTGTTTCGTGTATCTGGCAATCCATGCCCTCTTGCCCCTCCCAAAAGACTTCCAAAATGAATTTTATGCCATCGCTCTCTATGAAAAAAGCGGATTTTTTCCCCTGGGCGCCACCTCTGAATTTCCCGCATTTTTACCGGTGAATCATCTTATTTTATTCAATACCCTTCTCCGGTTTGACGCCCATGCAGGTGCGGGGATTTTTTGTTTTTTAGCCTATCTTTCCATCGGGTTTTCCACCTATGCCCTTGCCCGACGGTATTCATGGCGGGGAACCGCCTTTACAACAGCCATTTTAATCTTGTCCATGCCACGGCTTGTTGTCCAGGCTATCTATCCTGGCACCCAGATCATTTCGGTGGCAGTGGCATTGTTTTGTATTCTGGCCCTTTATCGATCCTGTGAACGGCCAACCCTTATGGATCTTATTTTATTGATCCTGGGACTGTTTTTCTGCGTATCTGAAAATATTTCCAGCATGATCTTTGCGCCCATTCTTTTTGTTCTGTCCTCGGTGGTGCTGTTCAGGAGACATGGCATTTCCCCATGGAAAAGCATCCTGGGAAAAAACCGATTATCCCTTTTGGTGATTGCGCCGGCGCTTATTTTTTCCCAGTCATGGCTTTTTTTATCCAATTTTTTGAATAAACGCGCCTGGCCGGGAGCATTTTCAGCCATCCCCTTCAATCCCGATGGGATACAAGGAGCATTGGCAAATTTCATACGGTATATGTTTGAAGGATTTAATGCGGCAGCGCCCTTGGAACTCTTCTACGAAAAGATTTTCAAATGGAGCATGGCAGAAAACCTGGAGTTATTTTATGATTTTTCTGTCATCCCCTTTCTGGGTGACAGGGGGGCTGCCCAAGTGTTTCATTTAGCTTGGAACCCGGGGGGGATGTTTTCCTTCGGGCCTGTTGGATTTTTCCTGGTGCTTCCGGCCCTGGTGTATGCCGTGTTAAGAGGTCCCCGAAGGCTCAAATCCGTTGCACTAGCATTTTTCGTTTATTTTTACCTGGCATCTTTGATCCTGGCATGGGCACCGGGCAATGCCAGGTTTTTCGAAATTTTTTATGTCTGTTCAGGATTCAGTATTGCTTTTTTTTTACCCCCCTGGCGGTTCACAAAAACAAAAAACCGCGCATTCCAGGCAGCGGGATGCATTCTGCTGTTTTTAACACTTTTGGCGGCTTCGTAAATGTTAGAACTCAATGCTCTTCACTGATGCGAACAACTAATTTTCCAAAATTTTTACCTTCCAGCAGGCCGGCAAAAGCAGTTGGTGCGCTCTCTAACCCATCCACTATCTGCTCGCGGTATTGTATCTGCCCTGCGGCGAGCCATTGGGCCATATCCGTTGCAAATTCATTGTAGCGATGACCATAATCATCAAAAATAATAAATCCTTGAACCTTGAGCCGTTTGACCAGGATACGGCTCATAAGAAGGGAGGTGCGATCGGGCCCCAGGGGAAGCTTGGTGGCATTGTACTGGGAAATAAGCCCGCACACGGGAATCCTGGCCTTTGTATTGAGCAAGGGCAAAACCGCATCAAATACCTTGCCCCCCACGCTCTCAAAATAAATATCAATGCCCTTTTCACAGGCCTGCTCAAGTTGCCGGGCAAAATCAGACGCCCTGTGATCCAGACATTCATCAAAGCCTAACACCGCTTTTGCGTAACTGCATTTTTCACTGCCCCCGGCAACCCCGACAACACGACACCCTTTTAATTTGCCTATTTGGCCCACCGTGGCACCCACAGGGCCTGCGGCAGCCGCAACCACAAGGGTTTCACCCTGCTTTGGCTGTCCTATTTCCAATAATCCCATGTAGGCGGTAAACCCCGGCATTCCCATTATCCCCAATGCATGGGAGGGGTTTTGGGGGTTCTCCCCCAGGGGCATCAGGCCGGATCCATCGGCGAGTGCATAGTCCTGCCAGCCGCCGGCGGCAAGCACCCAGTCACCCACCTTGTAATCCGGGTGGCAGGACACTTCCACCCGGCAAACGGTTGCCCCCACCATGACCTCACCAATCTTGACCGGTTCTGCATAGGAAGGTGCATTGCTCATTCTACCCCGCATATAGGGATCCAGGGAAAGGTAAATTGTACGCAATAATATCTGGCCTTCGGCGGGTTCAGGAACCGGTGTTTTTTCCAGGCGAAAGTTCTCGGACACCGGTGCACCCTGGGGGCGGGAAGCCAGAACGATGGAACGGTTCTGTTCTCTTTTATACGTCATGATTCACTCCTTTTGCTGTTGTTTTTTCTTTTCCTTCTTGTCCTGGGCACAATGCAACCCCTCTTCCATGCCAAGGGTTAAAAAGCAACGGTTACATGAAATACAGGTTGCCTTTTCAAGGTTGCCTGCGGCCCATCGTTTGACAAGATGGGGCTCCCTTATCAGTGGTCTTGCCAAGGCGACATAATCGGCAACCCCTGAGGTGATCACCTCCTGGGCAAGGGAATAGGAAAGAAAACCGCCCACAAGGATAAGGGGTGTCTTAAGTTGTCGTTTAAATTCTTTGGCAGCCTCTCCATAGTAGACTTCCCTGTCTTCAGACTTTGATGTCCCCCCCCTTGAGGGAATAAGTTTGCCTGATTCAAAGGTACCGCCGCTCATCTCGATGGCGTCCATTCCGAAATCTTCGAGCATTTTGGCAACTTCGATCATCTCTTCCACTGTAAATCCGCCACCCAGAAAATCCTCGGAATTGATCTTGACCATGATGGGAAAAAACTTGCCAACCCGTTGCCGGATCTCTTGGTAAACTTCCACAAGCAGCCTTGCCCGGTTCTCAAGGCACCCCCCATAAACATCCTTTCGCTGGTTATAATAGGGAGATAAAAACTGACTCAGCAGATAGCCATGGGCTGCATGGATCTCAACGGCGTTAAAGCCTGCCTTAACCGCTCTTTGTGCGGCATCGCCAAAGGCCTGCACGGTTCTTTTAATATCTTCAACCGTCATTGCAGAGGCTTTTTTAATGCCCGCTTCAATCACATCTGAAGGTCCCAGAGGGGAATAGTCAGCCGTTCCAATACCCCGCATTCCGGCATGGGCCAGCTGCACGGCCACAGCACCGCCATTTTCCTGAACCGCCAGGGCCACTTTCTTCAAACCGTCGATCATTTCATCACAATAAATACCCATCTGTCGAGGGCCTGCCTGGCCTTCCAATGTCACATGGGCATGGCCGGTGATAATAAGTCCGACATCTCCTTTGGCAAGCTGTGCCATGCAATTGAGCAGCGGCTCCTTTATTGTTCCGTCAAGACCTGCCATGGCCTCATAGGTAGCGGATCTGACAAAACGATTTTTTATCTCCATGCCGTTTATCCTGGTTGATCCAAATAATGGGGACATATTTCTCCTTTTGATTTTAAGGAATCGCTAAAACGATCCTTCATATTTAGGGTGTGGTTTTAGAAAAAAATCAAACAACAGCCGGATACATTCTTTCACCGGGACTGTGGACCCAGTTATTTTCATATTCAGCAAGGCACCTTCCCAGGCATTCCAGATGAACTCGGCCAGGACTATTGCCGGGATGTCATTTCGAATGGTTCCCATGGCTTGCCCCTGAAGGGTGTAATCTGAAATACGGTTTTTCCAGGTCATTGTTGCATGGTGCATCTTTTGCCGGCACACCTCACTTGCCTCGCTGATCTCTGCCGCCAGATTCCCGATCAGGCACCCGGTTCTCACCTCGCATTGGTCATGATGGGAAATGATCATCTCAAAAGAGTTGCGCAGTGCGGCCATGGGATCTGCCGGGCCATTTGCCAACAAATCATCCCAATGAGTTGTCAGGGTATCTGAATAGAACCCGATAATATCAACCGTAAAGTCTTCCTTGCTTTTGAAGTAATTATAAAAGGATCCCTTGGGCACCCCGACCGCCTCCACAATCTCTTTAATCCCGGTACCATTGTAGCCGTTCTGGGCAAACAAACGAAGCCCGGTCTCAAGGAATTTAAGCCTGATCTGATTTTTTGGGATCTGGGTTTTTGAGACTATTTTTTTCATGACCGTAAATATATGACCGGTCGTCTCAATAGTCAAGAAGACTATTCCAAATAGTTGATGGCAATTGCCCTGTTTTTTAAAATTAAAAAACCAGATGATGGACTATTGATGGCGAAAATGATAAATAACCTGGAATTAAAGAGGGATACTCTTGGTAAAAAAAGAGAATTCCATATTAAACATAAAATTTACTGAACTGAGATGATAAAATGGAACGACTTTTGGTTATTATTGTTTCTGCTGCCATTGGAACTGCTTTTTTCTTTTGGTTTTCCCAGGCAGTTAAAAAGCAATACATGCAAGAATACATCATGTCCCACAAATGGTTGCTGCACCCGAATGCGATTTGCTATTGGCGGACAGCCATGGCAGGTATAGGGTTTGCCCTCTACTTTTTTACCCCCTATCAATCCTTTGCCATCTTTACATTCACCTTTGCGGCCATCCTTGATGGTGCCGACGGGGTTGTGGCAAGGGGGTGTAATCTGGGATCAAAATGGGGAGAATGGCTGGACCCGGTTTGTGACAAATTAACCTATTTACCGCCATTGATCGGATTTGCCTATGGCGGAATCATATCCTTACAATTGGTATGGATCCTTACGGCCATTGAATTTGTGGGCCAGTTTTTGGCCCGGCGACTTTTGACCTGGATCAACTTTTCCGGAGCGGCCAATAATTTTGGAAAAATAAAAGCCATCATCTGCTTTGGCCTTGTCATTTTATGTGCCTTGATGGATAAAAACCCCGGTATGATAAACATAGCCGATAGTGTTCTCATGGCCTGTATTCTCCTTTCATCCGCATCGGTGGTCTTTAAATTTATCCCCAACCGGCTCTATGCAGATATCCTTTCCGGTCTTAATTTTTGTTGCGGCATTACCAGTCTGATTCTGACCCACCATCATTATTTTGCCTGGGCAATTTGTATCATCATCATCGGGCAGTTATTTGACTTGTTTGATGGCCGGATGGCCCTAAAACATGGGGGGACCAAGTACGGCCCCTATTTGGATGATATTGCTGATTTTGTCAGCTTTGGTCTGGCACCCGCCTATGTAATTGTCCAAAGAGGCGGTTCATTGGCCTGGTTTTTCGGTGTACTCTTTGTTGTCGGCGTTGGATTTCGCCTCATCCGGTTTATCGCATGGGATAAAAACCGGACCGACCTGCCAGAAGGGATCTTCAACGGACTTCCCAGCCCTGCGGGCGCCTTGATTGTGCTGGGCGCATCTCTTATTTCAACGCCCCCCATATTGTGGGCGCTGACCGGTCTTTCCATCGGCTTAATGGCGGGCCACATTCGGTTTGCCCATTTTGGACGGGTGATTCTCAAGCATACCCCAAAACCCCTGTTTTTTCTAATCTGTGCCTCCATTATCATTACCCTTTCTTTTATTTTCAAAACAAAGAATGTACAGATGTTTGGGTACCTGATTCTGGGGTCTGTTCTTGTCTATATGGTTGCGGGCAGAAAATGGATACCCCAAAAATGATCTTGTAAATATGGGTCCAAACCGAATCAGCTTCCTTGGCAAGACGATCAAGACGATTTCAAAAAAGTTTCCGCTGCCGAAGGTTTCAAAAAGAAACTCAAGATTGCAGCCAGACCTGTCAAACCGGCGCAGAGCCAGAACCCCGCGCTGAAACTGCCGGTGACATCTGCCAAAAATCCTGCCATTGCCGGACCTGCAATCTGACCGGCACCGAAAAACAGGGTAATAAACCCCAGGGCTCTGACCGCCTGGGCCGGCCCCATGTAATCCCCCACTGCCGCCGACATGATGGTGGGAATGCTCCATACAATAAGCCCAAACAAAATAATGGAAGCATACAAAAACAATTCCGGCAGGGGAGCCGCCGCCAGGGTGTAGGCAAGAACAAACAGCAGATAGGCTATCATCAACCCATTCCTCCGCCCGATCCTGTCGGACAGCCCGCCGAACAGGGGACCGGAAAAAATGCTCAAAGCCCCGACCACAGCCCAGAATGAACCGGCAGCCCCTTCACCAAACCCGTGGTCATTGACCAGGGCCGTCACAATAAAGGTAACATAGACAGAATAAGTGGCCCCGAAACACAGATAAATACATCCCAGGTACACCATTGTTCCCTGGGAGGCTTTGCCGGAAACCCGACGGCCAGTCCCATCCTTTACAACCTGGCTGCCTGTGTTTTCTCCCAGGGGGTCCAGCCCCTTCTGGGCAGGGTCATTGCGCAATAATACCAGGGCAGCCGCGGCAACAACAAGACTGATAAGGCCCATGGAAATCCAGGCAATGCGCCATCCTCCGCTGCCTGCCGCCCCATTGATCCAGGGAACAAACACACCGGCAAACACAATGGCCAGCCCATTACCCGAAAGCATGGTCCCGGCGGCCCGGCCCCGGGTGCTCTTTAGAAACCAATGGGAAATCAATCCCATGAGGGGCATATTAGCAAGACCAGTGCCCATCCCGGTGATGGTATAGAGAAGCAGCACCTGGAAAAAAGTCATTGTCTGACTGATCAGGGCCATGGTGATTCCCACCAGCAGCAACCCCATAAAAATGGTATTCCGGGCCCCCAGGCGTGCTGCCACCATGCCGGAAAAAAGCACCGACGCCATATACCCCATAAAATTACCGGTCCCGATAAAGCCCATCTGGGAATAGTTTAAATTCAAAGACAGGCCCATGGAAGGCAGCAGCATACCGATGGCAAACCGTCCCAGGCCAATGCAAGCGAAAAGGACGGCCACACCGGTGAAAACAATAATCCAGCCATAGTGAAGCGGTTTTCGGGATTTGGGAGTGTCTGGTGCCTTCATAATTCTCCTGGGTACTGATGGGGATTAAAAGTCAAATTAAATCATCCGACAGAGCAACCGAAAAACAGAGGAACACAAATCAAGCAGGAAGTAGTTCTGTTATAATCAGGTTTTTAATTAAACTCAAGGAAAAGCCCGTACCCATAACTTTTTCCCCTGGATCTGGCCACACCCAGGGCTTTGCAAGGCCATACCCTCACCGGTAAAACCATGGGCACATTTTACAGCTTTAAATTTATTTCAATGGACGACCAATCCCCTGCTATCTGGCAGCAACGGGTGGATGTCCGGTTAAAAAAGGTAACTACAAAAAAGGGGTGGAACATAATGTGGTGACCTGCTTTTTGCTGCTGCCGCAATCCATTCTGTTTTTAGTAACGCAGGCGCCGAACGATCTACTGGAAAAGAAAATCGAATTCAACTGGTCCGAGAATGCGGTGAAGGCGTTTGAAATATTTTAGTACATTTGGATCGGAAGGCTTGGTATGGATAAACTTCTTGCCTCTTTGCACCGATCGTATAGATCAAGGAAAGACCTGTCAAAAAGATAATCGGATCCTGTACTGTCGGCTTTAAAATCAAGAACCCGTTGGGTAAGAGCACGTACAGTAGCGGCACCGGTCATTCCATTTGAGATATCTGCAACCATTAGATGCAGTCATGCGACAGCTTATGTTAAAGGGCAAATTATACCATGTGTGTTACATGGATGACATGGTTATCATAACCAAAACCCAATGGCACCTGCGGGCAGCCATCCGTCCCGCAAACTGCGCCCTTCGCCTGAAAATTTGAAGCGTCTCGTGACCCTTGCCCGCTGGCTTTATGAGCATGGAGCAGGCAGTGACCGGCTCCATGCAGTATGTGTCACGATGGGTTAATAACTGAATTCAATTAATATTCTTATAACAACACGAACACAATAGATTAACATTCGCACCACCCGCCGCCCCATCAAGTTCTTCATCCATCAATTCATCGGACGGTTCCGGCGGTAAAATAAAATGTGTTATCTTCTCCGTATTCTCAACCATGCGAATTTCCATCCCCTCGGGAATAGTTAGGTCATTTTCCCTAAAAACCGTCATCGGATCTGACAATAACCGAGCCTTGAAATCATCATCTGACCATGCTTTGGCCACCAATTTACCGTAGGCTTTTTGGGATTCGTTTTTGTCCATGTTTTCCACCTTTTTAAATTATATACAGTTTGTGTTATATAACTTTTCCTTTTGGCTATGTTCAATATTATTGCGTTATAAGCAACTAACAAGCCAGAAGTAAAAAAAACAAATCTTCACCATCATATTTTTTTTCACTTCCTTGATTTTAAAAAATTATTATGCTCCCCTGCTTCCAAGTAAAAACTCCCCTATGGTTGTTTCAACATAGTACGCAAGTCCTGCTGCACTGGCAAAAAGATCTGAATCCCCGGCACCAATAGCGCAGGGGGCAAGCCCCATGGCCGTGGCCACCAGATACAGGGTTTGGTATAGGGCGCCCAGGTCTTTAAGCATCACTGAATATGCGATGGATTCGTATTTCCAGCTGGTTCTCTGGAACCTGGCCGTCAGCAAAAAAAGAAGGCCGGGTTCATACTGGAGTGCCGAAGCCATGCAGGCCTGGTCAAGAAGTTTTTCCGTATGTTTTGTCGGGCCTGAAACAAGGCAAAGTTCATGGTCCATGGGGTCATAATGATAAAGCCCCGGATCAATGCCGTCACATTCATTGATGAGCGGATAAAGTTCAAGCCCGTGCATGGCACCAGATCCCGGAGAAGGCCGGGTTGTGCTCTGGTAATAACTGCCGCGTTTTGGATCCGGGTCATGGATACTTTTCACCCGTGCGGACCTAAACAAGAATTCACCCACCTGGTCGATGGTCAAAGGGGTTTGCCAATTTTGGCTGTACTCCCTGATGGATTGCCTTGTTTCCAAAACCTGTGTAAACGGCAGATCCTCTTTTATAAGCATTTCAATGTCAGGCTTGAATAAGACGATTCTTTTGCCTGGCATTTTAGGTTTCAGAGCCGGCAGGGGGTCGATCTTTTCCAGGAAGCGAAAGGTCCCCCCCATGGGGGTGTTATGTCGTCCTGCTCTGGATCGGGTATGAAACAAAAGATCGTGGAAATCCCATTGCGCCAGGGCGGTCTTTTGAGCCCCATCGGCTTCATCCATTGGCCTTGCCTCCAATGCCTTCATATTCAATAAAAGGGTGAAAAAAGCATGGATTTCCGCTTTGCCCCACTTAAATTTTTGACTGATTCCGAATATTGAAGTAGCTGTTGCAAGTTCGGCCATAAGGGCCGCCCCCTTACTGCCTATCTCAAGTTTGGCGTGTCCCAGAGGGGATTCTATAACCATCCTGCCGTCATGGTTGCGGCAATAGGCAAAACGGGAAAGAACAAACTTTTTGTCAGGGGCAATGGCTACTTCTGTGAATTTAAACCCGGAAGAAACGGGAATTAAGGTACAACCGCAGTGGTCATCCAGAATCACACCCCGGCTAAGAAACCCTTTGTCTTCAAATTGCTCCAGATAGTACCAGAATTTTGCTGTTTGGAAAGCGCCCTCTCTGGCTGTAAAAAGATTACAAAGCCCATCCTCGGTCTGTTGGGTTCCATGGAGGGTATTTAAAAGTTCCCGGACGCCCGGGGATGGATTCTTCATCCGCAATGCAGAACCTGAGGAGCGCATGATAAGCAGGTCCGGGCCGTCCTCCCTAATTTCCAGGGTTTTCTTGAACGAGAGCCGATAGGGATATTTCATGGAACCTTCCTTAAAATTTGCCATTAGAAAAACATGGGGATGGGGTTGAGTTGACTTTCTTTGAGCGCTGTTTTCTGCCAGCCCATTTGGACGGGAACTTCAAAGAGCCGGCCCGGGGCAAACCGTGCCCAAAAATGCCGCAATCCCGGCACAATAACCTTTGCAACGTTCACCCCAATATCCGGCCGGGTCTGGTCCAGGACCAGCATCTCCATGCCCAATTTTTCAACCCGGGTTTGGCAGACCAGGATCTCATCTAAAATATCGGTAAATTGTATGGCAGGATAGTTACCCTTTTTTTTGACGGGAAGACCCGGGTCAGGTGCCATGTAAGGCTGGTTCTCACAGGTGGCGGTCTTCCACCAGGTGACGGCCTCGTCGTCTCCGAAATCCCGGGGGGTGTTTTTGTCAAAAAGCTGGATCACCTGGGGAAGAGACTGATTCATTTCGGTCATGGCCCTCTGGAGGGCGGAACGGGCATCCAGATGGCATCCAAACCCGAAAATCATATGCGCTTCTTTTTGATCCGTCCGCTTTGAAATGGCAACAAAGCAGGGGATGGCAAGATCGCTGGTGATATCCAGCACCCATATGGACCGGTTCAAACTCCCATAGTATTGGATCAGTTCTGTGAAATAGGGTTCTTCAAAGCTGTCAATATCAACGGCGGGCTTTTTTAACATATTATACCACCACAAGGCTACGCAGTCGCGTTCAACAAGCTCGAAAAACCCCTGGAGAACTGCTTCTTCCAGGGTGTTCCCCGATGCACTTCCGTTGGAACAGGCATTAAAGTAATCAGGATTTTTGGTGCCGTCTGGGTAGCGGTAACCATAATAAAGATACTGGGTGGGAAGGTACTTGACCCTTTCATGGGTCAGGGACCAGACCGGTGACCATTCCATCTTAAGACCCAAATCTTCAAAGGGTTCCGGTACATGATTAAATTTGGATTTCCCGGCATTGATGGCGTTGCGGTCTTTATACTGCAATGGGCTAAACAGCATGCAGCTGTTGGGATGGATGGCCTTTTCCCCGAGGGCTTCAAAACTTGACAATTGCCTTGGTTCATACCCCTCAAAAACCCCGGAATGCCGTTCCACGGCCTCGCACATTCCACTTGCCATGGCCTGGTTTTTGGACATTCCCTTGCCCACGCTCATGCTCCTGAGACCGGCCTTGAGAGAATTAAGGCTGTCGTGGCCAAAGGCAAAATTATGGCCGGCCAGGTATACGTGGACATGGCTGCCCACGAAGGGGTTACGTTCCAGTAGGTTTACAACTCCTGTGATGGGGCTGACAAGGTGCTGGTATTTTTGGATGGTCTCATCGGGAAACATGGTCCGATGTCCGCCGTCTGCGGTAAAGGCCACCTTGTCCCGCTTAAACAGCACAGGCCCGGAATTATTTTTACGGCTGAACATCTCCTTGTCCCCGCAGGCAGGGCATTGGGGACGCTGGGTTAAAACATGGATTTCCATCTGCCAGGTTGTTGTATCCAGGGAAAGCAGTTTTCCCTCAAGCTCACTTTTCCCATTTGCGATCCATTTGGCGATCTGGGTTGCAGCCATGTTGAAAGCCACCTGAAGGGTTGCCGTTTGGCCGGAATTTAAGAAGAATGGATCTTTCCTGCCTTTCTTATCCATGACAAATTTTTCCGCTTCCCGATTTTGGGCATGGCGGGTTTCAAGGCATTTCCAGCAACCGGTATTGCCGGGATTAAAGATGGGGCCAAGGTATATTTTTTGTCCCACAGGTTTTATCAACATCCAGGGCTTGTTTTTTTCAAGTGCATCCAGGTTGTATGCGGATAGCCCGGCCCGAAGATAGTCGTCGGTGAGAACCACATTGAAATCTGTGTCATGACCAGGGTTTATCCCCAGTGATGACAAGGCCTGGGTAAAAAGATCAACATCAATGCCGCCAAAGGATGCAATGGATAGGGGGGTTGTGGAAAGGCGGTGTTCGGCTTTTTCCGGGTCCAGGCCGTTGGCGGTCCAGAATGCGGCTGCACCGGGAAATTCACACACATAATTGTCCATGATATAGCCTTTCTTTTCCAGAAGTGCCAACGCATAGTATACCTTTTCAGGCGATAATTTTTCCGAAAGGCTATCAACGATCTCCTCTCCATTGTTTTTGCCGTTAATCAACGGGGCAACCAGTTCGTAAATTTTCCCAGTAAGAACAGTGTGCCCCTCTTCCGTCAGAAGAAAAACCCCTTCTCCGTCAATGGTTTCAACATGAAAATGCGGTTTGAATACAAATTTTTTTTTATCCATTTTATCCATTTTATCCATTGTCTGCCTTGAAATTCCTTAAATTAAGTTTAACATTCTCCAATGGGCATATTTCGAAGTTGGTTGATAACAGCCTGGACCGAATCTTGTCAATTGATTAAAGTACTAGCCCCCCTCCCCCCCCCCCCTCG
>JADGFI010000052.1 GCA_016743945.1 Desulfobacteraceae bacterium
GTCCTTTGGGAACCTTCCACAAGATAGTGAGAAATATTTTTTTAAAAGCTTTTTATACTTTGTTTTTTGTGAGCTTGTATCTGGCACCCATGATACTGGTACCTGATACGACCCATGCTTATTTTCAGTCAAAAACCGGTAAAAACGATTTTTTGATAGCGGGATATAAAATTAATGGGAACAATAATGCGAACACATTTGTTCTGTATGATAATCTTAATTCAAGTAAGATTGACCTAAATAAAATTTTATTTCCTAAGTCAAAATTCTTTCTTTCAGCGGATTTAATTTCTATTGCCTTTCCTTTGCCTATTTCTTTTTACAATTATACCACTACGGAAAATGCATTGGCCGATCTGCTATATGCTAATCTGAAGATGGTAAAACTTATTAAAGAGTATGAAGATATTCAAAAGAGATCAAAAGTATTGATTTGGGATTCTCGATATCTTTTTCTACAAAGAGATAATACAGGTTCTATTTATCATATCACCAAAAAACTAAAAGAATCTTCTGTCCAACTTGCTGAAAACAATAGCGTATCTATGAATTTTAAAACACATGCGTTAGTATCAAATCGAGTTAGTTCTTTCATGCCAATCTATGATCGCAATAAGAAATTAAGACCAAAATTTGAATCAGTTGCCAATAGAATCAACACAAATAATATCAGGACAGCTCGAAATCACAGCTATGAGAATCAGGATGAAAAAAAAAATGATGGGGAGACGACCAAGTTATCGAGAAAGATTGCCCGCACAACCTATAGCGACGAAATAGCAGATCCTTTTATTATTAGGATTTTTATTAAAGTTACTAATATTATTCCATACCTTATTGCCAATAGGGGGGAGGCTGTTTTTTATGGATCAATTCTGATTTTTATATTTTTATTCTTCTCATTGATTTTTAAAAGATAAGCTATACAGCAATAATGGTTTTTAATAGAAAATATAAATGTAATCGATTTTATATATTATTATGTATTGTTTTAATTTGGCATATTTCCTGCGCGCAAAATCCAGAGATTCGTTTAAAAGAACAGATTAATAAAGGAAATAGTAGTTTTACGAATAGGGACTACAAGAATGCACTTGTCTTTTGGGAGGAGGCATTAAAAATACAACCAACCTCAATTGAGGTTTTAAAAAAAAAGGCCCAGACATATTTGCACCTTGCGGAGTTCTCAAAAGCTGAAAAAATTTTTACTCAAATTATTAAAATACAACCAGAAGCAGTTGACATATTCCTTGAATTAACAAAACTTCATTTGGTTACGGGGGATATTAACAGTGCTGTAAATTATTGGGAAAAACTTAACAGTAAACATCCGAAAAACCAACATGTAAAAGCTTTATATGGCGATTTTATGATTATAAAAGGTCGCTTTCATGAAGCAGAAAATGCATACGAAAATGCCATTAAAATATCACCGAATAACGAGATTATATTGATTAAACTGGCAGCCAGTTATCTATCTCAAGACAAGATTGATAAAGCTCAACAAACTTTTGAAATAGCAACTGCAAACAAGACCGACTCAACTGATGCGCTACTTCAGATTGCAAATTACTGGAAACTTAAAGGTGATATGAATAATGCTGAATTATCTATCCGGAAAGCCATTCTATTAGATCCTGAAGATTTATCACTTCAAATGGTATTATCGCGATTCTATTTTAATACAAAGCGGTATCAAGATTCCAGAAGGATAATTGAAAAACTGATCAAGCAAGCTCCAGAAAACAGGTCTATAAAAAAATATCGGATTAAAATACTCCTTGCTCAAAATCAGTTAGAAACGATACCTTTCCTTCTGGAAAAATATAAAACTGAAATGAAAAATGATCCTGAATTTAATCTCCTGGCAGGTAAATATTATCTTTCCATCAACAATCCGTTAATTGCTGAAGAGTATTTTAAACGAGTTACTCGGGAAAACTCCGATTATTTTTTGGCACATTATCTTTTGGGTGTTACATATATTTTAAGTGGAAAAGTTTATCTTGCACAACATAGTCTTATAAAATCACTTTCACTTAATCCATTATTTTCTGAAACTGAATTGGCTCTGGCCGATATTTATTACAAAAAGAATGAATTTGATTTCAGCCATGAGCATATTAAAAGAGTCCTTGCAAGAGAACCTGAAAACTTCCGAGCTCATTTGATTATGGGTAACGTTCTGCTTGCCAAAAAACAATATAATGGAGCGCTTACTTGGTTTAGGTCAGCCCTTTCCATCAAACCGAATTCGGAACCCGCTATTTATTATATTGCACTTGCCAGTGAACATTTAAAGAAGAAAAAAAAGGCGCTTGAGTTATACCAAGTTCTGCTTAAAAAGAATCCAAATCTTGTGAATGTAGCATTGAAATTAAAGGATTTATTGATTGAAACTGGAAAGATCGATATTGCAAGACAATACTTTGAGTTAGCCGTTGATAATTCCCCTGAAAATGGATATCTGTATTATATATTGGGTGAAGTCTGTTTAGCTTTTGGTGACACGTCAAAGGCAATAGGTTGTTTCAATAGTACCATTGAACTTCTTCCGGGTCTGACATCTTCTTATATTAAACTTGCTGAGATTTACGGACAAAAAAACAACTGGGAAAAACAGTTAGATAATTTAAAATTATGTTTAAAAAATGTTCCCGATTTTTTGGATTGTTATATTGACCTTGCTGAACTTTATAGACAAAACGGCAAAGAGGAGCAAGCCATAAAAATTCTTGAAACTGGTGTTTCAAATAATCCAGACTCTGCCTTATTGGCAAATAACCTGGCATATCTTTATCTTGAGAAAGATGAGAATATAAATGAGGCGTTTGAACTGGCACGATTCGCATATGAACATATGCCTGAAGACCCTGCTGTCGTTGATTCATTCGGGTGGGCATATTATAAAAAAAACTTTTTCATTCAGTCAATTCCTTATCTG
The DNA here is from genome assembly GCA_016743945.1 of Desulfobacteraceae bacterium. Classification (GTDB taxonomy): domain Bacteria; phylum Desulfobacterota; class Desulfobacteria; order Desulfobacterales; family Desulfobacteraceae; genus NBML01. The sequence continues at coordinate 2,945 of JADGFI010000052.1, forward strand.
AAAAATGCATGCATCCTGTCACCAAAAAATCCCATTTCCCAATATCATTTAGGGCAGGCTCAACTGAGTGCCGGGCAAGAGGATGAAGGTCGACTCAGCTTGAAACAGGCAATATCCTTGAAACTGCCATCTCCTTATCTTGAAAAGGCTGAGAGTTTTTTCAAATAGATGGTTGGACGAAGCCGCTGTGCTGCGGGAAAAGCAAAAATAGTGTATAATTTTTAACCGTGTTCAATTCCGGGTACCCTAAAAAAAGAGTACACCATGAAAAAGTCAGAAGTAACTCGATTCAACAAACTCTATGCATTATCCCAGAGATCACTCAAACTTCAAGGAAAAGCAGAATTAACTATACGAAATTTACCTTCCAATTCAATGGCAAATCAGTTCATGGCTCGCTTTTGTTTTTGAAGCAGCATTCTATTTGGTTGGGTTGTCTTTGCCGCTATTTGCTATTTAACATAAGCTGGCATTAAATTTGCACCATAATTAGCCATTAACAATTATATTGATATTATCAGGAGGTTTTTATGAGCATTCTTTTTAGGAATATGTATATTAAAAAGTTACAGTTTGTTTTGGTTATTGTTGGTTTTTTTCTTTTATATGAAACGGCGTTTGCAGATTGTGTTGAGACTTTTTCCTGGGTTCCCAATACTGAATCAAACCTTGCAGGCTACAAAATCTATTATGGCCAGACCGATGGCGGATCATATCCTAATGTGGTTAATGTTGGTAATCCTGAGACTGTAGATGGTCGTATTCAAGGAACAGTTACAGGATTGACTTGTGGAGAGGAATACTTTTTTGTATGCGTAGCTGTTAATGATTCCGGCGTTGAAAGTACCTACTCAAGCCAGGCGGCTGTGACTCCTGCTAGTAGTGTTCCAGGATCGCCTGTTAATTTGATGATTATTGAGTAAAGAACAATTATTGATGAACGATGGAAAGATAGAAATTGGGAATGGAGGCACGGTATGAAGCGGAATATTAAATGTTTTTTAATTACGGTTTTTTTAATAGCAATATACAGTATTCATTCGCATGCTTCTGATTTAAAATGGGATACTTCAACAGGAGATGTATCGGGATATACAATTTATTATGGCCTTTCCCAGGGAAATTATCCTTTTAGTGAAGATGTTGGTAATGTGACACAATATTCTTTAAATAATTTTTCCTTAAGTGAAGGCACAACATATTATTTTGTGGTTCGAGCATATAATGATTCCGGAGAAAGTGGCGATTCAAATGTAACAACCTATGCGGTTCCAAGTGCAGGTGATACAACCCCCCCATTTGCCCCTGCAGGTGTTTCGGGTGAAATCATAAGTGAAGATATATTACTGACATGGGAGCCAAGCAGCGAAGCGGATATTTCTGTGTACAGAGTATATTACGGTACTTCTACTAGGAATTATGGACTTCCAATACCAGTTGAAGGGACGGAATATTCTATTTCCGGATTGGATACTGATGTACTATATTATTTTGCTGTAACCGCTGTTGACACTTCCGGAAATGAGAGTGGTTATTCTTTTCCTGAAATTATAAAAACAATATCTATAAGTAAGGATATTGAAGGTTCAATGCTAAAGTGGGGTGCTGCGATAGGGGATGTATCCGGATATAAAATATATTTTGGTACTTCAAAGGGAAATTATACTGAAGAGGTTGATGTTGGAGAGGTGACCCAATATTCATTAAATAACTTTTCCTTAACTATAGGCATAACATATTATTTTGTAGTTGTAGCATATAATGACTATGGAGAAAGTGGAAATTCAAATATCGCAACATATGCAATTGGAGAATTAGAAGATACAACATCACCGGTAGTTACGATTAGTGAACCGACAGCAAATGAAATTTTTAATAGTTTCCAAGAAAGCATCAATATTTCTGGAACTGCATCAGATAATAGTGGTGTAACGCAAATTGAATGGTGGAGTTCTGCTGGTGCAGGAGGGACAGCTACCGGTACTTCAAATTGGGATATTGATACGATTTATCTTATTGAAGGTGAGAATGTTATAACCATAACCGCTACAGATGATGCAGGTAATAAATCAACTGATACTCTTACCGTTGTGTATACAATAACCAGTGCAGGTGGTAGCGGTTACACCCTATTGATGAGTAGTTTGCCGGATCGATCTGCGGCTATTCTACTCGATGGTCAGACGATCAGTGGTGATATCTATGTTTATACCAATCCTGACAGCGGTGTGGACCAAGTTGCATTTAGTATTGATGGTGTTGTCGTAAGAACAGAGAGTTTTGGGCCATTTGATTTAGGGGGGACAGGCGATGACATTGCTACTGCGAATCCTTTTGCCACAGATCAACTTGCAGACGGAGACCATGAGGTGTCCGCTCAAGTGACCTTGGTAGATGGCGGATCTGAGTTCTTAAGTGCTACCATTACGGTTTCCAACAATGGCCCTTCCGACACAACAGCTCCGGCAGTTGCGATCACCTCCCCGACAACAAGTACAACCTATGGCACAAAATCAGACAGCCTGAACATAGGCGGAACAGCGTCGGATGCCATAGGCGTTACCCAGGTTGCATGGTCCAACTCAAGGGGCGGATCAGGCACAGCCACAGGAACAACCAGCTGGAGCGTGGCCGGGATAGCCCTGGCCGAGGGTGAGAATGTGATCACCGTGACGGTCAGTGATGAGGCAGGCAATGCTTCAACAGGTGTCCTGATGGTCGTGTATACAATACCTGTCGTACCAGATACTCAAGGTCCTGTATTACAGGTGAATGAACCGACTACCGGTGGATTCTCTTTTATACGACAAACTAGTATTAAAATTTCAGGTACTGCTTCTGATAATAGTGGTATAAAAGAGATCAAGTGGTCAATTAGACAAGGTGGAAATGGTGTGGCAAGCGGAACTTCAACCTGGGAAGCTGCGAGTGTTCCTTTGGCAAAGTATTGGAATAATATAACCATAACTGCTGAGGATGGAGCCGGAAATATAACTGCTTACGATTTTACTGTATTTTCTTGGCAATAATGACAAACTGATACAGGACAATTTTTCGTTAAAAACGAAAGTCGGGGCTACTTAGGAAGTCCCGGCTTTCTTTATTTTTTATAAAACTCAACTGTTACCCCAAAATAATTCATGGCTCAATTATTTTGAAGTAGGGTACCAGAACCAGCAACCATGATACTTTTTTGTATAGGTCTTCTTGGGCTCGCAGGGATTTCACGTAAAGAAATATAAGCTTAATCAATAAAATGTTTTATTGATTGATTAAAAAGTTGTATCAATCCACCCGGATTTTCTTAACTGAGAATCCGGGTGGATTTTTTTTATTACGCAGGAAAAAAGGATATTTTTTTCTATCTCTGCTCATTTGAGTATAGATTTCATCTATGCTATCTCTTTTGGCACAAGATTTGTTTCTAACATAAAATTCCCTTGACTTTCCATCCAATTTTCGAGAACTTGTCGACAAGTTTACCAACTTTGGTTTTCATTAATTTAACCAAACCTTAAAATTGAAATATAAGTTTATGGAAATTTATGGGAAAGAGTAGTTTTAAACTAATTTTTTTCATTAGCATAGTTTTAATATACTCTCTTTTTTTTGTTTCTTTTTCCTTGGCTGCTGTACTCCGGTGGAGTCCTGTCAAATCAACTGAAAATTGTGAGATTGCCAGCTATAAAGTGTATTATGGTACGATATCTGGACTATACACCCAAGTAGTTGATGTTGATGATACCTTTTGTAACTTGGAACTTTTAGACCTTGATCCAAGATTAACCTATTCTTTTGCCGTCAGTGCATATTCTATCGAGAATCAGGAAGGGCCTTTATCTGCCCCAATTTCCTATACTGACAGACCGAATATCGTGGAGTATCCTTCCATTAATCATGCCAACGCCACCATTGCTGTCACCTTTAATGAGGGTAATATGCAGGGGGCGGATATCAAAGAAAATTATGAGTTCAGCCCCACAATCTTTTTTAGTGAAGCAAATGAGATTATCCGGACAGACAATACATATCGATTTTTTTTTAATTATATCCCTGAGCATACTTTCATCACAATGACGGTCAGCAATGTCACAGACAATAAAGGTCTTGAACTGGTTTCTGGTTCAGTTGTACTAAATGACGATGACAAAGACGGCATGGCCGATGACTGGGAAACCAAATACGGGATTGGCTCAGCCTTTTCAGATCCTGATTCAGACGGTCTGGATAATAGATCAGAGTATACCTCAGGCACCAGTCCCATTGATAGTGACAGCGATGATGACGGCATGGAGGACGGCAGGGAAGTTCAGTCCGGTCTGAATCCTCTTTTAGATGATGCCGCCGGGGATTCAGACGGGGACGGCATCAGCAACTGGGATGAGTATACTGGGGGGACTGATATTACAAACAAGGGCCCTGAAAGGCCTGTCCTCAACCTGCCGGGCAATTTTTCAGCTGACATTCTTCTGACACCACAATTTAAAACAGCCCCCTATGTTGACAATGAAAATGATTCCCATACCAGAACCCAATGGCAGATTAGCAGGGAACAGAGATTTACAAGTGATGCAAATATTTTGTATGAGCTGGAAACATATGAGGCACTTACCACTTTGATTGTTCCGGAATTTATACTGGATGCAGGCAACACCTATTTCTGGCGGGTTCGGTTTTTTGATGATCTTAACGGCGCCTCCTTCTGGTCTGATACGTTTTCATTTACAACAATAACCATTAATCCTGAAGATCCGGATGGGGATGGCGTACCTGATATTCAGCAAATTATGGATGGTACCATTGATCTTAATGATGACGGTCATCTTGATGTGTCATCAACTACCTATAAAATTATCACCAATGGAAGCATCTCTTTTGGCCTTGAGGTATTGAATGGGGTTACAGCTGTTGAATGTCTTAAATTTATTGATCCCGATGATATTTCCGACACAGTCGGCAAGCCTTCTGATCTTAACTTCGGGTTGCTCCAATTCAGGATAACAGTTAAGAATATCGGAGATACCGCCCGGGTCAAACTCTATTTTTCAGAACCCGCTGGTACTAATTGGTATAAATATGACCAGCTCTATGGCTGGACAGAGTATTCAAAGGATTACCCGGGCAATGTTCTGTTCTCCGGGGATGGGAAATTTGTTATTCTCTCTCTTGTTGATGGTGGTCCCGGAGATGGTGATGGTATTGCCAATGGGTTTATCCTGGATCCTTCGGGACCGGGAGGCGCTGTGATCGATTCCTCTGGCGGCAGTGAAAGCGTGAGCAGCGGAAGTGCCAGCGGTGGTGGTGGTGGTTGTTTCATTGCGACTGCGGCATTCGGGTCTCCAATGGAAAAACATGTTCAGGTTTTAAAGGATTTTAGGGATATCTATCTTTTGAAATTTCCCCTTGGAATCGCATTTGTAAAAGCATATTACAGGTATTCACCGCCGGTGGCAGATGTAATTGCCCGGCATGGTGCATTGAGAGTTGTTGTCCGGTTAGGATTAATGCCCCTTATTGTGTACGGGTATGTTGTCGTCCATGCGACACCACTTCAGCAAGGCCTGATTCTTCTTTTGGTATTCTGTATTACCGCCACGGTAGTTAAATATACCCATCAGTATTTATTCCAGGGTAACCATAAAGATATTTCTGATTGAAGACATCCGGATATATAAAAGCAGGGTTTTTAATCGTTGGTTTTTTTGTGGTGTTATTTGTTTATGGACATTTTATTGAACCCAACGGAATCAAAATCAGGGAGGTAAGGATACACAGCGATTTTTTTAGCAGTCTCTTAGAAAATAAAATAATTGTCCATCTTTCAGATTTGCATCTGTCAGGTTTTGGAAAGAATGAAATCAAACTATTAAGCATGATTGATCAAATCGATCCGGACCTGATATTTTTGACGGGGGACTATATAAAATGGGAAGGGGACAATAAGCCTGCTTTAACTTTCTTATCAAGGTTAAAGGCAAAGCACGGAGTTTTTGCCGTCATGGGCGATTATGATTATTCCGACTCAAAAAACAGCTGCCTGTTTTGCCATGAAAAAGGAAGCGGAAGTCCCACAAAACAGCATTCGGTCACCATGCTGAGAAATTCTTTACATGAGATAAATATCAACGGTGAAAAAATCAGAATCGCCGGGATAGATGAAGGGAATAGGGATCTGGGCGATTTCAACGGGATTGATATACTTGTAGACAAAAATTCCTCATTGCTGGTATTAAGCCACAGCCCCCTGGCTTTTGATCAACTTTCCCCTAATAATAAAATAATGATGTTTGCCGGTGATACCCATGGCGGACAGGTGATACTTCCCCGATGGCTGTTTAAACTTCTGGGCTATGAAAAGAATGTTAAATATAATTACGGGCTGTATTCCCAGGGAAATAAAACCATGTATGTAACAAGGGGAACCGGCATAAGTCATTTCCGGTTCAGGCTTTTTCGTCCGCCGGAAATAGCTGTGTTTAGGTTTTCTCCATGAAAAGCATGCTTAAATTCATTGTTATTGTTTTTTATGGTATGGTTTTAATAGCTGCCTGTGGAAAAATGCCGGATAAAGAACTTATACTGTTAGATTTTGAATCAGAAGCTGTCTTTGATGAAGTTCACTGGAAATGCCATACCCTTTTTTCTTTATCTGATCAGCATGCGGTTCATGGTGAAAAATCTTTGAGACTTGAAATGTTCCCCTCGTCCTACCCCGGCCTTTCACCCGCCTTGAAGCATAATGACTGGAGGGGGTATCAAGCCCTGTGCTTTGAAGTGTATAATCCATCTCCTGACACGCTTAAACTGATATTGAGAATTGATGACAAAAAAGAGGCGTTGGAACACAGCGACAGATATAACAAAACCTTTCTGATAAAACCCGGGGCCAACACTTTGAAAATACCGTTTGACAGCTTGACCACATCGGGAACCGACAGGCCCTTGGTGCTTAAACATATTTACCGGTTTCTGGTTTTTATGTCACATCCAGATAAAAACCATGTATTGTACCTGGATTATTTCCGGTTGATTCCCAAAAAGTAGGCTCTAAGAGTCCCCCCCCCCAATTAGAATGATTCTTCCATAAAAACATACACTTTATCGGGGGCAGACCCCATTACCCAATTTCAGCATTTGCAGGGCAATCGCATGTAACTTTATTATGAATATCCCATACCCGTTCAGGCCAGATTACCTTTCCTTCGCTGGACGGGACATGTTGACAGGCTCTATGCCGGGTTACACTTGCGACGAAAAAACTCGGTTCCTTTTACACCCGGCAGAGCCTGTAACAACAGGTCCCAAAATGCTCATCTAAGGCAAACTGACCTGAACTAGCTACCCCACTGCAATTACAATCATTAGGTATTATAAAATTCAATCGGATCAAGTTGTAACTATTTGATATTAAAAATAATACTTTTTAACTAGACTTTTTATTATAAATATTGGTAACAAAAACAAGGAGTTGCCAATGACTGAAAAATCAATTGATTATTTTTTTGAAAAAATAAATCCCAATGAGTTCCAAAATAGTTTCATGCACTGGATTGAATCTGTAACAGAACTGACCAAAGGCCAGGTCATTGCTATAGATGGTAAAACCTTGAGACGTTCCCATGACAAATCAAATGATAAAAAAGCCATTCATATGATCAGTGCCTGGGCATTTATTGCTGGTTTGGGAAGTACTATCGAATAAAATTTCTTGTAAGCCCATCAATAAACAGTTTTCCGAAATTGAAAGAAGAGCTATATGGGCTTTAGAGGATCTTTTTGAAAATACGCTGGTTGAAAATGGATGTGGGGCTATGCCGAAAGAGGATTGGGACGCTCTCATTGAAAAAGCTGGTGAATATGTAAAGAGTCTTCCAGTTGAATTTTTGAATGATAAAGATTAGCGAAGACATACAAAACAGAACAATGCCCTTTCACTCCGACCGGGCTTACGGCGCGGCTTTTTTAGAGGGTTTCACATTAACAAACTTAGTCGTTTTTCAACCGTTTTCGGTGTTCCCGCCCGGCGGGTGAAGGGCGGCGTTAGGCAGAAGAAATTGCATGTATTATACTGCTGTTTGGATGATCGCTTCTATATCAAAAGGGATATAAACTTATGAAAGTATCTGTATCCACAAAAAGACCAATCCTCTCACCGTGTGGCCTGAAAGACATTGAATATCAAGTTGATACTTACGTGGGGTGTGAACATTATTGCTATTATTGTTATGCCCTGCCCCAAGCTGAAACTGATTGGTCTGAGGAAATTCTCATACATAAAGACATCGTTGACCAATTAAGCTTAGAACTTGATAAGATACCTCCTCAGACAATATATATGGGCTATCATACTGATCCTTACCAACCCTGTGAAGCGGAATATCGCCAGACCCGAAAGGTCCTGGAACTATTTCTAAAAAAGGGTTTTTCGGCCAGTATTCTCACAAAGTCTGATCTAGTTGTTCGTGATATCGATATTTTAAAAGAAATGAACGATGCTGCAGTCAGCGTTTCAGTTGCATTCAATGATAATAAAACACGCAGGCTGTTTGAAGCCAATACCATGGACACTGAGAAGAGGATTGAAGCTCTACATAAATTGAAAGAATCAGGGGTAAGGACTGGAGCCTTACTCTGCCCGATTATTCCTTATATTACGGATGCGATTCAGTTGATTGATATGCTGGAAACATATGCTGGTGTAGTCTGGATATACGGCCTTAGTATCAATGATCGTTCGTGCCAAAATTGGTTGAACATTCAAAGGATTTTAAATAGTCAGTCCCCGAATTTAATTGAGCAAATTGAACCGGTAATATTCTCAAAAGATCATAGCTATTGGGCAGAGCTTAGAGAAAGCTTGGAGATGTTAAAAAAGAATCGAAAATTGAATTTGAATATCCATATATAGATTTTTTATGTGGAATAAGAGAAAATGCCTAACAAATCAATAAACTCTGACTAAAAAAGCGGCGCTTTTTTAGCAGGTTATCTCAAGCGTTATACAAAATATATAGGATAAATAATGAGCTTTTCCAAATTTATTTCGAAACAATCGAGTAAACCATCTGGATTATTTGGTCGTTTCATTATGCCTTTCTTTTTTGAGTTCGGGAATATTGAGTTAAACAACTTGGTATTCGACACTCTTTCCGTCAAAGATAGCGATCATTTACTGGAAATTGGTTTTGGTCCCGGCGCATTAATTAATAAAATTGCAAAAAAAATGAAGAGTGGGATGATAGAAGGAATTGAAGTTTCAAATTCTATGATAGAAAGTGCTCAAAAGAAGAATAAGAAATTTTCGAAAGAAGGCAAAGTTAAAATCCAACTGGCCGATATAGAATCTGCACAATTTGACGAAAATAACTTTGATAAAATCTTTTCGGTAAATGCTATATATTTTTGGAAGGAGCCAAATACTACTATTTCAAAAATCTATCATTTCCTGAAGCCTGAAGGGCAATTAACTATTGGTTTTCATGATAAAAATGAAATGAAAAATATGTCTCTTGATTCAGATGTATTCAACCTATATTCACCCAGTGAAATAAGCGATCTGCTCTCAGGTTATGGTTTATTTAAGGATATCCAAACTGTTTCAAAGAAAGGAAAACAGAGAATGCTTCACTGTGTGTCAGCAATCAAATAATCGTACAACGCCTGGCGTTGTACGAATGATGACAAGTCATCAGGAAACTAAATCATGGGAAAAGCCAAGAGGTTAAAGAGTCTCAGGAAAGAAAAGAAGAGTTTCGAAGAAGCCTTTTTAGAGAAATTTACCCATAATTTTATCAAAGAAATCAAGAACTCGCCCATGTGGGATGAAATGGTGGCGGAGTATGGAGAGAAGCGGGCAATAGAGCTTCTTAAAGACTGCAAGGCAGAAATCAAATCAGGTCTGCCCCCAGGAATGGAATGAAACCAGGCATCGTACAAAAGATCTTCAAGGATCACTTTGAGGCCTACCGCAAAACCCGTGTGCTGGGAAGACGGCAATACCATGCGGCAGGTAATATCATGACCTGTCGCATTTTTGATCAAGGATACCATATCAATGCATGTCCGAATGGGGACTATGAAGTTTTAGTGCACAACTCCTGCAAGCATCGCAGCTTCCCTTTATGCGGCAGTACGGAAACCCAGCTCTGGCTTGAGCGTAGAAAAAGGCAGGCCCTTGACTGCCGGTATTTTCATGTCGTGATTACCATCAGCCACGATCTGTATCCCTTATGGTGGTATAACCGAAAGACCTTTACCAATCTGATGATGCGCGGGGCCTGGCATACACTTCGGGAACTCTTACAGGATTTTAGATGGCTGGGAGCCCTGCCCGGTGCAGTTGCCGTGTTCCAAAGCTGGGACGATGAGATGAAAAACCATTGCCATATTCATTTAATTGTTACCGCAGGCGGGCTGAACGGCGATAACCGCTGGGTCAATACCCTGAAAGACCGTCTGGTTTACACCCCGGTTCTGGCAGCCAAGTTCAGGGACAAATTCTTAGCCTATCTCAGAGAAGCCTTAAATCCTTTGACGTCAAAAGGTAAGGCAAAACCAGATAAGGATCGGCGCTACCCTCCACAGGGAAAGAACAAGCAACAGTGCCTGAATCTATTGAATAAACTGGGCCGCAAAAGATGGCACGCCAACATCGAGCCGCCTTATGAACATGCCAACGGCGTGTTCAAATATGTGGGCCATTATATCCGCCGGGGCTCTATCTCGGAAAGGAGGATCATTGATTATGATAAAAACATGGTCCGAATCGCCTATGCCCATAAAGACAAACATGAAGCAAAAGAGTTCAGCACCCCTATGAACCGTTGACGGAACTGCCCAGCACACAGCAATTAATCAAACAAATGTTCCACAAACCTTTGCCCCCATTGCGGATCGGAGCTGAGAACTGTTTACGTGTATCGCCGCGGTCATTCCCCTACCTGGAGACTGGCCGCATGATAAAACCTGTTAATACACCAAAAACCAATGGAGTGGTTTGCTCAAAAACAGGGGTAAAAGCTTTGTTATATGAAGAAAATACAAAAAAAAGAGTTGCCCGACATTTTTTTACCTATATGGAAGTAAATAAAGTGTTCTTCATCATTTTTAACGGTTTTTTGATGTTATGGAAGTTTTTAGAAAACCCCATATATATAAGCAATCGTACAACCCATAGGATCATACGGACAAACCGGATTTAAGACCGAGGTAAAAGTTATATTTTTTTGTCTCCGGTTTGGTTTGCCGCATATCCTAAACATTAGCGTGCGACACGAAGTCTCGGTATGGGCTGTTTGGCGCAGCTATACAGAGTGTGACCAAACCCGGCATTCTCATGCCGGTACCTTAGGAGGCAAGTTTAGGGAAAATCCTCCTTTTGATAACCCTTTTTTTTTCAGGGGATTTTTAAAAAAATCTCCAAAAAAACTAAAGCCTTGCTGCAGGATGTCGATCCTTTATCTATCTTTAATCTTTGCCTACCATATATAGGAGGTATTCATGAAAATTCTGTCATCTGATATCCAGCTTTCATCCGAGTCCCAGTATCATCGCTCCTCTGAAAAGACGTTACAAGTACTTGATAAAGAAGGCCGGGTATCCACCAGCACAACTCAACGTAAAACCGTTCAAGAAAAGGAAATGCAGGACTCTGCCCGGTTCAAAACCCATGGTGACACCGTGAGCATCAGCCGTCAGAGCAACGGCCGTGGTCATGTTAAATATATGGGTGTTGCAAAGAAGGGCGGGGAGCTGAATGATGACCTTATGAGGAATGCAAGAGCCGCCACCGTGTTTGAATGGGCGGCTGACACCATTGAAGAGGTTGAGGGCAAATATAACGGACTGCTGAGTGCCCTACCGCTCCAGCCCGGCTCAGTCTTGAATAGGGGCATAAAAGTGTTCGATCTTCGTGATACCAACCCGAATTTTCCTAACTCTACATTCTTGCCGAGTCCATCTTTATCACCGATCACTGAAGAAGGCAAAATTCGACTGGAATCCGTTCCTGTTAACACGACTTCATTCGAGGGAGTGACCCTTTCAGAGGGACTTGCATTGGGCATACGCGGCACGGTTGCCCCTCTGTGGGGCGGTACCCGAATAGCCCTGTCTAGGCGTTTGCAAACCAAATACCATGAGATAGAAAATACCCAGGTCCAGGCTGGTGGTGTGATACAGACAGCTGACGGCCGCACCATAGACTTTTCCCTCACCATTGGCATGCACCGGGAAAAAAAGGGGGAAAAAGTAGAAACCTTCCGCGCAGTGGACCCCCTGGTCATTAATTTTGCAGGTACAGCTGCCCAGTTGAAAAGTGAAAAAATAGAGTTTGACCTGGACAATGACGGTAAACTGGAGAAAATTTCCAAACTTCATGAAGGGAGCGGTTTTCTGGCCTTGGATATCAACCAGGACGGGGAGGTCAACAACGGAAGTGAGTTGTTCGGCCCCTCAACCGGCAATGGATTTCAGGAGCTTTCATTATACGACAAAGACAAGAACGGCTGGATAGATGAAAATGACCCCATCTGGGAAGATCTCAAAGTATGGATTCAGGATGATACAGAAAAAGGGGTCTTAGAAAAGCTGTCTGAAACCGGCATCGGCGCCATCCATTTGGGCTCTGTGGCATCTGAATTTTTGCTGGAGGATTCAGACGGTCGGGCTGCTGGTAAAGTTAGGGCATCTGGCGTGGCCCTGACCGAAGATGGAGATGTCAAAAGCGTCCAGCAGGTGGATCTTATCGTATGACAGCGGCCTGACTTGGCCTGCCAGGAGATGATAAAATTTAGGAAAATAAAGTATAAAAAAAATGCATGTAGTTGATGATACCTTAAAACATACATTCGGGTTTAATGAATTCAAAACCGGACAACGGAAAGTTATAGAAACTATCATAGCCGGTAAGTCCGCTGCATCAATTTTCCCCACGGGTGCAGGAAAATCTCTTTGTTATCAGTTGCCTGCGGTTCTTGAGCAAAGAATGACCTTAGTAGTCTCCCCGCTTCTTTCTTTGATGAAAAATCAGATTGATTTTTTAAAATCGAAAAATATTTCTGCCGCAAAACTTGACTTCGGGATGAGCGCCGACGATTATCGAAGTACTCTTGAAGCAGCTCGACTGGGACATTTGAAGATATTGATGATTGCGGCACTGGGCTCGTATCATTGAAATATTGAATCCAACCCTTGTTGAAGTATTGTTTTTGTGGTTTATATGCCGCCATTAAAACAAATACCCCTCTCAAATGCTCGGACTGCGGCTCAGTAAATACATCGGCTTTCAAGATTTATCAGACGGTACACAATGGAACCAGAAAATTGTACCTTTGTAATAATTGTGGTAACTCATTTTCAGAGACACAGAACACAGCGATGGAAAATTTGAAGACACCTATAAGTAAGATCGCTTCCGCAATAAGGCTTCGTGGAGAAGGACTTAGTCTGCGTGCCACTGGCCGTGTATTAGATTCGAACAAAAGTACCATCACAAAATGGGAAAATCGATTTGCTGCTCAAAAAGCCACATTAATGCTGTATGTTTTTTGTCATCAATTTGTATCCCTTACATTTGAAGGAGATGAGCTGTACACTATTGTTGGGAAACGTACAGATCAATTTGAATCCAAAGGGTGGACAGCAGTGATTATGGAGCGAGCAAGCCGGTTTATTGTAGACCAACGATGCGGCAAAAAAGATACTGCTTTATTCAAATCGGTAATGAAAACCGTATGCGGATACGTTGATAATACTGAGGATTTATCCTTTCTCTCGGATGGAGAAAGGCGATATGGAAACATGCTCTTTGATTTATGCTCTAAGGTTTTGCAAACAGGAAAAAGGGGACGTCCTTCTCGAACCCTCCCTAAAGGTGTTCGGCTCCGTGTTAAAAATAAAGGAGATCAAAAGCATAAGAAGGGCCGTAAGCGCCCTAAATACCAGTCGCCTCAGCGAGAGCATCCTGGCACAATCCAGAGTTTGGCAAACCCTGAAATCCATGCCAATCATCTTGAGGCCCAGAACGCTGCAACCAGGAGGCGAAATAGCACCTTCCGGAGAAACAGTAGCTGGATTACAAAGAACCCTGGATATTCACCAAATCATACACAATTATGTTCGGCCACATTGGACAACAGGAAAAATTCCTGCTGTCTCTTTGGGGATCTTAACCACCCCGCTTACATTAGAAAATATTTTGTCGATGCAAAAATCGGCTTAAAGCCAGAACTGGGTAACAGACAACTGGGTTGATCATTGAGTGTCAGAATGGTTGAAGCCCAGTGCCATTGAGTCTATACAAAAAGATACTGTTAATATCCCCCTTGAAGAGGTTGCCGTTAATGATGTTTACAACGGGTTCTCATCTGTCAACGAATCCCATATGAAACATGTCGAAATTTCCACGCCGATAATACTGGCTGAAATTGCCCCAGGCCGATATAATGTGATTGATGGGAATCACAGATTGGAGAAAGCCCACAGGACAGGGACAAGAACCATACAAGCCTACCGGTTGAATGTAAACCAGCATATTAAATTTTTGATATGCAAAAAAGCTTACACAACTTATATCAAATATTGGAACAGCAAACTGAGTTAATTTTTAACGAACAACATGCTCGCGACGAGCTAAATTCAAATCGTCGGTATAAGGCATAGGGCCTTTGAAATTTGATAATATTACCCAGTGGGTGATCAGGTGAAGAAAGATCACCTTTACTTATTGCAGGGCTTGCCCTGGCATCAAGGTTAAGAAAGTCCCACCAGATTTAAGCCTTAGCCGGCAGATCTGTAGTGAAATCCGCAGGCAAGCCCGGCAACATGTTCAGTCTTTGCCAGGAGATGTTGATGAATATACTAAAAATTCACAAGTATAACTTGTTAAATCACAACAATATTAAACTATTGACTTGAGCTTAGTTTAATTGTGGCTTATAATCACAAATATGACTGGTGAAAATAGAAACATATTAAACCGAATCCTTCGGAACTGGCCCAAAGGGACAGTGGGTACATTGGCATGGTTTCGAGATCATGGCGGATATCAGCAGCTATTAGATTATTATCAAAAAGCACCCTGGGTAACAAAAATAGGCAGTGGTGCATATATTCAATATGGAGATGCTGTTGATTGGCGAGGGGGGTTGTATGCTGTTCAGAATCAATTAAATCTTTGTGTGCATGCTGGTGGGAAAACTGCTTTGGAATTATCTGGATTCGGACATAATCTCCAATTGGGACAAACAGCAAAAATATATCTTTTTGCATCAGGAAAAATTCAATTGCCAACCTGGTTCATAAAACATCCATGGGAAGATGAATTGTGCTTTAAAAGGTTAAATGTTTTTCAATCTCGACCAGATTTTGGATTAATGCATTTTAATACGGGCAATTTTGAAATAAAAGGTTCTGCACCCGAGCGTGCCATGCTTGAGCTGTGTACCCTGGTGCCAAATTATCATTCGTTTGAAGAGGCTGGTCATTTTATGGAGAGTCTTTTCTCCTTGCGATGTGAATACGTGCAAACTCTTCTTGAAAGCTGTAGTTCAATAAAAGCAAAACGATTATTCCTCTATTATGCGGACACATATAATATGCCCTGGTTTCAGAAATTGGATATAAAAAATATTGACTTGGGAAAAGGAAAACGACAGGTTGCAGCCAATGGGATTCTAAATAAAAAATATCAAATAACAGTCCCGGATGAAATAAAAAGTATCAGCTTAACGGATATTCCATGAAAATGAACAAATATTTTGAGCAGGCCAAATTAATGCTGTCCATTCTTCCAATAGTGGGGCAGGAAAAAGAGTTTGCCCTAAAAGGCGGGACGGCTTTGAATTTTTTTTATTTGAATCTGCCGCGGTTATCTGTTGATATTGATTTAACATTTCTTCCCGTTAAACCAAGGGATAAATGGAAATTCCGGTACTCTCTTTTGCAGATCTTTATGGCGGGAAGATATGTGCTGCTTTGGATCGTCAGCATCCTCGAGATTTATTTGATATCAAGCTCCTTTCGGAAGCAGGGGGCCTGAATGAAGAAATCAGTCAAGCGTTTGTCGTATACCTTGCCAGTCACAATCGACCCATGTCAGAGTTGCTTTCTCCAAATTTTCAAGATT
Organism: Desulfobacteraceae bacterium; assembly: GCA_016743945.1. GTDB lineage: Bacteria > Desulfobacterota > Desulfobacteria > Desulfobacterales > Desulfobacteraceae > NBML01. The sequence continues at coordinate 19,071 of JADGFI010000052.1, forward strand.
TTAGACAGGCGTATGAATCTGAATTTAAAGGTATGTCATCAATAGAAGTTACCTATCAGGAGCTTGAGAAAATACGTAAAGAATTGCCATCTCTGATATTATCCAAACTTTCAAGGAATGAACGCAAATTTCTGTTGTCTGTTAAAATGGGAATACCTGATTTCAGTTTGCTTTCAATTTCAGGGCTTGAAAAGCTACCAGCCATCAAGTGGAAGGTTGAAAATATATTAAGAATGGAACCCAAAAAGAAAATTGTAGCAACTGAAAAGCTGAAATCAATTTTAGATTTATCTCAACAATAGAATACTACGGATTTCACCGTAGATTCTGGTGTTCAATGAATGCCGACAACAGGAACACATGAACATTACCGAATACATAGATACAGATAGAACAGAAGTTATTGCACTTTGGAAACGTTGCGGATTAGCAGCGCCTCAAAATGATCCGAACAAAGATATTGATCGTAAGTTGAGAGTAAATCCAGAGCTGTTTCTCGTTGGAAAATTAGATGGAAAGATCATTTCTACGATCATGGGTGGATATGAAGGCCATCGTGGTTGGTTGAACTATTTAGCGGTTGATCCCGAACATCGTCGTAAGGGTTTTGGTGGAGAGATTATGAATGAAATTGAAAATAGGTTGAGATTGATGGGTTGTCCGAAGATCAATTTGCAAGTTCGCGAGACCAATACTTCAGTCATAAAGTTCTATGAAGCAATTGGCTTTGGAAATGATCATGTAATAAGTTTTGGGAAACGCTTAGAAAATGATTGAAGAAATTGGCTAACAAACGCTTGGTAGGGACACTTCACCCGCCGGTTCCGCCGACGAGCACAGCGCCCCACAAGAGAAGCATTATATCAGATAATCACAAATTGAATTGTATGTATTTGTATAGGAGATGGAAATGTTTAATGCAGAGTTTTTAATCACATCATTGGTCGTAGTTCTGATACCAGGGACCGGCGTGATTTATACAGTATCAACAGGTCTTTTTCTTGGATGGCGAGCAAGCATTGCTGCCGCTTTCGGTTGCACAATAGGAATTGTCCCCCACTTATCTGCAAGCATTTTAGGACTATCTGCCATACTTCATATGAGTGCCGTCGCTTTCCAGATAGTTAAATATGCTGGCGCTGTTTATTTGCTTTATCTTGCATGGTCAATGTGGCGTGACATAGGAGCACTTAAATTTAATTCATCTTCACCAAAAAATAGCTTACGGCAAATTGCAACAAGGGGTTTTTTGATTAATATTCTTAATCCTAAACTATCAATATTCTTCTTGGCTTTTTTACCACTTTTTGTCTCGCCAAACACTTCATCGCCAATGTTTGAGATGTTCATTCTGAGTATTGTATTCATGGCTATGACGTTAATTATTTTTATAATGTATGGCATTTCGGCAAATAGAGTTAGAAAGCACGTCATCAACTCACCGAGGATAATTGTCTGGTTACAAAGATCATTTGCTGCCACTTTTGCTGCTCTCGGGGTTAAGCTTGCGATGACAGACCAATAGTGAAATGGAATAAAGTATAAATGATATAACGCTGCTAATTCAGCCGACGCAAAAAGCCGCGGTGCTGGCAGGACGCTTCTAAAGATATTGAGAATTATGATCAAACAAAAATTAATTGATAAGTATTTACCAAGATATTCGTTCAACGAATATCATGAGACTGTAATAAATAGTTCTATTGATAAAGTATATGAAAAAGCAAGGGATTTTGATTTGTCAAAATCAAATCTGATCAAGTGGTTATTCAAAATCAGAGGATTGCCAACAAAAAGGATGCATCTGCAAGATTTTATTTCAGATATTGGATTTACCAATATCGAAGAAAACATTCCCATAGAGAATCTGATAGGATTTTGGGCACGATATAAGATTGAACCAATTACGAGCCCTGATGACTTTATAAACCATATTACTTCGGCAAGAGTAAAGGTTGTCTGGAATTTTTACCTCGAAGAACTTAATTCAAATCAAGTCAGGTTAAGCACTGAGACAAGAGTATTATGTATGACCCCATCAGCTAAAGTCACTTTTGGTTTGTACTGGATTATTATAAAACCGTTTAGTGGTGTAATACGGAATAAAATGCTTCAAATTATTAAACAGGATTTGGAAACAGATTCGGAGAATGAAGAACAAGGCTAATTAAGCCGACGCAAATAGACGGAGCTGTTTTACAAAATCGTTTGAAGCCTGAGCATCTTTTTAAAGAGTATGTTGACCCTCTCTTTTCAAAGAGGTATGATTAAATCATACTTTTACGGAGGATCATAAATGCAACAAGAAAAAGCCGAAAGAATTACAATCACCTTACCACCCGATATGCTGGCCTCTATCAAAAAAGAGGTTCGCTCCGGTTCCTATGCTTCAACGAGTGAACTAATAAGGGAAGCCATGAGAATGTGGCAAAAAAGAGAAGAAGAACACAAGGCAAGGATTTCTTTAATCCGTGAACGTCTGGCGCATTCAGAGCAGAGCGGTGAACCCGTTCCGCTTAATATAGCTTTTAAAACCATCGAGGAGCTACACCAACAACGGGTAAAGCAAGAAGTTTGATGAAAACATATAAAGTCTATTTGATGCCGGATGCAATCAAAGACCTGGAACATATCTATGAATATATTTCAGCACAAAGTGGCTTTCCTGAAAGAGCTTGGGCATTCATTGAAAAGCTTAGACTCAAATGTCAAAAGTTAGAAACTGAACCACTAAGAGGGCAGCAACGCAACGACTTAATGAAAGATTTAAGAATCTATCCTCTCAATGAAAAAACCGTTGTAGCTTTTGTCGTTGATGAAGACCAACAGGCGGTTAGGATTCTGAATATATTCTATGGTGGTAGAGATTATGAAGCTATTATGTCAGCTCCAAAAGTATAATATTAGGCAATGATACATCACACAAAAAATTGCTTCCATGCCGTCTGTGGTGTAAAAATATCATAACTTTCCTATTGCAAAAAATGGCCAGCAATAGTTTTTTTCTGTCAGTTCTTTTATCCTAACAAAAAAATGCTGTGGATTAAAACCGCAGATTTTAATATTCATCCAACAAATAAGAGACAGACTTTATGATTTTTTTTGGGCATTATGAATAAAAAAACAGCTACAGGCCCGTCAACGATTGATCTTATCGGTCTGAACCAGACGCTTCCTGGGCATAGAAAATTTATAGGCTGCTATCTGTGGCGATCAAAAACGCTTACCTATATTGTTGATCCTGGACCATGCGCCTCCATTAATTATTTAATTAAAGAATTAAGCAGATTAGGTGTAAAACATATTGATTATGTTTTGCTCACACATATCCACTTGGATCATGGTGGTGGGACAGCACAGGTTCTAAAGGCATTTCCATATGCAAAGGTATATTGCCACCCATTAGGAATTCGTCATATCAGCGATCCCTCTAAACTCTGGGAAGGTTCCAAAAAAGTATTGGGTGAAGTGGCCTATATTTTCGGAAAGCCCGACAAAATACCACGAACTTATTTTGTGACCGAACAGGATTTAAAACCCTATGATATTCAAGTGATCATGACGCCTGGCCATGCTGCACATCATGTATCATTTGTTCACGGTAAAATTTTATATGCAGGTGAAGCCTTGGGGATACGATATCCACTTAAAAGTAAAAAACTCTACCTGAGACCTGCCATGCCCCCTCGTTTTTTTCTGGATCAGGCCCTGAAGTCGCTGGACAGAATTCTTGCCCTTGACCCAGAACCGGAAAAAACAGCATTTGCACATTATGGCATTGCAGACGGCTGTTTTGAATATGCAAAAAAAGCCCAAGGACAATTACGCTTATGGGTGAGCATAGTCCAAGATCTTCTAACACAATCAGATGACAATCTTAAATCCCGATTTCACGATGAATTGTTGCTAAGAGATTCTTTGTATGGACAGTCGGTGTTTGATGAACTTGAAGATGATATAAAAGAAAGAGAGTATCATTATCTGAGCAATACCCTTGAAGGGATAAAAGGCTATCTGGATAATAACTAATCCATTGACACCAAATTAAGCCACATTTTTAAAGAATATCAAACAATGCAAATACACGCGGACAGCAGAAAATTAAGCTCGTTCCTTGCTCTGCTTTTTGCTGCCGGTGATTTAGGTCGTTCACGGCGGGTGTGCCGCCGTGAACCGCATTACTGAATTCGTCCAGCTCCTTGCCACCAAGAAACATAGCCAAAGAACAAAATATATTTTTGATGTTTTAAATTTTCCTTTACGCTTTTTTAACAACAGAACATTTAAGGTACATAGCGCCGAAGCCTGGAATCTTACAAGAGATATCGTGGCCATTTACAGGGTCATCAAGAAGTTTGATGTTTTTGACCTTTGTACCCAATTTCATTGTGTCCTTCCCAGCCTTAAGATCTTTGATGGTGGTGACAGTATCTCCATCCTGCAAAGGATTGCCATTGGCATCAAGGAATCGTGGCGCATTTTCCGAGGGGGTATCAGAAGTCTGATCAGGTACCCACTCATGAGCACATTCAGGGCATATCCACAGGAGTCCATCGGGATAGGCATAGGGTGAATTACATTTGGGACACATATTTTCTTCAACTGACATAGCAAAATTCCTGGTTGATTGTATAAACTGGTTTAAATTTTTTTTCATGCAGTGAAGCACTTATCACAGTGAAAGACAAATGAAAACTTCATCAGAAAAAAGGATCAAAAATTAAACTTAAAAAGAGAGACCTTTTATACAAACCGAATTATAAATAAACAAACCTGGCATATCCTAAACGTTAACAATCAACGTGCACCGGATTTCACAAGTGATGTTGGGTGTTCTTGATATGGGTTTAGAACTGGATCGGCAAAGCTTGATAAAGCAAGATACCTTTTAGGCCAGAAACTCCATGAACCGATTACAGATCTGCCCAGCACCCAGGAGTTGCTAAGATAAATGTTCCCGGATAAGGACACCAACCTGTGCCTCCATTGCGGATCGGAGTTGAGAACCGTGTACGTGTATCGCCGCGGTCTTTCCCCGACCTGGAGACTGGCTGCATGATAAAATTTTTGAACATATCCCAAATTATTGGAGATTAAAACAATGGGTCTATTGCGTGTTGTCATATTTCTATTTTTCTGTATCCTTGCCCAGGACGCATTTGCAAAAATATATAAATGGATTGATGAAGATGGAATTAAACAATTCACTGATTATCCACCACCTGTCCAGGATACTGAAGTCAAAGGCTCTCAAAAAAAAATATCCGATGCAAAAAATATTTTACCAAATTTAACTATACAACAGAATTTTAGTTATTCGGATATACCGGCTGAATACGATATGTCCGATGGTGTTAGTTTGCGCATAAGAGGTATGCTGGAAAGTAGGAGGTTTGATGCTCTAAACAGTCTTCTTCATAAATATCAAGTTGCTTCAGAAACAATTCCATTAGCCGAAGATTTGCTATTTGCTGGTTATAACGCATTTAGGAAAAATGACCCCAGATACGAAGGGTTAATGACTGATTGGATTAAAAAGTTTCCTAATATGTACCAACCTTATCTTGCAAGAGCGGAGTATTACTATAACGCAGCATGGAATGCACGAGGAACGAAATGGGCGACTGAAACAACTCAAGAGCAATTCCAAGGAATGAATACCAATTTTGAAAAAACTCGAAAAGACCTTAACACTGTTTTAAATCTTAACAATAAAACATTAGTTCCACATCAACTTCTGATTAATATTGCTAAAACTCAAAGTAGTGATACGGAGATGAAAGAACTTATCAAGAAAGCTATAGAAATTAACCCTGCATCATATAAGCTAAGAGCTACATATTTAATTTCAATTACCCCTCGTTGGGGTGGTTCTTATAAGGAGATGGAAGCTTTCACAAATGATTCACTTTCATATGCTACGCAGAACTCCAAATTACAGATTTTGCCAGGACATATATATGATGATCTAGCTTCAAGCCAAGTAAGCGTAAAAAAGTTCAATGTTGCAGAGCAGCTTTTCATACAAGCTCTCTCCTATGGTGAAAACCACGCCATATATTTTCACAGGGGAAGAGCTCGTTATAAAAATGAGCATTATGAAGATGCGATTACCGATTTGAATCATGCGATAAAAATTTATAAAGATGACAGCGACTACTATTACTGGCGAGCGTTAACATACTATAAAATGGAGCAGTATAACAAAGCTGTTGAGGATATAATCCATGCTGAAAAGCTTGTGAACAATAATAAATATTATAGTGATTTGCGCCAGAATATTTCTTCGCAGATCGCTCTTCAAGCACATGAATTAGGTAAAAATGAGAAAACATCTGAAGCAATTAATCAATACGATAAGGCAATCGGACTTGAACCGGATAATGCCATCATGCGTTATAACAAAGCAATCACTTTGTATAATAGCAATCAACTTGGTGAAGCACTAGAAGAGCTCAAACAAGCGATTGAACTCGATCCAAATGAGATAAACTTTTATATTGCAATAGATGCAATTTTAGCACAAAGCAGAGATTGGGATCAAATAATAGGTTATTGGGATGAGTTCATCTTTAATCATCCAAATATTAGTAGTGGATATCTTGAACGTTCTGGGGCTTACCATCATAAAGGAGATGAAAACTCGGCAATTAGTGACTTGGAGACTGCTGCTAGCCTAGGTAACCAACCAGCTAAGCAATTGTTGAAAAGATTTGGAAGGTGATAATCTAATTTTAGAAATTACCCATAGATGTTTCTGAGGTTGCCCACAATGAACTGTATGAGAAATACTCTGGTAAAAAGAGTATAATTATGCGCAATAAACGTAACACATAACAATACGCTTTCACAGCCGCCCGGCGTTAGCTCAACAAGGATACAATGAAAATAATTAATACATCAAGCCCTTGGGAAAATGAATATAAACAATCCCAACA
>JADGFI010000053.1:0-2219 GCA_016743945.1 Desulfobacteraceae bacterium
CTCCTGAAAAATCAGTGACCTCCGGCAAAACCGGATACTTACCCAATATATTTAATGTCCGCATTTACGCGAAGGTTTTTGTTTTTCCAATATTTTTGAAAGTGATTGACTTTTAGGTTGTTTCCTGTATAAAAATGGATTGTGCAGTAATTCATCACCATCCGTGAAAATAAAAACTGTATTTAACACCTTTCAAAAGCATCGTCAAATTTTAGTTTGAAATTTAAAGAGTGGGCACGCTCACTTTCTTTGGTATTCTGAAAAAAATGACGTAACTCACAAAACCAGATTTTGGGAACCAATAAAGCTTTTGACAAACATATTCGGTTTGGTCTATTTTAAAAAATTTAAAATGTTAAAAGCACATGGTTTTTTAAAATAGACGTTTGTAAGGTCTTTGATTGTAACCGAAAGGGCGTAGCTATATCAAAAAAATAATGAAGGGGGCTTTTAAAGCCCCCTTGCAAATTACCCATATTTTTAAAACTTATTTTCCTGATACACATGGCGGGTTGGAAGAGGCTATCCGGCAGATAGCAAAAGCTTCTGTAGAAGAGGGAATTAGTGTCTCAGTTGTTTCTTTATCAAAAAAAGCAAAAGAAGGTATTCATGAAGGTGTTAAAACCCAATCTTTTTATGCAAATTTTGAAATATTATCTAATCCGTTTAGCTGGTCTCTGTTAAAGCATTTCCGTACGATTATAAGAAAATCAGACATTATCCATTTGCAATTTCCCTGGCCAACGGCGGAACTTTTAACTTTGCTTTTTAATGTTAAGAAACCAATTGTGTTAACTTTTCACTGTGATATCCATAAAAGTAAAATTTTAAAAAAACTCTACGAACCGTTCATTCATTTAATTTTACGGAAAAGCAGTGTTATTGTCGTTACAAGTGAAAATTTAAAAAATACAACACCTATTTTACAAAGGTATAGGCATAAGTGTAAAACGGTTAATCTGTGGTTAGATGAAGATAGATTTAATGGGATTTTGAAACCTAACCAATCAATAATTGATACGGTAAAGGAAATAGGGAATTATGGACTTTTTATCGGTGTTTTGAGGTGGTATAAGGGACTAAATATCTTGCTTGATGCTGCAAAAAATACAAAAGGAAATATTGTAATTGTAGGTAAGGGACGAATGTTTAATGAGTTAAGAAATCGCATTACGGAAGAAAAAATTTCAAATGTATTTATGTTGGGTTTTCAACATGATAGTGTTTTGAAATACTTGTTAGAGAATTGTAAATTTACTGTTTTGCCATCAATCTCCCCCGCAGAGGCATTCGGGCAGGTATTACTGGAATCGTGCTATTTTAAAAAACCTATGGTGACGACGGAGTTAGGAACAGGTACGAGCTTTGTGAATTTAAACGGGCAAACAGGATATGTGATACCCTCAAAGGATAGCTCATCGCTTTCTGAAGCGATGAATAATTTGTTTGTTTCAGATTTAATATGTGAAAAATTTGGACTAAATGCCTATGATCGACTACAAAAATACTTTACCCTTAAGAAGCAAGCTAAGAAGTATATCGAGATTTATAAAAGTCTTTTGTGAAATTTGGTAATTTCGGAACAAAATCCACAATAGCCACGAGCAAAATCCTAACCAGACTAAAAAGAACGTATGAAAAAAATTTTAATTACAGGAAGTTCCGGGTTTATCGGAAGCGCAATAGCTCAAAGGCTGATAGCTGGTAATAAAATAATTTGTTTTGATAAAAAGCTATCATCAGATAAGATTAATTGTTATATTTCAATTGCCGGAGAGATCACAGATGAAAGTCTGCTGGAGTCAGTGTGCCGTAATTATGTTCCTGATGTGGTTATTCATTGCGCAGGAATTTCGCATCAGCCGCTCAGCAGTTCACTGAGTATGGATGCGTATGACCAGGTGAATCATACTGCAACAAATAATTTGGCAGCAGCTGCAGTGAAGGCAAACTTAAATGTTCACTTTATTTTTCTTTCTTCCATCTCAGTCTATGGAGAAAGTTCTAAATTTATAGAAACCAAGGAAGAAGACCCGTGCTATCCTACCTCAGTATATGCCCGCAGTAAATTGGATGCTGAATATGGATTAAAAAGTTATTTTTCTAATAATGGTATAAAAAAATTGGATGTGTTACGTCTGGCCCCGGTTTATGATTCCACATGGAGTCTGAATCTTGAAAAAAGGGTTTTGGGGCCCCAAAAGGCAGTCTATTTAAGG
>JADGFI010000053.1:2229-25481 GCA_016743945.1 Desulfobacteraceae bacterium
TCTTAAATGTACTAATCTTAAATGTACATATCCTGTTATATAGAAAACAGTCGATAATAGATTTCTGCGTAATATTATATATGATGTTATTTTGTATATGATAATTTCTGCGTAATATTATATATGATTTTATTTTGTATAGGATAGAAAATAATTCAATGAAAGACTTTTGTAACATTTTTAATGTTACTGATAAAAGTCCTTGTTCATTTAATGAAATTATTGAAACATTTAAGAAATCTGAATACCAACCTGACAGAAGCGTTGTTAAGGTTCCTTTGTGGTTTGCTTGGATGATAACCCGGGTCGTCGGGTCTTTGATAAAGGACAAAGTAAAGTTGATACATTCATTTTATGATAAGCTTGCTAATGATTTGGTTTTTGATAATAAAAAGATGCTTGATACAGGATTCAATCCCAAACATACATTAAAATCAGTTTTCTTGAATAATAAAGAGGTGTGAAGATTTGTATTTATATAGTTTTTTGATGGGCGGATTGGGTGCTTTTCTTGCAATGAAGTTTGGTGGCAGGATAGGTATAAATGATATTCCCAATCACAGAAGTTCCCATGAAAAAAGTATCCCAAGGGGTGGCGGGGTTGGCATTTTAATCGCGTATATATCGGTAAGCCTGGTCCTGTCAAACCCTGTATCTATATGGTTGCCTGCTTTGGTCATTGCTTTGGTCAGCCTGTGGGGGGGAGATAAACATCGTCTGTCTGTAAAAGAAAGACTTGTTATCCAATTTGGCTGCAGTATGGTTTTTCTTGTCTTTCTTTTATATTCAAAACAGGTTGCTTTTAGTAACTATCTTTTGATTGTCTTCATCTCTGTTTTTATAGTGGGGACTTCAAATTTCTATAATTTTATGGACGGAATAGATGGTATCGCAGGGATTACCGGGGTTGTGGGCTTTTCGCTGTTTTCTTTTTATAATTATACTTTTGGAACAGATGATGGTTACTCGATCCTATGCCTGGCCATGGCTTTCTCCTGTCTTGGCTTTCTCTGTTTTAATATCCCCAGGGCAAAAGTGTTCCTAGGAGATATCGGAAGCATCCTGCTTGGGTTTGTGTTTGCGTGTTTGGTTATTACATTGTCAGAAAACCTGGTCGATTTTATGGTGATGACCGGATTTTTGGCCCCCTTTTATTTTGATGAGCTTTTGACAATGGCTGTCAGAATTAAAGATGGCGACTCCTTGGTCATCGCCCACCGAAAACATATTTACCAGTTGCTGGTCAATGAGATGGGAATCAGCCATTGGAAAGTTTCGTTGGCCTATGGATTTGTACAGGCTGTCATCGGATTATCCATCATAATGATAAAGCCAATGGGTTTCAAATTTATTTTGTTTGCCTACCTTATTTACAGTCTTATATTTGCCTGGTTTTCAATAATTATTCGCAAAAGGGTTATCGTTAAATGAAAGTACGCATCTCCAGAAATTTGTTGATTATCTTTATAATAGATATCTTTTTATTATGCAGTTCTTTTTACCTGGCGCATTTGATTCGGTTCGATTTTGATCTTCCCGACTGGGCCGGAGAAAAATATATTGAACTGCTTCCATATGTCCTGGGGGTAAAACTGTTTTGCTTTTATTCTCTTGATTTATACAAAGGCATGTGGCGGTATACAAGCCTTAATGATTTGATGAACATCGTCAAAGCATGCACAGCAGCAACCTTTGGATTGATTGTCTTTATTCTTTTTAAAAATAGGTTTGAAATGGTATCAAGATCTGTTTTCATAATTGATTGGTGCCTCACCCTTATGTCCATTCTCAGTGTTCGAATTATTACAAGGTTGTGCTTTGAAGAGTTTACAGGGGACATCAGTTTTCGGGCAGTGTTTAATTCCTTCCTGAAAATATTTAAGAGAGGGCAGAAAAAAGGCAAAGGGGTTCTTATTGTCGGTGCCGGAGATTTCGGCCAGAAAATGTGCAGGGAATTTATTGAAAACCCTAATGTGCAGTCCCATGTGATCGGATTCCTGGATGACGATGTTTCTAAAATAGGAAGAAAAATTCACGGGGTATCTGTTCTAAATGTGATTGATGAGCTTGAACATACGGTGAAATCTACAGATGCAGATGAGATCATTATTGCAATTTCCAATGCAAGTTCGGAACGGATGAGACATATTGTGGGGTTCTGTAAAAAAGCAGGTGTTGATTTTAAGACTATTCCCAATATGGGGGAAGTAATTGATGGGAAAATAAACATCAGCTCCATCAGAAATGTTGAGTACCGGGATCTTTTAGGCAGGGAGCCTGTTAAACTTGATAAAGCGGAAATTGGAAAATATCTTGGTAATAAACGGGTGATTGTTACGGGGGCAGGTGGCTCCATAGGAACCGGTCTTTGCCGTCAGATCTGTAGATATTCTCCTGAAAAAATTATCCTTTTTGAAAGAGCGGAGAGCCCCCTTTATGAGATTGATCTTGAACTTAAGAAAAGCTTTCAGGATGTTGAGATTATACCGGTTTTAGGGGATATCCAGAATAGGATGGAGTTAAATAAAATATTTGAAGAGTTTCAACCTGATATTGTATTCCATGCCGCAGCATACAAGCATGTTCCCATGTTGGAAAAACATCCCTGGAAGGCGGTGGACAATAATATTGAAGGGACCAGGAACCTTGTTGAGGTTACCCATAAATTCAAATGCGAAAAATTTGTTTTTGTTTCCACGGATAAAGCGGTCAATCCGACCAATGTCATGGGGACCAGTAAGCGGATCGCTGAAATTTTGGTCCAGAATATGAATAATATTCAAGGGTCAAAAACAAGCTTTATTACGGTGAGATTTGGAAATGTAATTGGTAGTGTCGGCAGTGTCATCCCACTTTTTAAGCGACAGATCAAGGAGGGAGGGCCGGTGACTGTTACCCACCCCGAAATGATAAGATATTTTATGCTGATTCCAGAGGCCTGCCAGCTGATCCTTCAGGCAGGTTCCATGGGAAAGGGCGGTGAGATTTTTATCCTTGAGATGGGAAAACCGGTCAAGATAGACACCATGGCAAGGGATTTGATCCGGTTTTCAGGGCTTGAACCCGGGGTTGATATAAAGATTGAGTACACAGGGTTAAGACCGGGGGAGAAGTTGTATGAAGAATTGATGACTGCCCAGGAGAATGTTGTTCCAACGGATCATCAAAAGATTATGGTGCTAAACAGCCGGAAAATTAATATGAATGGGTTGAGCCAAAAGCTTGAAATATTAAAAGATGAGTCTAAAAACAGAAGCCATGATACTATCAGGGCGTTGCTTAAAGAAATTATTCCTGAATATGACCTCAACCCTCCAACGGTATAATGATTTATTATGAAAAGATTTTTTGATTTTTCAATTGCATTGATAGCAGTTGCTGCATTGACGCCTATTTTGATCTGTCTTGCAATATTGGTCCGGTTTAAATTGGGGTCTCCTGTATTGTTCAGGCAAATGCGGCCTGGGCTTCATGGAAAACCCTTTATGATGTATAAGTTCCGTTCAATGACAGATGCAAGAGATGTCAACGGAAGCCTTTTGCCGGATATTGATCGATTTACCCGGTTTAGCTCTTTTTTGCGCAAATCAAGTCTGGATGAGCTGCCGGAGCTTGTAAATGTCTTAAAGGGTGATATGAGCCTTGTGGGACCAAGACCTCTTTTGATGCAATATTTGAAAAGATATTCGGCTGAGCAGGCAAGGCGCCACAATGTTAAACCCGGCATTACTGGATGGGCTCAGATTAATGGGCGTAATTCAATTTCTTGGGAAGAAAAATTTAAAAAGGATGTCTGGTATGTTGAAAATCAAAGCATCTGGCTTGATATGAAAATCCTTATTTTAACAATAGCCCAGGTTTATAAACGTGAAGGAATTCATCAGGATGGGCATGTAACGGCTGAAGAATTCATGGGGGACTTGGATCATGGACACTAGATTTGAAGACTGGAAACTTCCGGAAATTATAGAGGGGAAGCCCACCCGATATAACTGGGTGGTCCAGGGCGTTGACAGATTGAAACTGGGCTATAAAACCGATATCGGTGCTTTTTCCTATATTAATGCCCGATTTGAAGTTGAAATTGAAGATTATGTTCAGATAGGATCTCATTGTTCCATTTATTCGGTTTCAACCATAGATAATAAAAAAGGAAAGGTTACACTAAAGAAAAATTGTAATATTGGCAGTCACAGTACTATAATGCCCGGAATTACAATTGGAGAGAATGCGATTGTGGGTGCCCATAGTTTTGTGAACAAGGATATACCGGATAATGTTGTTGCGTTTGGATGCCCAGTCAAAATAATAAAGAAGGTGGATGAATAAGATGAATTTTGCGCCGTGGCCCCATTTTGAAGATGATGAAATTCAGGCAGTCGTTGATGTGCTCAAATCAGGCCAAATAAATCAATGGACCGGTAACGAGGTTAATGCTTTTGAAAAAGAGTTTGCCCATTATATTGGATCAGAATATGCCATTGCCCTTGCAAACGGAAGTCTTGCCCTTGATATAGCTCTTCTTGCTTTTAATATAGAAAAGGGTGATGAAGTCATTGTTACTCCAAGGACATTCATGGCTTCTGTTAGTTGTGTGGCGCTGAGGGGTGCAATCCCTGTTTTTGTAGAGGTTGATCCTGTGAGTCAGAATATAACCCTGGAAGGTATAGCCAGGGCAGTTAATTCTAAAACAAAAGCTGTCATAGCAGTCAATCTGGCAGGGTGGCCCTGTGAACTGGATAAAATAAAATTATTTTGTGAACAAAAGGGTCTCGTTTTAATCGAAGATTGTGCCCAGGCGCATGGTGCAGAGTATAAGGGGAAAAAAGCAGGAAGTTTTGGGGATTGTTCCGTTTTTTCATTTTGCCAGGATAAAATCATGACCACCGGTGGTGAAGGCGGCATGTTGCTAACAAATAATCGGAAAATCTGGGAGAAGGCCTGGAGCTATAAGGACCATGGGAAAAATTATACTAGGGTATTTTCCAAAAAACATGCCCCCGGATTTAGATGGCTTATAAACAGCTTTGGGACCAATTGCAGAATGACAGAAATGCAGGCGGCTATGGGCAGGATTCAGCTGCGAAAGCTTGATGGGCAGGTGGAAAAAAGAAGGCAATTTGCAGGCATTTTTAATCAGGCGTTTAATAATATCCCCGGTCTGCGGATAACTATGCCGGATGAAGCAGTTTATCATTCCTATTATAAATACTATGTATTTGTAAATCCGGAGGAGTTAAAAGAGGGATGGGGCAGGGATGAGGTGCTGGAAGCCTTAAATAACAAGGGTATCCCCTGCAACGCCGGCATATGCCCTGAGATATACAGGGAAAAAGCATTTGAAAGTTGTTTGCACAAGATTCATGGTGCTTTAAACCATGAAGAGGATTTGTATCTTCCTATTGCAAGACAATTAGGAGAAACATCTATAATGTTTATGGTACATCCCACGTTGGATATAAAATCAATTCATTATGTGATTGACCAGGTGAAAACGGTTATGGAAAAAGCAGTTAACTAAATTATTGTTTTGGGCAGGGCAAAGACATGTAGACTTTTATAAATCACAATATGGTATTCTGTGTTATAATCCCCTGATCCGATCGCTTTTTAATGGCCGAAAATTGAGTATATTAAAATATAAAGGAAAATTTGTTAGATGAAAAGATTCGCATTAATTGGTGCTGCAGGGTATGTCGCACCAAGACATATGAAAGCAATAAAAGAGACTGGAAATACATTGGTTGCAGCGCTTGACCCCAATGATAGTGTTGGTATTATTGACAGTTATTTTCCCAAGGCGGATTTCTTTACGGAGTTTGAGCGGTTTGACAGACACATTGATAAAAAAAGACGTAAAGGGGAAAAGATAGATTATGTCAGTATCTGCTCACCAAACTATTTACATGATGCCCATATTCGGTTTGCATTGAGAAATAATGCCAGTGCAATTTGTGAAAAACCCCTTGTATTGAATCCTTGGAACATTGATGGGCTTGAGGATATTGAGGCAGAAACAGGCGCCCAGGTTTATAATATTCTTCAACTCAGACTTCATCCCTCTTTGATTAAGTTGAAACAGCAGGTGGAAGAACAAAAAAAAGACAAGAAATATGAAATTGATTTGACATATATTACATCTCGAGGACATTGGTATTTTACGTCATGGAAAGGATATCCTGAAAAATCAGGCGGTATCCCAACAAACATCGGAATACATTTTTATGACATGTTGATATGGATTTTTGGTAATGTTCTGCAAAATGAGGTGCACCTGCTTGAAGCTGATAAATCAGCAGGCTATCTTGAACTTGAGAATGCAAGGGTTAGATGGTTTTTGAGTGTTGATGAAAATACATTACCTGAAAATATCAAGGCTGCCGGTCAGCGAACTTACCGATCCATAACCGTTGATGGAAATGAGATAGAATTCAGTGGGGGCTTCACTGATTTGCATACATTAAGTTATGAGGGCATTATTGCGGGGGATGGCTTTGGATTAAAAGAAGCCCGGCCAAGCATTGAAACTGTTTATGCAATTAGAAATGCCGTACCAAACCTGAAAAAGGGTGAATTACACCCGTTTATTCAATAAGGGAATTAGGATGTCTGACATGGGGGTTGAAAAAGAAGAATTTTTTATTCATCCAACAACAGAATTGGATGAAAATGTAATAATCGGTAAAAATACAAAAATTTGGCATTTTTCCCATATTATGAAAAATACCATCATTGGAAAGGATTGCAATCTTGGGCAGAATGTTGTTGCAGGCCCAGATGTTTGTATTGGAAATGGTTGTAAAATTCAAAATAATGTCTCTTTATACAAAGGCGTTACTTTAGAAGAAGACGTTTTTTGTGGCCCTTCCATGGTGTTTACCAATGTTTTTAATCCCAGGTCTCATATTAAACGAATGGATGAGGCACGGCCCACTCTCGTTAAAAAGGGCGCTAGCCTTGGCGCAAACTGCACTATCGTTTGCGGTGTAATCATTGGAAAATATGCCTTTGTAGGGGCTGGAGCTGTCGTCACAAAAGACGTTCCTGATTATGCGCTGGTCATGGGAAATCCTGCGCAACAGAAAGGTTGGGTGTGTGAATGTGGGGAAAAGTTAAACCAGGCGTTTACATGTCCTGTGTGCGGCAAAATAATTAAACAGGAATCAGCCTCCCTCGCTTTTGTGGATCTGGCTGCTCAACAGCAAAGAATTTTACCGCAAATAGAGAAAAATATTAAGACCGTTTTAAAACACGGCAAATACATCATGGGGCCGGAAGTAATAGAACTTGAAAAGAGACTGGCTGATTTTGCACAAGTCTGCCATGCGGTTACCTGCGCTTCAGGAACCGATGCCCTGCTCATGGTGCTCATGGCCTATGGGATAGGCCCGGGTGATGCGGTTTTTACAACGCCATTCACATTTATTGCCACAGCAGAAGTGATCAAACTTTTGGGTGCAACCCCGGTGTTTGTTGATGTTGATCCCGCAACCTTTAATATCTCAGTTACCAAACTGGAAGCATCTGTAAAAAAAGTATCACAGGCGGGGCAACTGAATCCAAAGGCCGTCATTCCTGTAGATCTTTTTGGCCTTCCCTGCGACTATGATCAGATAAATCAAATTGCATCTATTCATGACTTGATAGTTATTGAAGATGCTGCCCAGTCTTTCGGGGCAGAATATAAAGGCAGAATGGCGGGGTCACTTGGACATGCAGGGTGTACTTCTTTTTTCCCGGCAAAACCCCTTGGATGTTACGGTGATGGCGGTGCGATATTCACAGAGTCAGATGATGTCGCAGATAAGCTCGAATCTATTCGGGTTCATGGTAAGGGAAACAATAAATATGACAATATTCGCTTGGGAATAAATGGACGTTTGGATACATTGCAGGCGGCAATCCTTCTTCCTAAACTTGAAATTTTCCACCAAGAGCTTGAAGCCCGGCGTAATGTTGCCAAAATCTATACGCAATTATTATCACCCAGAAAAAATTTTCTGATTTTACCTGAAGTTTTTTCGGGGATTAAAAGTGCCTGGGCCCAATATTCATTACTGGCACCAGACAAAGAAACACGAGCTCACATTCAGGATATGATGAAAGAAAAGGATATTCCAATCGCGGTGTATTATCCGATGCCTTTACACTTACAGGGCGCCTTTGCCGATATGGGTTATGAAAAAGGGGATTTCCCAGTGTCTGAAGATGTCTCTTCCAGAATATTTAGTGTTCCCATGCATCCGTATCTGAGCAAAGAGGATCAGTTGAGAATTTGTAAGATTCTTTTGTAAACTATTATGCCTTGAGGGGATGATGCCTTGCGGGGTTGATTTCATGGGTGTACAATGGATGAACACATAAAAAACAATGAAGTATAATGAGGAGGGGATATAATGGCTATACAGGGAAAAAAGATATGCATTACGGGAGGGGCCGGTTTTATCGGGTCGACGCTGGCTTCGAAGCTGTGTTCGGAAAATAAACTGGTGCTGTTCGATAATTTGGAGCGAAATACCATTCAATATACGAATTTGCTTGATGAGGCCAATATCTCACTTGTGCAGGGGAGTATCCTTGATTATGATGCCGTTCGCGGTGCAATGGAAGGCGCTGATATTGTGGTGCATGCGGCGGCAGTCGCAGGTATCGACACGGTAATTAAATCACCGGTAAAAACAATGGAAGTGAATATGATTGGAACATCGAATGTTCTTAAGGCCGCGCTGGATTCCGAGGTTAAGGATCGGGTGCTTGAGTTCTCGACATCAGAGGTGTTCGGCAGTTATGCTTTCCGGTCCAAGGAAGATGACAACACGGTGGCTGGATCGGCTGGTGAGGCTCGCTGGACATATGCAGTGAGCAAGTTGGCCGGCGAGCATTTGTCCCATGCTTACTTTAAGGAGTTTGGACTTCCGACTGTGTCAATTCGTCCCTTCAATGTATATGGTCCGGGACAAACCGGAGAAGGTGCGATCCAGATTTTTATCCGCAAGGCGCTTACCAATGAACCGATAAATATTTATGGGGATGGAGCACAAATCCGTGCATGGTGTTATGTCGATGACATGGTGGAGGGTCTGTTGCGTGCACTTGAAGATCCTGGGGCCGTCGGTGAGTCGTTCAATATAGGTAACGCCCGTGCTGTAACAACCATCTATGGATTAGCCCAGGTCGTTTGCCGGGTTCTCAAATCAAACTCAGAGATTAACTTTATGCCCGCATTGTCGGCCGATGTTGAACTGCGAATCCCAGAAACAACAAAGGCTGACGCGGTTTTGGGGTTCAAGGCGAAGGTGGATCTGGAAGACGGTATTCTGCGTACGGCAGAATGGTACCGTCAAAACGTATTGTAATGATTGCTTTGACGATTCCGGATATTCGGAAAGAAGATATTCAACTGGCCGTAGATGTTCTAAAATCTGGTATGTTGGTACAGGGCGAGTATGTGCAGCGATTCGAGGCGTCGCTGGCTGAGTATGTCGGAGTAGAACATGCCGTGGCGGTGTCGTCCGGAACGGCTGCTCTCCATCTTGCGCTGACCGCGCTGGGGATTGGTACCGGTGATGCTGTTCTTGTCCCTGCTTTTTCGTTTGTGGCTACCGCCAATGCTGTGCGGCTGTCTGGCGCGGTACCTGTTTTTGTTGATATTTCCCAGGATGACTACAACATTGACGCCGGTCTTCTCGAAAAGGTTATTTTGGAATATCAGGGAAGCGAAGCTCTCAGGGCTATTATGCCTGTTCATGAGTTTGGCTGCCCTGCCAATATGAATGCCATTTGCAGGCTGGCTAAAGAGCATGATTTGTTAGTCATTGAGGATGCGGCTTGCGCACTTGGGGCGCGGGTCATGGGTCAACACCTAGGTACTTTTGGTGCGTGCGGTTGTTTCTCTTTTCATCCGCGTAAGTCGATAACCACTGGCGAAGGCGGCGTACTGACAACCAATGATGCAAGCTTGGCTGCGCAACTGCGTTTGTTGCGCAGCCATGGATTGTCTCGTGTAAATGGTCATATCGACTGCCTGGTGACTGGATACAACTATCGCATGACCGATTTTCAGGCTGCCTTGGGCATTAACCAGTTGTTACGTATTGATGAAAACCTGGCCAAGCGTAAGGTTCTGGTGAATCGCTATTACGAAGCCTTGGCAGATCACCCAGAACTGATATTTCCCACTAGGCGCAGGGGCCATGTTTGGCAGTCGCTAATGTTGTTGCTGCAAAGTGGCGATTTGTCCGAGTGTATCCAAAGTGCCTTTCGAAAGGGTATCCAGATTGGGCCTGGTGCACAATGCATTCCTTGCACAACCGCCTATGGCGTTAAACAAGGTTTTCCCGGTGCCAGTCAGTGTGAAAAACAGGGGTTTGTGGTTCCTCTTTACGCCGGATTAGAGCCTGAAGGGGTTGATGCCGTTGTTGCTTTTTTCAGGAACAGGTTATGAAGAAATTTTGTATTATTGGGGGTGGGGGAACCGCTAAGGAGTTGCTTTCCCTCATTGGAGCTCTTAATTCGACCCTGCCTGAGTCCGAACAATGGGTATGCATTGGTCTGCTCGACGACAACGATGATTTGAAGGGGTCGGTTTTCTGCGGATTTCCAGTTATAGGGAAATTAGCGGATGCCGTTTCGCTCAATGCGGATGTTTCTTTTGCCTTTGCTGTTGGTAGCCCTCGTACCGTGGGGAAAAGGAGACATATTTTCGAAAAAATGGGAATAGCAAAGGAACGTTGTCCATCATTTGTCCATCCTCAGTCCATGGTTCCTCCTGCTTATGATTTCGGATACGGAACGATTGTCTTTCCCGGTGCGGTCGTTTCTGATTCGGCCACGATGAAAGATTTTATTGTTGTCCTGTCTAACTCAGTGGTGAACCATGATTCGGTTGTGGGGGCATTTACATGTCTTGCAACTGGAGCGTGTATATCCGGTGGTGTGCGGATTGGGATCGATTCATATATCGGTGCGAATGCTGCGCTGCGGGATGGCATTGAAGTTGGGGAGGGTTCCCTGGTGGGAATGGGGAGTGTTGTGATTTCTTCAATTCCTCCGGGATCCGTGGCTTATGGTGTTCCTGCAATACCAAAACCCATGAAGCCATGATTTATCTTTTTATCATTGCAGTGCTGTCTTTTTGCGTGCGGTTACTGGTTTGGAAAAAAAGTCGCGCAGTCGCTATTGATCAGTATTTTTGGGTTCAATATCGTTTTGCACGGCAAGCAGGTCGAGGAGAAATTGAACTGCCCCAATATTTGTTAGACCTGCGGCAGTGGTATGTTCCGTTATTTGGGCGTTTTATAGCTTTATTGTCAGATAAATATTTTCGAAATGGTAGTGCGCTTATGCTGGCCATTTCCTTTGCCCGGTTTGGGTTGATCATTTTTTGGGGTAATTTGTTTGTCTGCCAAGTATCGTTTGAGGTTGTGCTTGCGGGGGGTATCGTGTTTTTGTCGTCCCCGATTACAGCGATTCATGACAATCAGTTAAATGGCAGGATCGGCGGGGCTTTACTGTTCGATCTTTTGCTTGCTACTGGTTTTGCAGGCCTTCAGGGGGGGGGGGCGTTTCTGTTCCTTGCTATGGGGGGGCTTGTATGCATTCTATTTTTCCTCCATAAGTTGTCGCTGCAGCTTTATATCCTCTGTTCCTTTCTCTTTTTGCCATTGGGCAATATAACTTGGCTCGCAGCATTTTTGATTGCCGGAGGGCTTTGCTTTATACTGGGGTATAGGAAGTACGCCCTTGCCCATTGGGACATCTCTTCGTTTTGGTATCGGAACCGTGATTTACTTTCTGCTCATCAAATCTTTCAATCTCCAATCTATGGAGACGCCGCAGATGGAAGTGTCGGGTGGAAGAATGCTGCATTTCAGGTTGCTACTTTGCTCGGCATGTGTCCCTGGGCAATCCTTTTGATTTTGGGTTGGGTTCCATATTGGAGCGCGGTGTGTGGTATCATCCTCCTGGTGGCATTTTGTATTTCGTTTATCCCCGTCTTCAAGTGCTGGGGGCATGGACGGAACTATACGTATTTTTTGATCGCGCCCGTGATTTATGGTTTATTTACCATGGAGGCTCAATGGAATACAACGCTTTCAGTTGCTCTTATTTCGTTTTCATTCGGAATTATCGGGCTTTCCATTTGGCAATATCTTGGTTGGCTGAAAAAACAATCCGGAGCAAACGATTTTGATCTGGATGAAGTATTTTCGATTATTAAGGATAATGATATTGACCGGATATGCTGCCTGCCTTTTGCCATGGCTGATCAGGTCGCCTGTCGAACGGGTCGTAAGGTTTTTTGGGGAGGGCATGGTTATGGGTTCAAGTGGTTGGAACCATATTTCCCCGTGTTCAGACACCCGGTTGAGAGGGCAATAAAAGATTGGAACCTTGGCGCTATTCTGGTGAGCAAGTCTTATTGGCCGGAATTTAAAAAACAGGTTGATCAGTCTTTGTTCCGATATGTGCTGGAAAACGACAAGTACTTGTTGCTTGCGGTAAAAGAGTGGCATCCCGGAAACCGGATTCCCGATTGGGCGCTAAGTTCTTATCCTGAGTTGCGTACCTAAGCCTATGGAAGACGATGTCCTGTGATGGAGAAACTCAAATCCTTGCTTACAAAACCACTTCATCAGGAAGCGTTTTTCGTTTTTCTTGGACAAGCCATCAGTGCGATAGGAACTCTGGTGGGTGTCAAGGTGCTCACTTCCTACCTACAGCCCGAGTCTTATGGCCTTATTGCATTGGGTATGAGTGTCGTAAATTTTAGTATTTACATGGTAGGTACGCCGGTAGGTTCGTCGGCCACGCGCTTTTATAAAGTTGCGATGGAGGGGGGGCATGTTCAGGAGTACGAGAATGCATTGAGGCGGGTTGGAGGTAGCCTAGGCGTTGGTTTGCTGTTGGCAGCGTTGGTTTTTCTTTTGGCCGGTAATTATTTTTACTGCCTTATCGTTGTTTTATCGGTTCTGCTCTGTGTGGACGGGGTTTTTAATGGAATCCAAACCGGTGCCCGAAATCGAAGAATAGTCGCTTTAATGCAATCCCTGCTCAATTGGTCCCGTTTTCTTTTTGCCGTGGGGTTGATTGTGCTGACCGATCGCGACTATACTGAACTGGTGTTTTTAGGTTTCTGCTTGAGCGCAATGGGCAACGTTGGCCTGCAAATCTATTTCTATCGTCGCAAAATACGAACCGACTCTCCTTTGCCGGTTGTGTCGAACGAACCTTTTGACCAGAGGCAGTTTTATTCGTATCTTTGGCCCCTTGTTATTACCGGCATGATTTCATGGGGGCAGTTGTTTCTTGATCGCTGGGGACTGGGGGCGTTTGCCACGCTTGAAGAAGTGGGCATCTATTTTGCACTTTATCAAATCAGCTATGCGCCGGTTTTACTGTTTAATTCTTGTGTATACTATTTCATTTCACCCATTCTATTTGAGAAGGCTGGAAATGCGCGGGATGCAACGCGCATGAAGAAAGTTTATGCCTACAACGGGGCTTTCTCCGCGCTGACTCTGTTGTTTTCCTTTGCATTGGCTGGGGGTATGTGGCTGTTACAGGACTGGATAGCGCAGTTGCTGCTGGGTTCTCGGTTTTTGGGATATTCAAACCTGCTGCCCTTGCTGGTTCTGTCCGGTGGGGTCTTTGCCACGGGGACGCAGTTGCTCCTTTCAATTCAAAGTGGACTATACCTTAAACCTTTGTTGGTGCAAAAAACGGTGTCGGCTGTTGTGGCAGCATTCTGTTATCTGTTGGGAACCTATTGGTATGGTCTTCCTGGAGTGGTTTTCGGAGGCTTAGTATTTGCAGTCTTTTATGCTGCCACAGCATTTATCTTCCATGTTCGGTTGAGCAGGAATGGTAAAATCTAAAAAATGTGGATCAGGCCTATTTGGCCTTTGATGCAAAAACAATTTCGTTCAGCTTATAAAATTTGCGGTCCTTAGTCCTTTAACAGCTCGCTATAGCATTCTATCAAGGCATTGGTGAGTCGTGCCTTTGAGAAGTGTGAATGGGCGCGTTCATATGCATTGTTACCGAATGTCTTCCTCTGATGGTGATCCAAAGCCATTGTTCTCATCTTTTTTTTTATCTCATTAATCTCTCCCGGTTCGTGCAGCAGCCCTGTTTTGCCTTCTGTAACCGCATCAGTGATACCGTATATACGGGATGCTAATGAGGGGATACCTGTAGCGGCGGCTTCTATGATTACCGATCCAAATCCTTCTCTGTAACTCGGCAGGCAAAATACGTCGGCAGCAGCCATATAAGACTCAGGCTGTTCCGTATAGTCGATAAACAAAACTTCCTTTTTGTATTTCAAACATATCTTCTCAATCAGTTCCCGCATGCCGGTTTCATCTGGCCCTACAAATAATAGTTTTACGCCTGAAATAGACTGTCGAAGTCCAACAAATGCTTGCGCCAGATCCCTGACTCCTTTATCTCTATTAAGTCTGCCAAGAAACAGAAAAAGTATTTCCTCTTTTTTAATACCCAATTCTCTTCGGATTCGATCGTGTTCGTTCCCATCTGGTGAAAATTTATTTAAATCGACACCGCTGATCGACCCGTCTGCAAGAACTTGCGATTTGTTTGCTTTAACGACTTTCTCGGATATTAAAAAATCTTGTTGAGACCTGCTATCGACAAAAAGATTTGTTGCTTGTGATGCAAAAAAACAATCGACGCGCTTTAAGATAAATCTTGCAACACCTGTTTTAGTTGCCCATACCTGTCCTGTGAAAGTATGTATCCGCACTTTGATTCGTACGATACGTGCTGCCGTCATGGATAGCAGTCCTGCCTTTGGTGTTACAGAGTGGACGGCATTAAATTTTTCTTTTCTGAAGATCTTTACCAAGCTCACCAGAGCCTTGAAGTCAGCAAATAATGAAACTTTGCGCTGTATTCCGATGTTTAAACTCTTTATTTCGGCTCCAAGGTCATTAAAATCATCAACTCCGTTAAAAATAAGAGTAACATCATATTTCATGGCTAATGCCTTTATTTGATCTTGTAGAAATGCTCTTATTGTCATGGGAGTTGATACTATTATTGCTATTTTTTTTTTCATATAATTCTTATTATAAATAAGCAGATTTTTCTAAAAAATGGAGGTGAAATTAAGCCAAGTTCTTTTTTGTCCGTAATTCATAGTCTGCTCCTTTACCCCGGCAATTTGTGCATATTCAGGCCATTTTTTTACGGAAATCAATACTTGTTCAACACAATTATTGACTTCATTCACTATTATCTGTCTGGATTGTTCAGCGAGAAATTGAGGGCTGATAGGCCTGTTGTTTTTTTCATATTGGATCGCGGGTTCAAAAGAAGATTCTGTCACTCCTGAGCGTTTGGCAAGGGTTGAGCGCTTCGAATTTTTTAAGAGACGCAACTCCTTTAAACGGACGGAAAGATCTTTAGATGTTTCTATTGGTGTTTTTAAAGTGTATTCCATTTTGCCTTTTAATTGACAATATATTACCATTAAACATCAAAGATTCTATGTTACAGCTAATAATTTGTCAAATAAAGAGCAGATATAAAATGTTAAATATTTAAATGTCCAATCTATTATCATACTGCCAAGCCCCCTGTCCTATTCGCCTTTTTGAATTTTTAGGTGATTTGTTCTTCCTGAGCGGGAATATGCTATGTTCAATTAATCGTCTTGCTTGTAATTTTCCCGATCGGGAATAATGCGCTTGTAACTTCCATAAAGAACTGATATATTCCCGTTAAGGAATAAAATAATAAGGATATTCAAATGGATGTTAAAACAATAGGTAGTCTTGTTAGAGAGGCAAGGAAAAGACAAAAATTCACACAAGCCGAGGCTGCAGGGTATTTGAATGTGGGTACTCGTTTTTTGTCGGATTTAGAAAATGGGAAGCCCACTATTCAAATAGGAAAAGCATTTCAGGTTTTGGAAGGCATTGGATTTAAAATTTTGATTGTTCCTAAAGTAAATCTTAAACTGATTCGTCATGTTGAGGACAATTTAAATGCAGGATAAATTAAATGTTTTTGTGAATCAATACAAGGTTGGAGAGTTATGGCTGGATAACCAACGTCATTTTTGTTTCCAATATAGCGAAAATTGGCTTAATAACCCTGATAGACATAAGTAATCTATATCTTTACCATTGAAAAAAGAACCTTTTTTGGATAATACCTCTTTTTCATATTTTACCAATCTTCTTCCGGAAGGGGATATCCTGTCGGTCATTACACGCAGATTGCAAATTCCAATCAGCAATCAGTTTGAGTTGCTTCGAGCTATTGGTGGAGATTGTGCTGGGGCTGTGTCATTATACGATGACGGTTTTGAACCACCCAAACCAGTTGGATATTCATATAAAATGCTTACGGAAAAACATTTGCGAAAAGTGGTTGAACAATTGCCTGAGAATCCTCTTATGGCAAATGAAGAGGACATTAGGCTTTCATTGGCCGGAGCACAAGAAAAATTGCCTGTATATATAAAAAAGGGTAAAATTCATCTTTCTTTAAATGGATCTCCTTCTTCGCATATATTAAAAACGCCGATTAAAAATTTGCCGAATACTGTAGAAAATGAAACCTAATGCATGATGCTGGCAAAAAAAATGGGGCTGAATGTTCCTGAAGTGAAAATATTTAAAATAGATAATTTTCCACTATATATTATAAATCGGTATGATAGAAAGGAAGAAGAAAATCAGATTGTCAGGCTGGTTCAGGAAGATTTTTGTCAGGCGATGAATGTTGATCCTCAATTAAAGTATAAACCGATATTACAGTCCTGCTTTCAATTGATAAAAAATGAAAGTTCCTTCCCAATTATAGATAATAGAAAGTTTCTCAGGTTAATAATTTTTAATGGCTTAATAGGCAATTGTGATGGCCATGCAAAAAATATTTCTTTTATTCATGATCAAGGCGAAACATTTTTAGCTCCTTTCTATGATTTATTATCTACCTATGTATATCCGTTGTCTAAACGGATGGCTATGAGAATAGGCGGTAAGAGGCATTTTCATTTCCTTTTGCCGGAACATTTTGAAAAATTTGCTAAAGACGTGGGCATTAAATATGGTATTGTTAAAGAAACATTGCTGGATATGGCGAATAAAAGTATTGAAGCATCCAAAGAAACAACTAAAAATTTTAATGACTTGTATGGTCAGAGTTCAATTGTGGATCAAATTAATATTGTAATCAAAAGTGGTGCTCAAAAAAAAATGGCTGATTTTTCTTCGTAATTTAGACCAGGGTATAGTCTAAATAGTTGATTATCATTGAGGCGAATTTATTATGAACAAACTTAAGCCTGTCACTCCTGGTGAAATTCTCCTGGAAGAGTTTCTCAAACCTATGGGGCTTAGCCAGTATCGATTATTCTGCTAAATTCAGCAAAGGCAGAAGACAAATTTATAATGGTTATCTGATGATATAAAAGGAGGTTTTTATGCAAGAAAGCACACCCATAAAAATTGATCATCTCGGCGCAAAAAATTGTGTTACCGGTTCCTGTCACCTGATGCAGATCCCTGGGTCCCGTGGCCGTGCGGTGAATATCCTTGTGGATTGCGGAAAGGCCCAGGGCAAAGATCCTGAACTGTCCTTTGATGCCTTTTCTGTGGCACCTGAAAAGATAGACTATTTGTTTCTCACCCATGCCCACATTGATCATATCGGCAGGGTGCCTGATCTCATTGAGGCTGGCTTTGACGGTGAGATAATCTGTACCCATGGAACAAAGGCGCTTCTGATTCCCATGCTCAGGGATTCTTTATCGTTTACACAGAAAAGTAAACGAGAGATCAAAGCAATTGAACAAAGAATTGATGACCTTTCCTGGGGATTTGAATATGGTCAAGTCTTTTCTCTTAAAAAAGGTATTCAGTTTAAACTGGGCAATGCGGGCCATATCCTTGGGTCCTGTTTTGTCTGGTTTAATATTTCTTTGGAATCTGGAAAAGATTACTATCGGGTTCTTTTTTCAGGAGATCTTGGCTGTACAGATACCCCGATTTTGCCTGATCCTGATATTCCTGATGTCTGTGATCTGCTGATTATGGAATCCACCTATGGTGATCGAAACCATGAAAGCCGCAAAAAGAGAGTCGGGGTATTGAAAAGCTGTCTTACCAGAGCGCTGGCTGATGGCGGTATTGTCTATATTCCGGCATTTTCCCTGGGGCGTACCCAGGAACTGATATATGAGCTGGACCGAATTGGGATGAAAGTGCCTGTTTTCATCGATTCTCCCCTGGGACTTAAAATTACAAAAATATATGCCGGAATGGATGAATGCTGGGACAAGGAGGCCACAGCCCTAAAAGCCCGTGGAGATCATCCCATTGATTTTAAAGGGCTCTATGCTGTGGAGCGGTTTGGGGATCATAAAAAACTGCTGAATATGTCAGGACCTGCCGTTATCATTGCTGGCAGCGGAATGTGTACAGGGGGACGCATTGTGGATCATTTTAAACAGGGGTTGAAGGATGCCAAAAATGACGTTTTCTTTGTGGGATACCAGGCAAAGGGAACCCCGGGCAGACGGATCATTGAAAAAAAGGTGCCCTGCAGAGCTGAAATTCACAAGCTTTCCGGATATTCTGCCCATGCGGACCAGGCCATGTTGGTGAAATGGGTAAAATCCATGCCTGCACCACCCAAAGAGATACGCCTTGTCCATGGTGACTCCCATGCCCGCAAGGCACTTGCTGCTGTTCTGGGTATATAAAACACAGCCTGGGGAAGGACATGCAGATTGTTGAGAGGTGTAGACGATTGCACTTCCTCAAAAAAAATAAAAATAAGGGTCCCCCTGATTGCTTTTTTTATAAAAATTGTTTAGTCTTTGCAAATCGATTCTATTTCCAATCATCATTTATTCTGATAAATCCAGCTGTAAATTACGCCATTCTTTGAGAACTTTGTCTATTTGGGAAATAGATTTTTGCAATCAGGCAATCTGGAGTCAGGGATAACATAAATTTTAATGATGATATGGAGGAAATAATAATGAAAAAGAACAAAAGGATCGTATCAATTATTTTCATGGGTTTATTGGCCATGCTATATTTTATCCCAGCGGTGGCGAGTACGGGGACGGTCAATATAAACACTGATGATAAAGCGCAGCTTGTGACGCTTAAAAATGTGGGGGATAAAATTGCAGACAGGATTATTGAATATCGAAAAATCCATCCTTTTGAAGTGCCGGAGGATATCATGAAGGTAAAGGGCATAGGGCAGAAGGTCTTTGATGCCAATAAGGACCGAATTATCGTTAAGAACGAGTAATCGTATTTTATTGGTGAAAAAATCCCTGATTCCTGATTCAAAAAACCATTGCTTGATAAAACCAAATTTTGTATTATCATTGAATACCATGTTGTAATTGACAGCATGGTATTTTTTATTTTAACGGTGATGCACTAAATAGTTTGAATTAAAGAAAGAGGCTACATTGGAAATTTCAAAAACATATCGGAAAAAGTCTTTCTGGGTTATTACCTTGATAATGGTCTTCCTTGCTGCCGCTGTCGGTACGGGCATCTATTTCGGGGGGAATTTATTTGTATCAACATTTTCGTCCGAAGACGGGCAAAAAATACTCATACAGAAAATTCCAGAGGGAATTGCCTTTCTTACCCTTGCTTTGGAGAAGTTTTATCTATGGACACCGGCAGTTCTGGGTGTCTTTCTTCTGTCGGGTTGGGTATTGTGGCTGATATTAAGCATTTCAACCTCATCTGTGTTCAAACTAATGGACAAGATTCCTGCCGGGGGGCGTGAAAATAAATCTAAAAAGCGAGACTTCCTGGATCAGAAAATTGAACAAGAGCGCAAAAGGCGATTGTTTCTTCATTCTTTGTCTGTTCTTCAACGGGATGGGCGACTTCTTGACTTTTTTGATGAAAATTTGAGTTTGTATGAGGACGATCAGATCGGTGCTGCTGTCAGAAGTATCCAGGAAGATTGTAAACGAGCCATTAAAAAATATATTGATCCACAGCCGGTTATCGAGGCTGAGGAAGGAGAATCCGTTACCATTGAGCCCGGATTTGATATTGATGCCATAACGCTGGTGGGCAATGTTTCAGGTGAGCCTCCGTTCCAGGGAATTTTAAAGCATCGGGGATGGAAGGCCGGGAAAAAAGATGTGCCCAAGCTGTCTGATATTCAAAATTCCGGTATCATGACACCTGCCGAGATTGAAATCCCCTAACAATAAAAGAATATAAAAGTATTCAGGAGCTGGTTTGGATTTTAAGGACAAACAATATGTTATTGGTATTGATTTAGGAACAACTAATTCTGCTGTGTCCTATGTGGATGTGTCACTGCTCAAAGAGATAATGGCAAAAGGTGGCGATGCACCGGACACAAATAAGCTGATTAAGGTGTTTAATGTACCCCAGTTGACCGGACATGGTGAATTTACTAAAATTCCTGTTCTGCCCTCCTTTTTATATATTCCAGGGACCTATGATATTTCAAAGGAAGTATTAAAACACCCATGGAAAAAGAGGGAAGATTTGTTTGCCGGGACTTTTGCCAGGGATCATGGATCTAAAATACCGTCCAGGCTGGTTTCTTCCGCCAAAAGCTGGTTGTGCAATCCAGGGGTGGATCGTAACTCAAGGATTCTTCCCTGGGGCTCACAAGGGGTTGAAAAGATTTCTCCGGTGACAGCGACAGCAGAATATCTGACCCATATCCGCAGTGCCTGGAATCATTTTGTGAAAGATGAAGATCAATTCCTGGAAAATCAGTTTGTTGTGATCACGGTACCGGCTTCTTTTAATGAAGAAGCCAGGGATTTGACCATGGAAGCGATCCGGGTTGCCGGGTTTGGTGGTTCCGTAACCCTGCTTGAAGAACCCCTGGCCGCGTTTTATAGCTGGTTGATTCGCCACGAGGCGGACTGGCAGCAAACCATACGAGAGGATGACCTGATTTTGGTCTGTGACGTTGGCGGCGGAACAACCGACTTTAGTTTAATCACCGTAACCGCCGCCGAAGGGTCACCACGGTTTGAGCGCCTGGCTGTCGGAGATCATTTAATACTGGGGGGGGATAATATAGACCTGACCCTTGCCAAGATTGTTGAATCAAAGTTTCGGTCTAAATCTCAATCAAAGACAAGTCTGACACCGGACAAATGGAAGACCCTGTGTCATAGATGCCGGGATGCTAAGGAAAAAATTCTTGGCAATGGGGAGCGGGCCGTCAGAATTACCCTGAAAGGGGAGGGAAGGGCGCTTATTTCAGGAACCCTCGCTGCAGATTTAACCCGGGGGGATGTGGAAACGGTTTTGAGGGGGCAGTTTTTTCCCGATGTGGACACGGCTGATTTAAGTGATAGGGATATGGGAAAAGAAATAGCCGATTTTGGTCTTCCCTTTGAAAAAGAATCTTCTGTGACCAAACATATCGTCCGGTTTTTGGAAAAACACCGGGCGAGTGTAAAGGACAGGCTTTCAAAAGAGTCGCCCATGCCGGATTTTATTTTATTTAATGGGGGAACCCTTAAGCCGGCTCTTGTTCAGTCCCGTATTAAGGAGGCGATTCGAAGATGGTTTAAGACAGCCGATTTGAAAAAGCCCATTATTCTCGAGAATAATAGCCCTGAACTTGCAGTGGGTGTGGGGGCGTCCTATTACGGCCTTGTTAAGCAGGGGATTGGCGTTCGGGTGGGAAGCGGAAGTCCGCGAAGCTATTATATTGGTGTCACTTTGGAGGCTGGCAATGATCCCAAAGCCGTCTGCATTGTAGAAAGAGGTCTGGACGAAGGGTCTGTGATCGATCTTCCGGAGATGGCATATGAGGTCCGGGCCAATCAACCGGTTAGTTTTGATGTCTACAGCTCAAGTTTTAGATCCGGGGACAGGGCCGGCAGTGTTATTCCCATTGATACGTCTCTGAGTGCCATGGCACCCATCCAGACAATTATACGGTTTGGTAAAAATGGAGAAAAGAAGGGAATCCCCGTAACCATGGGGGCAGAGTATACGGAGATGGGAACCCTTGCCATGTATTGTCAATCAGTCGTAAGCGACCATCGCTGGAAATTACAATTTCAACTCAGAGATTCAGGACAGGGAATTGAATCTGCTGAAACCGCAGTTTATGACGATGATTTGATTGACAGAGTGTGTGACACGGTTGAGCAGGCTTTTACCTGTAAATCCCCGTCGGAAAATGGTTTAAAAGGGCTTGTAAAACAGATTGAAGGAATGGTTGAACAGCGAAAAGCAAATTGGCCTTTGTCCTTTTTGCGGCGGTTGGCGGATTGCCTTCTTGCCATTGAAGCCTCAAGAACCCTTTCTGAAGATCACGAAGCAAGATGGTTGAACTTGACAGGATTTTGCATGCGTCCCGGGTTTGGGGATGCCTTTGATACCGAAAGAGCAAGGAAATTATGGAAGATTTATCTGTCGGGTTTACAATCGACCAAAGTTGTTCAGAATCGGCTTGAATGGTGGATTTTCATTAGGCGGATTGCCGGCGGCTTAAAAGCAGGGCAGCAAAGACAGTTTTACCAGGATACCGCCTCCTTTTTAACCATGACAAAAACAACCAAGGGCAGACTCGCTCCCCAGGAGCTGATAGAGCTGTGGATGGCTGCCGGGAATATGGAACGGCTACTTGTCAAAGACAAGGTGGTGTTGGCCAAGGCTCTTTTTCCCCAGCTTAAACCCGGGAAAAAGCAGGATCGGTTGTTTTGGACCCTGGGGCGGTTGGGTGCTAGAGAGTTATTATACGGCTCTGCTGACAGGGTGGTGCCGCCATCGGAAGTCTCGCGATGGGTTCACAAGATTATGAAACAAAAATGGAAAACAGAAGACCCAGCCCAACCTCTTGTGGCAGAAATTGTTAAAAAGACCGGAGACAGGACCCGGGATGTGGATTCTGATATCAGTGCCAAGGTTGTTGAATGGCTGGACGAGACAGGGGGTAATTCAACACTTATAAAAAGGGTGATGGAAAAAACCAAAATGGCGTTAAACGAAAAAAGTGTTCAATTCGGAGAAAGACTTCCAGCGGGGCTTGTCCTGAAATAAATATTTATTTGAATTTTGTTAAGAAAATGTTTGACAATAATTAAAACTTCCTATAGTATTATCGAGTTCTGTCGGGGAGAAGACAAAGCGTTTCTTCGGGAGAATTTTTGATCTTTGAAAATTGGTCAGTGAGAAAAGAAAATGAGCGGGTCTTAAGGACCTAAAAGTTTTAACAAAGGATTA
>JADGFI010000054.1 GCA_016743945.1 Desulfobacteraceae bacterium
GCGTTTTACGGAATTCTCATGATTTGAATCAAAAAAAAGATTGAATATTTATTCCATAATATAGGAACTTTTTTTCATAACATGGCGCTTTACGGAAAAAAAATGCTTTATCAAAAATTTTTGATTAAATAAAATCTTGACACAGGCCTGTATAGACAAGTATGTACTATTCTATGCAACTCCACAAAAAATAGAAAATAGATAGGCTGTGGATACAAATAATGAATCATGAGAGGCAAACAAAAAAACAAAGGAGAAAAAAAATTATGAAAAAGCTGAGATGGATCTTGGTTCTGTGTTTTACATTTTCTTGTTTTGGAAACGGGTGGGCAAATGATACGATTAAAATCGGGTTTAATGCACCATTGACAGGATTTGCTGCCTCTGACGGAAAATCATCAACCCTGGGAGCAAAACTGGCAGTAAAGCAGATCAATGAAGCCGGGGGAATCAATGGCAAAAATCTTGAACTCATTATATATGATGACCAGGCAAAAGCCTCTCAGTCAATTCCCATTGCAAACAAAATGATTGGCCAGGATAAGGTTGTCGTGGGCATATCAGGAAGTTATTCTGCACCGACCCGATCTGCTGCCGGTATATTTCAAGAAGCCAAAATTCCCTATATATCTGCATACGGCATTCATCCGGATATCACAAAGGCGGGTGATTATGTATTTCGTACCTCCTTTCTGGGTGAAGTACAGGGCCGGGCAGGGGCAAAGTTGATTGGTGAAATCCTGGGCAAAAAAAGAGTGGTCATCATTACCTTGAAAAATGATTTTGGAAAATCCCTTGCCGCTGGATTTAAAGAAAAAGCAAAAGACTTTGGCATTCACATCGTAAATGAATATGAGTATTCCATAAAAGACAGACAATTCGGGGCCATTGTGGCCAAGGTCAAAGCAGATAACCCTGATGCAATTTATGCGTCCGGTTATTATTTTACGGCCGGTCCTTTGGTGAGCCAGCTTCGGGCCTCGGGTATTACAAGTCCTGTGATCGGTCAGGAGGGATATGACAGCGATAAATTTATCGCCATTGCCGGCAAGGCTGCAGAAGGTGTCATCATTACCACATCTTTGGATCGAGATTCAACGGCCCCTGAGACTGCCGATTTTATACGAGAGTTTGAAAAACTGGCCGGTTACCCGGCTGATATGGTGGCTGCATCCGCCCATACGGCTGTAAAAGTCGCAGCCCTTGCAATTAAAAAAGCAAACAGCACAGACCCTGAAAAAATCAGGGATGAGATTTCCAAAACATCCCTGAAAGTCTCCACAGGCACCATTGAATTCAACAGCCTTGGGGAAGTATCAAAAAATGTTCAGAATCAAATCGTTAAAAATGGAGAATGGCACCATCACTCAGTAATCAGTGATTCCAAGTTGCTTGCGCCCCCTGAAAAATAAAAAAAGGACGGTTTAACGTGCTCTTTATTGAACTTTTCATCCAAGGACTTATCCAGGGATCAACCTATGCCATAATTGCCGTTGGACTCACACTGGTCTATGGCTTGTTAAGGGTTCTGCATGTTGCCCATGCGGGACTCTTTACCCTGGGTGCATACCTGGGGGTGGCCGTGACCAATCAGACTGGCAGCCTTTCCTTTGGAATTCTTGTCGCGGCCCTTGCCGCAGGCATTGTGGGTATGGGCATTTACAGACTTGTTTATGAGCCCATGCTGAGCAAGCCACCCTACGTTGCTCTGATTGCCTCCATCGGTCTTTATATCGGCATGGAAGAACTTTTTCGGCTTGTTTGCGGACCCTTTGGTCTGAGCTTCTCGTCTGCTCCATTGCAAAATGTCGTGGTTGTTTTCGGAATCCATTTAAGGGCCTGTCAGATCATTGCGGTGGTGACCAATTTGGTTCTTTTGGGGATGCTTGCCTGGGTCGCCCAGAAGACACGGATCGGCACAGGATGGCGGGCAACGGTTGATGATCCTCAAATGTCAGCCTGCTTTGGTATCGATCCCATTAAGGTGAGATACCGGGTGTTCTTTGCAGGAAGCGCCCTGGCCGCAGTTGCAGGTGTTCTTGTGGCACTGTTAACCAATCTGGTGGAACCCACCATGGGTGCAGTTCCCTCCTATAAATCGCTTGCGATAATCGTTCTGGGCGGTCTGGGCAATGTCATGGGAACCTTGATTGCATCTTTGGTTTTAGGGATAATAGAAGCATTTGGTACCATTTACATTGGAGACTATCTGGACAGAGATGCCATTGCTTTTGCATTCCTTATTGTTGTTCTTATGATAAAGCCGACCGGGCTATTCACTTCGAGGTAATGTATGGGATTATATGAAATAAGTCTTGCAACGGGTGTTGGTATCTACATCATACTTGCCGTGAGTTTGAATCTGATCACCGGGTATTGCGGACAGATCAGTCTTGGCCATGCTGCCTTTTACGGGATTGGTGCATATACAGTTGCCCTGCTGTCCAAAATGGGCTGGCCCATGTACTTGACCCTGGGAGCAGGTTTT
Source organism: Desulfobacteraceae bacterium (assembly GCA_016743945.1). Classification (GTDB taxonomy): domain Bacteria; phylum Desulfobacterota; class Desulfobacteria; order Desulfobacterales; family Desulfobacteraceae; genus NBML01. The sequence goes on from JADGFI010000054.1 coordinate 2,489, forward strand.
CTTCTGGCTGGAATTGTCGGCACCATTATTGGACTTGCCAGTCTGAGGGTTAAAGAGGATTTTCTGGCCATTGTTACCATGGGAGTGGCCTTCTTATTTGTGGGAATTGTCAGGCAGCAGGAGTTCCTTGGGGGGGAAATGGGAATTTCAGGTATTCCTTCCCATGGAATGAGCAAACCCGAATACCTGGCACTTGTATTTGGTTTTGTCGTTTTATCCATCCTTTTTTCCTGGTATCTTAAACGATCATGGATGGGATTTGCCTTTGATGCGGTTGCCGATGACGAAAAAACAGCCCAGGTACTGGGGCTGGATATCAAGGCCTATAAACTGACTGCCTTTGCCATGGGAACCGCTCTGGCCGGGCTGGCAGGCGGCTTGTATGCCTATTACACACGCTTTATTGTTCCGGATACCTTTGGATTCATAGAATCGGTTACCATCCTCTCCATGGTTGCCGTGGGAGGGATCGGGTCTATTTTCGGGGTTGTTATTGCCACTATTTTATTGGTTTTGATGCCCGAATTCTTTAGATTCATCAATGACTACAGGCTGCTTTTGTACGGTGTGCTGCTCTTTAGCGTCATGCGTTTTGCCCCCCAAGGGCTTTCAGGGTTTTTTAGATATTTTGTCAAAAGAAAGGAGGGATAATATGTCTGCAATTCTTTTGGCAGAATCGGTTACGGTGAAATTTGGCGGAGTGACAGCCCTTGATAATGTTCATATGGCAGTTGAAGAAGGAGAATTCTTAAGTCTGATCGGCCCCAACGGCGCCGGGAAAACCACGCTTTTAAATACCATTACCGGGGGGGTGACACCGGTGACGGCCTCATTGAGCCTTGGGGGTAAAGATATCACCCGTCTTTCCACCCACCACCGAATAAAATTGGGCCTTGCCTTGACCCATCAAATCGTTCGTCCCTTTCAGTCAATGACGGTCCAGGAAAATGTGGCATTTGCCGCAGGCTATAAAAAAGTAAGACAGATACTGTCATCCTTTGCCTCTGTGAATCGAGCAAGGGAAATGAAAAAAGCAATGGAATTTCTCCATATGCTGGGGATTGAGCAATACAAGGACCAGGAAGTGTCCAAGCTGCCTTTGGGGGTTTTAAAACGGCTGGAAGTTGCCAGGGCCCTTGCTATTGAACCCAAAGTATTGCTTCTGGATGAGCCCCTTGCCGGGCTGAACAGCCAGGAGGCGGGCAAGCTTGCTGATACGGTTAAATCCATTTCCCTGAAGGGCATGACCATTGTCATGATAGAACACAACCTGAGCGAAGTCCTTAGGGTCAGCGACAGGCTTCATGTCTTAGATAACGGCCGAAATCTTGCACAGGGAGAACCCGCTGCAGTCATGAACCAGCCTGAAGTCCGGGCTGCATATCTGGGGAGTTGAAACAACAATGCTGAAAATAAAAAATTTAAGCTGCGGATACGGCAGCATGCGTGTGGTAAACCAATTGGACATGGCGGTGAAAAAGGGGTCTGTTACAGCCATCCTGGGTGCCAATGGTGCAGGAAAATCATCTCTTATCATGGCCTTGGCAGGCCAGGTTGATATCAAGGAAGGAACCATTGAGTATGACGGACAAAGCATCACCCATTTATCGTCCATGGAACGGGTGAACCGGGGGATTTGCCTGGTCCCGGAAGGCAGGCGATTGTTTAAGGACCTTTCGGTATATGAAAATCTGATTATTGGCGGGTATATCACCAGCAAACAAACAAGCCGGCATAATATTGAAAAAATCATAGGTATCTTCCCTATGCTTGGGGAACGGTTCAAGCAAAAGGCAGGCTCGCTGTCCGGTGGTGAACAGCAAATGCTTGCAATTGGCAGGGCGCTCATGGCCGAACCCAAACTTTTGATGATTGATGAGCTTTCTTTGGGGCTTATGCCCAAGGCAGTTGATCTTTGCTATGATGTCATCAAAGATTTGAACCATCAAGGGTTGACCATATTGCTTGTTGAGCAGAGTACACAAAGGGCGCTTCAGGTTTCAGATTCCGCCATTGTGCTAGAATCCGGTAATACGGTCTGGCAGGGGAGTTCCCAGGAAGCCAGGGCATCCTCATCCATTATAGATTCCATCCTCGGCCTCCAGAAAACAAATTAGTTTTATTGTATTTTTCTCTATCAGTTGTTTATTGCCGGTGGTATCGGCCATCGTAAAAGATATCGGTATTCTGTATTGCCTGATTTGCTTCTTGGGTGTATTAAACACCAGAAAATAATCAGAAAATGAACCTGGAATCGAGAATGGAAATGATGAAATCAGTCTTTCCATTGGAAAAAGAGATCGTATTGACCAGGGGCGGATTGAGAAAAAATATATGAATCAACAATTTTTTGGAGTACTGTTTGGTCTGGCAGCTTTTATTGCCTGGGGTTTTTTGCCGGCTTACTGGAAGCAAATGCAGGCGGTAAGCCCATTGGAAATTTTGTGCCATCGAATTGTCTGGTCCTGTATATTCCTTGCCCTGATTATCTCTTTTCAAAAAAGATGGGGAGAGGTTCGCAGTATTATGAATATACCGGCAACCGTAAAAGGCCTTATCCTCAGTGGATTTTTGATCGGTCTTAACTGGTTCGTTTATATCTGGGCGGTAAATTCGGGTCGGGTTGTGGAAACAAGTCTTGGGTATTACATCAATCCCATGATCAACGTATTGATCGGGTTTCTTTTGCTGGGTGAAAGATTCAGCCGACTCCAATGCTTTGCGGTTTTCTTTGCATTGGCTGGTGTTGTTTATTCCCTTGCTGCCTATGGGTCGCTTCCCATGTTTGCCCTGACCCTGGCCGTTACCTTTTCGTTTTACGGCTATTGTCGAAAAAAAAGTTCGGCTGCCCCCATACCGGGGCTGTTTATAGAGACCATCGTTTTATTCGTTCCGGCCCTGGGGTATATTTTGTATCGGGCAATTTTTCTTGACACCTGTTTTTTGAATGATCTGGAACTTAGCCTTTGGATGGTCGGGGCAGGGGTGGTCACCAGCCTTCCATTGCTTTGGTTTGCAGCTTCAGCTAAAAGGCTTAATTTGTCCACCATCGGGATCTTGCAATATCTGGCACCGTCCATTGCATTTGTTCTGGGGGTTTTTGTGTATAAGGAAGCATTCACCCGTCACCACCTGATTACCTTTGGATGCATCTGGACAGGCGTTTTGTTATACATATGGGCGCCATTAGTTAAGAATAGAGTGAAGAATAAAAGGTAAGTCTGTGGAGATAAATACAAAAATGAAAAAAATTTATCCATTGAGAAAAGGGGATACCATTGGAGTGGCTGCCCCTTCTGCCCGTTTTGATGACAAACGATTAAACCAGGGCATTGAGTGTCTTAAAAATTTAGGCTTCCAGGTCCATGTGCCCCGGGCAATTTTTGGAGAAAAGCGGTACCTTGCCGGGGATGACGCTTCCCGGGCAGCCGTGGTAAATGAGCTGTTTGCAGATCCTGGGATAAAAGGGATCATCGCTGCCCGGGGGGGATTTGGTGCCATGCGAATGCTGGAGTTTCTGGATTGGGAACTGATTCAAAAAAATCCCAAATTGTTCATGGGGTTTTCCGATGCCACCGCCTTTTTAATGGCCTTAATTCAACACTCTCAATTGGCCGGGATTCATGGACCCAATCTGGTCTCCCTTGCCGATGCGGGTCCCAAAACCATTTCTTCTTTTTACAAGGCCATCACCGGCCTCCCTGGGGACATTCGGATGCCCAAAGGTCTTTGCCTTTCGCCTGGACAGGCCATGGGAAAACTCATGGGGGGAAATATGGCCACCCTGGTCCATTTGATTGGGACCCCGTTTCAACCGGATTTTAAGGAATCGGTTCTTTTTTTGGAAGATGTGGGGGAGCCGGCTTATAAAATTGACCGGATGCTGTCCCAGATGAAGATGGCGGGGCTATTTCTTGGTGTAAAAGGGGTTGTTACAGGGTCCTTTGAAAATTGTGAAACCCCAGAATATATCCCTCAAATTCTATCGGAAATATTTGATGGACTACCGCTTCTGATGGGCTTGGATGCAGGCCATGGAGATATTAATTTGTCCCTGGCAATGGGATTGGATGTGGTTCTGGATACGTCAAGCGCCCAATTAAAATGGAAGCCGCTTCAATGAAATATCCTGCTATTGAGAAAATGATGGCAGGGGGGGTTGCAGACAAGGTATTTCCCGGAGCCGTTCTATTGTGTGCAAGGGGCAAAAAGGTTCTTTTTCATGGGGCATATGGGGTTGCTGATCTGGCAGACCAGCGACCGATGCAAACCAACGCCATTTTTGATTTGGCCTCGTTGACCAAACCCCTGGCAACCGCCCTTGCTGTTTCGCAACTGGTGAAGGCGGGGAGAGTATCCCTGGATACCTTGTTGGGGGAGGTGATCCCCGCTGTTTTGAAAACGCCCAAGGCAGATATCTCCATCGATATGCTGTTGCGTCATACCTCGGGTCTGCCGGCCCACAGAAAATTTTTCTTGTCCATGGTCAAGGAGAAGCAGGCGCAAAGGCAAGTGCTGCGCAACTTGATTGTCCATGAGCCCCTTGAAGCACAGCCGGGACATCAAGAGGTCTATAGTGATTTGGGATATATGTTTTTGTCCTGGGTGGTGGAGACGGTTTCCGGTCAAAGCCTGGACCGATTTGTCCAAGGAAAAATATATGCCCCCCTGGGGATTCGGGATCTGTTTTTTATCGATCTTGCCAGAAAACCTCTGGAAAAAGATCGGTTTGTTTCAACCCAAATCTGCCCCTGGCGGAAGAAAACCCTGACGGGTGAAGTGGAGGATGACAATGCCTGGGCCGCCGGTGGGATAGAGGGGCATGCAGGCCTCTTTGGGAATGCTGCCTCCATTCATACCCTCTGCAGTGAGATACTCGCAGCAGTTTGCCAGGGATCCCCCCTTGTGTTGGACCCCGAGGTTCTTGCAACCTTTGTCCGAAAAGATACAGGTCGGGATTATGTGGCGGGTTTTGACACCCCTTCAAAATTAAATTCATCTGCCGGTCGTTTTTTTGCGACGGGTTCCCTGGGGCATCTGGGATTTACCGGGACCTCTTTTTGGATCAATCCTCAGTCTGGATTAATCGTTATTTTATTGACCAACCGGGTTCATCCCTCCCGGGCCAATCAGAAAATTAAAATATTTAGACCTTTGCTTCATGACGTGGTTTCCATGACCTTTGCGTAAATTATCATGTCTTCAGATTTTTAGCCTTGTAATAATGAGCTATTTTTGTTAGCAAATACCTTTCAATAGTATATCTGCAATATTTGTGTTAATATGTTAGATTGTTTTAGCACTGGAAAATAACACTGGAAAAAAATATATTTTTAAAAGAGGTGAAATGAACTTTATAACTGATTCTTTGCTGGGTGCCTTTTCCAATGATCTTGCCATTGATCTTGGAACTGCCAACACATTGGTTTATGTAAAGGGAAAGGGAATCGTATTAAGCGAACCTTCTGTGGTAGCTGTCAGAACCGATGGACGGGCAAAAAACAAGGTGTTGGCTGTGGGTGTGGAAGCCAAACGGATGCTTGGCAGGACCCCGGGGAATATTGTGGCCATTCGGCCCATGAGAGATGGGGTGATCGCAGATTTTGAAGTCACGGAAGCCATGTTAAAACATTTTATCCGCAAAGTTCATAACAACCGAAAAACCCTTGTTCGACCCAGAATTATTATTGCGGTTCCATCTGGGATTACCCAGGTTGAAAAGCGGGCAGTTCGGGAATCTGCAGAATCTGCAGGTGCCAGGGAAGTCTTCCTCATCGAGGAGCCCATGGCTGCTGCCATTGGTGCAGGACTGCCCATAACCGAGCCCATCTGTAACATGGTGGTTGATATTGGCGGAGGCACCACGGAAGTGGCGGTTATCTCCCTTGCCGGTGTCGTTTATACACAATCTCTCAGGGTTGCCGGGGACAAAATGGATGCCTCCATCAGCCAGCACATCAAGCGCAAGTACAATCTTCTTATTGGTGAGCGAACGGCAGAAATCATTAAAACCACCATTGGCAATGCCTACCCCACCCCTGAAAATCTTGAAACAATTGAGGTCAAAGGACGGGATCTGGTATCCGGGATTCCCAAAATTCTGGCCATTGATTCCGAAGAAGTAAGAGTTGCCATTTCTGAACAGATTGATGCCATTGTTGAAACTGTTCGTATTGCACTGGAACAGACCCCGCCAGAACTTGCGGCTGATATTGTTGATTCCGGCATTGTTCTGACCGGCGGCGGAGCCCTCTTGAAAAATCTTGATAAATTACTTAGAGAAAAGACGGGGCTTCCCATAGTTGTAACCGAGGACCCCTTATCAACAGTGGCCCTGGGCTGCGGCAAGGCCCTTGATTGCATTGATATCCTAAAAGAAGTGGTCATAAGCTGATCGAATGTTTTCACGGAAAATGTTTATTTTCATGGGCGTGGCATTGTTTGTTGCGATTAATTTTACCGTAATCACAATGACCAGTCGGCAATCTCTGCCGGTCAGCAGCCTTGAAAGAGTTGCTATTTCCTTAACCTCGCCCTTCCAGCTTCTGGTGACACGAACACTAGGTTTTACGCACTCCATCTGGAGAACCTATTTTATGACGGTTTTGGCGGTCGAGGAAAATAGCGAACTAAAAGCCCAACTCTCCTTGGCCATGGAAATTAAAAATCGCTATGAGGAAATGGAACAGGAAAATTCACGGTTGAAAAAATTTGTGAATTTTACAAGTTCTGTTCCGGATGTCTATGTGGCAGCCCAGGTGATTGCGAGGGATCCGTCTCCTTGGGTCAAGACCATTATGATCGATAAAGGAGATTTTGACGGCGTTATTAAAGGGTCTCCTGTTTTGGTCTCAGAAGGGATAGTGGGTCAGATTATTAAAGTCTCCAAAAATTATTCCACAGTGCTGCTCATCACGGATCGCAATTCGGCGGTGGACGCCCTGGTTCAAAATACCCGGGTCAGAGGAATGGTCAAGGGAAATAATCAAAAAAGTTGTACCTTTGTTTATGCCTTGAGAAAGGATGAAATAAGGCCTGGTGAAATGATTGTGTCCTCGGGGCTTGATCAGGTATTTTCCAAGGGGTTGAAAATTGGCAGAATTCTAGATGTTAAAAAAACACATTCTCAGCTGTTTCAGGATATTACCATAGAGACCAGTGTTGATTTTGATAAACTTGAAGACGTGCTGGTATTCATAAATGCTCGATAATTATTTAAAAAATTTCACATGATGAATGCGCTTTTTTTTGTCATTGTCACGGTTTCCCTGATTATTTTTCAAACCGTTATTTTTCCTTCTTTTTTCTGGTTCGCCCAGTGTTTTGATTTGATGATAATGAACATCATCTTTTTAAGCCTTGTTTATTCCCACTATGCCGTAATCCTGACGATTATTCTTATTGGCGGTATCATGGACAGCCTGTCCGGTGTGGCATTTTCCCACCATATCTTTTCCTATCTGTGGATTTATCTGATCGTACAATTGGTTAAACAATTTGTTTTTAAACGAAGTTATCTATTTATCCTGATTGTCAGCCTGGTTTCTGTCCTCATCCAGCAGGGATTGATCTTGTTTTCCGTCTTGATTGAGCAGGGCAGGGAAGGTATTGGGCAGATGGAAATTTTATTGATGGTCAAACAGCTCGTTTGGGGAGGGGTATTGATCCCCCCGGGTGTCTGGCTGATACATGGATTCCGGCAGTATTGGATGTATTTTTTAAAAATATTGAAAAAACAATTTGCCCATCGGTACAGGGGTTGACGTGATCAGCTTAAACAAGAATGCGGATCGGGATTGGATAAAACAGCGCCTTATGGGGGCAAGTCTTTGTATTCTGATGGTTTTTGCCCTGTTGCTTTTAAGGCTGGTTTATCTTCAATTGATCAAAGGTGAGGAATACCGCCGGCTTTCCGAAACCAATTGCGTTCGGCTTAAAAGTATAAAATCTTCCCGGGGGCTTATTTATGATCGGCATCATAATCTTTTAGTGGACAACCGTCCTGCCTTTGATTTGACCATTGTATTGGAAGATGCCCACCCGGTGAATGAGACCATAGAAAAACTTGCCGATCTGATTGATGTTCCCTTTGAAGACCTGATGGGGAGCATCAAAAAAGCGGGGAAATCAGCTTTTTACAAGCCCTTGACCCTGAAGCGGGATATTTCAAGGGACCTGCTGGCAATTGTCGAGGCCCATAAGTTTGATCTGCCGGGAATCCATATTGATATTGAGCCCACCCGCCATTATATTTATAAAAAAACGGCTGCCCATCTTTTGGGATATCTGGGCCAGATAAATCGCAAGGAGCTTCAAAGTGGTTCTTATCCCACTGTCAGGACCGGGGATTCCATCGGGCGCTACGGGATTGAAAAAAGCTTTGAACCTTTTTTGCAGGGGAAAAGAGGCGGTCGTCAGGTGGAGGTGGATGTCAACGGCAGGGTTATCAAGGTGCTGAAAACCGTCCCCCCTGTTTCCGGGAATGATTTGCACTTAACCCTTGATCTTGAGCTGCAGAAAACAGCGGAGCAATTGCTTGGGGAAAATGATGGGGCTGTGGTGGCCATTGATCCGTCCAATGGGGATGTCCTGGTCATGGCAAGTGCCCCCAGTTTCGATCAGAATGATTTTATTGGCGGAATTTCCACTAAAAAATGGCAAGCACTCATGACCGATCCTGGTAAACCTATGAATAACAAGGCGATCCAGGCCGAGTATCCGCCGGCTTCCACCTATAAAATTTTAACCGCCATGGCTGCCCTGGAAGAAAAGGTGATCGATGGAAATACCACGGTTTTTTGTCCGGGGTTTTATAAATTTGGAAATCGGCGGTATCAATGTTGGAACCGGAACGGACACGGGGAAATAAATATGGTGGATGCCCTTGCCCAGTCCTGCGATGTCTTTTTTTACCAGGCAGGAGAGAAAATAGGGGTGGATTCCCTGGCCCAGTACGCCAATGGGAGTGGGTTCGGCCGATCCACCGGGATCAATCTGGCCCACGAAAGACGGGGATTGATTCCAACAGCAGCCTGGAAGAAAAAACGATTCAAGGAAGCCTGGCAGGCAGGAGAAACCCTTTCCATCAGTATCGGGCAGGGGTTTAACCTGGTCACCCCATTGCAGATGGCAACTTTTATTGCTGCCGTGGGGAATGGCGGAACTCTTTACCGACCCAGGATCGTAACGTCAATTGAGGATAGTGATGGCAATTTGGTTAAATCAATCCAGCCTGAAATTACCGGTGGGTTGCCGGCCAGCAAGGAAAATCTGGCCCTGGTTCAAAGGGGGCTTTTAGAGGTAGTCCAGGGGGCTAGGGGAACTGCCAGGCGGATTCGGATTAAGGGGATCAATATTGCTGGTAAGACGGGGACTGCACAGGTATTCAGCCGCAAAGCAGGGGAAAAGTTTGACAATGAAACCATTGGACGAACCCTGAGGGACCATGCATGGTTTGTCAGCTATGCACCGGCAGAAGCGCCTACGATTGCCATCTGTGTGATCATTGAGCATGGAGAGCACGGTTCCAGTGCAGCAGCACCTGTTGCAGGTGCCCTGATAAAAAAACATCTTGAAAAATATCTTCAAAAACAAATACCATAAAACCCTGAAATACAGGAGTGTATCATGTTTGACAGACGGCTGATTGAAAATTTTGACTGGGGATTCCTGGTGGTTATCGGGTTGATCTGTTCTGTCGGTCTGGTTATTTTATACTCTGCTGTCACTGCTGGCTATGATGGAACAGATCTTCATCCTCTTTTTAAAAAGCAGGGGGTCTGGATGACCACGGGATTTTGTGTCATGATGGCGTCTGTTGTGATTGATTTCAGGGAATTGGATAAATTGAATCTATTTATCTATGCCATTTGTGTGGGGCTGTTGGTCGCAATTTATCTATTTGGCCATCTGGGGGGCGGTTCCCGCAGATGGCTGATAATCGGGTTTGTTCGGATGCAACCCTCCGAGTTGATGAAAATTGCCTTGATTATCAGCCTGGCATCTGTTTATTCCGACTCGGTATCCCCCGAGGGATTGGGGTTTCAAAATCTCATTAAACCAGCTGTCTTATGTCTTATCCCATTTGGGTTGATTGTCAATCAGCCGGATCTTGGGTCAGGGCTTTTGCTGTTGTTGATTGCCGCATCCATTACCTTGTTTGTAAAAGTTGAAAAACGCGTCTTTTTTTCCCTAACCGGTATTGGCCTTTCCATTGTACCTCTGGTATGGTTTGTGGGCCTTAAAGCCTATCAGAAAAATAGAATACTGACATTCCTAGATCCTGACCGGGATCCTCTGGGGGCAGGCTACCATATTATTCAGTCCAAAATTGCCATCGGATCTGGAATGCTTGTGGGAAAGGGGTTCTTAAAAGGAACCCAGAATGCCTTGTCTTTTTTGCCCGAGCAACACACGGACTTTATCCTTTCCGTGCTTGCAGAAGAATGGGGGCTTATTGGTTGCGCAGTGCTGCTGATTCTTTATTTTATTCTCTTGTTTTGGGGGCTGAACATTTCCTATAACTGCCGCAATATGTTTGGCTCAATCTTAGCCTTTGGAATTACTGCCATGATTTTCTGGCAGATTTTTATCAATATCGGTATGGTCATGGGGTTGATGCCGGTGGTGGGGGTTCCCTTGCCCCTTGTTTCCTATGGCGGGTCATCGGTGGTGACCAATATGGTTGGATTTGGGATACTTATGAACATCAGTATGCGAAATTTTACAACAACCTAGCCCGAAAAAATCAAGAAAAAGAGGTGTCAAAAACGGTAAATATTTTATTATTCAATGTTGACAAATACTTACCTGGATGGTACTCAAGTCACGTTTTAAGTGGAATTTAGGCTGTTTTCGTAAAGGAACAGTCAGTAGGATATAAGTAGTTGATTTTTTTATAATTATTAACTGGCGGAGGGAATTTTATGATAACTGTGATTCCTGATATATCATTGGTATATCAGATGATCAATTTCCTTGTTCTGCTTTTTATGCTCAATTTGGTACTGTACAAACCGATCCGTAAAGTTCTTCTGGAAAGAAAAGCAAAGGTTGAAGGCCTTGAAAATGGCGTTGAACGAGCGTCTGCTGATCTTGACTCCCAGAAGGATTCCTACAAGAACGGTTTGAAAGAAGCCAGATCCAAAGGTCTTAAGGAAAAAGAGACCTTTGTTGCAGCAGCATCAAAAGAAGAATTGGAAATAATCGACCAGATTAACAAGAAAGCTCAGGCCAATCTTGCTCAAATTAAAGAGCAGGTGGCATCTGAAACTGATCAGGCCCGGAAAGCCCTTGAGGGTGAGATCGAGGCATATGCCAAGGCCATCGGCGAGAAGATTCTAGGGAGGGCTTGTTAATGGGAACTCAATTAAAATCAGGTAAATTAAGAAAAAGACACCTCATGGTCCCAGGTATTGTTACGGTTGTTGTCGCAGGCGTTGCCTCTGTTGCGTTTGCGTCTTCAGCGGGTGGTGTCGTTCACAACAGCTGGCTGGAAATAGATACCTGGAAGGTCTTAAACTTTGGTATTCTTGCCATAGCCGGTTTTTTTATTGCTAAAAAACCCGTGACCGAGTTTTTTTCATCCCGCAAACGAGAGATTGCAGATGAACTGAGTAGCCTGGAGCAGAAACGAGAAGCGGCAGAAAAAAAATTGGTTGAATACCAAACCAAGTTTAAAAATCTTGATCAGGAATCCAAGCAGATTGTTGAAGATTATATTAAACAGGGTGAAGAAGCCAAGGTAAGAATTCTGGCGGAAGCTGCGGCCCAGGCTGATAAACTGGAAGATATGGCAAAGCGAACCATTGAACAGGAATTCAAAGCAGCCAAGGCATCGCTTAAACAGGAAATCGTTGAACTGGCAATGGAACAGGCAGAGGCCGTCATTAAAGAATCCATCTCATCTGAGGACCAGGATAACCTGGTTGATCAATATCTGAAAAAGGTGGTGGCATAATGAAAAATTTAGCAGTTTCAAGGCGTTATGCCAAGGCATTGATTCTCATCGGCCAGGAAGACGGCCAGGCAGAACAATACAATGAAGAGTTGGCTGCTGTGGTTGGGCTTTTTGACACACAGGACGGGTTTGAACTCGCATTGACCAATCCCCTGTACAACAAAAATGACCGGAAAAAAGTACTTCAGGCTGTTTTGGCGGCAACGGATTTGTCTGCCATAATGAAATCTTTTCTGGTGCTTTTGTTTGACAAGGGCAGAATTGGTTTTTTGCGGGAGATTGCTTCCTATTACAGGGATCTGGCCGATGAACTCAAAGGAGTTGTTAAGGCCAGTGTTATCTCTGCAACAGAGCTATCTTCCGATGCCATAGAGAAAATCAAGGAAGCCTTGTCTAAAAAAGCGGGAAAAACGATTGTTCTGAATGTTGAGCAGGATCCAAGCCTTATTGGCGGAGTGGTAACAAAAATCGGTGATCTTGTTCTGGATGGCAGCGTGAAAACTCAGCTGATTAATATGCGGGAAACATTAAAAAAAGGTGAGAGTGTCTAATGGAAATTAAAGCGGAAGAAATAAGCCAAATAATAAAAGATCAGATCAAAGGCTTTGATGCAGAAGTTGATCTGAGCGAAACTGGTGTTGTTCTCTCTGCGGGTGATGGTATTGCCCGCGTATACGGCTTGGAAAAAGTTAAGGCCATGGAGTTGGTTGAATTCCCCGGTGGAATTTTAGGTCTTGCATTGAACCTTGAATCAGACAATGTTGGTATTGCCATCCTGGGTGATGATAAGGTCATCAAAGAGGGCGATGTGGTAAAAAGAACAGACCGTATTGCTTCTGTTCCGGTGGGTGAAGCTTTGTTGGGTCGGGTTGTAACCACTACGGGTGAACCCGTTGATGGAAAAGGCCCCATCAACTCTGATATCTATATGAACATGGAATTGGTAGCCCCGGGTGTCATTGCCAGAAAAGGGGTTCATGAGCCCTGCTACACCGGTGCCAAGGCTGTCGATGGTATGACACCTGTTGGTCGTGGTCAGCGTGAGTTGATCATTGGTGACCGTCAGATCGGTAAAACTGCCGTTGCCGTTGATGCCATTATTGCCCAAAAAGAAAGCGGCATCAAATGTATCTATGTTGCCTGCGGTCAGAAAAAATCTACTGTTGCCCAGGTGGTTGCCGCCCTTGAAGAGCACGGCGCCATGGAATACACAACGGTTGTTGTGGCTTCCGCTTCTGAATCGGCTGCCATGCAATATCTGGCTCCCTATGCCGGTTGCGCCATGGGTGAGTATTTCAGGGACAAGGGCGAACATGCCCTGATTATCTATGATGATCTTTCAAAACAGGCGGTTGCCTATCGTCAAGTATCCCTGTTGCTTAGACGTCCGCCGGGACGTGAGGCTTTCCCTGGTGATATCTTTTACAACCATTCCCGTTTGCTTGAAAGATCAGCAAAACTTTCCGATGCAGAAGGTGCCGGTTCTTTGACAGCTCTTCCCATCATCGAAACCCAGGAAGGGGATGTGTCCGCCTTTATTCCTACAAACGTTATATCCATCACCGATGGTCAGATTTTTCTGGACAAGGATCTTTTCTTTGCCGGTATCAGACCTGCCATTGATGTTGGACTTTCCGTGTCAAGAGTTGGGGGTGCAGCCCAGGTAAAAGCCATGAAACAAGTGGCCGGTACCCTGCGGCTTGATCTGGCCCAGTTTCGTGAGTTGGAAGCCTTTGCTGCCTTTGGATCTGACCTTGATGCTGCGACGCAAAAACAGCTGACCCGTGGAGAAAGACTGGTTGAGCTTTTGAAACAACCCCAGTTCAAACCCCTTTCCATGGAAAGAATGGTAACCGCTCTTTATGCCGGAACCAAGGGGTATATCGATAAATACCCAAGAGAATCGGTTGCAAAATATGAAGCAGGTCTTTACCCCTTTGTTGAAAATCGTTTCCCTGAGATTTTTTCCGGTTTGAAAGAAAAACAGGAAATTACTGCGGAGATCGAAGGCAAACTCAAACAATGCCTTGAAGCCTATGACGAAGAATTCAAGGATACCATTTAGGGTAGTTTTTGGATCTTATTGTGAATATTTTCATTAAAATTAGGCGTAAAGGTGAGATCATATGGCAACTTTAAAAGAAGTACAATCGAAAATAGTCAGTGTAAAAAAGACTAGACAGATTACCTCTGCCATGAAGATGGTCGCCACTTCAAGATTGCGCGGATCCCAGCTGAGAATGGAGGCGTTTGAACCCTATGCCTCCAAGTTTGCTGAAGTTTTGGGAAGCATTGCCGGTAAATCCGGTGAAGATGCAAGCCCCTTGCTGGTTCCCCGCGAAGAAGTCAAAAAGGTGGCCGTAATTCTCTGTACATCCGACAGAGGACTTTGTGGCGGTTTTAACAATAGTCTGATTGATAAAGCGGAACGATTAATCGAATCCGAATTTGTAGGCAAGGATGTCTCTCTTTTCTGTTTTGGTAAAAGAGGAAGAGACTGGGCAAAGAAGAGCCCCTTCCCCATCGAAGATGAGTATATCGGGGTGGTGGGTGGAAATATTGATTTCTCGGTCGCATCCACCTCGGGACAAAAAATGATAGACAGTTTCCTTGACGGGGCTGTTGATGAAGTATATCTGATTTATTCCTTGTTCGAAAACATGGCAAAGCAGATTCCCACATTAAAACAGGTGCTTCCTATCCCTTCCCTTGCGGATGTGGCTTTGGAAACAGAAGAAGTGGCTACAGAGGGAGAATTTCTTCCCGAGCATATCTGCGAGCCTTCTTCCGATGCCCTTCTGGGGGAGATGCTTCCCAAGAATATTTTTATTCAGATATATGATGCGCTGCTCCAGACGTCCACCAGCGAACATGCGGCTCGAATGAGGGCCATGGAAAATGCAACCAAGGCATGTGAAGATATGGTGAACGAACTTCAGACAATATTCAACAAAACACGGCAGGCAGGTATTACCTCCGATCTTATGGATATTGTTGGTGGTGCAGAGGCACTTAAGGGATAGAACAGATTATACTTAATTGGTAAAACAGCTTTTAAGGAGAAAAAAATGGCTGAAAATATAGGTAAAATAGCGCAGGTTTTGGGTGCTGTTATTGATGTTGAATTTGAGCCCGGAAATCTTCCTCCGGTCTTAACGGCTTTGACCATTACAAATCCTGCCATCGGTGACATGGAAGACAACCTGGTTGTCGAAGTGGCCCAGCATCTGGGTGACAATGTGGTCAGGTGTATCGGTATGGATGTAACCGACGGTCTCCAGAGAGGAATGGCGGTTAAAGATACCGGCGCTCCCATTATGATGCCCGTTGGTGAGGCTTCTTTGGGCCGTGTTCTCAATGTTGTGGGTCGACCGGTTGATGGCCTGGGTCCGATTTCCCAAGACAAAATGCTGCCCATCCATAGACATGCCCCGGAATTTACGGAACAGGATACAACGGTTCGTGTTCTTGAAACCGGCGTTAAGGTTATTGATCTTCTGGTTCCCTTTCCCCGTGGCGGTAAAATGGGGATGTTCGGTGGTGCCGGTGTAGGTAAAACCGTTATCATGATGGAAATGGTTAACAACATTGCCATGCAGCATGGTGGTATTTCGGTATTTGGCGGTGTAGGCGAGAGAACCCGTGAAGGTAATGACCTTTACCACGAGATGAAAGACTCGGGTGTTCTTCCCAAATGTGCCCTGGTGTACGGCCAGATGACAGAACCTCCCGGAGCACGTGCTCGGGTTGCGCTATCAGCTCTGACCTGTGCCGAGTATTTCCGTGATGAAGAAGGTCAGGATGTACTTCTCTTTGTTGATAATATTTTCCGGTTTACCCAGGCGGGTGCAGAAGTATCTGCAACCCTTGGTCGTATGCCTTCTGCTGTTGGGTATCAGCCCACATTGGCCGTTGACATGGGGGAACTTCAGGAACGTATTACATCAACTGACAAAGGATCCATTACAGCGGTTCAGTGCGTTTACGTACCTGCCGATGATTTAACTGATCCGGCCCCTGCCACCACCTTTGCCCATCTGGACGGAACCGTTGTTTTGTCCCGTCAGATCGCAGAGCTGGGTATCTATCCTGCGGTTGACCCGTTGGATTCATCTTCCAGGATTCTGGATGCAGCTTATATCGGGGAAGAACACTACAATGTTTCCCGTGTGGTTCAGCAGACCCTGCAAAAATATAAAGAGCTCCAGGACATCATTGCAATTTTGGGTATGGACGAGCTGTCCGACGAAGATAAGATTACGGTTCAGCGCGCCAGAAAACTTCAGAAATTTTTGTCACAGCCTTTTCATGTGGCAGAAACATTTACCGGTATGCCGGGTAAATTTGTAAAGGTTGAAGACACGGTAAGATCATTTAAAGAAATCATTGAAGGAAAACATGATGATCTGCCAGAAAATGCTTTCTATATGGTAGGTTCTATTGAAGAAGCCATTGAAAAAGCGAAATCAGCTTAAGCTGGAGGGATAACATGGCCGAAAAACTATTTCTTGAAGTAGTTACACCACAAAAAGCAATTGTCAGCGAAACGGTTGAGATTGTTGTGGCGCCAGGGTCAGAAGGAGAATTTGGTGCGCTTAAAGGGCACACCACCTTTTTGACATCCTTGAAAATGGGGACGCTCCGGTATAAAGACGCCAATGGAAAAGAGAGGCTTCTTTTTATCAATGGCGGCTTTGCAGAAGTGTTGCCCAACAAGGTTACCATTCTGGCTGAATCTGCCGAACGCAGAAAGGATATAGATGTCACAAGGGCCCAGAAATCAAAGGAACGGGCTGAACAACGTCTGTCTGCCAAAGCTTCCGATCTTGATCTTGTAAGAGCTGAAGTTGCTTTGAGACGGGCGATAGATCGAATTAAGATTGCAGGCACCCGGTAATAATATGATCTGGTAATAATGTGATTCTGGAATTTTAATTTTATATAAAGAGATCTGTCAGGCAGATTAAAGATTACAGATTATAAAAAAAAAGGGGGGGATGCTTTTTCCATGGGAAAGCGTCCCCCTTTTTTTTAAAAAGAGACAGGATTGATCAAAACAATGGATAGCAAAACCAATGATACTAAAATCGGGGATACGAAAATAGGGAATACTAAAATTAGAGAGAATCCGATGGATAACCTGGCGATTGTTGTCCTTGCCGCCGGCAAGGGAACCCGGATGAAGTCAGATCTTCCCAAAGTGCTTCACAAGGTGGCGGGAAAAAGTATGGTAGTGCATGTTCTCGCCTGTGCCAGAAAACTGACATCCGATAATATTTTTCTGGTGATCGGGCATCAGGCAGCGCTTGTTAAACAAGAGGTGTGCCAATATTTTCCGGTTAATTTTGTGATTCAAAAATCATTGCTGGGTACCGGAGATGCGGTTAAGCAGGCGTTGCCTGATCTGGCACCCGGAACAAAAGATGTGCTGGTGCTATGTGGCGATGTTCCCTTGATCAAGGAAGACACCCTAAGGGCTCTTCTTGCCACCCACAGGACTAGCAATGCAAAATTAACGGTTCTGGCGGTTGACATGGAGGATCCGACCGGGTATGGCAGAATCATTCTGGATTCATCGGGTGATGTGACCTCAATTCGGGAGGAGTCCGATGCCACTGGTAAAGAAAAGCAGATAACAACCATTAATACGGGAATTTATTGTTTTGATAGAACTTTTCTGGAAGAAACCATTGGGTTGATCCGCCCTGATAATAATCAGGCAGAATTTTATTTAACGGATATGGTTGAGATTGCAAGATCAAAAAGAGAAAAAATCAGTGTCCGTTTGATGGCGGATTCACGGCAGGTAATCGGGGTGAATAGCCCGAATGAGCTTGAACTGGTAGAATCTTTGATTCAGCAGATTGAAAATGAATTATCTTGACTTTCTCAAATATTTTAAACTATACTGAACACTAATCGAACACTATATGAGACTATGAAATTGGGTAATGACGTTATTAAAAACAAGTTTGATGATATTGATATAAAAGTTGATTTTCTGATAGAGCTTTGCCAGATGTTACAGGTTGAGAACTTGGAATTGAGTTCAAAAATTAAAGATTTGGAAACAGAGCTGGTTAGGAAAAATGAAACTGAAGAATTAAACGCTGAGCAGGAGGCTTTGATTCAATCGAAAATCGATGGTCTTTTGACCAAATTGGATAGTTTTTCCAATGATTTATCAAATGATGCCTCTAAAAAAGAGCATCAATCAAACGTGTAACCGTGAAAAATCGGTAAAGGGATTTCATTGGATGAAATTGTTAAAATTGACCTTTTCGGTGAAGAGTTTAGATTTAAACCGGATGGACAGGTAAAGGATCCGGATAAAGTTGCACAATATTTAAAAGACTATATTAAAGAAGCCGAAGGCATGTTCCCGAATAAAACGAGTGGAAGGAACAGAATCGCCATATTGCTTCTTGCAGCCATGAACCTGTCGAGAGATTTTTATGAGCTGAAACAGCAACATTCTGAACTGGAAAGAGACGTTGAACAAAGGATTTCGTCTTTGATGTATAAAGTAGATAAAGGAATTGAATGAATAGATAGACTGATATAAACAATGCCCCTGCAATGTGCGTGATTGTCTGACAGACTTTGTCCTAACGCATAGTAAAAAGGGAGTTCACCCTGATACTGGTGAGCTAGGTTCCTGATTGCAAGGAAAAGCCTAAAGGTATTATTGGACACCCACCTTTTGAACCAATGGTTCAAAGCCTTACAAAGCAACACGGCAATTTGTGGGGGCTATTGTTATATGAAATTTTTCTTTTTCTTAAACCACCTTCCCTGGATAATTACCCCCATTCCATATTTTCGTCCATATTGTAGTATGCATATATGGCAAGCAATGTCATTTTGCTGATGTTAATAGCATTTTAGGAGAATTATTGAATGGACACTGTGATGATATTTTCATCAACGATTGTTTTTTTGCTGGGATTGGGAATCGTTGCTTTTTTTGTGGTCAGGAAAAAGGTAAACCAGGAAAATCTGAATATTGAGGAAGAACACAAACAACTTGTCGAAGACGCCAGAAAAAAATCAGCGACACTTTTAAGAGAAGCCAAGCTCGAAGCAAAATCCAGACTTTTGGAAATGAAGAGTGATTTTGATGCGGAAACCGAAGAGACCCGTTCTGAAATGAAAAAAGAAGAAAGGCGTCTTGCAAAAAAAAGTGAAAAACTGGATAAACTTGAAGATCAGTTTTTAAAACGCGATAAGGAACTTGTAAGAAAAGAGACTGAAATTGGAAGGGCGCTGGCTTCAGCCGAACGAAGAGAAGAACAGTATAGAATCCTTCTGGAGGAAACTAAAAAAGAACTTGAAAAAGTATCCGGTCTGACCCTGGATGAGGCCAAAGACCTTCTGCTGAAAGCCATGGAAGAAGAGGCAAAGCACGAAGGGGCAAAGTTGATCAAGAAAATTACCAGTGAAGCAAGGGAACAGGCAGATAAAGAAGCTAAAAAAATTATTTCAACGGCCATCCAACGGTATGCCGGTGATTATGTGGCTGAAAGAACTGTTTCTGTGGTTCATTTGCCCGGAGACGAAATGAAGGGCCGAATTATTGGTCGTGAAGGCCGAAATATCAGGGCATTGGAAGCGGCAACGGGTATTGACCTTATCATTGACGACACACCTGAGGCGGTAATTTTATCTGGGTTCAATCCAGTCCGCAGGGAAGTGGCAAGGATTGCCATTGAAAAATTGATTTCCGACGGCAGAATCCATCCCGCCCGGATTGAGGATGTGGTGGCACGGGCAACCGAAGAGGTTGAGCTTGCAACCAAAGAGGCAGGGGAACAAGCGGCCTTTGACCTGGGCGTTCATGGGATAGATCCTGAATTAATCAAGGTTCTTGGAAAATTAAAATTCCGAACATCCTATGCCCAGAATGTGCTTCAGCATTCCATTGAAGTTGCTTTCTTATCAGGAACCATTGCCGCGGAACTTGGCTTGAACATAAAGCTTGCCAAACGTATGGGGCTTTTACATGATATCGGAAAGGCTGTAGACCATGAGGTGGATGGGGCCCACGCCGTCATCGGTGCCAATCTTGCAAAAAAATATGGCGAGACAGAGGCCGTTGTCAATGCCATCGGTGCCCACCATGAAGACAGAATGCCCGAGACGGTTTATGATTATATTGTCCAGGCGGCGGATGCACTTTCCGGCGCCCGACCCGGCGCCAGAAAAGAAAGTCTGGAAAATTATGTCAAACGCCTTGAGGATCTTGAAAAGATTGCCAATTCCTTTCAAGGGGTTGTCAATACCTATGCTATTCAGGCCGGGCGTGAGATTCGGGTCATAACTGAGAGTGAAAAAATAACAGATGAAAGCGCGGTGCTTCTTTCCAGGGATATTGCCCGCCAGATAGAAGAAAATCTGACCTTTCCCGGTCAGGTAAAAGTAGTGGTGATTCGGGAAACCCGCGCAGTGGAATATACGAAAAAATAAAGGTTGTAAATAGATGAGTGTTTTAACGGTACTAAAGGAACGGGGATTTATTGACGCTGTTACCCATACACAAGAGCTGGAAGACTATCTTAATAACAATCGGGCCACCTGTTACATAGGGTTCGATCCAACAGCATCAAGTCTCCATGTGGGCGGCCTGGTTTGTATTATGGCCCTTGCCCATATGCAAAAAAACGGTCACAGACCCATAGCTCTTGTCGGCGGCGGAACCGGTTTGATCGGAGATCCATCCGGTAAAACCGAGTTACGCAAAATTATCACCCAGGACGAGATAGATGAAAACAAGGCGGGCATACAAAAACAATTGGAGCGGTTCCTGGATTTTTCCGATAATAAGGCCCTGATGGTGGATAATGCAAAATGGCTGACCACCCTTGAATATATACCGTTTTTAAGGGATATCGGACGGCATTTTTCCGTAAACAGGATGATTAAGGCGGAAAGCTATAAAAGCCGCATGGAATCGGATGATGGCCTGACCTTTATTGAGTTTAACTATATGCTCCTCCAGTCCTATGATTTTATGAAACTTGCGAAAAACCATGATTGCTTTTTGCAAATGGGGGGCTCTGACCAATGGGGTAATATTGTGGCCGGAATTGACCTTGTTCGCAGGACCCTTGGTAAGCAGGCCTTTGGTATTACCTTTCCCCTGATCACTACGGCCAGCGGGATCAAGATGGGAAAAACACACAAAGGTGCTGTCTGGCTGGATCCTGAACGATTTTCGCCCTATGAATATTACCAGTTTTGGGTGAATTGTGATGATGCCGATGTGTCACGGTTCCTGGCCTTATTTACCTTTTTGCCCATGGAAGAGATTGAAATAATAAAGTCCCTTGAAGGAGCTGATTTGAATAAGGCAAAGACAATTCTTGCCTATGAAGCTACAAAGATAGCCCATGGAGAACAAGAGGCCTTAAAGTCTTTGAAAGCATCGGTTTGTGTGTTTGGTCCCATGGAAGTTTCGGATACGCTTTTGCCGGGGTCCAGCATTCCCCGGGGGGTTCATTCTCCTGCCACTACTGAATCGGGCGAATCTGTTCCGTCGACCTTATATAGTAAGGAAGAGGTGGTGGATAAAGCCCTGGTGATTGATCTGTTGACCCAAACTGGGTTATGCAGCTCCAAGTCCGATGCGAGGCGTCTGGTGAAGCAGGGGGGGGCATATATCAATGGAGACCGCATTGCAGCCCTGGATCAAATCGTCTCAAAGACCGATTTGGAAGGGGATGAGATCCTATTAAGAGCCGGTAAAAAGAAGTACCATAAAATAATTTTTGAATAATATAAAAAAAGGTTTGACAAGACCCGGCAGCACATGTATATTGGCCTGGTTTTGGGGGTCAGACACACCCCGAACAAAAAGTTTGATCTTTGAAAATTGGTCAGTGAGAAAAGAAAATGAGCGGGTCTTAAGGACCTAAAAGTTTTAACAAAGGAT
>JADGFI010000055.1 GCA_016743945.1 Desulfobacteraceae bacterium
CCTCACGGTTCCGCCCTTGTTTTCGGCTAATACTTCTGCTAATGCTTTAGGCATCAACAGGATTCACGTATAGGAAAAAGGCTGTTTTCCCTTGACAGGCCTGTCCAAATTAAATAAATGATCGGATAAGAAAATTGATTTCCACAGGGGAGCTGGGCAGTGTAAGAAATGAAAGGGCTGATAATCCGGTTACAAAAAAAAGGCGCCGGCATCCGGGCCTTTATGGGATCAAAGCTGCCCTTTGATCACCCGTGGAAAAAACGGTTTTCCATCTATGCCGTTCTCTCTTTTTTCATCGGTTTTATCGCTTTAATGATTTCTTTTTTCAACCCCGTTTCCTTGATCGCTCATCTCATTGTAGGACTGGGGTACAGCCTTGTTTTCGGATCAACAGCCCTGGTTCTCAGCGAGGTCCGGATTGCGGTTCGCACAAAACAGGGAAAGGGAACCGACTTTACTGTGGGGGAATTCTGGGGCACGGCTTTTCTGGTTTTTGTGGCGGGTTTCTATCTTTTAGGCGATGTTCAACTCATTGTCAAATCCCTGGAAACAGGTTTCTTCACCTTTTATTTCCAACCGGAAAACGGATTTCTGGCCTTTTCATGGCGGTTTTACTTGAAAATGGTGCCGGTGTTTATAGTGGACGGATTCTTTGTTCTGTTCTATCTGAAGCGTCAGGAAAAATCATCCGTTGGAAAAAAAATTTACATAAAGGCAGGGAAAAAAGAGCACGTTTTCTTTATAAAAGAGATTTCCCACATCTCCGTTCAGGAGCATTATGCCTCGGTTTTTGTAAAAAAAGATCGGCAATTTATAAAAAATGAAATCAAGCTGTCCCTGGTCAAGGTGCTTAACAGCATTGACAATCCAGACTTTATCCGGGTTCACCGTTCCCATGCCGTCAACCTGAACCGGGTAACCGGACTGGAAAAAGATGCAAGCGGTGCGGCGTATGCCCTGATAGAGAACAATGATATCCGGTTGCCCGTGAGCAGGCGATGCCTTGCCCCGCTCAGGCAGCAATACCAAAAGATCCACGGGGTTCCACTGTGCAAACCAGCCAGGCAGAGCCTCTCTGAATAAGGTCACCAGAAACGATCCCTTTTTTTCAAAACTATCTTTTTCCGGTCCCAGGCGTTCCCCAACCCTTTTGTCAATGAAATTCCCGGCCCTGAGACCCTGTTTAGATCCTGCCGTTCATGACCGGTTTGCTACCGTTCATGACAAATATTCGAATTTAAAGAACAAATTCCCACCGTTTATGAACTATGGATTGTCAGGCCCAATTTCAAGATGTTATGCTGGATACCGTGAGCGAGATACCTGATCTGAACTGAAAAAGATACCTGATCTGAACGATAGAGTACGGATTGTACACATGACACCTGTTGAAAGATTGTTCCTGACTTCCGCAATTTTCCTTTTTTCCATCTGCCCCGGGGCCCTGGCAGGCCCGGCAAAAGTTTACGATGATATATCAGTCAATAATACCAATACGGACACGATTACGGCGTACCGTCCTTCGGCACTGACGTATTTGTCCTGGGATCTTCATACCGGCATAGAACTGGCGGATTCCAACCCCCATGCCCCCGGTATTTTTTTTTACAACACCGGGGACATTCATATCAATGATACCGGCATCATCGGTTCAATTTTTTGTGTTGCAGGGATCGGCAATGACAATGAAACCATCGGGATAGAAAACAGGGGCGACATATCCATTGACCTTAGTTCCGCTGACGGCAGGATGGTTCTGTTTGGTCTTTTTACAACGGGAACGGTAAATAATATTGCAGACATTAGCATAACCGCCCGTGGCGGGACTGCTGGTTCAATTTTTACCCCTGCTGATGCCGATGCCTATGGGATAAATAGCACCGGCGGTGCCGTAACCAGCAGCGGGGATATCACCGTAACCGCCAGGGCCGGGACTGGTTGTTCAGACTCTGCCTATTCCTCTGCCCGTGCCTCTGCCTATGGGATAAAGAGTGACGGCGGTGCCGTAATTAGCACCGGGGATATCACTGTAACCGCCCGGGGCGGATACACTGCAGGAAGTATCTCTGCTTCTGCCGATGCCGTCGGCATTCGGGGAAGCGGCAGCATTCAAACCGACGGCCTCATCACGGTCAGGGCCGTTGCCGGCAGAGAACGACCCGGTTCGTCAAGTCCCTTTAACAATGCCGATGCCACGGGCGTATGGATCACAAACACGGCAACCCTTCTTTCCAAAGGCCTGATCCGGGTGGATGCGGCGCTGTCGCCCGGGCTTACCGGCGGTAGCCTGACAGCCCGACAGGTCTATGTGGAAAAGGGCACCACCACCATTACCGGATATGCCATGGAGATCAATACCCAGACCCAGACGGAGTTCACTGCTGCCTATGAAGGGGCTGTGGCGCTTGGCACGGACCCGACCGCAGCGGCTGTGTTTTCCAATGCAACACTTTACCCGGTGCTGGGGCAAAACTTTTCAGGTGAAACAAGCTATGAGATTCCCATGCTCGTGGCCGGTGCGGCTGCGGGGGATCAGTTTACCTCCATGGCCGCGCTCCCGGTTGATTATAAAGGCAGTCTGGTCAGCGGCAACGGCCTTCAGAAAATAAAGATCGATTTTGCTCCAAAAGCATCCACCCCCCTGCTGTCGTCCCGGGCTCTGAACCGGTTCGGTGCACAGGGGCACGACCTTGTGGGGGCCAGCCTTTTGTCCAATATTGTGCTGCCGGCCATGACGCCGGAACTGGGTTACCTGGACCGGCCCGAATACCTGCTGGCATCCCTTGACACCCCTTTGGACGCTTTGCCGCCCCGGGATAAAAAGAAGGTCGCCTTTGCAACCCCTGTCCTCTTAAAGTCCAGGGATAATTCCGCCATTGGATATAAGGCTGAAACCGTCGGACTGCTGGGGGGGCATACCCGCAGCATTAGAGATGATCTTTTCACCGGGTTCCACCTAGGGGTCAACACAGGGGAGGTCAAATATACAGGAACCGGGTATGACCGGCGGTCCGAGGAGATCTCAACCTGTTCCCTGGGCCTGCACGGGGTTTATATTCATGACGACCGGTGGCTGCTGACCGGTATCGGGTCTTTTTTTTACAGTGAAAGCGACACCCTGAACACAGACCCGTCCAACATGGAATCCGCCTCCTATGATGCCTTTTCCACCCGAGTTGACACCACCCTGGGCTACCTTGTGAGGCTGGGGAACCAAATCCTTCTGCCCGAAGTCGGCCTGGCCTGGGCCTGGAACAACAGGGAGGGGTTTACCACCGCCAACCAGTCCAATCTGGACATCACCTACGGGGCCATGGACGAGCATGAGATCTATGCCAAACTGGGCCTGAAATGGTTTGCAAACCTTCAGGGCATTTACGGCTGGACCGTCCGCCCCACCCTCTGCATAGGGGTGACCCGCGCCGTGACCGATGCCGAATCCTCCAATACCATGGGGGTCGGGACCTTCACGCAACTAATCACGGACTATGCGGACAGAACCACTGTCACCTCCGAGGCCGGTGTTACATTTGCCAGGGACAGGTTTGAATTTTCAGCCGGCTACAGCGGCGGGTATTCCGATAATGTACGGACCGATATGTTCCGCCTGCAGGCGGCAATAGGATTTTAATTAAACTGCGGAAACCTAAAAAAAACCGGCCAATACGAACAGGATAATTAAGGCAGGCTTTTTCATATATCCCAATCCCCATTGGGTCCACATTGTAATTATGAAAAGCTCAAGAGGTTTTCATACTACCATGAAACCCTGAACACCCGTAAAGGTCTTAGTTCAGCCAGGTTTTCAAATCCTCCTCCAAATGTCCGGCATTGCCCGCCCGAAGATAAAACCGCCCATTGTTTTTAGTTTGAATTGCCACCAGGAGTTTTTAGAATCGAAGTGAACAACCGGCTATCCGTCTGAATTTCCATATCAAAGCTCACACTGGCCGCCATGGATACAAAATATCTGAAGCAAGTCTCCTCCTGCTGTTCTATGGACAATTGGTCGATACATAAAGGCACAAAGAAATAATTACCAATCTAATGATCCTACTGACATGTTTAATAGCGAGCCTGAACGGATGTATAAAGTATCGCTTCTTCACACACAGATAAACGATTCTGATTGCCTACGTCATTCTATCAATGAACTCTCAAAAGGTGGCACACGACCTTATTCGCATCGAAATTATGAAAATTCTTA
This sequence comes from Desulfobacteraceae bacterium, assembly GCA_016743945.1. Taxonomy (GTDB): domain Bacteria; phylum Desulfobacterota; class Desulfobacteria; order Desulfobacterales; family Desulfobacteraceae; genus NBML01. The sequence goes on from JADGFI010000055.1 coordinate 4,208, forward strand.
TCCCAAAAGAACAGTGGGATTGAAATCAGACATTAAAGAATTTTTAGTTCTTACAGAGTTTGACGGTCGTGCTCCTTGTTTTTCAAATGCGGTACCCATAATTAATGAACCATGGTCAGATCCGGTAATATTCAAACAGATATGTCAATCATTAGTTGAAATGAATCGTGAGATGAACTCAACTCTGGAAGCATCAATGCTGAGTTTGACGGCATTAAATCCCATGCAACTCAGCTTAACCGTTAGGAATTAAATTTATATTTTTTTTAATGGAGACCAATAACTCATCATGTCAGATTACATAACACCTGTATCTTTCATGTTTTTTGGAGTAATAATTTTTTTATTTTCTTTTTACAAAAAAGATTATCTGAATTCTGTCAAACTTAATGGCAAACAGTTTTCTGATAAAAGAAAAAGAAGCCTAAGGAGAGGAGGTCCTTCTCTCTTTTTGCTTGGTTTATTTTGGACTATATTGAAATTTACTGGAGTATTTTCATGAATTTAATAGTATTCAACTTGATTCCTAACCTGTCAGTCCAGTGGATAGCCGAGGGCTGAGCCGCTTTAGAAGATTGTTGAAATATTGGAATTTTATGGTTTTAATAAAATTACTGTAAACCCCGGCTACCACTGACTTCAACCGTTGGGCATTCGTAGTCACGCTTGACATCAATGACGTCACGCGTTACTATATAAACATGATAAGATCTTTTAAATGTAAACACACAAAAACACTCTCAAAAGGTCAGCGTGTCAAGCGATTTGTAAATATTGAAAATGTTGCACGACGTAAACTAAGACAACTTGAAATTGCTAATCAGCTTGAAGATTTAAGAGTTCCGCCTGGAAATCACCTTGAGATACTCAGGGGTGATCGTTCAGGTCAACACAGTATCCGCATTAACGACCAATGGCGTGTCTGCTTTTATTGGACGAATGCAGGTGCGGAAGATGTGGAAATAGTTGATTACCACTGAGGAGAATTTATGATGAACAAACTTAAACCTATCACTCCTGGTGAGATTCTCTCGGAAGAGTTTCTCAAACCTATGGGGATTAGCCAGTATCGTTTAGCCAAAGAAATTGACGTTCCCGCTCAGCGTATTAGTAAAATTGTCTTAGGGAAACGTTCAATCACAGCAGATACAGATTTAAGGTTATGTCGTTTTTTTGGCTTGTCTAATGGCTACTGGTTACGTGCTCAAGTGGCATACGATACTGAAGTTGCAGAACGTACTTTGAATAATGTAATAATGAAAATTAAGCCTTGGTCTAGGCATGTTGCCCAACAATTGCACTCAAGCTGACCCAAAAAGCCGAGCTTGGGTATCTTTTAATTTGAAGGTTGTCGTGTCGGCTTTTTCGGCAGCTTACTGCGGCGTTATATGTCATGGACAATTAATTGAGTGAAATTCTAAAAATAGTGCTTCCAATAATTATTCTTGGTTTTTTAGGTGCCTTTGCCATTTGGGCATCGCGTTGGTCGCGTAAAAAAAGAATAGACTATTTAGAAGATGAAGCGCCCAAAACCTATAGAACGGACAATCCTGGAGACCATACTCTTATTGAACAAATTAGATCAAAAAAAACATGGAGAACGGACTCCCCTCCGGAAGCCCAATCCGGTTAAGGGCTAAGATCTAAAAGATATGGTAAGAATATACAAAGGATTGCACGCACCGTCAGTGAGTACAGACCTACTTGGGTTATCAGGTCGCAGACATGCTTCTTTGTGTTCGCATGTGTGGAGAGGTTACAGGTTATTAACGTGCCTGTACGGAACCCATCAAGCCACCGGTGTCCAGATCCTGCCTAAGTCTTTTGTTATGATCAATTATGTAGAACGGGATAAGTCTGTTACTTCGCCTGGCGCAAGCCCGGGCAGGCATTACCGTAAGGCGTGCTGATGGAGGAACAGAATAAAGAAGTTGGAAGAAGCAAATGCCACCGGGAAAGCCGGTGGATAGAGCATGAAATATGGCTTGAGCACTAAAATCGGAGACATCAGTCACGGTGAACAGTGTGCCGACGTCCAACAGGTATTTTATTGTGAGAGAATCTGGAGAACCTTTAAAAATGAGAAAGCAAAAGATAGCTCTCGAAGCTGGTGCGCTCATTGACGATGCCAAGAAGTGGAAATCGATTGATTTCAAACCAATACGGCGTCAGGTCAGAAGGCTGCAGGTGCGTATCGCAAAGGCTGTTAAGGATAAAAGGTGGAACAAAGTTAAAGTTCTACAATATTTATTAACCCGCTCGTTCTACGCCAAGCTTTTGGCTGTGAAACGAGTGACTTCCAACAAGGGGAAAAAGACCCCTGGCATCGACGGTATCCTATGGCAGGGAGCCAGAGCCAAATGGCGGGCTGTACAAAGCCTGCGCCGACGTGGTTACAAAACTCAGCCGCTAAAACGGATTTATATCCCAAAGAAAAACGGTAAGAAAAGGCCTCTTTCAATACCAACTATGAATGATAGAGCAATGCAGGCGCTGTATAAACTGGCACTGGCACCTATAGCCGAAACCTTAGCCGATAGGAATTCTTACGGTTTCAGGGAAGGTAGATCTTGTGCGGATGCTATTGCAGCAGGATTTAACGCTTTGTCCAAGCCGAACTCGGCAACCTGGGTGCTTGAAGGAGATATCAAAGGATGTTTTGACAATATTTCCCATAAATGGATGGTAAAGAACATCCCCATGGATAAAGTCATACTTACCAAATGGCTGAAGGCTGGATATGTGGAAAAAGGTATTACATATCCTTCAAGAAAAGGAACTCCGCAAGGTGGGATTATCAGTCCTACTTTTTCCAATATGGTACTGGATTGCTTGGAGAATGCTGTGCACAATGCAGTCCCCCGCCGATCCCGTGTCAATTTTGTCCGCTATGCAGATGATTTCATCATTACCGGTAAATCCAAACGGATACTGGAAGAAAACATCAAACCAGTGGTGGAAGAGTTCTTAAGGGAACGCGGTCTTGAATTATCACCAGAAAAGACCGTGATCACTTACATTAAGAAAGGATTTACGTTCCTCGGGCAAACCTTTAGAAAGCATGGCAGAATATTACATATCACGCCATCAAGCAAGGGAGTCCTCGCCCTGACTCAAAAGGTGGGAACGCTCATCCGAAAATACGTCAGCGCCCCAACGCCGTTCCTGATCAAAAAGCTGAATCAAACGCTTCTAGGTTGGGCCAACTACCACCGCCATGTGGTGGCATCGGAGGCCTTTTCTCGTATTGATACTTATGTATTTGAACAACTATGGCGCATGGTAAAACGGCGGCACCACAATAAATCCAAAGGATGGCTGTTTAAGAAATACTGGTCAGCCTCTGGAAAGAGCCACTGTTTTGCCGTCAAATATAAGACCGAAAACAAAGTTAAGATCTACTCGGTCATCAAAACCAGTGCCATTGGTATCAAAAGATACGTGAAAATTAAAGCAGATGCAAACCCTTATTTACCGGAATATGCACAATATTTTTGGAACAGGAGAAATAATAAGGGAAGCAAGCTTTTATCAGCCATGTCAGCCCGTGAACATCGGGCATTGGCTGTATAGGAATATAACAGTCGGGTCGTTCCATAAGGTCGACCTTTAAAATGCTTGAGCCGTGTGACGGGAAACTGTCACGCACGGTTCTTAGGGGGGAAAGGAGCTGTAAGGCTCCTGACCTACCCGATATGTATTAAGAGGAAATAGATGAACTGTAAGAAAATATGGGACGTCAGGATCTTGAGGACCGGCTGGTGCAATTGAGCAATACTTGATGCTATTTTGGCACCTAAAAGTGAAGGCGAAAGAGAGCTGGCAGCATTCCAATTCCTTAAATTACAACCCCATGATTTAATCCTTCTTGATCGAGGATATCCTGCCCATTGGCTTTTTAAAGCCGTTATGTCCTTGGGGGCTCAATTCTGCGCTCGCATCTCGTATAAAAGATGGAGTGCCATCAAGAAATTCTATAAATCCGGCAAACCAGAAGCAATAGTTCAGATTCATCCAACAGGAGTATCAAAACAAAAATGTAGGGAAATGGATTTTGATACTGCTTCTGTGACTGTCAGACTGATCCGGGTGACACTTGACTCTGGTGAAACGGAAATACTTGTTACGTCCCTGATTGATCAAAAAGTATACCCCAAAGACCTTTTTAAAGTGCTGTACCAAAGGCGCTGGCCGGTGGAAGAGGATTATAAAACTTTGAAATACAGACTTCAGATTGAAAATTTTTCTGGAAAAATAGTTCATTCGGTATATCAGGATTTTCATGCAAAAGTATTTTCAAAAAATTTAACGGCTGTAATTGCAACAACAAGTCGTGAAGAAATTATAAAAAAATCTGAAGATTTAAAATACACCCACCAGCTAAATTTTGCTCAGGCGTTAGCAAAAATGAAGGATACCATCGTTATGCTCTTTAATAGCAGCAGAAAAAAACGCATCAAATATGTGGAGCAGATAAGCGAAATATTCATACAGACAACCGAGGCTATAAGGCCGAACAGAAAGTATCCGAGGCGACATCGTGTCAAACAAACAAGGTTTTACCTTGAATACAAAACAACTTGTTAAGGAAACGGCATTGACGTTAGGGTTACGTCAAGAGTAGTTTCCAGGTTTGCTATACTCCTGGAAAACGCAGGTTGGGTGATATGTTCCGCTTTGGCGACCTGCCTGAAACTTTGGTGAGTCAAGAGAGCCTTGGCGTGAAGTATTTGCTGATATTTAATCATGATGCCTAAAAGGTATCATTGTCGCGCTTTAATTGCATTGGATTTATTTAGTTATAATCATTATGGTTATTTTAGATTGCGCTGAACAATTATAGATCATGAGTACATGGATTGAAACCACTCAACTTTATAAAGAGGAGAAATACTAATTCACAAGAGCATAAAAATCTTATTGGGCATTCTGGGGACACAATACTTTAGTCTTTGACTAATTTAATATCGTGTCCCCGGAACCGCTTGGAAATAATTCACGATCCATGTAACATAACAAAAAAAGGAGACAATTATGGAAAAAAGTTTTTTACTAGTATTTGCGATTTTTTTATTATTAGTGAGTTGTACTACTCAAAAAAATAATGACGAAAATATGTTATCACTACAACTGGATAATACGAAAAAAGATGCAACAGAGGCTACTATTAAGCATAATAATGCGCTTATATCAGAGCTGGATTTTAATGACACAGCGGATTATGAACTGAGTCATAAGGGGTTTATCGCAGCATTAGAAACACCAATTATTAAAGATGCAGAGGGAAATGTTGTCTATGATCTTACTCAGTATGATTTTCTTAATAAGAGTGAGAAGTCCCCGGATACGGCAAATCCCAGTTTATGGCGTCAGAGTCAAATTCTTACGATCCATGGACTGTTTAAAGTAACGGATAAAATATATCAGGTAAGAAATTACGATTTGGCTAATATTACATTTATTGAAGGTGATACAGGTTGGATTATAATCGATCCTCTTACAGCTGTTGAAACAGCAAAAGCGTCTTTGGATTTAATTAACAAACACTTAGGGGAACGTCCTGTTGTTGCTGTTATTTACACACACAGTCATGGAGATCATTTTCCCGGTGTTAAAGGCGTTATTAGTGAAGAAGATGTAAAATCTGGGAAAGTCAAAGTAATTGCTCCTGAAGGATTTATGGAAGCAGCAATCAGTGAAAATGTAATGGCTGGAAATGCCATGGGCCGTAGATCTAGTTTTATGTATGGTAATGTTTTACCTAAAGATGAAAAAGGGAATATTGGCGGCGGACTTGGGGTGACAACTGCTGCAGGTGAGATAACATTAATTGCTCCCACAGACTATATCAGTGAAACAGGTCAAGACATGGTTGTGGATGGTGTTGAAATAGAGTTTCAATACACTCCCGGCGCTGAAGCCCCAGCTGAAATGATGTTCTACTTCCCTCAAATGAAGGCTATTTGCCAGGCTGAAATTGTAAACGCCACCATGCACAACCTTTATACATTACGGGGAGCTCAGGTTCGTGATGCTTTAATATGGGCAAAACATATTAACGAAGCCATAGAGCTATTTGGGGTTGAAGCAGAAGTAAGTTTTGGAACACATCATTGGCCACGTTGGGGTAATGATGAGATTGTAGAATATATGACGAATCAAAGAGACCTCTATAAATATATTCATGACCAGACATTACGTTATGCTAATCATGGTTTTATGAGCACCGAAATTGCCGAAATGTTAACACTCCCGGACGGATTAAAAAATGAATTTTATAACAGAGGTTACTATGGTAGTCTAAATCATAATGTAAAAGCTGTTTATCAAAAATACCTTGGATGGTTTGATGGAAACCCTGCCAACCTGCATAAATTACCCCCCGTAGAAGAAAGTATAAAATACGTTGAATTTATGGGTGGTGCTGATAATGTTTTGAAACAAGCTAAAAAGGCTTATGTTGATGGCGATTATCGTTGGGTTGCAACCGTAGTTAATCATGTTGTTTTTTCCGACCCGGAGAACATACAAGCGAGACTGTTACAGGCAGATGCATTGGAACAGTTGGGTTATCAGTCAGAATCAGGTCCATGGCGAAATTTCTACCTTGCCGGCGCACTTGAATTGAGAAATGGAGTTAATCCTGTACCCACACCTGTAGCTAGCCCTGATATGTCAAAAGCCATGTCAATTGAATTATACCTGGATTTTATGGCTATTCGAATCAACCCGGAAAAAGTAGAAGGAAAAAAGCTGAGCTTTAACTTAGAGTTTACTGATCTGAAAGAAAACTATTATATAACCTTAGAAAACTCTGTATTATTTTACACAAAAGGTAAAGTTGGAGATAATCCAACAGCTGCTATAGCACTTTCCAGAGACAGCTTTAACGAAATATTGATGGGGCAGGATAGGTATGAAGAACTAGTAGATAATGGTCAAATTAAAGTAGAGGGTAAAATAGAGGAATATTATGAGTTGATGAATACTCTTGATGATTTTGAATTATGGTTTAATATTATTGAACCATAAAGAACAGTGACTAACAAAGCTTTCTAATGACGGGAGAAGCACTCTCGTATTAACTTCATTTTGAAGTGATACGAGAGTGCTTCTTAACCGTCAAATTAACAGAGGACTTGAAATAAAATTGATAGATGTCAAGACGCTTGAATTAACCCAAATCCACCTGTGGTTTGCCAAAAAAGAATCAGGGAAAAATGTATGAAAGTTTGACTTTGAACTACTGTGCATATCAGTTCTAATTTTTTAAAACTGGTCAAATTTTAATAACAGGATTCAAATGGTTGGGACGGTAAAAAAATCCATACCCATTATATATTGACGATGATTTTTTAAAAATATTTTCCATTGTTGTCTTTTTCCCTTGGTTTTATCCGGGTCATCGGGTCTAATCTTTTTAAGGTATCGAGATATGGTTCTTTGAGAAACCTGATTTTTAGTATAGCCAAGTTTCAAAAAACTCAGAATATATTCTGGGAGCACCCCAGATAAAATTTTCAGTTGCCATTTTTTTTTATATGCTGGCGGATTTCCAGTTTTATTGATGGCCTGCCAAGTCTTTTATGTTTACCTGACTTTTTGAAACGCCGCCTTTGCCAGTCGATAACAGTTTCGGGCTTAACGATTATCAGAGCATCCATCCATTTTGGCCAAGCCCTTTTTAACGAGACTAAAAACGAACGGGTCAGATCAGTGATGCTTTTAAGGTCTTCGTTCTTTGCCTGGTAAGTTGCCAATTGCTGCCGCAGTTCAATAGTTTCTAAAACAAGGTTATTTTTTGATTTGAATAGGATCTGAATTATTGTGAACTGAAAAGTCATCAGCTGGATTAACGCCCGATACATTTTGTGCTCCTTATTTAATTTTCAGCAAGAGACACAAATGAATATCAGGTTCATTTGGTATTGACAATAGCCCCAATTTTGGTACACTTTGCATATGGATTATGATGACATTAAATTAAAAGTTCATTTTTATAAAGCAAGTTCAGGGGCGGAACCTGTAAGAAAATGGCTTAAATTATTACCACTGGCGCACAAGAAAGTGATTGGGGAAGATATTAAAACAGTTCAGTTTGGATGGCCGCTTGGCATGCCTTTGGTTGAAAACCAATAAAACCCTTTTTATGGGAAGTAAGGTCAAGGGTTCCAGATGGAATTGCAAGAATTTTATTCACTGTTGACGGAAATATCATGATCCTATTGCACGGTTTTATTAAAAAATCGCAAAAAATTCCCAAGAATGAGCTTAAAACAGCGCTTTCAAGGTTAAAATAATATCAGGAGGATTAAGTATGAAAGATAAACATATTGGCAGTAGTTTTGATGATTTCCTTCAAGAGGAAGATTTGATGGCAGTGGCTGAAGCAACTGCTCTCAAACGCATACTCGCTTATCAGATTAAGCAGGAAATGGAATTACGCAATATTTCAAAAACAGCTTTGGCAAAAAAAATGAAAACAAGCCGCTCTTCAGTGGACAGATTGTTGGACCCTAAAAATTCTTCAATAACACTTCTAACCCTGGAAAGCGTTGCCGTGGCCCTTGGTAAAAAACTCAAACTTCAATTTGCATAGTCCATGAATCATAATTCTCAATATTTTCTTAACCTTTAATAGAATCAGAGTATCATAATATATCTGCAACATCTGAAAATTTTACAATCTCAACTTAAAAATGCACCGGACGAGCCGGTGATTTTCGTTATGAGTCATGATTAAAAAATTAGATACATTCTTATTCGGAAATATACCTTTTTCTTGTGAAAGTGAATTTTCACTTGAAGACTCTGTTATTAGTTTAAAAGAAAATACGAAACGGTCTGTGTTTAGCTCTTTGTTCAAGCAAAAAGCAGCTGGCAAAGTTAGCGCCTCGAAGGTAAGTCTGCAAAGAGTCATTCCATTCTTCGGTAACAGCTTCAAGCCTATACTTGTCGGAAAATTCAAAGAAGAGAAAGGGATAGTATACTTTAAGGGCAAATTTACCACATTCCTGCTCTCAAAAATCTTTATGGCCATATGGTTCAGCTTTGCATTATTTTGGACTGCTTTAGCCATTATACAACTTGCAGAAACGTTCTCGAAGCAAACAAATCGACTCCCTTTTGAAGCTTTTATGTTCCCAGTATTCGGTATTGCGTTTATTGGTATTGGGGTACTATTCATGAAATTATGCTGGAGACTTTCTGCAAAAGATATGGACTATCTTAAAAAGGTGGTCTTTGAAGCTTTAACAAAGGACTCATAACCAATCACTGGACGGGACCGCGATTTTTTTTGAATACTTGTCAAGAGGGAAATTCATTTTTTTACATCTTTTTTTTAATGCACGCCAAGAATGCAAGAACCTAACCGGACATTACTGATGCAAACTGGTTCTTTTTTGTGTATATTCGAATCTTTTTTAAATAATTTATATATAGGGAATTAAAATGAAAATTGAATTAGATAAGGTCAGTTATATTCTTGGACAAAGTATAGGTGGTGATTTTAGAAGACAGGGCTTTGAAATTGATCCTAAAATTTTTGCGGATTCATTTACTGAAGCTTTTAACGGGAAAGAATCCCAAATGCCTGTTGGTGAAATGCAGCACATTATGCAAAATTTTCAAAGAGCCATGGAGGATAAAAAGCAGGCAAAGCAGATGGAATCAGGAAAAAAAAATATTGAATTAGGAGAAAAATTTTTTGAAGAAAATAGTAAAAAAAAGGGTGTAAAAACTACTGAAAGTGGACTTCAGTATAAAGTGCTCACTCAAGGAAGCGGAAAAAAACCCGTTGCTACAGATACCGTTGAAACGCATTATGAAGGTAAGACACTTGATGGTACAATCTTTGACAGCTCATACAAACGTGGACAAACAACAAGTTTTCCACTGAATGGTGTAATCAAAGGCTGGACAGAAGCACTTCAGCTTATGGCTGAGGGTTCAAAATATGAACTGTATATTCCATCTGAGCTTGCATATGGTCCTGCCGGCAGTGGGGGAACAATTGAACCATATTCTACATTGATTTTCACTATTGAACTTATCGCAGTAAAGTAGCAAAACATCGAAAACAAACCTTGGCAGTCCCATTTTGATACCAAAATGGGACTTCACATCCGCGGTTCAGACCTTCAATCTGCATTGGCGACCTTCATTGATTTCACCCTAACCGTGCCCATCAAATCCGCCCTGCCAGCTGATGCTGATGGCAGCACTCTCCTATTCAAATCAGGAATAGAGACAAACCTACCAGACAATTACAATGAGTTGCACACCAACGACAAATGGACCCCCGATGAAGAAACGAATTGCACAAGGGCTCCGTCATTCGGACATATGGCGGGGAACGGCAGCGGAACTCGCGGCCTGCAACATAATCGCTGTCGCCCCTACCATCGGGTGGTGACGGGAGCGGGGGCATCTCGGGAAGATGGAGAAAACGACGCGGTATTCCCTGGTGATTTCTATTTCGACGCCTGAGCAAAGTGCGGATATTTATATCCCGGTGGCTACGAAAGTTGGAGTCACACCTACTGTCATAGGCGTATAAAATGCCTTGGACTTAAAGGGGAAGAATAGAGAGAATAAGGGGAGTGTGTCTACGTTTGACACTTGGTCAATACTTCCCAATAATGAAAATGCTGAGCAGCCAGTCAGAATTACATTCACTCGGGGACAAAAATAACAAAACGCTTTTAACGTATGAAGCATAAAAATGCATCAAAACAATTACTTGTAAAGTAAGGGGATTTGTTATGAAAGTAATTGAATGGGAAGTTAATGAAGACAGCTATCAGGAATAAATTGTAATTCCCAAGGCCCGAGGCAATTGACTGAAGACGGGGCAAGAAACACAGCCCAGAAGAGCATATAAAAACAATTCCAGGCTAAGTGCCGCAGAAATCGGAAAGGCAATCGGTCGGGCAAGAAGAACTTTGGACAATTACACAAGCGATCTTCGAGCTACAGCTTAGATGGGAATGGATATCAAAGTGTTCCGCATGAACCGCCTCGGCATCCCCCAGAACAGAATTGCAAAGAGATTGGACCTGACCCGGACTTCGCTTCATTACCATTTGCCGAAAATGGCAGCACTGCCAAATTCGGCAAATAGCGATTTGAGTCAGGGTTTTACAGTTACCCAGGTTTTTCACAGGCTCTTGCGCGTCGATTTTCCGGCGTGATATGTTTCAGGCATAATCCAGGCTACTTAAGAAATACATAGGAGGAAAAACGCATTTCGTGGTCCTGGCGGTCCGGGAGGCAATGGGGAAATAAAATCACAATTGAAGTTAAGCTAATCTTTTGGGAAGGATTTTAGAGGTTTTTTTTGAATATGAAATAAAGTTTTAAAATATGGGAATAGATTATTTAGACGCATTAGCAAACTTAAAATTTGAAATAGATTGTTTCCTTATTGTTCTTACTCAAGCAGGTGATATTGAGAATTAAGTTAAAAGTTTTCGATCGGTTACTTTCCCGGGAAATTTCAACAAAAAACATGAAAAGTGCTCGATCGGACACTTTTCGTTGCGTTTTGCTAATAAAATTGCTAAAAGTATCTGATCGGAAACTTTTTATATGGGAGATGTATTGAACTCTTCGACAAAAATTAATAACCCAAAAGAATTAGGACGATACTTTCTTAAAGAACGTAAAAATCTCAAGTTGACGCAAAAAGAAATTTCTGAGTTTGCTGATGTCGGCCGAAAATTTATTATAGAACTTGAAAAAGGTAAAGCGACTGCTCAACTTGGGAAGGTCTTTGAATTGTTGAACAGCCTTGGCCTTGAACTCCATCTCACTAAACGTGGAGATAATTGATTTTGGAAACTTTGAATGTTTTTTTTAAACAAATCAGGGTCGGTTCTCTATCTATAAATGACAGGCGTTTATTTTCATTTCAATATTCGAAGGAATGGTTGATTTCACCGATTGCTTTTCAACTATCTATTTCTTTGCCGCTGCAAGAAGGGATTCTCACTGATGATAAAGTGAAATTTTTTTTCTCTAATTTATTACCTGAATCTGCCGTCAGAGAATTAATCGCAAAACGGCTCGGAATTTCAGATAAAAATGACTTTATGTTTCTCAAATGTATTGGCGGGGAATGTGCAGGGGCGATAACAATTCAACCTGAATCAGAAAGACCAGAATCTCCAAATCAATACACGTATCGTCCATTATCTGACAAACAATTAGAAGATCTTATAAAGCATATCCCCAGGCACCCCCTGCTTGCAGGCCAAGAGGGGATTCGTATATCACTTGCAGGGGCACAGGAAAAACTGGCCCTTTTCTATAAAGATCCTGTATTTTATATCCCGCTGAATGGCGCTCCAAGCAATTATATTTTAAAACCGGGGATGGCTCATTTTCAGTCTTCCATTCAAAATGAATATTTCTGTATGATGCTTGCGGGCGATCTGGGTCTGAATGTTCCGCCTGTTTCAATTGTTCGAAAAGGGCCTCAAGGAGTTCTGTTAATCAAAAGGTATGACAGAACTTTGGATAAGGATGTGCTCAATCGTCTTCACCAGGAAGATTTTTGCCAGGCTTTAGGACTTTCTCATGAGTTGAAGTATCAGGCAGATGGTGGTCCTGGGTTGCAAGCATGCTTCGATGCCGTCCGGGCGTATTCTGCCAATCCGATTAAAGATCTTCAGCAACTGATGCAATGGGTATTTTTTAATTACTTGATAGGGAATATGGATGCTCACGCAAAAAATTTGTCTTTTATTTATCAGGGAAGACAAATTCGGTTAGCTCCTTTTTATGACTTGATGTGTACGAATATATATGAAGATTTGTCACAAAAACTGGCAATGAAAATAGGAGGTGAAAACAGACTGGAATGGATTATGGACAGACACTGGAAAAGATTTGGAGAGGAGATAGAGATCAGTCATCCTGTTCTCCAGAAACGATTATCCGAGTTTTGCAATAAATTGGTTAATATAATTGACGTCACTTATACAAATTTCATTGATAGACATAACCAGAATAATATAGTGGGAAATATCATCATCGGTATCAAGAAAAGGGCAAATAGAACACTTAAACAATTCGATTAGTTTCTAAACAATAACATGCTGACGTTGCAAGCCGCAGATGTTAGAAGAACTATGAGATTATTTAAAAAATTCATTAAAATACTATGTGTCGTATTCGGCTTAGTACTATTATCTGTAGTTGCGATTTTAATGGGCGAGAGTTATGAAGTCATAAGTAAAGCTAATAACGGTTTGGATACCAAAGTAGAAGTTAAAATGCTCTTTGGGAAAAAACTATCTGAGACAGCGATTAATTCTAAAGGTTTTTACAACGGAGAATTTAAAAGTTGGCATTTATTTAAAAAAAAGGTGCAACAATGTTTGGATCAAATGAAAAAAAATATACTATCAGAAAGAATACAAGAGATAGCAAAAACAGTAGGGATTGATACCTTAGGTTTTGCGAGTGCATCCAAGTTTACAGACTATGCATTGATCCATTCAAAACGGAAAAGCCCAAAACTTTCTTTGCCAGATGCAGAAACAATCATTGTTGCGGGAATTTATATTGGAGGCGTTACGCTACCATCTTGGTCGAATTCTTGGTATGGCAGAACAAGTCGTTTATATCTGTCAGGATATTTTCTTGATATAGTGAAGCCATTGCGGCCGATTGTCAGCTATTTAAGAAAAGAAGGGTATAAAGCAATCATCTGTGATAGTTCGACGAGTGAAGGGTCGATAGTGCCCTTGAAGCTTGCTGCAATAAGAGCAGGGTTAGGATGGCAAGGGAAGCATTCTTTGCTTGTAACAAAGAAATACGGGACATTTCTTGCGTTAGGTGGGATTGTTACAAATGCAATCATAGAGCATAATACAGAAGAAGAACCCAATCGATGCATGAGATGCGATAGATGCCAAATAGCCTGTCCCATGGGAGCACTCAATCAGCCACATGTACTGAATAGAGCAAAATGCCTTTCAAACCAGCTGCAGACAAATTTTTTGACAGAGGAAGCGCAAGAAGTGATGGGAAATAGAGTAGCTGACTGTGAGATATGTCAAGACGCCTGTCCGTGGAATAAAAAGCATCTTAAAAATCCACTAGAAACGAAGCTGACAATATCCTTTCGAAAAAAAATCGAAGAATGGGAAGCGTTATTTTACTTGCCAAACTTGGTGAAGATTACAAAAGAAGGATATCAAGAAAAATTCAGCAGCATCAATACAGAAATCCTTTATGAAGTATTTTACAGGAATGTAAAAATTGCCTTGGATAAAAATAGAACATGATCAATAGGGGCAGATGGCTAACAAATCAATAAACTCTGACTAAAAAAGCTGAGCTTTTTTAGCCGTGTAAGTTGAGCTACATTTAAATATTATCCAACAATGCTCTTGCACACAGATGGAAACTACACTATCGTTCCGTTCCCATTGGTGAAGAGCAGCGTTGGTTTCATGGTGGTCATGGTCACCCGTAAAATCAACGAACCCATAAAGCTCCAAATCAAATGGCAAATCGTTGGTTTCAAATTCAGGCGTCAATGTGATGTATTCTCTTTCTGTGTCATATTGATAAGAAATGTTAGACCACCAAAACTGTTTCGCTTGATCCTCAGCGCACCCAATCCCTATACTAACAAAATGCTCAAAAACGATAATGGCCAGAAACCATACAAGATACTTACTCCTTTAGATTACCTCCGTGATCCCTCTATTGTGCTTAACGATTCGATGTGGATGCCACGCCCAGCGTGGCGTACTTTGTGATGGAAACCTCCACCTCACATACTGGGTGCGTGTGCCAAAAATCTTGAGGTGTGATATTTTCCACTACTATGTCTCTATTTGTTGGCCATCCATCATTTACTTTCCTCTTTCTCTTCTTTGCGTCCCATAATTGACGGTTAATTCTAAAACAAGCCCGAAAGGAGCGCTGTTAACAGTCGATTCAAATACAGTACAGCAAAAATGCATGCCATAAATTTTTGCTATTAATCCAAGTGGGTTAAAAAATAATTGATAAATTTTATCATATGTGATAAAAATTTTTGTCATGTATGATAATTTTTCCATTTTATATCACATACGACAGATGCCAGGGAGAGAGTGGTGACCATTAATGACAAGGAGTTCTTCCACATAGCGTCCAAACGAATCTGCGGTAACTTGGACGCAAAAAACATGCTGACAGACATCCGCAAGTATCTTGAAAATTTCATGCCCGCTGAAAGCCTGGATTTAAATACCTATGAGCCGGAAAGCCAGATACTTCGTAATATCGCTTCTGCAAGTTGCTATTCTAAAACGCCATTGCGTTATCCGGCCAAGTTGTCTAAAAAAGCCGCACTATTTGTTGAAACAGGAAGTTATGGCCCGGTGGTTAGCATAATTAATCGGTCGGAAATGCAACCAGTGGCAAAACAGTTTGAATTGAAAGCAAAACAATCCCCCCTTTGTTTTCTGCTTCTACATCTGAAAGTAGCCGGAAAAAGGATCGGTGAACTTGTGATTTCAGCGCGGGGGCGAGACTTGTTTTGCAAAGAACACGCCCGTTTACTGGAACCCCTTCACGAGCCTTTTGCCATTGCCATTGCAAACATCTTAAACCACCAGGGAGTCCTGCGCCTACAAAAGAAGCTATCCGATGACTACAGCTACCTGGCCAACGAGTTACGCCAGATTTCAGGGGCCGAAATTATTGGTGAAGAGTATGGATTAAAACCTGTCATGGAAAAGGTTCGACAAGTGGCCCCGTTGGATAGCCATGTGTTGCTCTTGGGCGAGACCGGTGTGGGCAAGGAGGTCATCGCCAATGCAATTCACTATTCTTCGCAGCGGCACAGCGGTCCACTTATAAAGGTCAATTGTGGGGCGTTACCCGAAAACCTGGTTGACAGTGAACTCTTCGGTCATGAAAAGGGGGCTTACACTGGCGCCGGAACAGCCCGTCGAGGCCGATTTGAGAGGGCTCATGGCGGCACGATTTTTCTCGATGAAATTGGTGATCTTCCCCTTTCTGCACAAACACGGCTTTTACGCGTAATGCAGGACAAAACCATCGAACGGGTGGGAGGCAGGGACCCAATCAAGGTGGATATTCGCATCATCTCCGCCACACACAGGGACCTGCAACAGATGGTCCTTGAAAAATCCTTTAGAGAAGATTTGTGGTTCCGGCTCAACGTATTTCCAATAACGATCCCGCCGTTGCGAAATCGAAAAGCTGATATCCCTGATCTGGTTAAGCACTTCGTCCAAAAGAAATGCCAAGAGATTAGAATTCCAGTCCATCCGACGATCTCGTCGATTCAAATAAAAAAGCTAATAGAACATGATTGGCCCGGGAATGTGAGGGAGTTGGAAAATTCAGTTGAGAGAGCTCTTATACACGCCTTAGACGGCACTCCTAATGGAGGACTAATTTTTGATGGTATAGGCAGGCCGCATCGGCAATCCCATCCTCTAGGCCCCAATCTCGAACAAGACGTGTTAACCCTGGATGAGGTGATGTGGAATCATATCGAAAATGTTCTCTTGTTGTGTAACAACAGAATCAATGGCCCAAATGGGGCTGCCTGCCGTTTGGGTGTAAACCCCAGTACACTCAGGCACCGCATGCGTAAACTTGGCATCACGTTTGGAAAAAGAAGAGAAGTAACTGGAAATTAGCTTGGTGCAGTTCAGGAACAAAGTGATCATTGTCAAAATTTCTGATGTGTATTCAATACCTCAATAATAGATCACGAAAGCACAAATTAGAGGGGGTCATCAAGATTCAACCTAAGATATATTCTTCAGAAATTATGGTAATTAAGAAGGCCGGAGCAGTGGAGTGTTTTCATGTTAAAGATCTTGAGCCATTTTTATACAAACCTGATCTTGGTTTTAATAAATTATTATCGGAAGGTGATAAAATAATGGCTTATAAAGATAACAACCGTGAATTGGCTTTGTACCAAAAATGATTTGCAACTAATCGGGTAGCCGGGGGTTTTAATCCCCCAGCCCCCACACCACCCTGCATGCGGGTCCGCACAGGGCGTTTCATCAAGATTACCGGGCCGAGGCCGGGTAATGAATTTTCACCCACTGTTCTTTGACAGATATTAACCCTTTTCCTGACAGCCATTTATTGATCATACCGGCTTGTGTTGCCATGGTCCGGGCATAACGCCACTGTTTCCAGTAACACATCCGTATCCGGCGGGATACTCTAACCATCAAAACATCGTGATTAACTTTGTTGAAAAATTTCGATAAGTCGGTATCTCAACCCTTAGAACAGGAGAAGGGGCATATACCCCTTCAAAAAGGCTTGAACGTATTTGGGGCCATAACTTACGAAAGGCATCTGGAAATTGTTCAACGGTTACACCGTCGATTCCAGGGGCACCTTTGTTGGCCCGCACCTGTTTCCAGGCACGACGTATATTCTCTGCCAAAAGAATACGTTCCAGTAGTTGATTCTTTGAAAATGGCACTTCCACAGCGCGCTTGTACACTACTCCTCCATTCGGATTCACGGTATATACAAAGCTCATGAATACCTCCTTTTCGTTTGATGTTCGGTCCTTCACCTTGTCCGGGGCATTACCCCCGGCATTTGGCGACTATGACGTTTGCTGACTTCTGCCTTATCACCTGCCAGGTTGCCCTGACCGGCGCAATGAAACGTCTTTTGCAGGTGCTGGCTTACCCGGAGACCAGGCCTTATATGCTATTTCTGTTCGTCGGCTCATATTTTTGCACTCCAACTTCCTTCGGACGGTCCCTCACAGTTCCGTCCTTGTTTTCGGCTAATACTTCTGCTAATGCTAATTGCACCAACAGGATTCACGTATAGAGAACTTACACCCCATAAGTTCACGCCCATGCCGGGCGTACACAACTCAAATGCACCGGACGAGCCGGTGATTTAGTGTTAATATTAAATTTTGGAAAACTTGCATTGCATTGATATTATGGCAAGCCACAGGTCTCAACTTATTTTATAATTCCGTCAAAAAGTGGAACAAGACTTGCTCTGGAATTGCATAAGAAAGTAACCGGTGAGACGGAATGCAGTTAATAATTTGAGATAAGCGCACTTTAACCTTTTTTGCCTGATATAACTTGTGTTGGAGTATGTAGTGTTTTAACGTGCAATAAACATAAAGGATGGAAACATGAAAGATACAGAGAAGAACCTGAATGATGAAGTTCCTCTTGAGGAAAATGATGTATTGCTAAAAATAAACAGACCGGTTCCAATACAGCAATATTCCTTAACAAAAACATGCTGCCGTTGCGACAAGTAAAGTCGCTTTTAATATTGTTGGGCTTTGACCCAACCTGCTGTATTACCGGCAGTTTTCTATTTCGACGTGCATTATCAGTAATGATTTTGTGCGGAGCCCAAAAGACAATGAAACCCTTGGCTTTTGCCTGGAGAGGGATTCGTGAAAGGAACTCAACTCTGGAAGCATCAATCCGGATGGGAGCTAGGAATGGTGGTATGCGTAACATATGTGAACTGTTATTAAACGTCGTTATGTTGAACAGGCCAAAGATGCTGACAGGCCTGGGCCAAAAGGCAAGAGGTATGGATAGAGCGTTCGTCAGTCGCTCTACGTAATCTATGATTCCTCCGGCGGACAAACAGACGCTAACCCATCGTGTATTAAAAGTGGAACTTGGTAAGCCCGTATTCCTCCTTCAAAGAAGGACAGTTGGCCGCAAGGTTGACCTATGGGAGTGCGGGTAGAGGAGATCAGAAAAAGCGAATGCTGTTCTGTAATGGATCAGATACGGGTTCAAAAAATTTGCCCGCCCATGAAAATGTGCTGACTTCTGATATGGTGTTGAATCACGTGAAACGATTTGAACGGAATAACCGTACTGGTGTGGATGATAGTAACAGCGATGTTACTGACGGCCGTGCGGGCTTGAGAAAGCATCCCGTATACAACCGCGTATCGTGAAGACAGCTTTTGGCTGCCGGGTGTCGCAAGAGGCCTTACCAATGCTTGAGCCGGATGAGGTGAAAGTCTCACGTCCGGTTCTGAGGGGGCTTGGGACTGGTAACAGTCCCCGGCTACCCGGCGATAAACCGCAGATGTTCAAAATTATAAACTAAGACCCAGTAAATGAAAAAATTATATAAACCAGAAGATGAAATGGAGTTATCTTTAATCAAAAGTATTTTTGAAAGTGAAGGTATTCAATATTTCGTTCACAATGATCATTTTGGGTCTTTACAAATTGGCCCACAAATAGATCTATTCAATGCAAGAATGATAATGGTACCTGAAAACCAATATGCTAAGGCCGAAGAACTTCTATCAGCCTATATTCGTAATACTCGAGAAGACGAACTGGAAAGTTTTAAATCTCAATATTCATTAGCTGAAAAAATAAGAATAGTAATCGAAACAATTCTCTTTGGGTGGTTTGTCCCAAGAAAGAAAAAGTCAAACAATAAGAACCTTTTATAACCCAACTTAATCGTTAATCCAAACTAATATGCTAAGAAGCAAAATTATTATTAGATGGCAATAAAATTGAAGGCGTTGGGATTTCTCCAAATATTCAGGTTTCTTATCCATTCCAGCAAAATACTGCAGCAGATCCACAACTCGAAGCAACATTGTTGGAAATTGCTAAAAAATTGGAAACTGAACTCAAGACTAATTACATTTTTGTTCCATTAAATTCGACCCTTAAATAGATTGTGGATAGATTAATGATACAATGTTTTTTTATTGTCCTAGTTGAAATGGGATTGGATATTTGATAGGTCATGGGTATTGTATATTCAGTAATCGTATGAAAGATCATTATTAAATTTGTTCTTACATTTATCCAGTTAGAAAGACTATTCATACTATGAGAGAGGTTAAGATGATTCATTCTTTTAAGGTATTTCATCCCATCGGCATGATGCTGATTTTTTTCACTGTGATTTTTAATCCAATACCCGCCAGTGCCGGGCAGACAGGGGATTTTACCGGCGTTTGGATTGCCAATGGTACAAGGCAGGTG
>JADGFI010000056.1 GCA_016743945.1 Desulfobacteraceae bacterium
ACTGATCTGACCCGTTCGTTTTTAGTCTCGTTAAAAAGGGCTTGGCCAAAATGGATGGATGCTCTGATAATCGTTAAACCCGAAACTGTTATCGACTGGCAAAGGCGGCGTTTCAAGAAATATTGGACTAAAAAGTCAGGTAAACATAAAAGACTTGGCAGGCCATCAATAAAGCCGGAAATCCGCCAGCTTATAAAAAAAATGGCAACTGAAAATTTTATCTGGGGTGCTCCCAGAATATATTCTGAGCTTTTGAAACTTGGCTATACTAAAAATCATGTTTCTCAAAGAACTATATCTCGATACCTTAAAACGATTAGACCCGATGACCCGGATAAAACCAAGGAAAAA
The DNA here is from genome assembly GCA_016743945.1 of Desulfobacteraceae bacterium. GTDB lineage: Bacteria > Desulfobacterota > Desulfobacteria > Desulfobacterales > Desulfobacteraceae > NBML01. The sequence goes on from JADGFI010000056.1 coordinate 352, forward strand.
AGACAACCATGGATAATATTTTTAAAAAATCATCGCCAATATATAATGGGCATGGATTTTTTTTCCGTCCCAACCATTAGCTTCAAGACTCTTTATGTATTTTTCATCATTGATCATGCCAGAAGAAAAATTGTTCATTTCAATATTACTGAGCATCCTACAGCAGAGTGGGTGGTTCAGCAGTTGAAAAATGCATTTCCTTTTGACAGTGCTCCAAAATATTTGATCTTTGATCGGGATTCAATCTTTTCTGCCCGGGTAAAGCAATTCATAAAGAATATAGGTATAAAGCCAAAAGTGATAAGTTACAAATGTCCCTGGCAAAATGGTGTGGCCGAACGTTATGTCCTTTCGGTTCGAAATGATATGTTAAATCAAATGATCATCTTTAACGAAGAACATTTGAGGGACTTCATAAAACAATATTTCGAATATTACAACAATGAAAAATGCCATTTTGCAGTAGGTCGGGATTCTCCAAACGGTCGAGAAATCCTAAATAAGCCATTTAAATCTGCAAAGATTATCTCCTCTCCCAGAATCGGTGGATTACACCACATATATAAATGGGATAAAGCTGCTTAAGCTGATTTTTAGAGAACGAAAATTTGAAAATTAAAGTTTTTGTATATCTGCGTCCTGTATTTGAGATTCTATGGTATCTTCAAGACTTAATTAAATCCTGTTATTAAAATTTGACCAGATTTAAAAAGTTAGAACTGACTTAAACAGTAGTTTGAGATCAAATTATCATGCATTTTTCCCTGATTCTTTTTTGGCTAACCACAGCATAACACCCCTAATAAGTGATATCACCCGCTTCATTTGGATTATTGGGTTGGTTTATCATTGGATATCATCCATTTTAAATATTCTGCAATAGACCCAGTTAAATAAAATGGGAGGTTTAGCAGTAAGAACTCTTTCCCGTTAAGAGTTTTGATTTGATTAATTTCTAATTTTCCGGAATAAATCCTTACGGCATATTTATGAGGTGCGCGGTCTATGAACTGATGGAGAGAGCGTAGCCGACCCGTTGCAGCAGATTTTACTTCAACGGGTATGAGCAACCCTTCATATTGAATCAGGTAATCAACTTCGGCATTGGATTGTTTCTTTTCCCGGTTCCAAAAATACAATTTGAATAAAGGAGATGTTTCAACAGCGAGAAGTTCCTGTCCGACAATATGTTCTGCTATTTTCCCCTGATAAACAGAATCAATACTATTGGCCCCGAACAGATCTTTTTGAAATCCAGAAAAATAGTTCAGCATTCCTGTGTCAAGGACTTGGAGCCTCGGCGATTTTTTTATGTTTGGCAGCAAAGGAGGACTGACAGAGGAGGAAGGGTATAAAAGGTAAATCAACATCGCTTTTTCCAATACTTTTAATGCTTCCCCCATTTCCCTTGATTTATAGTTGGAATTACCAAAACCCTGAAATTTAATCCTGCTGCCTGCTTCATAGAATGAAGTTGAAACGGCATGTCGAATTACGTTAACCATTGTACTGTTTCGAGCATACTTCTCAACGTCATCAAGATAAGAAACGATTAAGCTGTCAAATATACTGTTGAGCGCTATGATGTCTTTCTGGTCGGAATATTTTTCAACGATTTCCGGCATGCCCCCAATGATTGAATAGGTTTGAAATAATTTCATTAGCTTCTCATGTGCGAAATCAGGAGCTGGAATGTTTTTTGTAAGAATGTCCAGACTGGCTGTTTCGGATAAAGCATTTAAAAATTCCTTGAAACTCAAAGGTTTCATCACAAGATATTCCACTCTGCCGACAGGAAAGCTGATATGGGTATCAATAAGTGTCTCTAAAAGAGATCCGGCTGCAATAATATAAATATCGGGAAATACTTCATAAAAATATCTGAGATAAGAGACGGCTGCTGGACAAGCCTGAATCTCATCTATGAATATTAAAATTTCACCTTCATGCTTCACTTGATTTTTATAAAAGAAAATAGCTTGCAGTAAATCTTCAATGGGATAGTCCTGCTCAAAAATGGTTCGTTCCTCTTTTATTTCAAGATTCAAATATAGATATTGATTGAATCGTTCTGAAAAAAGGTGAATAGCAGTCGTTTTTCCTACTTGCCTTGCACCTCTCAGAATCAATGGTTTCTGGTCTTTTTTCTCTGCCCATCCTGATAATCTTTTTAATATATCTCTTTTAAACATTGGATTCTCATTTGTTGATTGGTATAAGGTAAGAGATATTTGACACTAATCTTGTAATAAAGTCAAGTATAATGCTTGCATCAATTGTAACGTAGTCAGGCATTTTAATGTGGTGCAGCCGCCGTTCAGATTTAATAAGCGGCGCGGCTTTTTGCGTCCGCTTAATTTGCTGGTTAGCTGAAATCAAGTTAGCCATTTTTTATTCATTACTTCGCTTTCGAACCTTTGGAATACATCCAATAATTCAAGATTATATATTTGTTTAAAAAGTTCTTCTTCCAATTCAGGCTCAAGTACATACTGATGAATAAATTTGAAAAACAAGTCCGAGCCGAAATTAACGACCAAATATTCAATAAAATATCTATACTCTGCATATTCAAAAGAATACCTGATGTCTTTTGGAATATGCCCTATATTGCCACTATTTTTTATAAATTCAAAAAAATATCCTTCATCAACCGCCAATGTAAAAAACTCTTTCCCTTGATGGTAATGATGAGAGTTGCCATAAAAAACTGCGAGCCCTTCACTAATCCATCTTTTCATTTTGGAGGCTTTCAATATTGTCGTATTTTGATAAATAATTGCGTGAGATAATTCATGTTTCAAAAAACTTTTAATATCTCGTTTTGTATCTCTAATGCTTGGATTTACATAAATAACTGAACCTGTATACATCGTACATATTGGTGATCTTTGAGTTGAAAATCTTTGGTATTGCGATTTTGTAGCGCAAATTATGATATTAACCTTTTTTTTAAATCTCAAATTATGAAATTTTTCAGTTTCACTCATTAAATGATCAATTAATTCGTAATCAATGGGAATTGACATATTGTTTGGATAGAATATCGATGAATCGCTATAACTAACTTTATTAAATCCAAATTTTATCGGTGACCAAGGAAATAGGATACCCCATATAAATGAATAAATTACAACGGTTATTATTAAAATAAATATAGCTATAACGCCCTTTTTAATCATACAAACTCTCTTAATGTTGATTGTGCTTATCAGCTAGCCTCAAGCTGAGGGGCCGGGCTATTGGAACCCGGAAATTCAGATAAAAGTTTTTATTTTCTTAAACCACATATCGCCAAAAGGCCGTGCAGAAAGCCCAGTCCCTCTCAAGCAATTTGTTCTACAAACCTATCCATCGAATTATATTTTTTAGAGAAAATTCAATATAAAAAACCAGTTTCATTTATAAAATCAGCAGCAACCATTACAAAGAACAAGATAAAAAAGACAAATTTTATTGCCTCTACTCCAGACAGAGTTTTTTGGAAAACACCTTTCATAAACGCATATGTTGAAAAAATGACAATTGATAAGAATACAATTGCCAAAAATGAAGAAACCACTAACCAAAGTGGCTCTGAGTATGGGCCGAATAAATCTGGCAAATCAAGTTCCCATGCTATAGAAGAAATTGCTCCACCGATAAAAAGCACGGGTAGCAGATAGTAGTCGAAAGCAACGATCTTATCCTTCAGAATGTGGTTTGCCTTTAAATCATAAGAAATGTCCTCTTTCTCTCCGGAAAGTTGTATGTTAGGCATGAGGTATTTCAATATTATCTGGATATTTGCCATTCTTCATTGCATTAAACCATATTTCTTTCATTTCTGTGGTCATGATTTGAAGTTCATTAAAAATATCCATCGCAAATTCGATAGACCCTAAGCCACTTGCAGTAATAACGTGTTTGTCACATGTTGAAAGGGAATTAGTATAATATGCACTGTCAGTGTAATTGGGAACTTTGGATATAATGTAATTTAGAGAATTGCTGGTATGCTTTCGATTTCGTAAAATCCCAGCTCGTGCTAAAACAGTTGTGGCAGCGCAAATTGCACCAATTGGGATACTCATCTTTTCTAATCGTCTTAGAAAATTTTCAATTTCAGCTACTGGGTAATCTCCTTCCCACATATTCCCACCTGGTATGAGGAATATGAGAATATCTTGGATGTCGATCTGAGATAAGACAAAATCAGGGGACACTCGCAATCCACCCATTGAGATTACGGGATCAATAGTAAAACCAACAGTGACAATTTCTAATTTCCCATAACGACGTAATTCTGGGAGAACATTTCCTATTTCCCAATCGGCATATCCATTGAATAGTAATATGTAAACACGTTGCATTTGTTTCTCCATTTCATATTGAATTGTTGCCTAATGGTTAGCAAGATAAAACTGCCAAATGACAGCATTTCTTAAAAATCGACATGGTGCTGCGCTCCGAGTGTATTTTTTTGTTATATTGCGTTAGTCCTCGTTTTAAGATTGCCTAAAGGAAAAACTGATTTGGCTGTATCAAAAGCGAGACCATAATATTCTCGACCAGAAAACTCAAATTCATCAACGACTATCATTCCAAGTTTGCTAATATGTGCTTTATAAGATCGTTCATTTACCTTATTGATAAATGTGATACCAGCAGGATAGCTGGAAGATAATTTAATACGCATTTCCTCAAATAAACACGGAAAAGTATCTGTTCCTCGCAAGGTTGAATCAATACATATTGGGCCATATTGAAATGTGTTTTTATCTGAAATGTTTATGTTATTAAAATTAACGCCAGAAAGGCGAGATATCATATAAGGGAAAATGGGCCACTGAGAGAAATAATCCCAACTGGCTGCCATTGTGTAGCCTTGAATTTTACCTTCATTTTGTTTCCAATTGAATAATTTCATCGATGTTAAAAAATCTGCGGCGTAGTCCGTAGCATTTTTTTTGTTTTACTTTAGTAGGCTGTCCACGGAATTCCAAGAAAGAATTCATTTAAAAAAAAATGATATCTCATTAATCAGTTCTTTTCTGTCAATTCCGAAAGAAGCTTTTTCAATTCACGAACTTTTATCCATTGTCCATCAATATTTATTTTTCAATATCAATGCTCTGGATTAATTCATGCGCGATACTGCTGCTTTCAAGGCGCATAATGCTTTCTTCAGAGTATCCGAAACTTAAAAGATTGATGCTGCCGTACCATGTGATTTTTTTATCAATAATTGCAAACTTTTGGTGGATATTGGATTTGAAAATCAGACGAATACCGGCTGTATCAATCATTGAAAAAAGATTTTCCAATGTGGTTTTTCTGTCTTTTTTGAGTTCATCGGTTGGTCTGGTTATGATTGTTATTTTCACCTGCCTTTTAAGCGCTTCTCTAAAATATTCCATCATTTGGAGCATCCGTTTTTTGGTGACAAAAGGACTAACGATCAACAGGTGTTTTGATGCAATGGTAATGTCCTGTAAGTAAACAGGAAAAAAGCTGTCCTTGGTGAAAATAATATTAGTTGGTGCATCAGGAAATGTTGTTGCTTTTGCCTTGTAACCGATTGAAGCATACCCCTTCAACCGTTTTCCATACATTTTCTCAAGCATTCTTACATGAAGATCAACATAATCGTAAATCTGCACATCCTTTTTGTTGTTACAAAGCCGGTGCAACCTGCCGGCATATTGATGCAGCGTACCTTTCCAGGCAATCGGCATGGCTAAGAATAATGTATCAAGCCGGGGTTCGTCAAAACCTTCGCCAATATAACTGCCCGTGGCAACCAGCACAAACGGTTCAGCATCTGCAATGACGTCAATCTTTTCCATTACCTGGGCCGTCTTTTTAACACCCATACCACCAGTAAGGCAAATGACATTGGGTACCTTTTTTTTAAGCTTTTTCCCCAATTCTTCCACATGGGCAACCCGTCCGGTTAAAATAAGAATCTTTCGCCCTTTTTCGTAGCACTCCAAGGCATCGTCTAAGATTAACTGATTTCTTATTTCATCTGTTATCAGATTGGTTTTGATTTCCTGGAGGGACAATTCCTTTTCATCCTCATCAGGCATAGTTTTAAAGGATGTAAATCTTGGGACCAGATAGTGATCAAAAGGTCTTTTTTCGGCTTGCTCTTTTGGATCAACAGAGAATCTTACCGGGCCGCAATAAAAGAAGATAATCGGATGGTGCCCGTCAGGTCTGGCAGGCGTTGCTGTCAGACCATAAATATATTTTGCCGGAGCATTTTTTAATATTTGTTCAAAAGTGACAGCCGGGACATGATGACATTCATCTATAATAATCATTCCATAATTCTTAACTGCTTCTCTGACAACCCCCTTGACATTCATTGATTGCATGATAGCCACATCAACGATTGAACTTAGCCTGTCCTTACCGGCAGCCATATGACCGATTAAATTTTGCTCTTTTTTTCGGCCTCTTTTCTGTGGCAGTTCTGGAAGGGATTCATTGATGATGAGAAATTGTTCTAATCTTTCTCGCCACTGAGAAAGCAACTGTTGCCGATGTACCAATACCAGCGTATTTACCTTTTTTATACTAATCAGTTTTGCGCCAATGACGGTTTTTCCAAATGCGGTCGCAGCGGATAATACGCCATTATCATGTGCCGACAAAGCATCAAGGGCACTCTGTTGTTCATCCCGCAAAACCCCTCTGAATTCAATATTGATCATTTTTCCCGGATTTGATTCATCCTCATGTATTAGGTTGACATTTTTCTTTTTTAACAAAGACTTGATATCATCTTCACATCCCCGCGGCAGTGCCAGATAATTTTCGTAATTATCAGAGCAGGAGATGACCCTATCTTTACCGTAGGTAGACCGCCTCATGGCCTGGGCTTTATAAAATTCAGGGTTTTTAAAAGCTGCAAATCTTTTCAGGGTATTCAGTACCTTTTGACTCAATCCTTTTTTCTCAACATACAGCATGCCGGATGTAACAATTTTAACCGTTTCGGGGAAATCATGCTTTTTCAAGACAATAGATTGCTTTACCCACGGTTTTGCTTCGGAAACTCCATTCTTAAGCGTTCCAAGGTCGTTTCCCCGGGTCAGTTCAGTTATGAGGGCCGTCATGTTTTTTTCGTTGAGCTTTGGAATACTGGATAAAAATTGCCATTGATCCGAATATGGCTTAAAGTTTTCATCTATAAAAATGGAATTGTCGTTGTCCCGTGCAATCTTCTGGAGCGGGAGGGCAATCAGATTACCAAAACCGCCTTTTGGCATGGTATCCTGATTGGGGAACAACCTGTCATAGGACTTAAATGAAATTTCATGTCGCTTGCCCATTGAATGGGTCAGCAATGATGTCCCGAATTTTCGTGCCAAAACAGCTGAAATTTGTTGGTCAAAGAAAAACCAGGCGGCAACCATTGCCTGATTGTGAACGCTCTATGGCAACAGGAATTTCAAACTGGGAGCAGGTATCTCGTATCACCGAGATATCTTTTTTCCATCCTTCCTTATCAAAATCAATGGCCAAAAAATGGCAGGTTTCATCAAGATTCATCGGATAAATCCCGATAACTGCACCACCCCTGAGATGCTTTTCAATTACGGATTCATTTAGAAGCGCATAAGATTGATTCCCACATTTGGCACATTTTATTTTAGGTTTATTGCAGATTCCCGGTGCCCATTCATTCAGGCAAACCGGACTGTATCCTGAAAATCCCTTTTTATTTTGCCATTTTTTTGCATACACCTTTTTCCTGCCTCGGAATAGGGACATAAAAAAAGCAATTTTTTCATGGTTTAGAGAACGCCGGGTAACCAGTTTGTCATTTGGAAAATTGTCATTTAAAGTTGTTGTATCAGATTGCTGTTTTGAAACAGATCCTTCCAGTTCTTGAAACAATGTTTCCATGGGTTGTCTGGCTTCATCATGGGGAATAATAACTTTAGATTTGGAATCAAATTCCCGTATTTTTGCTTTCAGGCCTTTGTTCTCTTCAAGCAGTGCTTCATATTTAATTTTTAATTCATCATATTTGCTTGTCTTCATTCTCACCTGACTCGCCTGCCTCAGGGCCCGTGAAATAATATTTCTGATTTGGGTTTTTGGGGGTGTCCGGCATCGTCTGGGTTAATATGCCTTCAGCCAGTAAAGGTTGTAAAATTTTTGACCGGAAATATTCCCTATGCTTTAATTCCAGGTGTTTCATAATATCAGAGCTTGATCTAGGTGTTTTGCAAAATTTTATGATTTTATGGTGTCTTTTTACTTGCTCGGTCACTTGCTCGGTCACTTGCTCGGTCACTTGCTCGGTCAGGGGAATAATAATCCTGAAAATGTCTTCTTCCATCAATTGCGGATCTGCACCGGAATATGCTTTTGTGAAACGAAAAAGATTTTTCACGCCTGAGCCAAGTTCATCAGCACGTCCCATTTCCTTGAATACCCTTGCAATAACAGGATTTTTCGGAAAAGGGCTAAAACTAGCAGGATCAATTTTTCCATGACCATGGGGTTTATTTGCATTTTCTGTATACACACGGTCTTTTTCAATAATGAACTTTGCTGGGAACGGGTTTAAATATTCTCGGTGGATCAGGCAGTTAGCAGCCACTTCCCTGAAAATTCTGTCCCTCAGGCTAACTCGCTGGTCTCCGATCAGGTAAAACTTGTCCGGCAAATGCTTTGCCATAAATCCCATGAGCCGGTCATAACTTTCAATCAGGTTGGTCCTGATATCATCCCGATCATCATACCGGTCCATATTGTCCACTCTGAGTAACGCGTCTGTTTTATGGTGAGGCAGAATATTTAAAATAACGTCATCGTTTCCAAAAAGCAGAACAGCCGCTAAGGTAAATCCTTGTTTGCCAGACTGGTAGTCCTTGTGAAACAGACGGGCGCTTTTTAACAACTCAATGTCATCCAGTTCGGCCCAGGGATGATCCGGTCTCTGTCCCCTGGCCAATTTTCTTACCCGTTGGATAAGGTCAATACGCAAATCTTCCAGTGTAACATAGGGATAAATCCGATTTTCCGAATAGCTGCTCTGCTTTCGGATATATAGTTCAGCAACCAGATTGGTATTGTCCGTGATATTGAAATCACCGTCTTCATTCCTGTCGTAAATCCTGTTGTTGCAGCGGTGTACCTGTGAGCTTTCCGGGATATCAAGCAAAAGTAAAATTTTCCCGTTAAGTTTTATTTCTTCGGGCAGAATATATAATGGCGGATTTATTTTTTGAGGATTATTTAAAGCAGTGACAAGATCTTTTTTCATCTGCTCAACTGTGTCCTCTTTGATCCCAGTTATAGTCCCGTCATCCTCCACACCTAAAAAGACTTGGCCGCCTTTTCGGTTGAGAAAGGCGCAAATACTCTGATAGACATCCGAAGTCACTTTCTCTCGACTTTTTTTGAATTCTACGGTCAGCCCTTCACCATTGGAGATGATATCGATTATATTTTTCATTGTTATGTTTTAGCAGTTTTTCTTATTACAATCAGCATTTTTTTACATTTATCCAAATCGCAGAATAACCCTAAAATGGAAAAAACACTCGGATTAAATTGCCAGTCACAAAATCTCGCGGCCCCGTCCAGTGATTTGATCTTTAAAAGTCTTGCATGTCTTAAAGAACTTGCTGATTCCCAAGCGACGGCCAAAATTCATCTAAAAACTCAACATCATTATCCTTTAATGGATATTGCTTATTTTTTCAAATTTATTGGTACAATCTATCGCCATGATTCAACCACCCACCTTCATGCCTACCATTGGGATCATGATGTGTCCAGTGGACAACACCTCCCTTTGAATTCCACTCGTATTCCCCATAAAAGTTTACGTGGTCACCGACCCTTAGGTCATTAATTTTAGGGGCAAGGTCAATGTTATGCGCTATTAGAAGGGATTGACCAGAGCTTAGTTTTAAAATGAATCTTTGATGTTTTTTACCTTTATTATCGTCCTGTAGAATTTTGATTACTTTACCGGAACCGCCAACCTGGAGATCCCTGGATTTATTGTCAAAGGCGTTTTGTATGGTTTTGTCGCTTGTTGACAGCTCATGCGTTGAAAAAGGAACAAATGATTTGAGTGAGCGTATCGGAGGGGTCTCAGAATATCGAGAAACACCCGTATAAGCACCGCAACAAATTACAATAATGATGATCCATTTTTTCATTTTAGAACCCTCTGGCACTGTAACAAAAATCTGCGGCCCGTCCGTCAGTATTTTTTTGTTGGGATTTTATGGTCCACGGATGAGTCAAAGTTGATTTACGGGATATGTCCGAATCCATGAACCACAAGTTTCTATAGGGATGTCATAAGTTGGTGGATTGCGATACTATGCCGGAGAAAAATTTTGACCGTGTGTTTTTGAAAAATGGACTTTTACCTCCTTTTCAATTTTTTCCCCCACCTTACTTATAGTTATTTTCATGTTATAACGGAGCTGTAAGTTTAACCAAAATTCTGGTTCAATTCCAAAATATTTACCTAACCTCAGTGCTGTGTCCGCAGAAATTTCCCTTTTCCCATGAATGATTTGACTTATTCTGTTTGCCGGGACATTGATATCTTTTGCCAATTGGTTCTGACTAATGCCCATTGGCCTTAGAAACTCTTCAATAAGTACATCGCCTGGTGTTATTGGAGATAATTTTTTTTCCATAGTTTTACCCCTTATGATAATCAACAATCTCTACATCATGGGCATTCTCTTCCTTCCATATGAAACAAATGCGCCACTGATCGTTTATTCTGATGCTGTGTTGATTTTTTCTGTTGCCTTTTAATTGTTCAAGTCTATTCCCTGGTGGTACCGTCAAACTGTTTAAAGACACGGCTGCATTCAACACTTCAAGTTTTATTCTGGCGGCTCTGGATATACTCCAGAATTTTCTTACATCCAAGTCATTAAAAAGTTTTTCCGTATCTTTATTTTTAAAAGATTTAATCATGCCAATAGTATATGACGCGTTACGTCAATCGTCAATGATATTTTTTATAAGTGGTTACTCTTTTTGTACCTATGTTTAGCTCAGGCAAGGCTTGATGTGGTCTGTCAAAGATCAGTGGGTGAAAATTCATTATCCAGTTACGGCCCGGTAAACTTGGTGAACCGCTCTATGCGGAGCCGCTTGTGGGGTGGTGGGGGGCTGGGGGGTAAAAAACCGGTTACCCGATTATACGCCGATAGAATCATTTCCGACAGGATCTATTGCAGCAGTTTCAACCATTAGCATGACAGTTTTTTCAGGCGCTCGCGGACGGTGTGCCATACCTTTCGATATCGTTACGCCCTGATGCGGATTTAACTCAATCGTCTTGCCTTTCAAATCGATAAAGAGCTTGCCGCTCAATACAAAGAAAAACTCGTCATCGTCATCATGCGTATGCCAGTGATACTCTCCTTCTACAATGCCAATTCTCGCAACGCTATCATTTATCCGCGTTAGTGTTTGGTTAAACCATTTGTCGTCACACTCATTGACAATGCTCGAAATGTCAATCAGTTCTTGGTGCTGAAACTTGACATCCATGAGCTGGTTGTACTCATACTGCTTTTTCATGTCTACTTCTCCAATAAATTAATCTTGTCTTGGTAAACCTAACCCGTAAGGATAGAGCCCGGTCTTGTCAGGTTTTGGCTCTATCCTTACGGGTCAGGTGCTCAAATTTTCTGATTTTTTGTCCATTTTTTTGTCGAATTTTTCTTTGTCAATGATGAATCGTTCATGAATTCCTTTGGTGATCAAGTCAACACCATCATGAGCTTCAACTTCAAAAACCAACTTACGACCATCTACCTCAACCAGCTTCACTTTTGTGGTGATTTCAAATCCTGGAGGTGTTGCAGCAACATGGCTGACATCAATATGAGTTCCCACAGATTGTTCTACCGGCCATTCAATATGTGGATTCAAAGCCCGGATACAAGTCCACTCGATAAGACCTACCATAAAACCCGTGGCAAATACATTTGGCATTGCTTTGAATTCGTCTGCTTCCGGATAAAGTCCGGGAACTGACTTAGATTCGGTTGTCGTAAATTTGAATGAGTATTCGATACCCGGAATAAGCGTTTTTTTCATAACAATCTCCTTATTCGTACAATGTTTAGATCACTGACTTGTCCAATGTGAATTGGCTTGTTCAATGGCCCGAGGAGTGGGGTGGGTAATTAGCCCGCCCGCCCGAGCGTGTCCAGTTGAACGTTTAAGCTGAGTTGCCGGGTGCTAAAAACAACTCTTTCAGTATGATAAAATTTTTATTAAAATCCATATTTTTTAAACCGCCTCAGTATTCCCCGGTCAACTCCAGCGCTGGGTTATCTCGGATTTAATATTTTTTTGAATAATACCATTTGGTCATTGTCGCTTAAATAGCCTGTTGTGATTTGCACACCCTCTATTTCAGAAGGTCCCGGCTCAATTGAAAAACCCATTTTAGTATGGAAACCAATAGAGAGTTTATTAATTGGGGCAGTGCAGGAACGAACAATGTTTCTGGAATCTTGTAGACAAACATCATAAAATTTCTGATATAATATTTTGGCTAAACCACTCTTTCTGAACTCTGGGTGAATACCAATAAAATGAATATAACGCCCGAGCTAACCTGCAGCGGATCTGTTCTCGCTGTCAGCGTTCAGTGCCTGGTTATATTTCAAACAGTTAAAAGATCCTTTTTGTTTAAACTTCTACTTCCCTTTGTGATTAAATTATTTTAAAGGATGTTTTGGTGGGTATTTAATCGATTTCATTAAGTTTTTAAAAATTTGATTATTATCCCAATATTGCTTTTCCGAAGATACCAAAATCCCTTCAATTAAATGATATTTCTTTTCTGAGGATAAATATATGTAACCAAACGAATTGACTTTGAAACTTTTTTCGTTAATTTCTAATTTCGCCTTTTTCTCAAATAAAAAAGTTGGAGATATAAACAAACCAGGCATAAAAGTCACACCATCTGGTTCAAAAACATGGTAATTATAAGATTTAATCATTTGAAAATTTTTAATTTTAGTTTTTTCCATTTTTAATGATTGCCTAATATGGCGTATTTTGTCCTTCCAATAGATTTGATTTATTTGAAAATAGTCTCGCACTGCTGTAACCATTATCAAACCATTTGTTTTTTGATTTTTAAAAACACCTTTAACATTTCCAATATCATTAGGAATTAAACGAGACGTAATCCATTCGGGGTAGTTTTTAGAGTATTCCCATCCTTCTGGAATTTGTAAATTAACTTCAAATTTTGGAATATGGTATTTGCCATTTCTAAAATAGCAATCAGGACAGTTCAAAGATTGTTCATTCATAATGATTTTTTCATGTGTAGAACACGAATACAAACATGATACAATGATTATTAAAAATAATAGCCTTGATAGAAGCAATCTCATTCAGTTTCTCCAATTTTTAAAGTATTTTTTATCTAAGCTCAGCCTTTAAAGATTTCCTGAAATATAATATGAAGCTCACTATCTCGCCTACGTGCAGTGGCTTGTTAATAGGCGTGAGGAAAGTGGGGTAAGGGCTATCATCCTTACTGCCGCTGAAGCTTTAGCTGTGCGAGTCCATCTCAACGCCCGGCCTCACCAGATCGCATAGAGATTCCGGTGTAGGCCTTTGTTATGTGCATATTAGTGGTTTTATGCAAGCGCTACTACCGTGTTCGGCCAGTGGTCAGCGTCCTCAACAAATTGAATCAATCCGTTCTCTTTCATCTGTAGCAAAATATGCCAGTACATCAAATCCCCCAGAAATGGCAAAGGCTCTTTTTTATTCATGATTTCATTAAACAAAAATCCAGCGCTTTGTGGTGCAGAATCAGATAACAGGTCAACTGTGATCTGTTGTGTCAAAGGGAGTTGATTTTTCTGAATCGGTTGCTCCTGAATTTGGCGCAATGCGGCCGTTTTAAAATAAGGTAATGTGCTGCCTGTAAGGTTTTGAACATACTGATGAAATACCTCCCGTTTTGAATCGGTAAATGCCGCCCAATGTTGATCAGCCTCCGCACATTGTACGGCTGTTACTGGCTGTCTAATTTGCCAAAGCAAACGTAAACCCTCGGGTGGCAATTGCCCCAACCCCAAAAAACGAACGCTACCTGGGAATTCGTTTGTTGTCACAATCCATAAATGTTTTGGCAACCCAAAGCGATGGTACTGGCTTAGTAGAAAAATGAGTATGAACTGATCATAAGCATCGTGCTCAAACCAGAGTACAACGTTGTCGTAGTCCGAGACACTGTTTCGGAACCTTTGGTAAGTATCGTTTAAACCTGCCAAGATCACCGAATATTCACGCTCAATTTCCTTACCGTAACTGTCGTACAAAAAAAGTGCACGCTTTTCAACTTGATAATCATAGTCTACTGGGCCGACACAAAACGGATCGGAGAATTCTAAAAAATCTCCTTTAAAACCCGCTTCGGAAATAGTTCGTTCAATATCAGAACCGCAGCGGATATGCAGGCAACACGCAGGTTCATCTGCCACCGTAGCGGCGCGATCGACTTGCCCGCGCAATGAATCCATTAGTGCGATGTGATTTCTCAATTGGCTCCAGGTTTTACAACCAAGTTCGCGTGAAATCACCACCTGAGCATCTGCCAACTTCGGAGTGAAGTCGATTAATGATTGTTCCTTGTAAACCAGCTTGGGGTGCTGCTGCTCGAAACGGGAAATTGCCTCAGCTTGTTGCTGCTGAAAGTCTTTCAGCAACTCCTTGGCGCGTTTTTTCTGTTGCTCAAGATTGAGCCTGTATGGAATATTCATAGGACACCTCTTTCTCTTTCTCTGTGTCCGCCCTCAGAAAGAAAAAGGTTAATAATGATGTGTTTCATTGCCGGGCGCAGCCCTTTTCGCGGACACGATTGCTTTGGCGAGCGTCATCAGATTAACAGAAAATACTGATCGGATGCAAGCTGTAATTTAAGAATCTAACACATGGTGTTTTGTGGCACATTCCTGACTCTCCTGAGGCTCATAACGTTTCCAAATCACCGGCTTGTCCGTGTGCATTTGGATTGTTTGAATATTCGTGCTGGTTTTCCTATATGTTTTTTTCACTTTTAGGAAGGTGTCCACAAATATCCGACCAGTTAAAGGGGACATAATATGAAGATAATTTACGCTAACGGAATGCATATTTTTTCGAATTGTGGAGAAGCTTAGCTATAAAATCCTCGCTATCTTTCCCCTTTACGTCTTTTTTATTCAACATTGCCTGTACATGTGTATATTCATTACGTATGTTGGTCGCAAATATACCAGGGTCATCAGAGCAAATGCACACCTTAGGCTCAGGATAATCCAGTTCCTTCTCGAGGTTGAGCCATCGCGTTATATGGTGTTCGTCATAATTCTCGTAGCAACTGATGCGGAAATTGCTGGTTGGCATCGATTCAATGGCCACATCGCTTTCGACAAGCACTTTCAATACCTGCCACTGCAATTCCTTAATCGCTTTCTCAGAAATAAAATCCGTCTTGATTTCAATATATTGCTCAGAATTACCGCTTTCACCCCACATCAAGTCATGCACTTTTTTCCCATGGTATTTAGAAAAAATAGCAAGCGCTGCCGGATTCTCGGCCTTTACTTTATCAATCAGTCGCAGCTCCTCACGATCAAAACGACTCAACGCCAATTTTGCGCGCCTGGGATCGACCAGAGCCTTCACTGGATTTAACGACCGCATCTCCCATGCTTGCAGCAAAAGATTAGGAGTGACCTCCTCTGCGTAGATTCTTTTGGAATGACTACGAATTTCCTGCTCAATCTTTACAACTTCCTTTGAAAAGTTGGATTTATTCTTCAACAATTTCCAGGTGAAAACCAAATCGTCCAGATGATTTGCGCGACGCATGACGATCTTTTCACCAATCCGCCGCTTCCAAAGCAATGGTTCAAGCCCCAATGCTGTGGCGTGCCCGAGGCGGTTACCGTCACAAAGCTCTAAAAAGCAAACGGTCTCGTAGACAGCTCTTATTCCGCTGACAATGTGATTGAAATCTTCGCCCACATGAAAGGTGAAATTACTCATCTCCGAATCCCGCATGCGACGGAAAACAGGTGCAAAGACCTCAGGTGGAGCATGCAGCTCATTTCCTGCCGCATCACAGCCGACAATCATCTCTTTAAACGCCGGTTTCATACTGCGCATTTCTATGAGCAGACGGGCCTGCTTTTCAAGGCTTTCACGCAATTGGTAATGCTGACAGCAGGAATAACGACCTACCTTTTTTTTGATGAAATGACCGACCAACTTCATTTCCATACGTTTTTTTTCCTCACCGGCTGTAATGCCAGGATTGGAACGGTCTTTCCCTCTTGAATAATTATCGTATTCTTTTTCTATTGTTCTGAGCAGGTTATACATTTTCATGCCCTTGTCTTTCGGAGCGAACCGGCCCTCAAGAAAGGCCACATCCTCGGAGTACATCCCTTCGACCTGATTGAAACGGCGATGATAATAGGACTCCTCAGAAAAATCCCGCATAGCGTTTCGGGTTATCCTCTCGAACTGATCAAAACCATTCTGCTCTGCCTGCTGGACCAGGAGGCGATTCAACAAGCTCTGGATAAGCAGGTAGTAATGCAGGATATTGCCATACGCGGGGACGCCACAAGTCTCGACTTTTCGATAAAAATCGACTAAAAGACGCACCTCTCTGTAGAGGTCGCTGTTCAAATCGCTATTGGGCTGAAAGAGAATGCGGGGGTGCCTGTTTCTCGGGAATGCGAGACGCCGGTGGTGGTGGCCCAGACTGAAATAGGTAGGAAGAGGGGAAACCGGCTCGACCTCTGACGGCTCTGCCCCATAGCAGACTTCCGCCATCCAATAACGAATATCCGAGGCGGCATACAGCAAACGGTAGAGGTGATTGCGATCAAAACGCTCGTCAATCTGCATGAAAAGTTCGTCTGCCTCAGCAGCCATTTCCCTGCAAACGAATCGAGCGAACCGCCCGGGACGCTTCAGGGCATCCTGCCAGATCCAATCTGCTTCAGTGCTACCGTTCAGGTGAATGTGAAGATCATAGAATCCAGGATTTCGGGCGAGTTCATCCAACTCGGAATTTTTCGTGCTAATCAATGCCGTGTCCTGTAGCAGATGTGCTGTTACCGCTAAGTCTTTGTCCTTGTCCGAGACAGCCCGAAACTTATCAAAGAGGGCATAGGCAATAATAGGGAGTGGCGGCATTTTGATCAACAGGGACTGCCAGGCCCCCAGCTCCCCCTCCTTTACATAGATCTGTCCTTTTTCAACATGTATATGCTTGTCGACCAGTGTTTTGAGGCCTTTCAGGACCAACTGCCCCACCCCCCGCTCTTCGCCAAAAAGCATCTCCCAATGATTCGTATAGACATAGTCTGGAAGATTAGAACTGTGTTGCCGGGCGCGTAAAAAGCTCAATTGTCTACAAGTCTTCACGTCAGGCCACTTTCCCTCAGCATACCGGAAAAGAAGCGAGGTATTGGCAAAGAGTACCGTAGGTAGTAGCGTCTGCATAGCGACTATTTGCAATTGTTTGCAATATACAGCGTCATAAAAGCTGCCAGATACGCTTTACCATGAGAGCTACTGGGACGGACATATGATCGACCATAAGGATCTTTATCCTTCATAATCTTAGTATAAACGTTATTGCGGGCAACTTTATTGAGCACTTCTAAATTCGGTATATCAGCGTCATTCAATATGTTGTTAACTTCATCCCAATTTTGTGAAAGAACGTTATAACTTGTCTCATAGAAATCATCATTGTAATCACCAATATTTTCTAGGTAATCATTAACTTCATCCTGCAATCCTGCAGGACTTCTCTCCTTTATATTGTATTTACTATGTGAATCTATTGGGAAACACAGTGTGTTCAACAGCGGATAAAGCCCTGGAAATTCAGCACCGGTGTAATCCACTTTAACGTATTCTAAATAACCTTCTTGGCTTTGAAGTTGTTTAATCTCATTTTCAATAATCAGCTTAGTTCTCATTGTTATATTGCTAGTGTCAGGCAAGATAAGCGGCCACACAGGACAAGATAAGAACCAATTATACACTGGAAAATTTTTCTCAATTTTTATTCCGGTTTTGAATAGATCCCCTAACTTGTTTCCAAAACCCGTCAAAGCATCAACATGACCCTCAGCACGAATTTGGTATTTTGAATCGCCTGTTTGCTGATAACGATGCCATCCTTCTTCAACCAACACGGCATCAAGAAAGGTCGTGACGTAGGACTCAAGGATATAACCGATATGCGGCGTCCTAAAGGAACTCCTTTCTAAAGCCTTTGCAAATCTTTGCCAAATCTTCTCATAAACGCTGAAGTGAAGCCCTCGCTGCGAATCCTGCGGCATCTTTTTTTGCCAGTTTTCAATAAGGTCCAAAAATTGATCGAAAGAAGCATCTTCGAAAACATGCTCCATGGCACTTTGGCCTGTCCCGGTCTCAAATCCTTCTTCACCTCCTACGACTCCAACCGACACTGCGGTTCGTGGACTGAGGTACTCATGAAGTGTTGTCTTAATAGTCTCACGATCTTCTCCCCCCAAAAGAGCCAACAAACCAACCAATTGATATGCTGATAGATACGATGAAGCACTCTGGAGATTAGAGGATTCCCCGACAAAAAGAGTATTCACAATGGATTTATGCCAACTGCGAATATGCGAAGATAGCGTGCCGAGCGTGTTTATGGACCGTCCCCAATGACTTGGGGCATCCACTTCGGTGTCCTTAATTTTTCGGACAAAATGCCTGACATAAACAGAAACCTCTTCTGGGTTCACACTTTCCCAAAAATTTGCAGATTTAGTCTCTTTTTGTGTATATTTACAACCCCATAAGATGTTAATGCGCGGGTGGACAGCATTCTTTCTAATGGATTCACCCGAGATTCTAAAATATCCCGAATTGTCGAAACTATCAGTAGGAAATTTTGGAAACACCGCTCTTGCGTTTTTTTCAGCCGTGAAAAGGGAAAGCTCATCTATTTCTAGTTCACGCTCCAGGCGTTTCTTCTGTTCTTCGATATCCTCTTTTTCAGGCTCAAACAGATCTCGCTTTTGGAGAACCTTGATAAAATAATCACAGATCAACGCCGGCTTCTGACTGGCCGCGGCTCCGTACAATCCGCTCATGACCAAAGCCATGGAATTGCGCTCCGTTGTTCCAAGTCCAAACGGGAGGGCTGCCCCTTTTTTAATCATGTCGTTATCCAACAGCCGAAGCGCGAGGGTGTTCATGCCGAACCGGCTTTGTACGGCCAGGACATCTTTTGACCAGTGGAAATCGAAATGGCTCAAAGGGGTGTCAAAGACCCGGGCCATACGGAAATGGAATTTCAGGGGATCACCCTTTTCCCTATCGATATTCGAAGCGGCGTTGCTATCTTCAATACATTGCAGGACTTGAATAATGGTCCGCACGGGCTGGTTGATCAGATGTGCCACCGCCTCTTTCAACCCGGTGGATGAAGTCAGTTGATAGTGGTCTTTCAGCATTGTCACCAGGACATTCTCAAGTGACGGTGCTTCCTTATCCCCAGTTTTGGAGAAAAGCACTTTGACCACATGCCGTTGCATGACCTGACCCATATTCCGAAGTTCAATCCTCCGACTGGGTTTCATGATCTTCAGCAGGTATTGATCCTCAAGAGAGTCTACCCGCCTCCGGAATGCAGCCAAGGATCCGTTCTCGCCAACCTCCTTTTCGAGATATCCCTTTTCAAAATAGGCCCATTGATTCATCCGGACCAAACAGGAATACAGATCAAAATCCCCGGACAGAAGAACAATCAATTGGGGGGAGGTGAGATATTTGCGAATAATTTCCAAAACGTCCCAGCCCCGGGTAAAGTTGGTATCGATGTCATCAAAAGCCATAATGAAAGCTTTTTGATCAAGGCAATCCAGTGCACGGTCGATAAACATATGAAAATCCCTTTCAAGGAACTCCCCCTGACGGACATTTGCCAATCCTTCTTCCATGATGAAGTTGGGACTATCCCAGGCGTCATGGGACAATTCATTGCTGCCAATGCCATTGATTTGTGCAATGCCGCGGGCAAGGTTGCTCAACGCTTTTAAAAAAGTTTCATATTTTTCTTCACTGACCGGATGACCGATATCTTTGTCATGCCAGACATCAACTTCTGCCCTAATTCTAGAGATTATATTGAGAAAGATACTTTCTTTAACATCGATAAGGGTCGGATCAATAATGCCAATATTACAGACAGTGTCTTCTTTATCTTTACAGACCTTGCGGAGGGCATTCAATATAAATGTTGTTTTGCCACTCCCCCTGGCCCCTAACACAGCAATAACATCGTGATAGCGAACTTTGGTCCATCGATCCTCATTGGCATATCCTTGGCTGAGGCTTTTTATAAAGCCAGAAATACGGTCTATAGTCTCATCGACCTTAGTTCTCAACTCTTCAAGAGCCGCCTTCTGAATAAGACTATCTTCATTATCGTAAACCCTAGCGTCCGACGATTCATGAACCGGAATCAAGATGGTTTGTTTCTGAGTAGAATCTTCGTGAGAGCCCATGGAACCTCCAAAAATAACATTTGCTTTATATTTTGCACATTCTCTATACTATACTTTTTAGATTGTGTCATTCTTGCTCATGATGAGCTACGACTTCTAACCATTCGCTGAATGCTTCCGGCTCTGTTCTTAACTTCGCTCTTCTGCGGTCGCGGTTTTTTGCGACCCGTAGCAAGAGCATTGTTGGAAACCCATATGAAAAAGGCGACAACTTGCTTGGCACTTACCGTAGCGATCCTTAAACCACATGCTCTCTAAGCATATATCCAATTGTAGACCCTCTTTGTATGAGAAAATCTAAAATAATAATGACTTTGCCTTTTAAAACTTTTGTTCTTTTGATTTTTTCTCTATTTTTATAGATAAACCTTCGAACCAACTTTTCGATATAGTAGATAGTGTTTGTCTCAAGTTTTTTGCTTAAAAAATCCGGGTTATTCTCCAGCATAGTTGATACCCATACCACCTGTGGCTTGCCAAAATGTGATCATCCTATATAGTAGCAAGACAATGCAAGCTTTTCAAAATTTAACCAACCTTACCCCACGCCCCAAAACCAACTTGAAAATCTGCGGCGGAGTACGTAGCATTTTCGTTTGTTGAATATTTTTTCAAAATTGAAGTTTAACTCAGTCTCCAGTTTTTTGGGGGAGGATCATTTTAATTATTCTTCCTGAACTGGTAATATTCTCAACCGTGGGAAAGCTCCATTTTGAATTCCGTAGTCAGAAACTTTGTCATATGCTTCGAAGAAAAAATTTTCATCTGCCAAATTTGAGGTGTACATATTAAACTCTGAATAGTCGAGTGCAATACAAGGAATATTAGACGATTGTACTAATGAAAGTATTATAGGGCTATAGACTGAATATTCATCATTAAACAATTCTTTTACTATAACCAAGGTTCTTAATTGACGTTCACCAATTTCTAATTCATATTCTTTCCTACCAACAATCATTCTCATTGGCGAACTTGAATCAATGTAACGTAAAGCCCCCTTCATCTGTTTTATTGCCTTTTTAAGACTTTTTTTTGTAGTAGCTTTTTTGCGATCTATTGAATTTTGTATAATAGCTTCAGTATTGGGGCTGTCTTTAGCTTGAATTAAAAGTATGGTATTTTCAGTAGCAACCAAAATGTCAACTATTTCTTTTTTGTCAGTGACGCGCAGAGGATTGAGATAGATTTGCTCTGGCAAAAATAGACTATGGAGAAGTTTGACTATATCTCGTTCTTGATATGGACCTGGTTCTTTCCTAACAAGTTCTGTAAAGCTAAAAGACTCGGCACCGCGAAAAGCGTGGTTTTGTGGAACATGATCTTGGATGAATATATCTTCTGGTACAAGTGACTCGTTAAATGAAATTGAAATAGCAGACTTGTCATCATCAACAGATCTGAGACCGAACCACATTGTCATTTGATCATGTGATTTCCTAGCATAGGATAGTTTAAACGGAAGAAAACTTGAAATTTTAAAAATGTTCTGAGTACTTGAATTACACTCTATATTTGCATTATAACCAAGATATTCTCTGCTATTATCATCAAAAAAATAAACACTAATCTTTTGAGAAATAAACAAATTTAAATACACCTTAGTATTTGATTCTTCAAATAAAGGTGTAGAGATAGTCAGTGGTTCATCTTCATCATCAAAAAAGGCTGATATTAATCCCAATGTTTCATTGTTTTCAAGTTTTACAGGAACAACATAAATTTTAAATCCCTGGTTCAATTTTGATGCAAGAATTGCTTCTTTTGGAGCCTTAACGACTAATGTTGGGTATTTGTCATTTTTAAAATGAACCGGAATAAGTCCTATAGAAATATCACGAACTAAAGGAATAATTTCTGGATGAAGAACGGTTAGCATACCTTGACCTTATATTACTCTGAACTAATCATTTTTGGTTTAGAATTAGTACCTGCTTAGTCGTGGTAGGAATGCCGGTTACCCGACACCCCCCACACATCCCCGGACGTGCGGTTTTCCCGCATCCGGTTCCTCGGTTGTACTCGCCTCCGCACCGACTATCTCAGTGCCACTCTATTCAGACG
>JADGFI010000057.1 GCA_016743945.1 Desulfobacteraceae bacterium
AGAAAGCTCAGGTTGGTGATGTCATTGGCCAGTCCTGAATCATCCTTCCGTTCTTCCTCCCGGCCCTCGGCACCGATGGTAACCATGTGCCGGTCAAAGAAAAGGGAGGTGAACCTGCCTTCTAACTGATCCAGCCGCCGTTTGGTGCTTTCATCCCCGATGACGCCGGGGGCCATGGAAGTGGGAGGATCTATTTTTACGTCGGCTTCATGGGTGGAATGATTGGCCCTGAGCATAAGATTGGATACCGGGCTGATTTTGCCGTTGTATTCCAAAAACAGGTTGAGCCGGTCGTCATCGGTCTCCCGCTCCCGGTCCATTTTCTGGAGACCCCGCAGGCCCTGGGCATTTTTTTCCATGTATTCAAAACCGGTGAGCAGGTGGTGGGATTTTGAAATATCATAGGAGATACGGCCTGCAACAGACCCAAGGCTGCTGTCATCACAGTCGTCCGGGGTCGCATTGTCCCGGTCATATCCGTCCTTGTGTCGATAACTGCCCGACAGGAGAAATCCCAGGTCGCCGGAACTTCCACCGATCAGGGCATGGCCGACACCCAACTCCCCTTCGGCATAGGTGGACTGCCCCAGTTGCCCGGTGGCCTCCAGGGTAAATTTATCCGGGGTTTTTCGGGTAATTACGTTGATTACCCCGCCCATGGCATCACTGCCGTACAGGGCCGAGGCCGGCCCCCGGACCACTTCGATGTGATCAATTATGTCCACCGGGATTTGTTCCATGCCCGTATAGGATTTGAAGCCCGGGGCTATCCGCCGACCGTCAATGAGAATAAGGGTGTGCTTGTCCCCGGTTCCTCGAATATTCGGACGCTTGTTCCTGCCGGTTGCCGTCGTCACCACAAGACCGACGGCATTTTCCACGGCATCGGCCAGGGTTTGTGCATTCATGTCCTCAATATTTTGTCTGGTGATAACCTCAACAGATCCCGGGGCCTCTTTAATACTTTTTTCCGTCATGGTGGTGGTGACCACCAGGGGCTGGACTGACAGTTCATCATTGCTTGATTCACCTGCCCAGGCACTCGGGGATAAGAACAGGGTGATTGCCATGCCAGCTGCTGCCAGCCCCTTTGCTTTGAGCTTCATTTTTTTGTCTCCTTTATCGATCAATTTGATGCTTTGCTTAATATGATTAAGTTTGTGCTATTTATTAGGAATTCCTAACTCTATATTGAAAAAATATCTCCTCAATGATAATTCAGGGGAAAATCCGGCATGATAATCCGGAAGCGTTTACGGATCAGGAAATGAGGGGCCTATCCGGTGGTACCCGGGGGTATGGGGCTGGCAGAAGTTTATCATGGTCCGTTTCCGGAAATGACCGGATCCTTGCTTAATACCTGCATAAAAGAGCCTCCGTTGTGGCCGTTCTCCCGGGCACAATTGGATCTTTTTCTGATCTCTTTGATCAAAGATCTGTACTGATCCGGTGAAAGGAATTCTTTTTCTCCCAGAAGCAGGGTTACTGCCTTTTTTTTCATATCAAAATTGAGGGCGTACAATTGTTTTTGGGCTGTTTGAATTGCATTTCGGTCGGGAATCGGGGCCTCCAGTAGGTCCAGGAGCCGACAACGCAGGATTCGAATTTTCCGCCCCTGGATGCGGGAGGCCTGCCTGAAATTTCCGATCAAGGTGGAAATTTGTTTCCATTGATCGGGAAGGACCCCAATTTCCCGGTGAAGGGATGAGGGAAGGCTTGAATGGGCGGTCTGGTCCGATTCAAAAAGGGGGTTTTGTTTCAGGATATGAATCAGCCAAATACCCCCAAAAGCCAGGTTAAGCCCGAGGGAGAGGGATAGTAAACAGGTTTGCACGCGATTCATTTTAAATTCTCCATAACAGCCAGTGTGACAGACTCAATACCACCCCGGTCCATGGGACTCCAATGGTTGAGGCCGTATAAAAATTCATTCATACAATTATGTTGTGGCGAGCCGCATTCTGCAACAAGGGGCTGCGGCCCTTGGGCAGGGACGTAAAGAGACAAACCCATGACACCTCCGATGACAAGACCCCAGACAAGGGATAGGGCCGATATCCACATAGGCAACCGTGACCATGGCATCCTTCCTGCCATACATGGGGGCAACAACCGGGTAATACAGCGCTGTTTTCCAGCCTGGACCATTATCCGGGCGTGTATAAAAGGGGAAAGGACCGGTACATCAAGGGTGTATAGAACCCGCTCAAGTTTTTTTAAAGCGTTCAGTTCATGTCGGCAATCCGGGCAGCCAGCCAGGTGGGTTTCAATTGAGACCCGGGTGTTGTCCGATAATTCTCCGTCCACATAAGGCCCCAGATGGTTTTGGGTTGTTTTACAAATTGTCATGTTTCCTCCTCCAGAATTAAACGAAGACCTGTCTGAAATCCCCCTGGACAAAATCATAAAAGATTATTTCCCTTCCCCAATGATGATTTCAGATGCTGCCTTGCCCGGGAGAGAAGCCGCTCCACCGCTTTGGGCGTGGTGTCAAGGGAGAGCGCAATCTCTTTGTAAGGCAGGCCTTCATAATAACGGAGGACAACGGCCATCCGTTGGCCCGAAGACAGGCTGTCCAAAGCCCCTCTTACCAAAAGGGCGGTTTCTTCTTTCATGATGCTTTCCACAGCCCCGGCTCCAATATCCGGAAATTCCGGAATGACTTCCATAAAAAGAGGCTGCTTTTTTTTGGCCCGATCCATGCACAGGTGGGTAATAACCCGGTGAAAATAGGTTCTGAATTTAGCCGTTGACCGGTACCGGCCTGCCGCAGTCAGGATCCTGAGAAAGGCTTCCTGTACCATATCCGCTGCCTCCTGGTCATCCCCGAGAAAACGGTGGGCAACCCGCCAGGCCCATTGCTCGTGGCGTCGGACCACCTCAGCAAAGGCCTGGAGATCCCCCCGGCCCGTGGCCAGGATCAGGGCTTCATCACTCGAGCATCCATCCAAATTTAACCGCTTTTTTATTGTCAACGCCGTTGGTCAATCCTTTAATTATGAGGTCACTTCGCTGGTTGTAATGTTAGAAACGATTGTCAAAGATAAAACCCCCTCTGTTTGTGAAAAAAATTAGCTATGATTATTTTGATGTGGAATGACTAACATTTTTATTGACAGGTAACAAGGTTTGGATTAAAAGCAAGATGGTTTTGAATTAAAATAACCGGCATGGCCGGATTTTCATATAAAGGAGTATGGATGAAAGCATCACAAATTTCAACGGCACTGACCTCTCTGATAAAAATAGGCCAGCCGGTTTTTATCTGGGGTCCCCCGGGAATAGGGAAAAGTCAGGTGGTTAAGCAGACAACAATGTCTTTGGGGATTGACCTGATTGATATCCGGGCTATTTTACTTGACCCCGTTGACTTAAGGGGACTGCCCAAGATCGGCGAGAATAATGTTTCAACCTGGTGTCCGCCAGCATTTTTACCACAATCGGGAGAGGGGGTTCTCTTTCTCGATGAACTGAATGCTGCCCCTCCCCTTGTGCAGGCTGCCTGCTACCAATTGGTTCTGGACCGTCGCCTGGGGGAATATCAACTGCCGCCTGGCTGGTCTGTGGTGTCGGCCGGAAACCGGGAACAGGACCGCGCAATTGTTCACCGTATGCCTTCTGCGCTTGCAAACCGCTTTGTTCATCTCGATTTTACCGTGGATACGGAAGACTGGGTGTCCTGGGCACTCCGGTCTTCAATTGTTTCGCAAGTGGTATCATTTATCCGGTTCAGGCCGGGGCTGCTGAATGCCTTCAACCCCGATGCCGATGACAAGGCCTTTCCCTCCCCCAGGTCCTGGGAATTTGTCTCACGGCTGATTCAGTCCGGGCCTGAACCGGCCATTTTAAACGAATTGATCGCCGGTGCCGTGGGAAATGGGGCTGCTGCGGAATTTATGGGCTTTCTGAAGATCTGGGAAAAGCTGCCCCAGCCCGGCCAGATTTTATCGGATCCCCTGAGCATTGAGGTGCCGAAAGACCCTGCCATTTTGTTTGCTCTTTGTGAATTAATGGGGCATCACAGTCAGGGGAAAAATGCAGGATCTGTACTTGCGTTTGCCGCCCGTCTGCCAGCCGAGTTCAGCGTTCTTTTGGTCAGGGAGGCGGTACGCCGGAATAATGAGATCACCCAGAGTCAGGCATTTTCCCAGTGGGCCCAGGCCCATGCCGATGTGCTGGTTTGATGCTTTTTCAACCCTTTGCCCGAAATCAGGCATGATTTTCCGGCGTGATGCGGTTAACATCAATGGAGGATGAATGATAAACCCATGAAAGATGAATCTGCTTTTAAAAAAGTCATCAAGGCCCGAACCGATCTGGTGATGGAACAGCCTTTTTTCGCTTCACTGGCCCTCCGGCTCAGGGTGAAGGAGGATACTTCCTGCAAGACAGCATGGACCGATGGCAAAGTGTTTGCTTACAATCCCGCCTACATAAAGATCTTGAGTCCTGAAAAGATGAAAGGATTGTGCTGCCACACGGTGATGCACCCGGCCTGCGCCCATCACAAAAGAAGAAAAGGCAGGAACGCGGCCACCTGGAACAAAGCTTGCGATTATGCCATAAATCCGATTTTGCTGGATGCTGGAATGACATTGCCGGTTGGTTTTTTATATGACAAAGCCTATGCCGGCAAAACAGCGGATACTGTTTATGAATTGCTCAAGGGCGATTCTGAAAATTCAGAAAAAGGCGAAACCGTGAACAAGGAAGATGACGGTGTTAACAGCGATGATTCATCATCAGAATCATCGGATCAAGAAACGGCGACGCCGGAAAAAACGGGTGAAAAAGATGCGTCTTCAAGCGGGATCAGTGATCCGGGAATGTCCGGGGAAGTTCGGGATGCTCAATCAGAGGAGGGGATGGGGGGTGACACGGAATCTGAAATAGACTGGGATCAGGCCCTGCTCCAGGCAGCGGCCCATGCCCGGCACATGGGGAAGCTGCCCATGGGGATAAAACGGCTCATTGATTCAAAAATTAACCCCAAACTGTGCTGGCAGCAATTGCTGGCACGATTTATAGAGAGAAATGCCCATACAGACTATACCTGGAGCGTGCCCAATAGAAGATTCATACACCAGGGCTTGTATTTTCCTTCGCTTAACAACCATGCGCTCAATGAAATAGCCGTGGCCATTGACACCTCCGGCAGCATTCAAAATAAACAACTGGCCCAGTTTGGTGCGGAATTGTCCGCCATTATGGAAACCTTTCCCCTGCGGCTTCATTTGATATACTGCGACATGCGGGTAACCGGTTATCAGCAGGTGGAAAAATGGGACCTGCCCATTCGATTTAAGCCGTTGGGCGGTGGGGGTACCGATTTTCGGCCGGTGTTTGATTTTTTAAACCAGGAGCGAATTTCTCCAGCCTGCCTGGTTTATCTCACCGATCTTGAATGCCGGTATTTCCCTTTTAAACAACCGGATTACCCCGTTTTATGGATACAGACCGGTGGCCGGAACAATGCGGAGCCCCCGTTTGGCCACCGAATTCACCTGGACGTTTCCCTGTCCGTCACGGATCAACCATAAAACACGCGAGGACACCATGAAAATCAACTGGAAAATTACCAAAAAGCGGGGCAACCACCGTTCCTCCCTGAACTTTCATATCAGCCTGGAACCGTTTGAAAAGGAGCTGGCCATCCATGCGGTATGCATTCAGAGTCTGATTCCCGAAATCTCCAACTCCCATCAGAGTTTTTGTCTGCCCCATGAAAATGAGCGGCATCCCGCATGGACACCTGCCGCATTTCACTCAATCAGCGCGCCTTATTTTAAAAACGGAGAAATCAGTGGATTTATCCGATTGCCCTTTCGTTCTTCCGGTGTGTATCCGGAAGTTAAGGCCTCTTTTCTGTTGCTCCGGAAAAAATTTGAGAAAATTGTACAGCAGGCATATGGCCATGCCCCTGTTGATACACAAGATGAGCTTGACATCAGCCAAGAGACCAGAACCCTTATCGCAGCAAGGGTAAGTGCCCAAAAAATGCTCAAATTTTGTGCTTGACGGGAGAACGCCTTAAACGCTTTCAGGTCAACCTGGGTGGTCGGAAGACAGGGGCTTTGAGGTACGTTTTCGGTTCTTGATTAAATACCAGTAATCAGGATCAAGGGTAATGGTTTCAGGTCTTTGGTCTGAGGTCAGTGTATACGTATGGGTGCCAGGTTTCATCCGTATCTTTTTACCGGCTGTGTTCCAGTAATTGTGATTGTGCATGAGTGCCTCACTCGGTAGAACGGATTATAGTCCGCCACCCTTTTTTGGGTCCGAATCAAATAATAAAATATTTTATTAGGACGGTCATACTATTTATGTCAATACTAAAATAGTATGGCAAAATGTACTGGTGGTAATGGCAAGCGCTGCAATCATGGTAAAACACCTGTTGAAATTTTTGACTAAATATTTGCGAGCAACAAAATTAACCCCAAAGAGGCAACGAGAAGACCAGAGATGGATTCCATTGCGTTTTCGAGAAGACGGTGCCGCTTGCTATTTTGATCAGATAATTTGAGAACGGCTGCTTTGCCTGACATGCCGGCCAGGACAACCAGGGTTATTGTTGATGCCATTCCTGCTGCAATGCAAACCCCTAAAACGATACCCAATCCGGTTAGATTTAAGGAGATGGCAAATAGCATGACCATCACCACACCCGGGCATGGAACAAGGCCAATAGCAAATGCCGTTGCAAAGGGATTGGTAAACAATAGTGTCGGTTTTTTAGCCGTTTTGCCCGGATCACTGAACCATGAAAATAGACTTTTGATGAAAATCATTAACCCAATAAGTCCGATCACCGAAAAACTGATAATCTGTGTGATATACGTCATGTTTTCAAGAGACTGGGTTATGCTTGCCTGTAGAATATATTTGACGGACAGGACAAGAACTATACCTGAAATTCCATGGGTAATGGCCACAAGGTTACCAAAAATCAGACTTTGCTGCAAACTTGGTTTGCAAGACAGGATATAGGACAATGCAACGGCTTTCCCATGCCCCGGGCCAGCTGAATGGACAACACCATAAAGAAATGCAAACAGGGTCAATAGAAGAATGGGCGTTATCTTTTTTTTAGCAGTTGCTTCCCGAATCAGTTGGGACATTTTTTCCCTTAGCTGGTGTTGCCAGGAAACAATTTTAACGAAGAATCGGTTTTTTACTGGAAGCACCACCGCTATATGATTTTTTTCCGTTTTTGATGTAAACGGATTTTGGGCCGCACCAATGGATAAAGATGAAAGTAGAAATAGGAAAATATAGAATAAGATAATTGAACTTTTCATTTTTTTTGCCTGAAATTAAAAAATATTGCCAGGGGGTTAACGGTTTCATAATAAATTAATGTGGATTTGTCTCTTTCAATTTTTGTTCCGATTGTAAAAAGATCAGCGCCTTCTATCAGCAAATGTTTTCCATCCGAAAAATAGATCGCCGAATAATATTCCGGATCATAGGGCGAGAGGACTATCTTTTTCGGGTTTTTTATTGCGGCTACATGGCAAGGGATAAAAAAATCATAGATGAGCTTGCCATTGCTGAGCGTGGCATTAAAATCTTTGACAAATTTAACAGCAAAAGGTTTGTCATCAATTTTTATATGAAGGTAATAGTTATGGGAGGCAATATAGCCGAATGCTTTTTCTTTGATCGTTGCAATTTCATTTTTATCTAAAATGCTGTTTTTATCCGTATCAAAATCTTCACCAATCATTACAGAAAACATTTCATCAAATTTCCAGTGTATTTTAAACCCTGCAAGCCCTTTATCGTCGAATATTATTTTTGTTTTCTGTTCAATAAACACATGGGGGTGTGCAGCAGACGCCTGGACACTTATAAGAATAAAAAATAATGGTATTAATACCCTATGCAAAAAAAACTACCTCCATGTTCTGATCATTTGACGCACCTTTTTAGTATGGCTGAAACTTCCTATGGGTTAATATATGATATTTATGACATTTTCAAGTTGCTTGATCATGTATAAAAAGCCTTATAAAGGATTTAAACGTCAACGTCAATAAAATTAGCTCTAACTAACTTTTTTCATTGACAAGGGTTTTTTCCTTCGATATAAACGTTGAGAGTTAGCCAGGCAAAACTTTTATATCATTGAAGGATCGAAATTGTGGCACAGGGTCTTAGATAAAGCAGGGGAGAAGAGAAATGAGTGATTTAATGTCAAAATTTATGCCAATCTGGAAAATTGAAATCCATTACAAGTGCCCGGTTGTTGGAGCGGTATTGTCCGTGGAAAAACACAAGCAAATTT
Organism: Desulfobacteraceae bacterium; assembly: GCA_016743945.1. GTDB lineage: Bacteria > Desulfobacterota > Desulfobacteria > Desulfobacterales > Desulfobacteraceae > NBML01. Next base: position 8,291 of record JADGFI010000057.1, read on the forward strand.
TAAAAAAATGCGGTTACAACATTAAGGAAATGCAGCCCTATGAATACCATCAACAGATAATGGCCAAACTTTATGAGAAAAATAACGTCTCCATAAAAGTGAATAACTATTTGCGGAGCAAGGCCCGAAAATATATGGTTGCGGTTCAGGGCAAGTCTGAACAAGAAATGCGAACACTTTGGAAAGAACAATCCCTTCTGGGAAATGTCGGTCCGTTAATGTATGCCCTGGTTTCCTTTGAGGACAGCAATATCGAATTGTTAAATGAGGTATATGGTGAAGTTCACATGCAGGCCCATGCCAATATGACACAAATTTATGATATCCGGCAGAAATTGGCAAATGCGGATGGAGCCATCGTGAGAGAAAAAAATAAGGCTACCCGTAAAAGAGAAGAAATCAAACAATTGGTGGAAACTCAAAAGGCAGGCTTTGAAAAAATCCAGTGTCTTGAAAAAGAGAACCTGGAAATGGAAAAAACAATCCAGGCATTGACAACTCGCTCGGTCTTTGATCAAGGGGGCGGGAAGACCATTACACACCTGGAGCAAAAAGTAACGGAACTTGAATCCAGGCTGAAACTGAAAAATGAAAAGATAAGGGTTACGGAACGTGAAAAAAAATCCCTTCAAATTGAAGTTTTTAGTATTGAGAGGGAAAAAGAGTTGTTTGAAAATCAAATGCAAGCCTTGATTGATGTGTTTGATACTTTCGATATCCAGGATTCTTCTGAAAATTTTCTTTGTTCCGCCGACAATTGTTCCAGTGAAGATTGTAGGAAAGAAAAATGTGCCCGGTACCAATTGTGTGCCAGAAGAGTATTCATGATCGGCGGAATGACCAAGATGAAACCATATTACAAAGGCATTGTTGAAAAAGCAGGCGGGCGGTTTGATTATCATGATGGATATTTAAAAAGTACCGCAGCAAATCTGGAAGCCCGGGTCAAACGGTCGGATCTTGTTATCTGCCCTGTCAACTGCAATAGTCATAATGCCTGTAGAAAAGTTAAAAAGCTGTGCAATACGCACAACAAGCAACTTAAAATTTTGAGCAGCTCCAGTTTGTCTGCGGTTACCCATGCTTTGTTCAAACAGGAGCATGAAACCATTTTGAATTAAAGACAGCTTGGATATTTTTTTGCTGAACCCGGTGCACAGGATAACAGGTATATCCTGCCGAAGGAACTTGATGCTTTTTGCCAGAATATCTCCGGTCATGTTGGGCATTGTCATGTCAGTGATCACCAGGTCAAAGGCCCAGGGGGCCTGTTTAAATTCATCCAGGGCTGCCAGACTATCCACATGGGTCGTCACCTGGTAGCCGTATTTTGTCAAAACCTGTTTTCCCATATCAACGATGGAGACTTCGTCATCCACTTCTTCCTGGGTTTCCTGTCGAATTTTTTCCTGGGCTTCCAGGGCCGTATCCAGACTAACAAATTTAGACCCCACCTCACGGATATGCCGTTGGTAAATACTTCTCTTTTTCGGCATAGTCGATGGTGGGGTTGGTTCATTGAATAATTCCCCTGGGGTTGTTTCCCGGCATTACCGATAAAAAAAGTATAATAGGTCCGCCAGTCAAACCCAGGTGTAATGGAAGTGATCTGGTCTATGTAGGGAAACTGAACAGAGGTGTTTGTGATGTCTTGATAATATATACAGGCCTTATCCGGCAATCCCTTACGAATTTCAACCAGACAGGGGCCGATATTACGCAAACAATACATACGGAAACAGGCATCCGCATTTCCGATTAATTTTGGATGCCAGGAATGGGAAATCGCGTCAGGCGGTGCCTTGTCGGCGCGAAATGCTTCCAGCATGATGTCTCCAATAAAATAAATATCGTATTTTCATGGTCTGTCTCCTGGAGGGATTGGAAATTCAAGGGTAAATGTGGCACCATACCCCGAACCTTCACTATGCACGCTCAGATCGCCGCCAAGTTCTTTAGCGACAAGGGCTCCGCTATGCAAACCAAAACCATGGCCAAACTTACTTGTGGTAAAGCCGTGTTGAAAAATTCGTGTCAGATTCTCGGGCAAAATACCTCTGCCGTTATCTGAAACCTGCATGTTCAATCGATTATGATCGGAACTAAATATCAGCAACATGATAGTTTTTTTTGTCCCGTCACTGTCAGTTAAGGCATTTTTCGCATTATTGATCAGGTTTAAGATAATCTGTAGAACCTTATGCTTTTCTACGGTGATCGACGGTACCACTTGGTATTGGCGCTGCACCGTGATTTCATGCCGTGCCAGTGAACCGGCACTGAGTTTCAGAGCATCTTCCATCAGCTGCTCTGGTGCAATGGTCTCGAGAACGCCTGAAACACGGCCGTAGATCTGCTGCATGGTTACAATTTCTTTTATATGCTCGATTTGATCATGCAATACTTCGGACTCCCTGAACATTAACTGATTCTCTTCCTTAAGCGCGCCCGCAAGGGCGGTCAAATAAGCAGGAATCTGTCGGCCGCGAGGGTCTTCTGTAAGAAACCGGCCCAGGCCGTCCCCGGATTTAGCTATAAGGTCGACCACCTTGGCAAGGTTACTGACCCGAGTTTCCCGAAGCTGGTCCATGATTAGGGTGCAGGATACATTGACGCTGTTCAGAACATTGCCCACGTTGTGCAACACGCCGGTAGCCACTTCGGCCATGCCTGCGGCCCTGGAGATTTCCAGAAGGGAACTCTGGGCTGTTGCCAATTCTGTCAGGGCCTGCTCTTTGGCAGCTACCTGCTCTTCCAGTTCCTGTGTACGTTCCTGGACCCGCTGTTCCAGTTTGGCTTTGGACTCCAGAAGCTCTTCCTGGGTGCGCTGGCGGACAATGGTCGTCCCGAGCATGTCAGCACCGGCACGCAGGCTGTCTTTTTCAGGCTCGGTCCACTCACGGTCTTCAACACAGTCGTCCAATCCCAGGAATCCCCACCAGGCATCTTCCACAAAAACAGGAATCATAATAAGAGAACAAATACCCTGGGGATCAAGCACGAGCTTCTCAGCGGCGCCCATTTTGGAAACCGGCCCGCTGATAATTTCGTTGTTGCCAAGGATGTGAACCCAATGATCAAAACCAGCTTCGGAATAAGAAAAATTTTGTAAATTATGAATAGGCAGTTGCTGCCTTACTCCCTGTACAACCCATTCATGCCGCCGGGAAGACGACAATTGGCCGGAATTATTCAAATGGTTTTCAAAAATATAGGCCCGGCTTGCATTGGCCGATTGGCCAATTTTGCCCAGAACTGCGCCGATGGTTTCCTCCCATTGTGAGGTCTGCATGAACTTTTGGGCGGCAAAGCGCACACTTCCCAGGATGTGGTCCCGCCGCAAAAGGGATTCGGTCATGATATTTACCGATTCGGCGAGGTTTCCCAGCTCGTCGTTCCTGTTTACATCTGCCCGTACGGAAAGATCGCCGCCCGCTATTTTCTTTACGAGCTGTCGCAGACGAAGAATGGGTTGGACCAGTTTTCTGGCATAGACCAGGGAGACCAGAAGACTTAAGACCGCACACCCCAATGCCAGCAGGATGGTGTTACGGTACAAGGATATAACATTCTGGTTGTATCCCTTCAAGGAAAGCCCGACATGGATCCACCCCCATTCAATACCCGAGTAATCAAAGGGCTGGGCGTAATGAAAAACCCGGTAGTTGAACAGAGGGACCATGGCAATGGTGCTGACAGACTTTCGTTCATCAGGTACCCAGTAATCATCAGCGTCCGGTTCGATCCTCCAGCCATTTTGTTCGATGGCCAGCGCAAACCTGTCATTTTTCATCACAATCAGAAAATCGAGATCAGGATCACCTGCCAGCAGGGTTTGAGCGGCACTGACTACACTGGCAAAGTCTTCGTTGATGGCAGCGCCTGCGGCCACTTCATGAAGGGAGACAGCCACGCTATTGGCTTTGGATTCAAGGTTTCTGAAAAACATCTTTTTTTGTTGCGGAATGATAACAAGGACAAAGATCAGCAATGTGATCAGGGCCACCAGCCATGACATCAAGGCAATGCGAAGGGCAATCCCCATTCTGGCGTGTCTGTGAATCCCAGGGGTTGATTTATCCGCGATCATAGGTTTCATGGCTGTATCCCTTCATTTACCAGACGATGGTATTTAATTAGAAATTGCTGTGTAGGTTCCAGGATGGATGTGGGATGCTTTTCCATACGCGAACTCTGGGAGATGGAGAGAATCTGCCGGCCACCCGGGGTTGTGTGCAGATTCACGATGGCCGTTTCCAATTTATCCCTGTACTGTCCCCGGTAGGAAGGACGGAATATGAAAAGGTTTGGGATGAAGGGCTGGGATACGGACAATACGTTAAGATCCTTTCTTAACTGTGGATTAAGTTCGCAGGCCAGTTCAAACGCTTTCTTTGTAACCAAAGCGGCATGGGCCTGACGAAAAAACACCTGTAGTATGCATTTGGAAGGATTTTCCGTCACGGTCAGGTCTGCCAGCCATCTGTTGAGCGGTCCCCGGGCGTGTCCGGCCAGTAAAACCTCAAGCCATGGCCGGGCCAGTACCATCTGAATGCTGTTGTGTGTGATTATCTTACCACCTTTAAGTCCTTCCAGGTCGGTGATGCTGCTGTTCTTGTGAACAATAACAACATACTGGACACGGATTTCATTCTCCTGTCTTGCCACGAAAATATTCACTGGTTGGACCTTGAGAAACATGAGATCCTGTACGGTCAGGGTAAGGGCATCAAGCTGATCGTTGAGAAGAATGTTGCGCAGGTGTTCATCCACATCAACCAATCGTGCTTCAGCCTTCATCGGAAGGCCATGTTCTTTGCCGACCATAGTCGCCCAGGACTTGAAAGAGGCCATGTAGTCATTGGGCTTAATGGTACCAAGGGTATTGGAAGAGAGCCCCATGCGAAAAGATTTGACATCGTTGTTTTCTGATTGGACCCCTGCCGTGGACAGGACCAGGAATAAGGGGAGAAAAATGAGAAGACGTTTCATGGCTGTTGACCTTTGGGAATAAATTGTTTGTGGCTTTGTCTTTGCATTCATTCCACTTTCTCCGTGGTTTCACCCAATCGTTTTCCCGAAGGGGCAATGTTGTTTTCATGGCACAGCCGCTGATGCCGGGTCACAAGTTCCAGGCTTTTTTTAAGATAGGATACGGGGCGTTTTTCGACACGTTCCGAATGGATCAGCACAAGAATTTGCCGGCCGGCCGGGCTGTCTCCAAACCGCTCCATGGCATCCAGTATCGAAGCACGGTGGGCAGATGTGTAATCCTCCCGAAAGGCAAAACATGATGGTATAAATTCTGGGGAGACTGCAAGGACACGCAGTTGGGTGTTCAATTGTGGATTCAGTTCCCCCATGACCTCGAAACTCGCGCGGGTTGTCAGGCACGCCTTGTCCCTACCGAAAAATACCGGCAGGACAACCTGAGCTGCCTTGTTGCTAAATGTGACACGATCGAAAAAAGCCTCGGTTCGTCCCAGGCCGGCATCCAGCAGGATTGTATCAAGCCAGATAACAGCAAGGCTCATACGCGGGGTGTGCAAGATATTGAGATTTTGTCCCTGAAGTTGTTCCAGCCGTTCTATACCGCTTTCCATGCGTACCAGAACATAATAGGTCTCAGTGATACGTTCGTCCTGCAACCCTAGGGCGATCTGGTTAAATTTTATCTTTTGGTGCAGGCGAGCATATTCCGGGGTGGTGAGGGCAATTCCTACCACCGATCTATTCAGGGCAAATTTTGTCAATCCCTCACGCCCAAGGAGGATATAAGGATTAAAGTCTATTGGAATGCCCCGCTCTTTTGCGACTGTCATGATCCAGACTTTCATGGCGGCGCGGGCATCCTCCATATCAACCTCTGTGAACATGCTGGAAGAAAAGGCAATTTGCAGAGGCTGACTTATGTCAGCGTCCTGCGGCCCAGCGTAAGTGCCCGGGAGAACGGCTGTCCATGTCGCCCATAAACAGAACACCAGGTGGAAAAAATGACTACCCCTTTGTTCCTGTTTTTTTTTAAGCCAAGCTATAAAGTTGTAAATCATTTTCCCTCAAGTATGTTCAGCACTTCGGTTCCCACCAGCAGGTTTAATTGTGACTGGAGGGCAATATGGTCATAGCGCACCTTATAGTGTTGAGCTGACATCAGCGCCTCTATTAACTGGGCGCGAATGACTTTTTCAGTTTCCACCAATTCATATTGATACGCCCGAGTGTTCAAATCACGGTTTTCCATGGCGGCGTTCATGGCATCCAGCGTGGCTTGATGGGATTTCTCCGCAGCATTCAAGGCCAGGAATATATCCCTGATCTGGAGGCCGATACCCTCTTTGAGTAGAAATTGCTCTTCCTTGATCTTTGCCACTCGGGCACGGGTTTCGGCCAAGTTATTCCGGGTCAGGAAACCGCTGAAAATAGGAATTTCGACACCCACACCCACAGTCCAGCCTTCCTTGTTGCGGTCGGTGGCCATACCTCCATCATAATCGTTCCACCATTTGTGCAACTCTCCAATTAACGCCAGCTTTGGATAATCCCCGCTTTGGGCTGTGAGTACCGCACCTTGTGCCGCACGAATGCCGGCCTCGACCTTGGCCCAATCAGGGTTGAACTGGTAGGCTGTGCTGACAAGACCGTCCAGTTGTTCGTTGAACGAGGTGAAGGAGGTCTTTGTGTCGGCCGGTTTAACGCTGTAATTCCATGGCAACCCGATTGTGTTGGCCAGGGCGGCCTGGGACATCAACTCGTTCTTTTCCAACAGGGAAACCATGGACCGCAACGACTCAACCATGACCTTGTTGTCGAGCCAGTCGGTTTTTTTCACTCTGCCGCTGCCTTCTTTATACATAGTTTCCGTCAGATTAAGGGTAGCCTCCATTCTGGCCAGGGTGTTTTTACCCACTTGGTGGAGCTGGATTGCCAGAACTGAACCGTAATACAGCCGTTTTACACTATCAACAATTTCTAAATCAGTGCGTCGGGATTCCTGCTTCATCATCTCCACAAGCCCCTCTGTCTGCTGGCGATGGCCTTTACGCATTCCCCCGTCATAGAGCAGCCAAGTAGTTTCAATGGATGCAGTGAAAGACTCCTCGTCCATCAATTTTATGTCCTGTTCAGGAACAGTAATATCATTCATGGAAATGGTCCCTAAACCAGGAATCGTAATCGGAATACTGCCGCCCATAGGCAAAGATATACTGGCGGATGGAAATATAAAATTCGAATGCTCGTCCATCCTCTGGTAACCGCCCGTGGCAATGACCTGGGGCCAATAGCCGGCCAGAGCCTGGCGATGCTGGGCCTCGGCCACCTCCACAGCGTAACGGGAAGCTGGACGGCGGCGATTGTTTTGAATAGCAGCCTGAAGGCACTCATCCAGACCGGCCTTTTGCAAGGCAGCACCGTCGATAGGTACTTCTGAAGAGTGGGAAGGAATAGGGGTGTACATTACAATACAGGAAATCACGGCCAGAACAATCGCAATGTGTACCATCAATCTGATTCGTGATAACATAAATGGTTCTCCTTAATTTTATATAAACCCTAAAGAAAAAAGCAGGTTTAACTCAGAAATATAAGTATAAAATCATTCAAAATTCTGGATAATATTCAGTTATACAGTTCGGACATATCCCATGACGAAAAGTCGCGTTTGAATGCTCATGAAAAAAAACAGCGGTAGTATGAAATAATAGGTAATTATTTTGGCTAACCACAAATAAAATGAGCAAAAACAAAGTCACTGAAATGGCATGGATCGTATCCCTTTTTGTCAACATAATTATCCTTTTTCTTCCTGATGGATTTAACACCCGGCTTTTTTTATGGAAATTTAAATCCAAAATCAAGAGTTATGGCCGTTCAGAATGATTCGTACTGCCTTTGCCAAAGTTTTTTGAGCAAAAGGTTTTACGAGAAATTTTTGGATGCCCATATTTATTGCGTCTTTCTCATTGATAATGTCACAATAACCTGTACATAAAATGATGGGCTGATCCGGCCCAATTTTTTTAATTTCCCTGGATAGTTTGGCGCCATCCATTTTCGGCATGGTCATGTCTGTTATTACAATATCAAAGTCCTTGGGCGACTGCTTATATGTTTTAAGCGCTTCAAGACTGCTTTCGAAAGCAGTGACGATGTATCCTAAACGTTCCAAAAATGATTTACTAAGAAGGATAATTTTTTTATCATCATCAACAAGAAGGATTTTTTCTTTCCCATGGAGTAGAAGATTTTCTTTGACTTCCAATTCTGGTTCACTGTGCTCTTTGACGGAGGGAAAATAAAGTGTGAATGTTGTTCCTTTCCCCTTTGTGCTGGATACTCTGATGCCACCACCCCAATTTTTTACAATTCCATGAACAATGCTGAGTCCCAATCCTGTTCCCTCCTCTTGGGATTTGGTTGTAAAATAGGGCTCGAAAATTTTTTCCAGATGCTCTTCCGATATTCCGATTCCAGTATCAGTTATTTCCAGTTTTAAATATGAACCGGGCTTAAGCGTGTTTATCATTGAAACTTCTTCTGATAGAAGTTCAGATGGTTTGAGAGTGATTTTTAATTTGCCGCCTGTGGCTTTCATGGAATGATAAGCATTTGTGCACAGATTCAAGATTACCTGGTGGATCTGGGTGGGGTCAGCTATTACATAATTGCAATCTGGATCGATTTCCTTTTCAATTTCAATCGTTGAGGGCATTGAAGATCGTAAAAGGGTTAATGTTTCTTTCAGGAGAGACTGGAGCTTAAGGGGTTTTGAATCTGAATCCTTATTACTCATACGGCTGAAAGTGAGAATCTGCTTTACAAGTTCCTTGGCCCGGTTTGCTGCAATGGTTATTTCCTGCAGGCAAATATTTAATCCCTCTGGATTTGCTATATCCATTCTTGCCAAATCAGCAAAGCCGAAAATTGACATCAGGATATTATTAAAATCATGAGCTATGCCTCCGGATAGTGTTCCCAATGACTCCATTTTTTGGGACTGGGCCAATTGTTTTTCCAATTTTAACTGGTCGGAAATATCCCGTTTTACTGCTACATAATTTTCAATCTCTCCCTTGTTGTTAATAATGGGAGAAATGGTCTCCTCCTCTACATAAAAGGTGCCGTCTTTTTTCTTATTTATTATTTTCCCCTGCCATGAATTACCAATAGTGATAGTTTCCCAAAGTGATCGGTAAAATTCCAGATCATGTTTCCCACTTTTGAGAAGGCTGGGTTTCTGACCGATCACCGTCTCCCTGCTGTACCCTGTCAGGTGTTCAAAACTAGGATTTACATATTGAATGACCGCCTCTTTATCTGTTATAACAACCATTTCCTTTACATTTTCCACAGCATTTTCCAACAAGGTTCGTCTCTTTTCGATCCGTTGCTGTTCGGAAATATCCTCCACCATGGAGAGCAGGCCAATCATATTTTTTTTTTCGTCTTGAACTGGGGAGTGATGCCACCGACAAAATATCCTTGTACCGTCTTTACGGATATTTTTTTCTGTTTGAGAGTGTTTTTCAGATTCTTCCGTAAATATTTTTTTAAAGGATTTCTTTGTGGGGTGGACGATATCCCCCGGGAAAATTTTTTTGATTATTTGCCTGCCAATTATTTCTTCTCTGGAAAATCCGAAGATATTTTCTGCGGATGGATTCCATTCAATAACATTGAGTTTTTCGTCCCACAGGATATAACCAAACGGCATGGCAGCGATACTGAATTGAAGCTGCACAAGAATCTTTCGGAGTTTATCCTTAATTTCACGGTTCAGTTCCCATTTTTTGGTCAGGGTGTGGGATAGTTGAAGCACTTCCACATTATCGAAAGGTTTCTTAAGGATCAACAAGTTATCAGTCTCTCCAAGCACACGGCGAATTTCCTGCCAGGAATAGTCTGCGTAGGCCGTGCACAGAACAACCTGCAAGTCCGGGTATATTTGCCAGAGGTGGCTGATGGTTTCAATGCCGTCCCAACCCGGAGGCATACGGCCATCCACAAATGCCAGGGAATAAGGACGGCCATCGGATTGGGCATCCTGGACCAGGGCAAGTCCCTCCCTCCCTTGGGTGGCATAATCAAGTTCAAATGTGGCCGATTCCGTGGCTTGATTGTCGGAACCAAAAAGTGCGGATTCCATGTCAAACAGACTGTCGTTTTGCCTATGATGGTTCATCAATATTTTTGAAAAATCTCGGTGGATCGCGACATTGTCATCAATTACCAGGATGCGATTGGACGGATTTTTTTCATGGTGGTTCATGGTCTGTCTCCTGGAGGGATTAAAAATTCAAGGGTCATACCCCGGATCGTCACTATGCACGCTTAGATCGTCGCCAAGTTTTTTAGCGGCAAGGGCCCCGCTATGCAACCCAAAACAGTTGCCGAACTTACGTGTAGTAAATATATTCCGAGGGGGAGGGGGATATTTTTATAGATATCTAAAATATTGGGGTTATTATCAGCGACGATAGTTCGTATAGGTTCAACCGACATCATATCGTTCCTTTGAAGAAATTAAATACCCCCTAAAATCGAAATAGATGGAAAATTAATCGTTATTTTAAAACAAGATAACAGGTCAATAACATAACCGCTTCAGTTGTGGGGAATTGATCAATTGACATAGACAGGTGCAATTTGTAATTTCTATTTATAGCCTATCATAAATAAGTTTTCAGATGCAATACAATTGATAAAAATTTTGCTACCTGGAAGCTGTTTTTAATTTTTTTCAAAAGCAGTAACTCTAAATTTGTTATATTGGTTGAATTTGAGAAAACGCCTGAAACTAAACTTGTCAGGAAAATAACATTCCTGTCTGGGAATTTGATACAGGGTGGTTAATACATATTTATTTTTTGGGTTTGGGATGGAAAAAATATGGGACCATATGCTGTGGTTAGATTGTGTCTGAATAAAGCCCGGCTTAAATAGGGATAGTCCACAGGATTTTTGAAATTCTCTTCAAGGCGATAATTATATTTTATTTACTGGAATGCGGAAAAAGTGCCCGTGTTAATGTCCCGGTTCATATATTTGAATGAAAAGTTCTATTTTGAAAAAACATAAGACACCAGATATAGTAGTGCCTATAATTAATGTGGACTGAGTCTTTGAAATGCCAGTCACCATTGAAACAAGGGTTTTAAAAAAGAAATAGGGCTCACTCTTGAAGACCCTATGTTTTAAATCTAATTAAACTTTTGTATTGACATTTAATATTTTGGCATATTATTACTCATATAATTTTATGAATAATTAAATTGAGAGGAAAATTATTGACAATGAAT
>JADGFI010000058.1 GCA_016743945.1 Desulfobacteraceae bacterium
CAACTACTTTATCTTCATTGGTTTTCAACATATCAACCTCCATTTTTTTAGTTATTTTTTAAGTTTCAATAAAAAGGGTATTGCCATAAATCCTAGCAGGGCAGAGATGGTGAACATATTCTCAAGGCCTGCCACATCACCTATGGCCCCGACAATGACCACGGCAAAGGAGCGGGCGGCAAAGGAAACCATCATAAAAAGACCGTTGGCGGCCGAAGGGTTATCCCTGGCCGTTTCCTGAACAAGGGCCAGCATCACAGGCGTTGTGGAAAGAACGGTAAACCCCGCGATCATCAGCATGGCAATTTTAAGGGCTCCGGTGGTAAACACAAACAACAGGATGGCAACCGGTGCCACTGCAAGGGCCCAAAACAAAACTTTACGCCTGCCCATCCTATCGGAAAGCGTGCCGGCGGACAAAACGCCGGCAACGCCCAGGGCTTCATAGATGCCAAGGGATAGTCCCCCATACCAGAGGCTTCCGGTTTTTCTTTCCACAAACACGGTTAAAAATCACCGGTGAAATCCAGTGCATTTTTGTTGTTGAGCAATTAGTGATAATCCTCATAATTTACAATATAGGCATTACCATCTTTAAACTCAAAAACCATACGCCAGTTTTTGTTTATATCAATTGCCCACAATCCTTGACGATCACCTTTTAAACTGTGAAGCCGCCAACCTGGAGTATTCATATCTTCGATGTTGGTTTCAGTATCAAGTGCAATTAACCGAATTCTGAGCTTTTGTTTGTGCCCGGGTGACTAATATTCGGACGACGGAATCGACAGGACTTCCTTTACGCCCTTTCTAAATGGTATTCTCAGTTTAATACGGGCGCCAAGGACAAGCCCTGTGTAGGTCACTCTTTTTCCCCCCTGAAAAAAGAGAAAAATATTCCAAAAAAACAGAGTATAGACGAAATAGTAAAACATGTCCTGACGCTTGTTATAAACAGGTCATAATTATCCGGTGTTATCTTCTCGCGTCCGATAAATATTGAAAAAACAGTCATGGCAATGGCCATGCTGGTCATCTGACCGAGAAGTCTCATAGTGGCGACAGTGCCGGATGCAATTCCCAGAAATCTTTTTTCAACCGCTCCCATGATCGCACTCATGTTTGGCGAAGAAAACATGGCAAACCCGAACCCGAGAATGATCAGGATTCCAATGATGACACCGATGGGCGTAGTCTGGTTGACAAACAGAAAAAGTAACATCCCTAAAGTGGTCACGGCCATGCCTAATGTGGCTATTTTTCTGGGTTCTATCCTGTCTGATAGTCTTCCGGCAATGGGTGAAAAAACAGCCATCATGACGGGTTGTGCGATTAGAACGGTACCAGCGGTCTGCGGCGGCATGCCTTTTATATATTGAAGATAAAGGCTCAAAAAAAAAGCAACCGCAAATGTGGCCGAATAATTGATCAGTGCAGCAAGGCTTGAAAACGTAAACATCTTGTTATTGTAAAAAATAGACACATCTATAACAGGCGCTTTTACTCTTTTTTCCACCCATATAAAACAGAGCATGCAGACAGTTCCAATCCCGATAAACACAAACGCTTTAAACTCGGGAAGCATAGAGGCTCCGTAAACAAGCGAAAGTATGGAGATGCCATAGAGGATACTGCCAGGCAAATCCAGTGTTTCGCCTTGTGCATCTGCCCATTCGCCTATCAATTTTTTTAACGTAAGATAAACCGAGAGCAGGCCAAAAGGAATCATGATAAAGAACAGGCTTCTCCATCCAACAAACCGGGTCAGGAAACCGCCTGCAAAAGGTCCTACTGAAAGGCCGATATAGACTGCGGATACATATAATCTCATGGCCTTCCCCCTTTTCTGAGGTGCAAATACAGAGGTTAATATGGCCACACCGGTTGCCGTAAACATTCCGGCACCAATGCCTTGGGCCTGTGGCTTGCCAAAATGTCATCACTCTACAATATCAACGCAATGCAAGCTTTTCAGGATTTAACGAAGGTTGAGCGGCCGCGCTGGTAAAGCTTCAGCGGTAGCATATAATCGGGCGATTGTCCACCCCGCGCCCGGCGTCCTGTTAACTTTGAACATCTGCGGCTTGTCCGTCATCCGGGTAGAAGCACCGGTTACCCGGCGCTCCCCCCACAGATCCGTACGTAAAGATTTCCCTCATATATTCTTTTTGTTTATTTTATGCAACATTTGTTGTATTATTTCAATAAATACTTTGTCTTCATCCTGCACACAAATTCTGATTTTTCTTTTGATACACCTAAAAATTTTAGCACCATTATCGGTTTTCCCATGGCCCAGCCAGCAACATATAATTTTGATGTTTACCAGCCTCGTAACCCCAAGGCAAGCGCATACTATAAATGTGTTGAAAATCATTTTGAAGAACTGGAACGGATGTGGGACGGCATGTATGCATCCCGCCTGGGTTTCTGGAGAACATACGTCATGACCGTGATTTATAAATACCTGGACTGCGGGGATATCCACATGGGGTTTGCCAGGGTCCGGTGTGACGAATGCGGCCATGAATACCTCCTGGCATTCTCGTGCTATTCATACTGCACCTCCTTTGCCTCTCATGAAACATTTGTTGATAAGAGGCTTTTGCTGGTAAGGTTTTTATCGTATTTCTTTTTCAACCTCAAGCAAATATTTCCCGGATCTTCAAACAAATATTGACTCTGATCATCGGCAAGGTGGCCTTTTACCCTGCCGTTCATTCGCCACTTAGTTATTGTATTTTGATGAACGTTCTGTTTGTCGGCCAGTTCCTTGCGTGTCAGCATGCCCTTGCCCCGTAAACGCTCATAACGACTTTTAAGGCCATATGCCCTCCGTGTTTTGGAAATTCGATTTCCATGAAACGCTTTACCGGTTCCGGATTTAAATCCACTGTCATTGAGAATGGAAGCAACCTGACTGTTGGTGTGGTGTTCTAACAGCCGGTCGATTTCGCCCACAATTTTAGAGTTGGTTGTCCATTCCTGCCATGATGCCAACGGCCTGGGAATCTGCAGGGTCCTGGAAATTCCACCCTTGAATCGTACATGTAATGTAATATTTTCCTTATTTTTGATAAGAGTGACATCTTCCAAAAGAAGGTTCGTCATTCTTTTCCGTTCTCGTTGAGGCGTACCAGGGTCATTCCACAGCCTGGGGAAATTGGAGGCGAGTTCCCGAATCTTTTCTTGCATTTCTTTATCCAATAAATTGCTGTCTTTCTTCTTCAGTCTTTTATACTGCTCTTCCGCCTCGGCCAAAGCGCGCAGGTTTTGGTTCCAATCTGCCTCCAGGGCATCTGCCACCAGTCGATTGTCAGGGTCTACCCGCAAGTATCGCCGGCGGGCCAACTCCATCTCATAGCGCACCCGCTCTACTTGCTCCTGGCGAATACGGTCAGCCTCCTTTGTACGTCGGTTCAGTTCTTCCTGAACGGCTAAAGTCACATCAAGGGCCACAGGATTCATGGTTTCCACCAAAAGAGTGCCAACGGCTTCATCAATACCGTCTCCAGGCATGCTTTGACATCTTGGTTCCGCCATATTATCAGCTTGTCCTCTACACCAATACTCAGGCCTCATGCAACCCCGCGCTTTGCGGTACCGCACGCTCATCCGTTTTCCGCAGATACCACAGATGACCAGGCCTTGAAGCAAAGCCCGACCTTCTCGAGGCACGGAACGTTCGGAAATACTCCGATTGTAGCTGTTAGCCTTGAGCCGTTTCTGATTCTCTTCATATTCTTCCCACGAGATATATCCTTCGTGGGCATCCTTTATCATCGCATGCCACTCTTCCGGTGGAACATTTTTAACAATGGGTCTACCCTGATCGTCTTTTCTTTTTTGAGTCTTTCGCCCGTACACATATGTCCCGGTATAGCGGGGGTTATGCAGAATATGATTGACGCGGCTTACCTTCAAATCTGTCCACACAACGTCTCCTTTTAATGGTCCATGATGCATCCGGTTTGGAAACTTAATCCCCTCTTTATGAAATGTTTTTACCGTTCTGAACACCGTACCCGTTCTACGGAAGGTGGAAAATAAGTGCCTGATAATTCCTTGAATCTGTTTATCCGGGTCCAAAACCACACGTTCTTTAAGATCATATAAAAAACCCACCGGAAGTCGCAGTTTTAATTCTCCCCTGCTTGCTTTGTTCAACATGCCGCCTGTCAACCGAGCTCGAATGATATACAGTTCCGCTTCACTCATGGTACCCTTCAGACCTAGAAGCAACCGGTCATTGAAATGCGACGGATTATAGATCCCTTCCTCATCCAAAATAAGCGTTTCCGAAATAGCACAAATTTCAAGTAGACGGTGCCAGTCGCTACAATTACGGGCCAGTCGGGAGACCTCAAGACTCAACACAATTCCAGCATGCCCCATCCCAACTTCAGCGACCAGCCTCTGAAAGCCTGAACGGCCTGACCAAGCTCCTGACTGCCCGAGATCTTCGTCTATAACCTCAATGGTTTCTTGCTGCCATCCAAGGGCCACGGCTCTCTGTTTTAGTGCATACTGGCGCTTGGTGCTCTCCTGGTTGTCCACAAGTTGTCGCAGGCTTGATTGACGAACATAAAGATATGCTTTCCGTTTCAGATGATCAACACTCACCTTTTGTTTTAGCATGTCCTGCATATTCCATCTCCCCTTAGTTTCTCCAATGACATCGCAGCAAGGATATTGATCACCTCGCTTTGGATGCCTGTAAAATGTGTTTCTTTATGGCTGGGCACATTTAATCCGGTGCCACACCCTTTCCCAGACCCCCCAGAGGCCTCAACCGGTAAGGATAACCAGGCGTGCATCCAGGCACACATTCCCTCCGCCAGAAATACAGTCAGTTCCCTGCTCATTGTTTTTTTTATTCCTGCATGACGTAATTGCTCATAGCGGGCTTTCAGCATAGGACCTCCGTCATGGCCAGGACCAGGCAGATAGATCTTCATTGAAATTTTTTTTTACCCTTCAATGCCCGCTCAATGGTTCGAGGATGAATCGTGACCCCAAAGTGTTCTTTTACCCTATCTGCCACTTCTACCATCGGTAAACTTCCTTCTTTGTCAAAAAGACCTTTAATAAAACTCAAAACTTCCCCCACTACCTTATGTCTTGTGCGGGGCCCGCGCTTTTTCGGGCTCAGTCCCATCAAGCCGTCCTGCTCTAAAGCATTTTTCGCCTTATAAAAGGAAGGCCGTGAGAAACCAAAGCTTTGGGCCGCCTCTGTCACAGACTGCTTGTCTATACCAACCCTCCTGAGCATTTCGTACTTAACCTGAACAAGATCCATTGGGTCAAAAAACTCCTCCTCACGAAAAAGAGTGTCAGTTACGAGTTCAGGCTTGGGATTTAAACTGGATTGTTCCAGCAGCGCCTTCATTTTTTTATCTTTCCTCTTCTTCTCCGACATGGTTCCCCTCCAAAAGCTATTGTATAGTGTTAACTAAATTATATACACATAAAACTCCATGTCAAGCTTTTAGAGATGATTATCAAATCATATCACACCATTACAAGCGTTATCTAATTTTTCCCAAAAGGCACATAAAATCTATTTAGGCATAATTTACTTTACATTCACGGCATAATTTGCTTTACAGCATCAGGGACCATTCTTGATCCCATCAATAAGATTTACCAACCGAACAAGATCTTCTGTACGAAAATAAGACCGGTTGCCTGCAACAACAACAAAGGGATCCCGTGGGGCTGCATCGGTCCATTTTATGGGAATCGAGATGACCAGGTTCTTTTCATCATGAAGATCAACGCATTCATTTTTCCAACTGCGCCGATAGCCTAACAGTCCAAATTTTTTGTTATAGAGTGGATGAAAAGGATGAGTAATACGTACCTTTTGTGGCAACTGGGTCACAAAAGGTGCAGTGCGGTTGACTTGACTTCTCCTGCAAACGCAGGCAATTCTGTCCTTCCTGCCACCAGAAAAAAGTCATTGAATACGGTGAATGGCTACTTTGCAATGTGCTCAAGGATGTGGCACACCGGCAGTGGGTGTTCAGCATTCCCAAACGGTTACGGATTTATTTTCTCTTTGACAGGAAATTATTGTCAAAACTGTCTATCTGCGCCTGGAACGTCATTAAAAAATATCTCCAATCAAGTGTAGCTGATAATGATGCAGTGCCCGGCGCCAGTATTGCGGTACAGACTTATGGAGACTTTCTGAACTTTAATCCTCATCTGCATGCCATTGTTTCCGACGGCTGTTTTTCACAAGACGGTGATTTTCACATGGCTCCGGGGTTCATGCTGGAAGACCTGGAAGAAATCTTCCAGTATGAAATTCTCAAAATGCTTAAAAAAGAGGGGAAGATAACGGATGCCGTCATTGAAAATATGCTTTCATGGCGCCATTCAGGTTTCCATGTCTACATCGGTGACAGGATCTTTTCCGATGACCAGACAGGTCTCGGCAATCTTGCCCGGTACATCATCCGTGCCTGTTTTTCTCAGGAACGCATGGTCTACATCCCGGAGCAAGATTCCCATGACGGTACCGCCAAGGTCGTATACACCTCGAAAGACCGCAAGTCCCGGAAAACTTTTAATGCTATGGACTGGCTGGCCAGGCTGGTGACACATATTCCCGGTCGGTACGAACAGACGGTGAGGTATTACGGCTGGTATGCGAACAAATCTCGGGGGATTAGAAAAAGGGCCGATCTGGATGACACCATTCCTACCGTTATCCCGAACGAGATGTCTTCCAAAGAGTTCCGTCAGAGCTGGGCTCGTCTGATTCAGAAAATCTATGATGTGGACCCGCTGATCTGTCCCAAGTGCCAAGGCACGATGCGTATCATCAGCTTTATCGAGGAACTCGACATAATCGAAAAAATTCTGCGTCACCTTGGGCTTTGGGATATCCGTAACCATGATCCACCAAAACCTGCTATTCCCAATTTTATTCCAGATTTGGTTTACGACTTTTCCGATTCCCAAATCCCGGCAGCCGATTGGAATTGATTTTTTCAACGCTTAAGGGGATTTCCGGTGGGGTATGCTTAAAATCAGCCTAAAAAATAGCTGTTCAGCCCTTTTTCAGTGAATCAGGTTCAATTTTTTTTGATCTTTCCTGGGTTGTTTTTTTTATCACCAAGGCCGATTTGACATCGAAGCCCCAGCCGGGCACGCCCCCAACATGTTGGGGGCGTGCCCGGCTGGGGCCATATTTTAGGCGCTTGATAATCTTTATTATTCTTTGTTATACTTTGCTTGAAAAAAAGAAAGTTCCTATCCTTGGCAGGAAAAAAAGTTCACGATTTTTTATCCACGGGTTATTCTGATGGGTATCGTGGTTCTGCTGAAGAAGCCTATGATAGATATGGCGATCCGGCAGACCGTGATGATTGTTGATAACAATTTGGTTTGCCACTAAACAAGTTATCTCAATAAATATAGTGGTAAACCATTTGTCCATGGCTTTCAAATCAAGAGTTATCGAGAAAAATTTCTTCCGCTGTATAGTATCTATTACAAAGGAACGGGAGATAATTTTTAATCTTTCAACGCTTTAATGGCTATTTGGGTAGGGCTCCTTAAGGTGGTTTGCTGTCTCGAAAACGTATTGCAGGTTTTATTGTTACTGATCCTCAATTTTTTTCTTTATTTGGTGATTTTATCTTGTTTCACCTCCTCCATGGCAATTGAAATAGAATTCTCTTTTTTTCTTTCAATTTGTTTAAGTGCAGATTCAAAATTCTCTTTTCTATCACAATCCGTTATCACAAGTTCTTGACAAAAGTTGAAATCTGACTCTGCTGCACCCCAAAGACCAAGTTTTTTATAAATATTAGCCCTGAAATAATACATGCCTATTAAGCTTGCAGGGCTTTGCTGTATAGCGCAGTTAATATCAATTAAAGCTTCTTCATATTTCCCCAGATTATATCTCACTCGAGATCTCCACCATGAGGATAATGGTTGATACTTCCCTTCATCTATTAACTCGTCATAACATTTTTCCAACTTAGCAGATGTTTTTTTATTAAATGTTTCCCCACAAGGGTATAGAATTGAATCAAACTCGGTTAAGTCTAATTCAAATGCTTTAAAATAGTTTTTGATAGAAGCTTCTTCTTCCGAAATACGACTATAACATAGGCCTTTTAGGTAATAAAATTCAGCACTGTCGGGATGGACGTTAATAGCAGTTTGGATACTTTGAAGAGCCTTTTGAATTTGATTCTCTTCACATTGAACAAGACTCAAAGAATGTAAGAGAGGCAAATCATTTTCGTCTATTTTTAATCCTGCTCGATAATACTTTATGGCCTGCTCATTTTCATTTTTAAATTTTGAAATGTTGCCGAGTTGATTATAAAATTCAGTACATTCAGGAGAAATTTTCAATGCATCTAAATAATACTTTTCACTTAATTCTCCCTCCCCTTCTGGAAACAACAAAGAACCTTTACGTAAGATTGCGGGTAAGTAATTTGGATCTAAATTTAAAGTCTTTTCATAATATCTTAATGCTTTGTCATCTTCTCTTTTTTCCTCCCACGCAGCCCCAAGATAAAAATTAAGATCTCCATCATCACGAAACGGATATTCCTCTTTACCATCAGAGTATTCTTTGCACTGATTTAGATAAGTTATTGCCGAATCAACATCACCATTTTCGTAGGATGCAATTCCAATCAAAATGTTGTAGCTGTAATTTTCTGATTCAATACCCAATAAATCTTTTAAATGTTCAATTGCATTCTGATATTCCATTATGGAAATGTAACAATCAGCAAGCAAAGCATTTAAGTAGATGTTTTCTGTAGATCTTTCTAATCCATTAATACAAAGCTGAATAGACTCTGTATGTTTTCCTTCGGCAAACAAGATTGTCGCAAGATTTTCATTTGCATGAAAATTGCGGGGATCTATTTTAAGGGATTGAATATATTTCTTTTTAGCATCTTCATACTTATTCTCTCGATAATATAGAAAGCCAAGCGAATTATAGGCTGCAAGTATTGATGGATCTTCTCCAATGGCTTTTTTATACCAATTTTCTGCTTCAGGGATTTCATCTGAAAAATAACTAAATATCCCGTTATAAAAGAAATTATAATACTCAGTATCGCATTCTAAAGATTGAATCCTCTCTAATACCGCCTTGGCTTTTATAAGGCATTGTTGTTTCTCAGTTTTTTCTTCAAAGAAAAACTCTGCCTGCTTAACGTAGCAATCAATAAGGTTACCTAAGAAATCCGGATTTTTTTCATCAAGTTCTATTGCTTTTTTTATATTAGAAATTGCATCAGATATTCTTTCTTGATCTGCTTGAATCAAGCTCAATAGCTTATAACTAAAGGCAACATTGGGTTTTAATGCGATAGCTCTTTTAATTCTAATTTCAGCTTCTATGTAGTTACCATATTCCCAGTAAATAAAGGCTGAAAAATAATTGGCTGAGAAATCATTTTTATCTATGGACAAAATGTTCTCAAATGTTGTCAATCTTTCTTTATCACTTTTTTTATTATTAAATTTAGACAGGGTAACAGCCTTAAGAAAAAGAATTTGAACATTTTCCTCATCTATTGTAAGAGCTTTATTGCATGCGTCTATAGAATCTTCGTACAAGCCCATCTTGGAGTATGTATGTGCCAATCCAAGGTACGTTTTTATAATATTTTTTTCAAATTTTTCTGCATTAGAGTAGTATTTATTTGCTCTTTCGTACTGCTTTAATTTTGATAGTGCATAGCCACAACCAAGGTTGGATAAAACATTTTTTGGCTCGAGTTTGAGTGCTTGTTTGAATTTTAAAAATGCATTTTCAAAATCACATTTTTTTAAAAGCCTCTCGCCCTCCATATTATTATCCAAAATTTCAATATTGGGATTGTTTTTTATTGATCTTTCAACAAATAGTCTTTTTGAAATATCTTCCAATAATTCTTCTGAATTTTCTTTTAACATCTCCCTAAAAAAACTCTGAATATTATCATTGAAAACAATATTTTTTGGAAGCTTTAATAATTCATCGAATTGGCGATCTTTTTTAGTCCTTTTTTCTCTTTGGACAATCAGTTGCTTAAGAAAAGTGTCATCATCTATTGTCTCATCAATTAAAAAAGAAAGATCTATATCGAGCAGCTCCGCAATAGCATGACACATTTTAATCGGCATACCATCGTTTTCATATTTTCCCAGAGTAGATTGGTCTCTTGTTGTGAAATCTTCTGGGCGAGTTTTCCCTTCAAATTTATCTGCACATACTAAATCAAGAAATTTATCACGAGACAAACAAAAAACTTCTTCTCTGATTTTCTTAAATCGCTTTCCTACAAGTTTTTTATCTATCATTTTAAAAATCCTAAAAAGTTCCCAAATTTTTCCCAATTCTATCCCAAGCTAAGAGAGATTTGCTCCTGTATATTATCGCTAAAGTAAAACAAAAGACAAGAGAGGAAGTTATTAAGGAGTACAAAATTTAAAGTGTACCTAAGTACAAAGATTAAAAAAAACCAAAGGACAAAACACATGAAATCACTTTTCAATAAAGCAGCACAAAAAAGTTTGGACATAGCGACAACAGCAACAGGTATAGCGGCAGGTGGAACAGCAGGTTTTATATACCAAGCTGCAACGGCAAGCCTTTTTACAAAAGCTATAGTGGCAATAGGATTCGCCTCCTTCCCAGTTGTCTCCATTCCAGTTGCTCTTGGAGCTGTAGGGGTAGGTGCACTTAGTGCCGGGGCCGTAATTTCAAAAAACAAACTCGTTATAAGTAATCAGAAAAGCAGAGAAGACGGAATTGCAATTGGATTTTGTGATGGTCCTGCAAAAAACAAATCAAGGTAAAGGAAACAAAAATGAAATTACAAAAATTTAACAAGTCATTGGCAAAAACCATAGAAGCTTTTCAGACAGAGGAGGATCTGAAAAGCCAACTCAACAGATTAAACAAGGACACGGAGACGAAATACTCCCTTTGGAATCTAAGAACTCTGGATTTCAAATATAAAGGTGCCAGTCTTCCCATCGGTTTAACCCTAACAATGATAATCCTGCTATTCGCAAACTATAAAAATGCAGAGCAGAGTAAAACATCAAACTAAATAAAGGTATTAAAAATGAAAAAAAACACAAATGAAAAGCTGACTAAAGAACAGGAAGAAATCCTGAAAACTAAAATCAACGCTGATAAATCTGACTCCGCATTACATCGTGACATCAACGACCTTGATGTTGAAGTACAGTTCAAAACCGATCTCTGGAAAGCAAAAGATTGCGTCATCCAAATTGGCTATAAGCTTGTAGAAATCGGTAGATGGATCGTTGAAAAAGCACTCTGGCTCATGAAAGAATTTCCTGGCACCAGCAAGGGGATCGCCGTCGGAGCAGTTATCTCATGGGTACTCGCTTCATTTCCAGGGGTAGGCTTCATCTTAGGCCCCACGTTGGGATCTCTCATTTTCACCATATCAGTTGGTGCTGGAGTACTCTCAGACCTGGGTTACAAGCTGGAGCAGTTCGTAGCAGCATAACACCACAACCACTATTCCTCTAAAGCCCGTCTAAGTTGATGGGCTTGGGGGGAACCAAAAAGCGGGATGAGTTCAAAAATTACCCCAAAAGTACCAAATCTCATCTCACCCCAAAAGATTCAGCCACAGGGATATTAGCGTCAACAGTAACCAAAAATAAGGAGCATAAAATGATTCATACAAAACACTCCCAGGCGAGAAAACAGCAACGTGGAATTAAAAGTGAAGACATAAAACTTGTATTGGATTGGGGCGTATACAAAAGGGCCGGCAAGAAACATACAAAGGTTTTTCTGACAAAAGCCAGATACACAAAACTGATGGAAGCATTGAAAAAAACAAAATCCAATCTATTTCAACGCTTGGATAAACTGAAAAAACTGGTGCTCATTATTTCAGAAATCGACAACGTTATTGTCACTGTATACAAATAATAAAGGTTTAAAAATGCTACAAAAATATGCGCTTACGATAACCGACAATACGACCGGGCAAAAAGATGTCGAAATAATAGAACTATTCAAGTTCAATAAAGAAATTGACTGTTTTTTTAAAGTGATCGAGACCCGGGACATGATCGTAAGTAACAGGTTTGGGGTCGTGAACATTAATGGCGAGATAATTGATTTTCAATTTGGCACTGCTCCGTCAACCATTGTAATTCATTATGCCAACCAAGCTGAAAAGCGAACAATACATAGTAATTACAAAATAGGACAGATTCTGAGCTTATCAGGTAACTATTCTTTCGTGGCGGATAGAATGCGGATGCTACTCTATAACCCCGTACTTAAAATGGTAGATCAGGAAATCCAGAAAAAGTTACTACGTTATGCTGAGGGAGAATGATTTTAATAATCCCAGGTACTAAACCGCAAGGAGGGCGACCATGGTTAAAAACATTGGTGTTGGCACAGGATTCTGAAGAGATGAATAAAAAATAGCTTATGGAGGAGCTGTCATTGGCTCCCCACCCCATAAATACCAAAATAATGAAGGGGAGATAAGCAAAATTGGTTGGGATCTTTATCCAAACTGGCAGAGTACTTTGCGGCTGCAACCGAACAAAGAGGGGAAGAGTGAAACATCAACAAATAAAAGGTATTGAGACTATGAATAAAAAAATCCAAATGGCAATAACTGACACAAAAACTGGACAAACAAGTATTTCCGGCATGGAGTTGGGTGAAATCGGGTTCGGTTTAAAACTCGAAACAATTTTTAGAGTTGATAACATCGAAGTACACGAGTTTAAGAATAATAGCCAGGTCTCTGTCTCTGGGCGAGGTCTTGACAATAATAGGCGGACTTTCCCCTGTGAGACATCTTACATTTTTTTTCCTGATGAAGGCAATGAAAAAAGAAAGGTATTAAAAATGTATCGGCAGGGAGACACATTAAAAATGAAAGGAGAATACTATTTCGCCTATGGTATCACTTTTTTTGAATACCCAGAGATTGCCTCCATAGTCTCCAAACTGAGAATTGATGCCGAAAAAGTTTTTCAAGATGATAAAACAGCAGAGAGAAGGACAAAAAAGAATGATAATTAAATTGTTAGAAAAAATAGCGGATGATAGAATTTCCAATAAAGGATCTATCGGTATTAAATTTTTTAATAGAGCTTTAGATTATATTAAGAATCCCGATTTTGTTGAGAGACATAAAAAATATATCCGATGGCAAAAAACAAACCGTAAAAACTGAAAATCTCGGATCTATATCTAAACTATCCGAATACAGCATAAAATTGATTCAGTGTTTTTGATCAACTTTAATGCTCCAATTCTTTATCAAAGGCCCTTTTCCCCCATACACAGGATCATTATCCGGCAAGGACACCTTTCCAATGTTTTCATCAGCCATTGGTCTTTCGCCCGGCTTGCCATATCGCATATCCGGTATTTGCCCTTGGGGGTAAGCACCGACAACTTGAAAATCAGGTGATTGATCAATATTCTTGTGTGCGATTCCGGCAGGGATAACAATTACATCACCAGCCTTGACCGTTACAATTTTTCCAGCCGGGCCACCGAGTTGAGCTTTTACCCACCCTGAATAAAGGCCAAGCACTTCATGAGCCGTGCTGTGGTAATGATGATAGTCATACAAGCCGTTCCGCCAGGGGTTAACCCAATTGTTTGAGTGAAATCCTTTTTCTATATCGGAAGGATTGACACCGGATTCAGCATTGAAAACTTGTTTATATAGCAGTAGCGGTAAAGGGCTGTTTGGGAAAGTCCCGTCATCAAAGAATATGAATGATTCAATTGGATCTTTTGGCATTGTTCAATCCTCCTCTTCATTTTTTGTCGATAAGCTTATACTGAAGATTTAGAAAAAAGCAGCCCTCATCATGGAGGGAAAGGAGATCAATATCACTCTGGACCTGAATCTTGGAACAGAGGAGGACAGTTTTCTCTTTTGTGATTTTTCCGAAAATTATGTCAAAATCAATGCCGAATACAGATCATGAGACTTCAGAAATTTCTGGCCCACAGCGGGGTATGCTCAAAGAGAAAGGCTGAAGAACATATCCTTGAGGGCAGGGTGAAGGTCAATGGTACGCCTGTCACAACCCTCGGGACCCAGGTCGACCCTGATTCAGACCGGGTGCTTTTTGACAATAAGCAGGTGAAAGTCCAAAAAAAGGTCGGTTATACCTATATTGCCGTGAACAAGCCAAGGGGATTTATCACCTCCTGTTCCCAGAAAAATGCCAGGATCATCCTGGATCTTGTGCCGATAAAGGAGAGGGTATATCCCGTGGGCCGTTTGGACAAAGACTCTGAAGGCCTTGTGCTGCTCATCAATGACGGGGAACTCCACAATAGGCTTTCCCACCCTTCCCATAACCATGAAAAGGAATACCAGGTAAAAACGGTCCGGCCCATTGATGACAAAGCCTTAAAAGCCATGGAAGAAGGCATGGTCATCGACGGAACAAAAACCAGGCGGGCCAGGGTAAGACGTATCTCCAAAGATGAATTTAAAATCATCCTGAAACAGGGATTGAATAGGCAGATCAGGAAAATGGTTGGAAAAACCGGCAACAAGGTTGATATGCTCAAGCGTATCCGCATGGCAAATATCAACCTTGGCAATTTAAAAAAAGGGGCTTATCGCTATCTCACCCAGCAGGAGATAAGAATATTAACCAAATAGGCTTATGCCCGGGGATCAGAACAGCCGGATGAAATCAAAGATCAGGCTGTGGCTGTGTGCATTCTTTAGGAACTCGCCCTGGTATTTCAGGGACAGGGCAATACCCGGATTGTTTACAACTGTGGCGCCCATCCCCAAAACCATGAAATCCCGGTCCGGTCCGGCCATGGCCACGGGATAGGTCACGCCGGGTATGGCTGCCATGGACATGTCGATATAATTGTCCGGGGAGGCAAGTTCATGCATCCACATGGCGGATATTTCGGGCCTGATGCAGCCAAAACCCGTTTCCCAGGTGTGGTCTATCCTGGCCCCCAGCCCGGTCCTCAAAGAGTTCGTGTCCAATGCATCAACAGAGAGGTTGGCCCCGAAAGCGTTTGTCTCGGTATAGTCGTCCTGGTGAAAGCGGGTATATTCCAGGGAGATCATGGGGGTCAGGCCGAAATTTTTGGCATTAAACCTATACCCTCCTGCGGTCTTGGCCGACAGGGTATGGCCGGATGAATCAGATTCTGCCCTGCGGTTCAAAAATGGAATGACCCGCCTGATCTCATAATTGGTGAAAGCTCCGGCAAGAGTTGTGTCCACATACCAGCCCCTGTCAAACCAGGTTGTGTATACCCCTAAGCTATAAATTTCCATGTCGGCGCAGCTTTTGCCTGCGTCCTTATAATCCGCAGCAGTTGAAGCATAGCCCAGGCTGATGCCTGCAAGAAAATTTTTATTGAACAAACCTGCCGCGGGCATGGTGTCCAGCCCTCCGGACAGGCCTGTGGTATCATAGTCATAACCGTGAAACCCGTCCTGGCTGTCCACACCTCCTTTCTGCCCCAGGAGGCGAAAATGAAGGCCATTGGATTTGTCATCCCTTTGCCGGCCCATGAGACCGGCCAGATCCCCGTTCGATGCAAGCAGGGGCCAGGTATCGGGATCTTTGGGGTCCATGGCTGTTTTGACGATGTTCTGTGTGTATGCGCTTCTTCTCTCTGCCAGGCGCGTCTGAACGGCAGAGGAAAACATCCGGGACACATCCATTCCCATGGCCGGGATGGAGGAGATGGACAGGCTGTTTAACTGCTCCAGGTTCCCTTTGAACTCCTCCGGGGAAGATGTATCTTCCAGGCGGGTCAAAATGGCGGCAGCATCACCTGTGGCCGTGGCAGTCAGGGGATCAAGCAGCACGGCAAGCCTTTGTGAATTGGGATTGTCAAGGGAGATGTCAGTATAGCGTTTTTTGGTGGCCTCAACATTGTTTGCGTCGGTGTGAATGGTCAAAAACGGGGAGGAACTCGTGTACAGGCCGCCTTCCGAAAGTCCCTTGCTGGAAAGCATGGTAAATGTTGTGCCCGAAGGCACCAGACTATTGATCTTAAAATGGATCTGCCCCCCGTTGGTCACCGTGCTGCCCACGCGGACCGCCTCAATCCCAGGATTGCGGACAGCCGCGGTCAGAACGCCTCCGTCGGCAACAACAAGGGTGTTGTCCACCACATGGGAAAAAGAAGAGTCCAGGGACAGGGTTCCTTTTTCGATTTTCAGGTCCCGGGTATGGATCCGGCCTATGGCAGCCCAGGTCCCGGCCCCGGTCTTGGTCATGGTGGTGATGTTGCTCACCCCGCCGTTCAAGGTTCCCCTGCCGTCCAGAGTCAGCAGATTTGTCCCGCTGCCAAGCTCGATGCGGCCTGTGACCTGGGCTTTGTTTCCCAGGGTGATGAAATCGTCCACAGCACCCCCGGGAATCCAGGCGTTGGTTCTCCAGTCCAGCATCCCTGCTCTCACGGCATAGGCCTCACCTGCCCCGGACAGGTCCTGGGCCCCAAGCTGTCCTGTCACATTGAGGTTAAGCCCGCCGTTCCCTGCTGCTGCCACGGCCAGGCCATGGGCCGTGGCCAGGACAGAACCGGAGATATTCATGGCTTGGCCTGCCCCGTTATTCATAGCCCCGGCTCTGGAATACAACCCCATGGCAGTGTAACCGCCGGCCATTGCCGTGACGGTTCCGGACAGATCGCCGGCAATGGCAAGATCGTTATTATAAGAGTATATGCCGTAAACGGTATGCCCGCCGCCCTTGGCTGTAACAGCACCGGAAAGATCCAGAAGAGATATTGAGCCGTCGTCGGATTTGAGCCCATAAACATCATTTCCACTGCCAACGGCCCAAACCGAGCCTGCCAGATCGTCTGTCAAGGCCAGACTCCTGGACGCACGTATTCCATATACCCTATCCCCGCCTCCGGCAGCAAATATCGAACCAGACAGCTTCCCCTTGATCAACAGCGTCCTATCGGCTTGTAAACCAGTGATCTCCCCCTTTCCCCCCGAGGCCCGGATCGATCCTGACATATCCCCGTTAAGGACAAAATTATCGTCTGCGTAAATCCCAAAGGCGGTCCCCCCCCCTGCCGCAGCAGTTACCGAGCCTGACAGATCTCCATTAATGTTCATGTCTGCAAGCGACAATAATCCGCACGCCTTATCTCCACCGGCCCTGGCCTCAACCGAACCGGTCAGCCCCTCTATGATCATCCCGCTGCTGGAATGCAGGGCCCGGGCATCATCCCCTCCTGCCTCCGCCGCAATTGAACCGGACAGGCCTTTAATGATTATTCCCCCATATTCGCTCCAGATGCCATAGGCCTTTTTCCCGCCTGCAGTCGCAATTACCGAGCCTGCCAGATCTTCATTAAGGGTGAAGCCGCGGTCTGCCTGCAACCCCACACCACGATCCTGGGCGGCAGCAGCATGGACCTTGCCGGTCAGGCCGCCATTAAGGGTCATGGTCTGTTCGGTCTCCATGGCCGAAACAAAGGATTCTCCCTGGGCCGCGATAGAGCCTGCCAGATCTTGGTTGAATTCAATGTTGCCTTGGGCAACCATACCTGCGGCAGCCCCATTGATTGAGGTGGCAGAGATTGAACCGGACAGGCCGTTGTTGAGCGTGATTCCACTTACCAGCAACCCCACAGCGTTTTTGTCAGCAGAGGAAACAATGGCGCCTGACAGGTCTTTATCAAGAACAATGGAGCCCCCGGCCTTGATGACCATGGGCTGGTTAACTCCGTCAATACTCAGGACCCAGGGCAGAGTGCCCTTGATGGTTTTCCCGCTGTTGATATTAAGAAGAGCCGTAGCGACTCCTGCACCGCTCCAGGAAAGCGTGACATTTTTGGCATTCACGAATGTGACAGAATCAAGTTTGGGCAGGACAGACCCAAGCTCGATGGTGCCGGTAAGACCCGGGGCAAAAAAGATGGTGTCATTGTCGCTGGCATCAGTTATGGCCAAGCGTAATGATCCGGCACCTCGGTCGTTGAGATTGGTGACCTGGTAATCAGCAGCCAGGGCTGGGGTCTGGGTCACCAGGGTCAAAACCAGAAGTATCCGGAACATGAAATGACTTAAAAAATACCCGCTCCCGGGGCGGATAAATTTTCCCCGGCAGAATAAATCAACTGCCAATAATAGCTTTTTCATCAACCTGGTCCCCGGCCTTTAATAATTTTAAATAAAGTGGTTTTTTACAAACCAGGACCCTATGCTTTTGCCGGGGAAAATGCAAAACAATATCACGTGAATTCCAGTGAAAACAGAACCAAATAAGTGATATTACGAGATTATTTTAGAACGGTGACTGAATGGACAGATAAGAAAAAAGATAGGAAAGGGGGGCAATCGGTTCTGTCCAAAAATTGTTGACAAGGATTGAAAAACATGGCCTCATTTCATGTCAACATGATACGTAAACAATGTTAAAACAAGGAGAATATCTTATGTCGGCATCAAACTCCCTGGGGGAAAAACTCTCCGGGAAAAACAGAGAATCCATACCTGATTTGCTATTCCATGCCATGACCTTTATCATGAAGCTCATGGATCTATTTTCAAATTATTCCGGCAAGAATTTTAAGACCCTAAATTTGAAATCGGGTCAGACAGTTGTGGACTACGGGTGCGGGCCTGCACGGTATATCCATAAGGCATCCAGCGCTGTAGGGAAACAGGGCAAAGTGTTTGCAGTGGACGGTCATCCCATTGCCATAAAAAAGGTAAATGAAAAAATAAAAAAATACAGGCTGTCCAATGTTGAGGCGGTTCAGGCAAAGGGATACTCGTCTGCTGTTCCAGATTGCATAGCTGACCTGATCTATGCATTGGACATGTTTCATATGATTGAAGATCCAAAAGCTTTTTTGGCAGAGCTTCACAGGATCATAAAAAAAGATGGCTGCCTGGTCATCGAAGATGGTCACCAGCCCCGGGAGCAGACCTTGAAAAAATTGGAAGAGTCCGGGTACTGGCAGATCACGGACCAGTGTTCCTCCCATGTAAGGTGTTGCCCAAAAGAAATTTGAATGGCAGTTTAGCCTGCAGTTCTCCCCCCCTGGGATGAGAAGGAGCCTTAACCAAGCAAACCTATGCCCACGGCCTTCCTGATCTTTTCAAGAAAGGGCACAGAATATAGCCTGGCCTTACAGATAGGAAGATGCTTTTAGTCAAGAAAA
>JADGFI010000059.1 GCA_016743945.1 Desulfobacteraceae bacterium
AGTGTGTTGGGAAAAACCTGACCCCATAATTTTATCTTTATACAAGACCATACCGATGCCAGAAAGAGGTGTCAAGAAAAAAACGAACGTTTGTTCTTTTTTTCTTGACACAAAAAACCAGCTGTTCTAAATAACCGGTATGGCCGGAACACGGGTATTTGCTCCCGCCACAACGAAAAATGAAACGCTTATAATTACAATATCTTGGCAAAAGTTTCATATAAAAAATTTAAAAAAATAGAATTTATGCTGGAACTTCTATAAATTTTGATAAATGATGGCCTATAAATTTAACAGGTAAAGCTAAGGGACATAAGAAAAGATGAAACTTCTGGTGTGTGTGAAACAGGTCATGGAATCCGGATCAACAATACAGATCACGGATTCTAAAAAATGGATAGACCATTTGGATTCCAGCAGGTTTGAAATGAACAAATTTGATGCCTATGCCATTGAGGAAGCGCTATTGATAAAAAAACGATTTCCAGATTCACGAATCGATATCATAACCGTGGGACCGGACCATGCCCAAAATACACTGAGAAGGGCTCTTGGAATGGGAGCGGATGAGGGGATCCTTCTGGCTGACAACCATAACGGCTACCGGCAACCTTTTCACACGGCCACGTGGATTGCCACCTATGCAAGGGACAAGGGCTATGACCTGATACTGACAGGAATAATGTCCGAGGATGAAATGAACGGCCAGACAGGCCCCATGCTGGCACAAATCCTTTCAATCCCCTGCTGTACGGGAACCATCCGGGAAAAGATATCGTCTGATAAAAAAACGGTGTCCATTGAAAGGGAGATAGAGGGAGGAGCAAGGGACATGTTTGACGTAAAACTACCCTGTGTTCTGACCATTCAGACAGGGATAAACAGCCCCCGCTACCCTGCCCTTTCAAAGGTACTCAGGGCCAAGAGAAAACAGATTGAAGTGATGGATGTCAATTGCTTTAAAAAAAATAAACAGACCTTGACCCTGAAAAATATTCACCACCCCAAAAAAATCAGGAAAGGAATCCTCCTTAACGGAACAATGGACGACAAGGTTGATCAATTGATGGATATTCTCAGCAAGAAAGCGCTCCTCCAGTAGATTAAGGATAAAAAACATGACAAAAAAAATAGCAATCATTGCAGAACATGGAAACGGCAAGGTAAAGCCAATCACCTATGAGCTTTACACCATGGCCCAAAAAATCCAGGAACTTGAACCATCGGAATGTGATATCCAATTTTTTATCCTGGGCCAAGACACAAAATTTATTGCCCACAGCATCAACGCAAACACAGGGGAAAATACCCATTCAGTAGACATCCCCGTTGCACACTATAACGGGTCTTTATACATCAAAGTACTTTCAGCGCTATTTACAAAAAAAAGAGTTGATTACATATGTGCGCCCCATTCAACCTCGGGAATGGATTATGCACCGGCTCTTTCAGTGGCACTTAAGGGGTCATGCATTACCGGTGTGGAGGAGGTGGAAAAATCTGAAGGAAAAATCTGCTTTGTGCGGTCTCTTTTTGGCCAGAAGATATCGGCAACCCTTGTTGGGGAAT
The DNA here is from genome assembly GCA_016743945.1 of Desulfobacteraceae bacterium. Classification (GTDB taxonomy): domain Bacteria; phylum Desulfobacterota; class Desulfobacteria; order Desulfobacterales; family Desulfobacteraceae; genus NBML01. Next base: position 1,570 of record JADGFI010000059.1, read on the forward strand.
CTTGCCCCCTGGTTATGACCCTCCAGCCCGGTTCCTTTAAACCTGATCCCTTTAAACTGGGTTCCCCGAATAAAAAAAACAACGGCATGGTTGAAAAAATTGTGGAATGCAGTGGGGATAAAATGGTCTTCACAGGTACCAGGCCTTCAGCCTCCGAAGGATCTGACCTTGACAAGGCAGAGGTTATCGTTTCAGGCGGTCGGGGAATAGAGGAAGAGGAAAACTATCAATACATAGAAATGCTGGCAGCTCTTTTCCCGAGATCGGCGACGGGGGGATCACGACCCATCTGCGATTACGGATGGGTAAAATACAGCAAACAGGTGGGAATAACAGGAACCCTGATTTCGCCAAAACTCTACATTGCATGTGGTATATCCGGGGCCGCCCAGCATGTCGATGCCATAAGGGATTCCAAATTTATCGTCGCCATAAACACAGACCCTGATGCACCTGTTTTCCGGATTGCAGATGTGTGTATCGTCGAGGATCTTATTGAGTTCATTCCTTTATTTGTTGAAAAATTCAAAAAAAGGCATAGGGGCCACAGATGAAATCAGTTGAACCCAAACAACACCGAATTTTGGTTCAAGGCTATCACCCAGTCATTTTGTTATTTCACCAGCTGGTTCATTTCAAAAATGGGAAGACAGATTGACAGAACAATAAAGCCTACCACAAATGCCATGATTAATATAATGACCGGTTCCATCAATGATGTCATGCCGAGAATGCTGGTTTCAATTTCATTTTCATAAACGGTTGCTGTTTTTTTCAGCATGGGTTCAAGTTTTCCACTCTGCTCCCCAATCTTGATCATCTGAACGGCAAGATATGGAAAATTCTTGTTTCGGCTTAAGGCACTCCCCAGTTCATTACCGCGCTCCACTTCTTTTGCGGCATCAATGATGGCAGCCTCAATAATCTTATTACCCGTCACATTCTGAACAATCTCAAGGGCGTTGAGCAAAGAAACACCATTTTCAAGCAAGGTTCCCAGGGTGCCTGTAAATCTTGCCACGGCAATTTTTCGGACAAGATCCCCGATAACAGGAATTCTGAGAATAAACCTGTCGACGGACAGTTGAAAGGAAAGATTTTTTTTTGCGATATTATAGGAAATCACCAGGATCCCCCCCCCCCCCAGGATCAGGAGCCACCATTGCCTCAGGAAACGACTGGTACTGATCAGAATCTGGGTGGTAACGGGCAGGGCCTGGTTCATCTCCACAAAAATGGAGGTGATATTGGGGACAATAACGGTTAAAAGAAAGAAAAGAACGCCTGCACCCACAAAGGTCATTAAAAGGGGATACGCCATTGCCGATTTTATCTTGCTGTTCAGGTGATGCTGTTTTTCAGAAATATCTGCCAATCGGTCCAAAACAATATCAAGGGTTCCAGAAGCTTCTCCTGCCCTCACCATATTCAGATAAACAGTGGAGAAAATTCCCGGATATTTCGCCAATGCCTCGGCAAAACTGCTTCCCTCTTCTATGGAATCCTTGATCCTGGATAGGACACGTTTAAATGATTCTTTTTTAGTCTGAGGGAGCATGGTATTCAAGGCTGTTGTCAGGGGGAATCCAGCGGAGATAAGTGTTGCCAGCTGCCGGGTCATCATGGAAATTTCCGAAATCCGTATTTTTGACGAAAAAAAGCTCACCCGCTGTTTGTGTTTGGTAATCTGCTCATCCACCTCGGTAATTGAAATTGGATAAATAGTGGCGCTGCGCAATTTTGTTTTCGCAGTTCTGATATTTTCCGAATCGATTAAACCGGAGATGGTTTTTCCCTTTTTATTTAGAGCAGTATATTCATAAACCGGCATTATTCATAACCCTTTGTCAGGTTAAAATCACTTTTTATTTTTCTATCCTTAAAACTCATATCTAATTGCCAGGGACAGGCCGTCTTTAATCAACCCCGGCCTCAGGGAAATTTTAAGACGGCCCTGGTAATCGGTCTTTATTTGATGGATAAATGCTTCCCTTTTGCTCTTATTGTATTTATGGGCACCCGAAACAGACCCATAGATATTGCCGGTATAAAATCCTGCTTCAACAAAGGAAAGAACACCTCCAAGGGCCGGATTATCATTTTCAAAGGAGGTATAGGCCGCATAAATCAATGCGGTATTCAATAGGAAAGACACCAGGGCATCCTGGTATCTTTCACAATATAAAAGACCGCCCCCGGGTATAACAGCGAAAATTCCTGCCAGGGTTGGATCCTTTTTTTCGACCAGATCTTTTTGGGACAGAGCCGCCACGGTATCTCCAATTGGGTATTTTTGCCGGCCTTCCACGCTGATCATTGAAAAATATTTATTTGCTTCCTCTAGGGGAAAAATCTTAAAATCACTGCCGGCCTTAAGGTCTTCCGCTTTATCCAACAATAGCCACCCCAGCATGAAGCAGGCGGTATCACGCACTGCGGTGTCCCGGGTCAGCACAACCAGATTTTTTAAAATAGCGACTGCCATGGCCGGCCTGTTTGTGACAGCATACAATTCACTGAGTTTAAACATGGCATCGGGTGCAAAACCTGAATCGGAAAATCGATCAATAATTTTTTGAAAATGTCTTTGGGCATCCTGGTGCTTGCCTGCATAAAAATAGGCAACTCCGGTTTTGTACCTGGCCTGTTCGACCCGTTCATCATCTGCAAACAGATGAAAAAACCGGATATATTCATTGGCGGCTGCAAGATAATCCTTTTGGGCAAACAAGGTTTGGGCAAGGGTAAACTGTTTTTCGGAATCCACCATGACAATAGTTTTAGAAAGGGCTGTCATGGGCAAAGAAAATACGGCGACCAACGTTAAAATACAGATTATTTTTTTCATTTATCCGACCACCAGAAATCATTATTCTCAACAGGGTCATGGGTGTGTTTTATGCCGTTCTTCCAGATGGGCTGTGACAGGTTCACCTCACTTCTTCCGCAGCGGACAAGACGATCCATTCCCATTATCCAACCCAGGACATATCCATGTTTTTTCATCGCTTTATTCAAATAGCTGGAACAGGACGGCTCCATGGGGCATCTATGACCATCTATGGGAGAAATCACCTTCTGATAAAAGGCGATAATAGCCGGGGAATCATCGGCGTCGTCCCTGTCCTGGGACAACACAGGAGACGCAAAGAAAAAAATAAAAATAACAGCAAGGGGGCAAAGAACGCGGTGATTATAACTGGGTGACACGCAAAACCTCTTCGATGGTGGTTATTCCGTTAAAAAATTTTTCAATACCGTTTTCAAGAAGGGTACTCATATTCTGGGCAATAGCAACTTCACGTATCTTTGAGGCATCCGAGGTCTTCAAAATCGTGGTCTTTATTTTTTCATCAAAGGGCAATATTTCAAAAATCGGCGTACGCCCTTTATAGCCGGTATGAAAACAGTTCTTGCAGCCCGTTGCCTTGTATATCTGCTTTGACTTGCAATCTTCCACCGTCAGTCCCAGATCTTTCAGCAAATCTTCACCGGGCATGTAACCCTCTTTACAATCATCACAGAGAATCCTGATCAGCCGTTGGGCCATTACGGCTCTCACCGCCGAGGTGATCAAAAAAGGCTCAATGCCAATATCCACCAATCTTGTTATGGCGCTGGCAGAATCATTTGTATGAAGCGTTGACAAAACCAGATGCCCGGTAAGGGCTGCCTGGACAGCAATTGAAGCGGTTTCTTGGTCACGGATTTCACCGATCAATATCACATCCGGGTCCTGGCGGACAATGGACCGAAGACTTTTGGCAAATGTCAGGCCGATTTTTGAGTTAACCTGAATCTGACTGATTCCCTCAAGTTTGTACTCAACCGGATCTTCCACCGTGATGATATTAATATCAGATTTATTTATCTCAGAAAGCATGGCATAGAGCGTGGTTGTTTTGCCACTTCCCGTGGGGCCTGTCATCAGTATGATCCCGTTTGGAAGCCGGGAAAGATCTCGAATCATCCGAAGCCTTTGGGGGGCGATTCCAAACTGGGATAGGGAAAGAAGAGAACTTGATTTATCCAACAATCTCATGACAACCCTCTCTCCCAAGGTAGTGGGGATGGTTGAAATTCTGATATCAATATCCTTGTTGCCTATTCTTACTTCAATACGAGAGTCCTGGGGAAGGCGTTTTTCTGCGATATCCATGTTTGCCATGACTTTAATTCTGGTAATCAACGATGATTGGATCCATTTTGCAGGTTCCAGTAAATCATAAAGGATACCGTCAATCCGGTATCTTATTTTTAAACTGTCCCGCCGGGGTTCAATATGGATATCACTGGCATTGGCTTTGACAGATTGTGAAATCATATGATTTACCAGTTTTATAATGGGGGTATCGCTGTTATCATCCAAAAGGTCAGAGGTCTGTTCAAAATTGTTAATAATACTGCCATTATCCTCCATGTCCTGGACAATCTGCTGGGCGCGATCACTTTTTTTATCGTAAAATGTGTTAATGCCGGAAAGAATCTCTCCCTTGGTGGAGAACACCAGCCCATAGGAATTTATATCCAGCAAGGATGCTAAATCGTCCACCGCCTGAATGGATGCAGGGTCATTGATAACCATGATAGAGGGTTCCGCTTTAGCTTCCGGTGTGCCGGTCTCTGATGTGTCTTTTTCTGTTATATTATTGACCGGCAACAACGGCAAAATATGATATTTTTTTAAAAAATGAATGGGAATTTTTTCGATAAAACCTAAATTTTTATTGTTTAAATCCAATTTCGATTGAAAAGGGATATCATATTGAAGCGCAAGGGCTTTTAAAAGTAATTTTTCCGAAATAATTTTTTTCCGGACAAGCACCTCTTTCAATGGCTCCCCATCTTGAAGGGCCGATGCTTCTGCCGTGGCAAGCATCTCTCCTGAAATATCAAACCGGTTCTGCAATATGGTGGACAATGTCTCTATTTTCATTGCCTATTCTTCCTTTGACACGCCTATATCTTTTATTGCATCCACTTCCTTATACATCTTGATTGTCTCTCCTTGAAGTTTGGTGATCTCCTCATTTTTTTGTTTATAAATTTTTTCTGCCTCTGATGGATTGGTTATGATGTGAGGGGTTATAAAAATATAAAGATTGGTTTTGATTCCTGAGCTGCTTTTTGATTTAAACAGATTGCCAAGCCCCGGGATATCGCCAAGGCAGGGAACCTGCTGGCTTCCGCTGCTTAAATCTTCACCAATCAGCCCGCCGATCACAACCGTTGCGGCATCCTTAACAACCACCGTTGTTTCCGCCACTCTTTTCAGGGTGGTTGGCCTAAATTCAGCGCTGTCCTCTGATACTTTTATAACTTCCTGAAAAATTTTGAGTGTCACAAATCGTTCCTGGCTGATCTGGGGGGTTATTTTCAAGGTAACCCCGATGTCCTTGTATTCATAGGTTTCATACTCCCTGGTCGTATCAACACTGCTGGTTTCCGACCGGGTGATATAGGGGACATTTTCCCCCACCAGAATTCTGGCCTCTTCGTTGTCCATGGTCATGATCTGGGGGGTTGCAAGAACATTGAAATTATCATCTTCCTGAATGGCGTTAAGTGCCGCACCCACCGTTGGAAAGGTGATACCACCGATGGTAAGACCCTTGGCCAGCAAGCCCATGGAAAAACCATTGGGAAGGCCAACCGCACCAGTGGCGGCATCAATTGTCGGAAAACTAGACTTTTTATTATTAAGGGCACCATAGGCAGTGGCCGGCTGGCCATTTATGGTGCCGGCCTCACCCGCCGCCGTCCACTCCACCCCAAGCTCAAACCCCTCGGTCACCCGAACTTCCATGATCAATGCTTCGATATATACCATGGGCCGGACAATGTCCAGTTTCTGGATGACTGTCTCAATAACCGCATAATCATTCTTATCAGCCATTATAATCAGGCTGTTTGTGGCTTTGTCAGCAGTGATTTTGACTTTATCAGATACCACGGCTTCTACTTTTTTCCCCTTTTCCGTGGTCGTGGTTTTTCCAGACAGAGATTGCAAAACCGCTGCCAGATCCTCGGCTTTTGCATTTTCAAGATAAAAGACACGAATTTTTGCATCACTTCTGGGAACCTGTTTGTCCAAGGCTGCCACCAGTTTTTTTGCTTTTAGGGTATTAAATTCATCTGCCAGAACAATAATAATATTTGTCCGCTCATCCGCAACAAACTCAACGGGCCCCGTCTGGGATACTATTTTCCCTTTAGCTGTTCTCGTTTTTTTAAACAATAGTGTCAGTGTTTTAACCAGAACGTTGGCATCTGCATATTCAATGGGAATAATAGATAACTGACGCCCGGCATCTTCCACATCAATGACATTGATAATTTTTGCCAACCGGGTAATATTTGAAAATACACCGGTTACGATCAAGGTATTTGTGGGAGAATATGCCAGGATCACACTTTCTTTGGCCACAAGGGGTGTAAACAGTTTTTTTAATTTATCTGCATCCGCAAATTTCAAGGGGAGAAGCTGGGTTACAATTTTATCCCCGGCAACCCCGGACGTCATTTTAAGCCGTGTCTCCACATTGGTTGAACGGGCATTTGGACTGGGAATTATCTTGGTAATTTTACCCGCTTTAACCGGGGTGAAGCCATGGACCTCCAGGACAGATTCAAACACTTTATAGGCTTCTTCAATGGTTATTTTATCCGGAGAAAGTATATTGACATTTCCCTTAACCCGGCTGTCAATAATAAAATTTTCATTGGTCAATTCACTGATAAATTTGATAAAAACCCTGATATCAACAGCATTAAAATCAATGGATACATATTTTTGCTGCCTATCCTTCTCTCCCTGGGCTACGGCCGGGCAGGCGAAAAGAACCCCCCATAAAATGATAATGACACATAAATATTTATTGTTTCCAACCTGTTTCATCATAGGATATACCTTATTCAATTGAATACCTAATTATACCAGATTTACCTTTTCGTTTTATGCCAAGGTCCATGGCAGTCTTACCCTCCAAAGCATTGAGCTCCCCATATATTCCCATGGCATCCTCCATGGTGCGTATTTCTTTCTCGTTAATCTTTGATATAATATCACCATTTCTCAACCCCACTTTGCCGAATTCTGAATTTTTTTTAATCCCATAGACCCGATACCCGTCCATCTGGCTGTTGGAAAAATGGGGGCGAATTTTAATCTGTTTTCCCAGGTTCTTTGCATTGTTTTTCAATTTTTCAATATCAGCCCATTTCAAGGAGATGGTATCGACAAAACCGCTCTCATTTCCGGAATCACCCGCCTGGATTCCAGCATTAAAACTGCTTTGGGGGACAGGGTTGGTTTTATTTTTTTGGGAGGAGGGTTTCTCCATGAGAAGCACCTGGTTTTTACCGTTAACAACGAGAATAACTTTTCCCCTTAATATGGTTTTAATCAGGGCCTTATCGATTGTATCTCCCTCAATATACAGCGTTTGTAGGGGATCGGTCTTTTGTTTGATCACGGCAAAGGATTCGCTTCCCACACCGATTGTGGTGCCCAAAAGCACCAATTCCAAATCGGTTACCTCCAGTTGGTCGACATCCGCTTCTTCTTTGCCGGGCTTTGGGGGAGGGGAACCATTTTTTCCGGTTTTGAAAAGGTCTCTTCTCGAAATGATTTGATAATATGATTTGTCATGGGAATTTTTCTTTTCAATGGCTTGAATATTTGTTCCAGAAAACGTTGAAAGCTCATTGACTTCAAATGAAACCGCAAAAATTTTATAAACGCCTGCCACCCCAAAATCTATAATCAAATAGATTAAAACCAGATTTATGAAAATAAATACTCTCTTCATTTTTTCTCCTGAAGCATCTTTATTTTCGGATTTTGAAGGGTCCCCCCAATGGTCAAATAAAGTGTTGTTCCATCGGAATTTCCCTTGGCCATCTCTGCTGGTATTAAATTACCGGCTTCCATGAAAAACCGTGGATGCAGCTCAATGCTTGCATCAAGATTTAGTCGGCTGTTTTCAAACAATTGGGCAATTTTAATTTCACCCGAGGATTCAAGATCCAGTTGTTTTCCCCTCATACGACAGTTTTCAATGGTTAGGGTGTAAGCGTCGGTACTGAACATCACATCCACAGAGGAAAAAGAGATTTCGTCACCCCCAAAATTTAAAGAACCTTGTTCAAAAAGAGCTTTCGCGATATGGATATTGCCCTGGCTGGTTTTTAGCTTTTGTTTGTCCAATTTTGCAACAATTTCACCGCTGAGAATTCCTGACAATTGCAGGTCATACAAGTATTTTCCAAGGTCCAGACGATCAAACAAAAGAGCCTTGAATTCAGATTCCAAAAATATCTGTCCTTCTTTCTTCCCCGGGAGGGTGAGGCTTCCCGAGAGAGTGCCATCCTTTGCAATCGCCCTAAACAAGTATTTCTCGGCATCGGAAAAAACCGAAAACAAATCAAACCCCAGTTTAAATTTTTCCAGAAAAATCAAAGGAATACCGGCATAATTTATAAAAAGGGTACTAGCTTTTATCCCTGGCGGGAATGCCGGTTTTATGCCTTCCATATCAATCTTCAAATTTGAATTGAGTTTTAATATTTCATGTTGAATATAGTTTGAGCCTGTATCTCCGGGAAAATGCCGATAAATGGCAATACAGAAACAAAACACAGCAAATATGACATATCCTAAAATACCTAGTTTCATCAAATCACTCGCATTTGTCAGCTTTTCACAGTCTCAACATGGAGTACTGCACTGATTGATTTTTTATCTTTATCGTCCCGTGTAATCCCAAGCCGTTTGACAAAAACAACATTATTAGAAGTTTCAACCATGTGAAGGTAGGATACTAATTGTGAAAATTTTATCTTTTTGAGTTTCATTTCAACCTGGGAAAATTCAATATCAGAGTACTTATCCGCCGTGGTGGAAGGTTTCATATATGCGATGCTATCTTTAATTCCTGCAGATCCGGCTAGCTGTTCAAGGAATGCAAACAATGTAAAATTTTTATCTCTTTTTGAATAAATTTTTTTTAAATTTTTGTTATTCGCTAGTATTGATTCATATTCTGACGCAAGATGAATCATGTCAGCAAAAATTGTCATTTTTAGTTCCAATTGCCTTTCAAGTAGTTCTTTTTTTTCCAAAAACGGCGAAATTGCAAATTGGAACAATAAAAAACAAACCACTAAAACAGATGCGCCTATAACTGACAATTGCTCTCGTTTATTCATCCTTACTGCCATGTAATGGTTTTCCCCCATTCACAATAAAATCTTTAAATTAAACTTCACCCGGTTCAAGGCTTTATCCATGGAAGCTGAATTAATTTCAACCGATTTAAATACCCTAACTTTATCCAGACGACTTTTCATATCGTCAACTGTATTAAACCGGTCCGTGCTTCCTGAAATAATCAGATTTGTTTGTGTTCTGACAAGCCTTGTAAAATCGATATCAAGCGCTGAAGGTAAGGAGTTACTAATCTCTCGCAACAAATCCACCGACAGGAGGTATTTCTCCGAAAGCGCCACTTTCTCCTTTTTTTTCAATGCAGCGACCTGGGTGCGCATCTGGTGAAGGGGATCTACAATGGTCTTTATTTCGGGAAAAGATGATTGAAAAACGCCCATAATTTTTGTATCCAAACTTGATACTCTTTTTTCCATTGTATTGATTCCAAGTAAAGGTTCAAGGGTCAGGGAAAACAATAGCACCAGAAATAAAGAGGCCGCAACAATAAGGCTGGATTTATTTTCCCTCAAAAACAAATCCAAACCTGAAACCTTTTTACTAAAATTAAACCGATCAATTCCCCTTGCTTCGTTAAGGCACATGGCAATGGCATTTTGAACAAAATCCACATCATGATCGGTAAATGATCCTGATACAGCCTTGATCTTTGAATCTTTGAAAAGGCTATACTCTTGAACCGGAACATCAATCTCCTTTTCAAGGCCGGAACAAAATTGCGAATCCAAGGCCCCGGGACCTGAAACCAGGATTTCTTTCAAATTGGAACCTATTTGAAACAGATCATTATATGCTAAAAATGTATGTTGTATATTTTTTTTAACCGTCTCCACTAAATCATCAGGGTCCAATGGAAAGGTTCTTACCAAAAGGATTTCACCTGACTTAACGGCATAGAGGGCGGCGAAATTTACGTCCATGTGTATAAAAAATGAAACCCCTGACGCCCCCTGACGCCCTGCATGGGCAAGGGCTGAAGAATAGCCGGTCCCCACGGTCACGACATCCGGATGGATTTCACACTCCCCAAGAACTGCTTCGTAAAACACGATATGGCTATTTAAGATTGCCGCAACGCCTGCCTTGTTGGTGTCAGCAGATCCTTTTGAATTGTTTGAAAGAAGGTTGAAATCAACTGAGATCTCTTCCATATTACAGGGAAGCAGGGTTTCAATTTCAAAAGAAAGAATCTGCCTGATATTTTTTCTGGATTTAAAGGGAAATTTAATGGTTCTAAAAAAAAAATAGTCTGCAGGGATGCTGACAATACAACGGTCATAGGTAACACCCGTCTTTTCCAAAATTTCCGAAACCAGGGTTTTTAAATCCTGGGATAATTTTTCACTATTCCGGTTATGAGAAAAAAACAGGCACAGGGAATCAACAAGTTGCAACCCCTTCAATCCTGAGTTTACCAACGCGGCTGATACCCGATCTTCTTGTATATCAATTGATAAAACTTTTGTGCTCATATTTTATTCCGCACCGAAATTAAAAAACCTAATGTGATTCTATATCGCCTAACGCAATTTTATGCAAGCATGGGTTTGGCAAAAAGCAATGGGTAAGGTTAATCTATTTGTTGTCTAAGTGTCTTGCAATACCATTTCCCGTTTTCATCTTTTTTTCTGAGCACAACACTTTTTAAAACAAGGGATCTATTCTCCGTCCGGACGTGGGATTCAACGGAAAAAACCCTGCTGGCGTAAGTAATTATTGTCTCCATTTGTTCTTTTTCTTTTCCGGCTAAACCGACAATATCGGCATACCATCCCTTGACGGACAAATCATTTGTATAACCGCTTTCTCCGTCGGATCTATGAAGTCGGTATTCACAAATTGTTTCAGCAAGATCCTGCCTGCCAAATGGAAGTATTGCGGCAACAACCGCCATGGGAGCTGTATTAATATTTATCTTGCCTGGAAAAAAATATTTTTTCACGGTCGCTCCCATCTTTTTTTTTGTAACACCAAAAACCGTAAACAAATCATTCAGTCGGAATGCTTTTCCCGGATCGTTTGGATCAAGAAACAGGGGGTCAAGGCTTTGTGTTTTTGAAAGCAGCCCCTTTGAGATGCCTTTGACAAGAAACAGCTCATTGAGATCAACCATTTCTCTATTGGCAGTTTTATAAGGAATCTCAAGGGATTCGTAATAGGAGGACTCAGCGCCGGAAATACCGGTGATCGTCTCCCCATCCTTGTCATCAAGCCAGTCAATAAGGCAATTGATGATTTCCTTGGGATTTCTTTCATCTTCAGACTTGTCACTGCTGATAAAAAAAGACAGAAGGTTCTCCCATACCTGCTGTTGTTCAACATTGACCCCATAGCCGGGATATTCATTGATCAGGGCATTTACCTGGATTTTACCCATCTCATCACTGATTTTCAATTCAATGCTACCGCCATCAAATGTCAGTGATTTCATGATCTCACCCAGGGCCTTTGGATCTGACCATTCTTCCTGGATTGAATCAATTTCATTGTTATTGGCATCCCTTACCAGTATCGCCTTGGCAACGTTCAAACCTGATTGTGCCATTTCCAGTAATCGGTACTCTGTTTTACCGGTTTCAGAGGCAAGGATACTTATTCTCACCCGCCGATTCAGTTCCATGGAAACAGCAAATAGAATGGCGATAATGGAAAGGGTTATCAGCAATGCCATGCCGCTTTCATTTTTCAATATACCTGAAAAAGTCCTAGGATTCATCTTTATACCGTTGGGTAGGCAATACCATTGTGGTTGCAAAAATATTTGATCTTTCCTTATCCCCTATCTCAAGTTTAATCTTAATGGAATAAGGGGTGGCAAAATCAAAATCCGATGAATCAGAATCCCAGTGTTCATGGGTTTTACCATCCTGGTCCATAAAAAAAAGTTCAAATGACCTTACCCTTTCACACAAGACAGGGTCATTCCCGGCATTATTTTCATTGGTTCCATCGTAAAAAACAGCGGCAACATCAGAACGTTTCAAAACAATGGAACCCTCTTTTGATGGGTGGGCATAATAAGTGATAATTCCAATCCGGCTTGTTTTACGGTTAAAACCAAGATGTTCAAAAGATGCAAACCTGAGTTGAGAAAAAAATCGGGTGTCCAGGGAAACTTTTTCCGATATCAACCTAAACCTGTCCGGATCATCGTTCCCCTCCATGTCAGGCAAAAAATATATGGAATCATGGGTCAGACAGAGGGATTTAAGATCCATTTTAATTCTGTCCATGGCATTTTGGGCCATTTCATAATCACCCAAACCGGCATTAATGGGGTCAACATTTGATATGACGATATTAAAAGATGCAAAAAGCATTGAAACCACTATTCCAAATATGGTAACAGCCACCAGGACCTCCACCAGTGTGAAACCGCGGGGTCTGTACTTTTTTGTCTTGTTCTGGTTTATCCGGTTCTTTTTTATCATTGGGATATCAGTCTTAACGTTTTAACCGTGTAACGATATTCGCCATGGTTATAAAGAATGGTGCAGACAATTTCAAAGAGGATGCTGTCTCCTTTCTCCAGGTTTTCCGGATAGAGAGAGTCAAAAACAATGGACTCATGGTTCATTTCAAAGGTAAACCCGGGAAATTCTTCCAGGGAATCTTCCGAATTTTCCATGGCGTCGTCCATTGCCATACTTGTTTCCCATTCTGAAATGACTTTCTGTGCAAGAAGCGGGGCTTTGGCATAAAAATTTGACGCGATATTCATGGTCAGGGTCTGGGTATGAAGCTTTAATACGCTGGTAAAGGCAATGGCAATAATTGCGACGGCCACCATGACTTCAAGAAGGGTAAACCCTTTTTGATCGGCTTTATTCAAATTGAACATATTTTTTATAAATTTTTACTCGGTGAAGAAACGGCTGAATCATGCAAGAAAAAATGATCCCATCATTGTCTGAAATATGGACAATTGCGTGATCAGAGTATCCTTTTTTATAAAAGCGAATGCAGGAATCAGTCTCAGATTCCTGGCCGGGCCGGTTAAAGTTTACCCTGCCAAGGGTCACATCTTCCGGCACCAAAAATTGAGCAAGAACATCCCCTTGAGTTGATTCCGAATCTGTTGATTCCGAATCTGTTGATTCTGTTTTAATCTGGATTAAATTTGTGTCTGGATGAATGCACATGGAAAAATCTTTTCCCTGGTGCCTGGCTTCTTTCTTTAATTTACTGACATTAAAAACAATCCAGTTCAAAGTTGTTTTTGCATCATTTCGCATCATATTTCGACTGAATTCAGGAATGGCAAAGGCAAGCATAATGCTAATTATAAACAGCACCGCAATAAGCTCTATGAGCGTAAATCCTGCGCCGGGCGATATTTTACTCAATTTCCCAGCTTTTAATATCCTTATTTTTATCATCTCCCCCCGGCACACCATCGGCCCCATAGGATATAATATCATACTCCCCGTGGGCACCCGGGCTCAAATAGATAAAATCCCTTCCCCAGGGATCTTTGGGTATGGCCTGTTTTTCAAGATACCCTCCTTTTTTCCAATTATCAATGCCGCCTTCCTTGTCCGGCAGCTCAATAAGGGCTCTTAAGCCCTGCTCGGTTGTGGGGTATTCGCCATTATCCAGTTTATAAAGTTTCAAGGCCGTAGCAAGGGATGCCATATCAACGCTTGCCTTGACACCCTTTGCATCATCTGTTCTTCCAATCAACTTGGGCATGATCATTCCGGCAAGGATACCGAGAATAACAATGACAACCATTAATTCAATCAGTGAAAAACCTCGGTTTGTAATATTTATTTTCATATATCCCTTTTTGGCCTTCAAATCGTCTGTTATTGATCAGGCGTTGATGTCACTGTATGGATCTCTGCCAAACTTCAAACGAAATAGGTTACTGCCCGAACTCAAACCCTTGCAAATTTAATTCATCATTTGTATCAGATAATTAAAGTGTTGAAAACCTCGGGATTAAAAATTTAACAGACCCAAATTATCATGATGGATATAAATCTTAAAAAGAATCAGATACCATTTTTTTGCCTGGGCGTTGAAGTGACCAGTTACAGGGACAGTGTGCGGTATCTTTTGAAGCATCAAAAACCAGGATTGATACCTTATATAGCCACCATCATAATTCAATTTTTATTTTGCTAATTCAGTTACGGTGATTATTCCAGTAGTATGAAGCTAAGGAATTAATTTTAAACCATGCTGTTCGGGATGTCTTCTTGTTTTTTCCCTACGATGGCATAATATTCGAGGGGGGTTCCGTCCTGACACAATCTATGAACATAATGCTTTTTTGATTTTATATCCCATACTCCGCTTGCCGTCATGTTTTGAATGAGCTTGGAAAAGCCTGTCTGGTCTTTTTCGGAATAGAATTCATCTTTAATATTAAAGGCGATCCAACCGGATTCATTTATTAAATTGTAGGCTTCTGCAAATGCATGGGGCGGTATATCACCAAACCCCAGAGCTGCAACCAGAGTCATGCAGTTCAAAGATTCATCTGTAATTCTTTTTTCGACACCTGAAGGCAGTCGGGTTAAATCTTCTACAAAATAATCCGCATAAATGCCAGGCCGGTCCCGTTCTGTAGCCATAGCCGCCTCTTCAATGATATCAATACCGATTACGGTCTCCACACCTGCTGAAACCAGTTCCTCACCGACCATGCCGTTACCGGCTCCCACATCAAGTACTTTAAGATTGGATATTTTCTGATTTGAACCTTCCACCGTATTGACTAACTCTGAACAAACAACTGCAGGAGAGTTACATTTATAGTTTTCATAAAAAAGGTGCTCATAAAGGCCGGGAATTTTATAAATTTCATTGTAATCATGTGCCCGCATCTGCACCTCTCGGCCATCATCACAGGTGATAATAAATTGCTCTTCTCCCTGTACAATTTCACAGGTTTTTCTCGGGATTGACATTGTAAAATTTGAATCGTCCATTTTTTTCTCCTCAATTTGTTTTTTTTCACTTCTTGAGCCTTAGGTTTAAATGAGTAATACACTTTTTACGTCATCATCTGTTTGTGTTGAAACCCCTAATTCAGATAGATTGCCTCTCAAAATTGAGGCATAGGGAATTCACAACCATTAAAAAGAACATTGTACCCTATGTACTAATCTTGCCTAAATACCAATATATTTATATATTCTTGAGTTTTTTGAGTATATGTATAAGTATGTGTTAATTTCTAGAATTCAAGGGAGCATATTTAATTCTACAATTACACGATGAGTTGATTTACGAAGTAAAAAGTGATTGTTTAGAACAGGTTATTTTCTCCAAAAAATTATTTCTTAGTAAATATATAAATTTATATAAAATGAACTATACT
>JADGFI010000005.1 GCA_016743945.1 Desulfobacteraceae bacterium
GAGCATTTACAAATAAAACAATTTATTGTATTAGTTACGGGATATTGGGATTATTAATGTTCTCATTACTATACAAAGAGGTTATATTTATGAAAAAACGAATGCAGACAATTGATGGAAATACCGCTGCTACCCACGTGGCCTATGCCATGAGTGAGGTAGCTGCCATATATCCGATTACCCCTTCAAGTCCCCTGGGCGAAATAGCCGACTCCTGGGCGGCAAAGGGCAGAAAAAATATATTCGGGCAGATCCTGGATATAAAACAGATGCAGTCTGAAGCCGGTGCGGCAGGAGCGGTTCACGGCTCCCTTGCTGCCGGGGCTCTTACCACCACTTTTACAGCTTCCCAGGGTCTTTTGTTAAAAATACCCAATATGTATAAAATAGCCGGTGAACTTCTTCCCACAGTTTTTCATGTGACTGCCCGGTCCATTTCTGCCCATGCCCTGTCTATTTTTGGGGATCATCAGGATGTAATGGCTTGCCGGCAGACCGGATTTGCCATGCTGGCTTCCTGTTCTGTCCAAGAAGCACAGGACATCGCCCTTGTGGCCCACCTGGCAACCCTTGAATCCCGCGTCCCCTTTCTTCATTTTTATGATGGGTTCAGAACCTCCCATGAAATTCAGAAAATAGAGATGATTGAAACCGAGGATATGGCCAATCTTTTTAATTATGATGATTACCAGGCATTTAAAAATAGAGCTGTTAACCCGGAACATCCCGATACCAGGGGAACCGCCCAGAACCCCGATATTTATTTCCAGGGCCGGGAAGCCTCCAATTCCTACTATCTCAAGGTTCCGGCCATTGTAAAAGCCTGTATGAAAAAAGTGGGTGACCTGACAGGTCGGCATTATAAACCCTTTGATTATGTAGGGGACCCCGAGGCCGATCGGGTAATTGTGGCCATGGGATCCGGCTGTGAAGCCATTGAAGAGTCCATTGCACAACTCAATAAAGAAGGCCAGAGATTGGGACTTGTAAAGGTTCGCCTCTACAGACCCTTTGATGTAGAAGCCTTTTTGAATACCATTCCCGCAAGTGTTGAAACCCTGACGGTTTTGGATAGAACCAAAGAACCGGGTGCCATTGGTGATCCTCTTTATACAGACGTTTGCACCGCATTCATGGAACACGGCGAAGGCCCGAAAATTATTGGAGGACGGTATGGGCTGTCTTCCAAGGAATTTAATCCTTCCATGGTCAAGGCGGTTTATGACAACATGAAAGTCATCTCTCCCAAGAACCATTTTACCGTGGGGATTGTGGATGATGTCACCCATACCTCCCTTGAGGTGGTCAAGGGATTTGATCCCGCACCCAAGGGGACAATATCCGCAAAATTTTGGGGCCTTGGTTCCGATGGAACGGTGGGTGCAAACCAGTCAGCCATTAAAATTATCGGGGATAACACCGATAAATATGCCCAGGGGTATTTTGCCTATGATTCCAAAAAATCAGGTGGGCTGACCGTATCCCATTTAAGGTTCGGGGATGTGAAAATTCAGTCTACTTATCTGATTGAGAATTCTGATTTTGTGGCCTGTCATAAATCCAATTATATGGAAATTTATGATGTGCTCAAGGGTCTAAAACAAGGTGGTACCTTACTTCTCAACTCCGAATGGTCCTTGAAGGATATGGAAAAAAATATCCCGGGGGATGTCCGAAAGACGCTGTATGACAAAAAAATAAATTTTTATAATATAGATGCCGTAAAAATTGCCGGAGAAGTCGGATTGGGCAACCGGATCAACATGATTATGCAGACCTGCTTTTTCAGCCTGGCCAATGTCTTGCCAGTGGAAGAGGCCATTGCCCTGCTGAAAAAAGATATCCAGGTCATGTTCGGCAAAAAAGGTGAAGCCATTGTAAATATGAACATCGAAGCGGTGGATAAAACCCTGGCAAAACTGGTCAAGGTAGATGTGCCGGAATCCTGGAAAGAGGGTGTCAGAGAAGCAGGGGAAATAAGTAAAGCCACTCCCTTTGTGGATAATGTCATGCGCAAAATAAATGCCCAGGGCGGGGATGATCTTCCGGTTTCTGCATTTTCCGTGGACGGTGTTTTTGAACAGGGAACTTCCCGGTACGAAAAACGCGGGGTTGCCATTAATGTACCTGAATGGATTGCCGAAAATTGTATCCAGTGTAACCAGTGCGCCTTTGTCTGCCCCCATGCCGCCATTATTCCCATTGTGGCCAAAGAGGACGAACTTTCCGCAGCCCCTGCTTCTTTTGTTACGGTTGATGGTAAGGGCAAGGGAATGGACGCGTTTAAATTTAGAATGCAGGTGAACCCCCTGGATTGCCAGGGATGTGGTAATTGTGCTGATATCTGTCCGGCCAAGGTACCGGCCCTTGTGATGAAACCCATCGCCAGTCAGATAGCCGCCGAGAAGGACAACCACAACTTTTCCTTGAGCGTTCCCTTTAAGACGGATATTCTTAAACGGGAAACCGTTAAGGGCAGTCAGTTGTTCCAGCCCTTGCTTGAGTTTTCCGGTGCCTGCGCCGGTTGTGGTGAAACCCCCTATGTAAAGGTGCTCACCCAGCTGTTTGGTGAAAGAATGACCATTGCAAATGCCACCGGGTGTTCCTCTATTTGGGGTGGTTCTGCTCCCTCTGCTCCCTATTGCACCAATGCAGATAACCAGGGCCCTGCCTGGGCAAGCTCGTTGTTTGAAGATGCAGCTGAGTTTGGCTACGGCATGATGCTGGCGGTGAATACCAGGAGAAAAACCCTGACGGCCAAGATGGAAGAAGCGCTTAACACAGAAATTTCAGCCGATGTAAAAGCAGCTCTTGAAGGATGGCTGGCGGGTAAAGAAGATGCGGATGAATCCAAAAAATACAGCTTTGCCCTGAAAACCCTGTTAAAAGATGAAACAAGTGGGCTTTTAAAAGATATTTATAATGAACAAGATGTGTTTGTGAAAAAATCCCATTGGATATTTGGAGGTGACGGCTGGGCTTATGATATCGGGTTTGGCGGTGTGGATCATGTTTTGGCTTCCGGAGATAATATTAATATTTTGGTCATGGATACGGAAGTTTATTCCAACACCGGTGGTCAGTCTTCCAAAGCGACTCCCACAGGTGCCATTGCCAAATATGCGGCTTCGGGTAAAAAGATCGGTAAAAAGGATCTGGGCCGGATGATGATGAGTTATGGATATGTATATGTGGCATCCATTTCCATGGGCGCCAACAAGAACCAGACCATGAAGGCCCTTATTGAAGCTGAAAATTACCCGGGACCCTCGCTTATCATCTGTTATGCTCCTTGTATCAACCAGGGCATCAGAAAAGGCATGGGAAAATCCCAACTGGAAGGTAAACTTGCTGTTGAATCCGGTTATTGGCCTTTGTACCGGTATAATCCACAACTTGTCCAGGAAGGTAAGAACCCCTTTACCCTTGATTCAAAAGCCCCGGACGGTACCCTCCAGGATTTCCTTGGCGGTGAAGTCAGATTTGCTGCCCTGGAAAAGAGCTTGCCTGAAGAATCCAAACGCCTGAGGGCCAAAATCGAAGGGGAGGTGAATGATAAATACACCATGCTCAAGATGATGGCCGATGCCGGGAAAGATGAAAAATAAAGAGTGATAAATAGATCGTAATCTGATCGTAACTGAAAAAAGGGCTGGAAATTTATTTTCCAGCCCTTTTTTTTTGTACTTGTTTTGCAAGGTGTCTTTATTCAGTCTTTACTTCCGGAGCTGCTTCCGGTTCCGGTGTTATGGCTTTTTTAAATTCATCTTTTTTTATTTTTGTTACCTCTGAATTTTGAATCGTCACTTCACTGCCTGATACAGCATCTTTAAACGCAACAGCACCCTCTTTTTTAGTTTTTACTTTTTGAGTGTAATAAGTTCTATCGGAAGCGGGATCTTTTACCATGTAATAACTGCCGCATGCTGAAAATAACAACATCATAAAAAGAGTTAGAAATAAAACAAAGAGTTTGTTTTTCATTTTTACCTTCCTTTTTAAAAATTATTGGTTTTTTGAAGAAATCATTGATGTCTTTTATTCTAAAAGATAAGTGTTTAAAAAGTCAAGTTATTTTTAGATTACAAAATATGGAGGTTTAACAACTTGTTTTTGTTGAAAATGTGTAAATCGCTTTACTATTCTATTAATAAAGCGGTATCTTAAAATATATGAAAGCAGATGAAAAAAGCGCAGGGATGGGACGGTTTACCAGGGCCTATTAAAAAAGATTAATGTTAGGTGTCAGCCTTTTTTTTATACTAGTTTCAGCTGTGCCCATGGTTGATAATGGGAATACCTCCTTCCCGAAAATGTCAAAATTTGTATCGGATTTTACAGCACCCAGCCTGATGGCCTCCCCCCAGATAAAAATCATTTCAGGAACCGTTAAAAACGGGGATACTGACTCTTCTTTGCTCAATATATATATCCCGTTAAAAAAAATTTACGATCTGGATCACAGGAGTAAAGAAATATTTTCATTAACCCGGATCAGACAAGGACACCCCTATAAAATAAGTCTGTTGGAAGACAGTTTTGTGGCATTTGAGTATGAAATAAAGCAAAAGACACTATCTGTGGATATCAGAATATGCCTGTCTGAGGCGGTCAAACGATCCGGGGAATATCCCTCCCTTACCTTGCAACTGGCAGATATTTTTGCCTGGGATATTGATTTCATAAACGATATTCAACCAGGAGACCTATTTAAAGTATTGGTGGAAAAGTGGTATAGGAATGAAAAATATTATGAATATTCAGATATTAAGGCGGCATTTATTATCAATAAAGGGGTGGATTATGCTGCCCCAAAGAATACCCCCATTAAAACCATTGCAGATGGGACCGTCGTCAGTATTGGATACAATAATTCCATGGGTAAAAATATTACTATCCGCCATTTTAACGGGTATGAAACCAGTTATTTGCATATAAATAAATATGCGAAGGGCATGAAAAAAAATAAAAAGGTAATACAAGGAGATGTGATCGGTTATGTGGGAAACACAGGTTTGACCACCGGATATCACCTTTGTTTTCGAATGCGTAAACAAGGTCGCCTTGTAAATCCCCTTAAACAGACCACAGATAGTTCAAAACCCTTGTTGCAAAAGGAAATGGGCGGGTTTATCGCCCAGTCCATGAAATATTCTGAAAAAATAATGGCAGCCCAAAAATTATCCCAGGCAACCCCCTAGGGGGAGGTATAAAAATTATTTTATATCAAAACGAGAGGTCAGACCCTCTTTCTGGATATCCAGCAATTTGCTGTCCAATTTTTGAACCAGCAATTATAGCTCTTTTTTATCAAAGGCGGGATCGTTTTTCATCAATTCCCCCAATGCTTCACCACTGGCCTTTGAAATGGCCATCAGTTCTGTTGACATTACAATAACCGTGCCCAATAGCCAAATTTTATATTTAGAAGGAGAGTTACAGCATAGGCCAGAACTACTGCACTCGCTGTCTTTAATTCGTGGAGCATATATTCATGGCATTATTACTGGAGGTGGTAAAAGAGTTTGTTTTTGGGATCATTACCATAAATCATCCCATATATAAAATTAATTTAATTGGATTGACCAAAAAACAAAGTGTTTGATATCATGGTAAAAACCTATAAAATCATTTAAGCTTGATCACGGGAGAATATGGTAAATTTAATTCGAGAAAAGGCGGTTAAGGGACTTAAGCCAGGGGATTCATTTACGTATGCCCGCCGGTTTACAAAAGAAGAAACCATGGTGTTCGGGGATCTGACCCAGGACTATAACCCGGTCCATTATGATACAAGGTGGACAGCTGAAAAAGGATTCAAGGGCCTGATCTGCCACGGGCTGCTAGTCGGGGGGATGATCTGTGAGTTTGGCGGTCAGGTGGGGTGGCTTGCCACGGGTATGAATTTTAAATTCCTGGGTCCGGTTTATTTTAATGATACCATCCACTGCAGGGTGACCATTACCCAAATCCAGGAAAAGGGACGGGCGGAGGCAGAAGCCGTTTTTACCAACCAGGAGGGAAAAAAGATCGGGATTGCCGCCATGACCGGCCGGCTGCCCCTGAAAAAAGAAAAACAGATTTTATCCCAGATGATGGAAGAGGGTGATCCAACCAACAAATTGACAGATAAAACATATGATTAAAATTTTCCCGGTTCAAGACCATCTCTATCCGTGTCATCAAAGGTCTGGCGGCATCTCAGGAACCAAAACACCCGTCTAGGGCAGTGGCAAAACATCCTCCAATTATGGGAAGTTTCCGGATTATAAGACAATCAATATTGTCTCCTCTTTTTGTAACACACATTGATCGCAAATTTGATTGGAGAATAAAACAGGAAAATAATTTTTATTTTTAGCTATCCTCTATCCTCTTATTCCTTGATATAGAAGTTTGCTCATGCTAAACTTTTTTCTATTTTTTTAAATATGTTTAAAAAAAGAACAGGAAGGAACCCCAAAGAAAATGCCGTCAAAGAAAGAAAATAAAGTTAAGGAAGAGGTCGCTGCCTTGAATCTGGGCAATAAAATAAGGAACCTTCGGAAACAAAGGGCCCTTACCCTCCAGGAAATTTCCGATCTCACAGGCCTTTCAAAACCTTTGCTTTCCCAGATAGAAAATAATCTTGCAGCCCCCCCCATCGCCACCCTGATTAAAATTTCCACTGCCCTGGGGGTAAAAATCTCCCATTTTTTTCGGGATCATAACATGGAAGATCGAATTGTGGTGGTCAAAAAAAACAATCGGTACAGCGTTAAAAAATTGTTTCACCATAAAAACGAATCCCGTATTGGATACCGATGGGAATCCCTGGCCTATCCCATGGTGGGAAAACAGATGGAACCCTTTGTGGTGGAAATCGAGCCCATGGATGAAAAAGATCTTTTGTTCAATGACCACAAGGGAGAGGAATTTCATTTTATCCTGGAAGGGATTGTTGAATTCAAAAGTGCAGAACAGCTCCACCACCTGGAAAAGGGAGACAGCATCTATTTTGATTCCAGTATCCCCCATGCCCTTCGTGGAATCGGCGGGGTTGCAAAATCTTTGATTGTTATTTTTGCCCCCAAATAATTTTTTATCCAAATGATATCTGAAGGGTTCCAGTCAAAAAAGACCGAATTATTAAATCTGCAATTGTTATATTTTAAATTTTTTTCCTGCCGGGCATATGAACTCGCATTTTCGACAGTATTTAATCGTAAGATCTTTACCGCTGTTCTTTTTGGAACTTTTTGCAACATCCTTTTCCATACGGAGATTACAGCGCTCCCTATTATAGGCACCGTCCCTTCCAGGCAGGTGTTCGGAAAACTGCGCCAACTTAAAAATAGGAGCCTTATCATCCATCGCATGTTCGGGGCATACCCTTCTACAGAGGGCTTTGCAATCCGCACAGGGATCAAACCGAATCGGCCCGGTCGAGTTGATATTATCCTCCATAAAAAGGGCCCTGAGTCTGACCCTCGGACCATGAGACGGGGTTACAAGCATGTTATTCTTCCCGATACAACCTAACCCGGCAAGCACCGCTGCATCCTTGAGGAAAAGCCCGCCTTTTTCAACAGAATAATGAAGTTTTCGGGTTTGTATCTTCAGGTCACTTTCGATCCGCAGGCTTGTTCGCCTTATGATATCAATCAAAAAACGGTTACCCGGTGAGCCTTTTCCATCAAACCAATCCATTTCTGGTTTTTCTTCCGGGTGTGAAAGAGCGATCAGCAGCACGGATCTTACTGAATCCGGCCAGTTGAACAATTGATTGTCCGGCAAAGTATCACCATCGTTAACCGTACCGATGCCTTTATAATCACCCAGTTTACGATATATCGTGTGAGATGGTGATACTTTGAGCGTTTCCATACTTGCAATCCCGGCAAGCGTTGCCCCGTTTTCAATTGCAATGTTAATGATCCTTTTTCCAATCTCCATGAACCCACGCCTCCAATTGAACCTTCGTTTAGAACAGGTATTCCACTCGGCCGATTCATTTAAATTTATCAAGCAGGCATTTTCTAAAAAGATTCCATATGTTGTCGACCTGATCGTAAAGTTCCGACTGACTTTCCATTTTGTTTTCCTTTTATTTTGGGTTTGATTTTGCATAGAAAAGGCTATACTATTAATAGATCGGATAGAAAAATGAAAAAAAATGATCAAAATGATCAAAATACTAGATGGTATGGACTCATGAATATCCCCATAGACCTATTAAATACCTTTGCGGTGGTGGCTGAAACAAGAAATTTTACTCTGGCCGGCAAACGGATTCACAAATCCCAGTCTGCCGTCAGCATGCAGATCAAACGCCTTACAGAAATCGTGGGAAAACCCTTGATCGAGATGGAGGGGAAACAGGTTCGCCTAAGCCTCATGGGAGAATTGGTGTTGGAACATGCTCAAAAAATTCTAAGCGTTCATGATGCTGCCATGACGGCCATCAACCAGTCTGAACTGAAAGGAAGGGTGAGACTGGGCGCCCCGGAAGACTATTGCTCCCTTTTTGTCCCTAAGATCCTGGCGAGTTTTGCCCGGGATTATCCGGATATCCGGGTAGATGTAATCTGCCGGCCTAGTGCTCAACTTTATGGGGATCTGCTCCAAAGAAAACTCGATCTGGCCATCTGTACGGCACTGGATGTTGACGGGGAAAAAATCTTTCAGGAACCTGTTGTCTGGGTGACCCGAAACAAAACCGCAATGATAGAAAAAGATTCTCTGCCGCTGGCAGTCTACAGCCATGACTGTTTGTACCGGAAATGGGCAATGGAAGCACTTGAGAAAATCAATCGATCCTTCTATGTCGCTTATATGAGCCCCAGCATTTCAGGTATTCTGGCTGCGGTGCGGTCCGGCCTTGCCGTGGCACCTGTGGCGCTGAGTGTGGCAGGAAAGGAGAATCAGATACTCGTTCCTGAAGACGGATTTCCAGTCCTGCCGATTGCCGATGTCTGCCTGTACGGGACAGGAAATTTGAGAAATCCATTGGTGGCGAATCTAGCAACTCATGTCCGTAAGGCCTTTCATGCACGTAAAAAAACTATCCTATCTCCGGAGATCCATAGTTAGATATACTTCGCGCTCCCTAAAATTAAAAACGACCTGTTATGTCTATACAACTTCTGAATTTCCTTTGATTTCAGAGGTTCACAATTGTTCTGGTAGTCCTGGCTTGGAAGATATTACTCCGGATGATATGGTTGACCACCTTGGGCCAGATGAATATTGGCTGATATCCAGCCAGTAAATCATAGGGATGCCGTTAGATTTCCAGGAAAGCTCCCACCTCAATGGCGCGGTATCTATTGCCAAACGCCTGTTGGAACTGATCCATTGCCCAGTCTGAACTATCGTGGGGAGACAAGGCCACAAGCTTTGGGGATTCTTTTTTAATGACCCGGATGGTTTCAACAACATCTTTTTTGTTAAGATAATTCCATGGCATCCGGTTGGAACCCACAATATTCTGGAGGTTTAAGGGCCCTAAATTCATCCGGCCGCCCTTCACCGGCAGATGAAGTCCGCCGATAATACCATAAATGGGTTCGTCAAATAGCTTTTTGACCCGGTCCAAAATAACTTGTATGGTGGGATGGCCGCATCCAATGACGATGACCAACCCCTTTTTTTCCACATTAAACACCAGGGCCTGTTCCCGAGTATATCCCAGCAGAAACAAAGATGCAGGCAAAGGGCCTGTGAGGGCAATTCCCTTCCGGATAAGGGTCGGCCCTGTAACCAGTTGAAAAAAGGGATCAGGGTTATGGCGCGAGCAAGAGAGTGCTTCCGGTGCCCAGACAGGGATCTTGGGTAAATTCACCATTCCCTGGGAAAGGCTGAATTCTTTTTGTTTTTCTTCTCTGATTCCCCCCACATGGTCCCGGTGGATATGGCTGATCACAATGCCGTCAAGATTAGAAAGATTCACACCCAGGGCCCTGCTGTTTGAAATCAACGGGGAAGGATGGACTTTTTTCTCATTGGCACCCACATCCAGTAAAAGAGTGGTATCATCTGCCTGAATCAGGTAGGAAACCCCTGCCTCTGTTGCATGGGGGCCATTGGCATAATATTCAACCAGGGGAAGCAGGGTGAGTTTTTTTATGGTGCCGGGGCGGGCTAGCGGATTTACCGGTACCTGCTGCAACTCTTTTTTAACCCTCTGGTTGGTCTGCACAAGTTTGATCCATAAAATCCCAGTAAAAACAACCGTCAAAAGCCCCAGGCCTGACAAAATACGTTCTATAATCATCTGTATAAGCTCCTTTAGAGATGGGGACAGGTTTTAGCTTCGACCCCATCTCTAAAAAAAAGGACAAGTTTGTTATAATTTTAAAAGTTTTTTTGCATTTCCTCCCAGCCATTTTTTCTTCACTTCTTCCTTTAGGGGCAGTGCCATAACGGCATCCACACTATCCTTAAATTGACGGGCCGGCCAGGAGGTTCCGAAGAGAACCCGGTCCTGGAGCAGGCTGTTTCCATAGCATAAAAGGCTTTCCCAGCCGCTTCCCGGCTTGGTCATATAAGCAGGATTGATGGCGGATATATCCATAAACACATTGTCATGGCGCCAGAGAACCGCCATCAATTCATTGACCCAGGGCCATCCGCCGTGACCGGCAATGATCTTGAGTTCCGGAAAATGCCCGGCCACTTCGTCCAGGTATACAGGGCGGCCGAAATCCATTTTGAGCTGGGGCACAAAATTAAGAGAAGAATGGATCCACACCGGAATATCGAGTTCTACACATTTGGCGTAAATGGGATAGTATAACTTGTCATTGCTGTGGATCTTGTGGAGCCAGGGTTCCAGACACAGGGCCTTCATCCCCAGATCTTTTACGGCATGCACCAGTTCATCCAGGGCTTTCATCCCTTTGTGGGGGTCAATGCCTGCCATGCCGATGAACCGGTCCGGGGCCTTTTCAATAAATTTGGCCACTGTATCGTTGGGGGTGACCATTCCCATGGTGGTTTCGGCATCTTCCGCCGGCAGGATGGCCAGATCTACCCCTGCCTCATCCATCAGATGGATGAGGATTCCAAAGGGGTCTGATTTGAGAATTTCCAGTGCTTCCTTGCTGGCCGAATACATCTCGTTGTATTTGGCAAAGGGGCCGGTCGGGTTGGCAAACCCTTCAATTGTTTCCGGAAGGGGTGGCATAACACACATATCAATAATCATGTCTTCTTTCATTTATTTTCCTTTTTTAACAACCAGATAATATAAAATTCCCAGCAGTATCCATCCGATAAAGATTCCCAGGGACCCGGGTTTTAAAAGTGTCATGGAAATCAGCCAGGTGGGAATGGTGGATAAAATTGCCAGGACGGGCACCAAAGGGTACAGGGAAATCTTATAGGGCCTGTCCATGGCGGGTTCGTTTTTTCGCAGAACAATGACGGTGATGGCCACCAGCAGATAGCAGATAAGAACCGAGGCGGCAGCCGTGTCAAAAAGTGCAATCAATTCGGTGAAAAAAGATCCCAACACCCCCATTAATCCCAGAAAAATGATGGCCACCCAGGGGGTGTGGAATTTGGGGTGAACAAAGGCGAAAAATGAAGGGATTTCCCTGTCCTTTGCCATGGCCATGATCAGCCTGGACCCACCCATCATAAATGCGTTCATGGTGGTCAACAACCCGCAGATACCCGCCACCAGAATGATCACAGACCCCCTTTCTCCCAGGGCTATTTTCACCGTATCCAGGATGGGGATCTCAGCTGTGCTTTTTGCCAGGATTTCCCAGGGGGCAAGACCGGCATTGACCATCATGATGGCAATGTAAAAAAGCGCCACCACCACAATGGAGGCGGGAATCAGAAACACCAGTTTTCTGATGGGGGCATTGACCTCTTCAGCTGCCTGGGGCAAAATATCAAATCCCATAAACGCCAGCATGGACAGGGGAACCATCAGGAAAACCCCACCCCAGCCCCGGCCCAGTACCGGCTGGAAATTGGCCATCTCAATCTTTGGCAGGGCAGCTGCCACATAAATAAAAATACCGGCAAACAGGATCATGGTAAAGATAAATTGTATCCGGCCGGACAGGCGTACGCCCAGAAGATTTATCAGGGTAAAAAACAGGGCAATGCCGGCCCCGGTAAAGGAGGGTGAAAAGCCAGGGTGAATTCCATGGATCAGTTTGCCCAGGATAATACATTCCCCCGGCATCATGGCGGCATAGGCAAGGATGAGAATCCAGCCGGCAAAAAAGCCGGCAAACCTTCCCAATCCTCTTTTAACATAAATATATTCTCCCCCTGCCCGTGGCATGGCAGCGCAGAGTTCTGCATAACAAAGACCTACAAAAAGGCTGAACACAGCCGCTAAAAAAATGGACAGGCCCACGGCAGGGCCTGCGCGGTCCAGCATGACATTGGCCAGTACGGCCCAGGCCATTCCCACCATGGCACCGGTGATCAGGGCAAACATTGTTGCCAGGGTCAGTCCCCGGACCAGAGTTGTTTTCTTTTCCAACATGGTACCACCTCCCATCAGGTTCTATTCACAGGTTCTATTCATAGGTTCGTTCAAAATATTCCACTTTGTATTGGGATTTTTCAAAGGTATCAGCAGGAACCCATTCAATTATTGGGGTGAACACCAGCTTTTCCCGGAGGGCATTCCTGATTTTTTTGCCCAGGGCCTCCAGTTGTTCTGATGTCTGATCCTTTTCCTGCTCCACCTTGATGGTGATATTGTCCCCAAAGGAAGGTCCTTTGTGGGGAAGTACAATGCGCATTTCACCCGAAGGACAAAATGCCTGGATTACTCCCTTGACAGCCCCGGGGAAAACATTGATCCCCTTGACCTTGATCATGTCGTCGCTTCTGCCGATGACATGGAACCTGAAACCGGTTCGCCCGCAGGCGCAGGGATCTGTATAGATCCGGACCATGTCCCGGACCCGATACCGTATAACAGGTGTTGCCTCCCGGTTAATGGTGGTAAAAACGATTTCACCCACAGCCCCTTCTGTCATGGGGATGGGTGCCATGGTGGAAGGATCTATCAGTTCTGCAACCAAAGCCCCCTGGGCGCAGAAGTGAAGCCCTTTGGACTGACCGCATTCAGCGGCAATATCCGCTCCCACATCCGCCAATCCGTAAAAATTTCTTGCTGTGATCCCCCAGGCGGCTTCAATTTTTGTCCGCTCCTCTTCGCTCAAAGCCTCCCCTGCCAGGAATCCCTTTTTAAATCCCAGATCGGAAGGATCCATCTTAAGGGTGTCTTTGACAACAGTTTCCAGAAAATGGGTGGCGGATGGGGTTGAAAACAGGACCGTGGGTCGAAGTTCCTTGACAAGGCCCATGAATTTTTCCATGCCCGTGCTTACAAAGGGTGCGGGGATAACGGTGATACCCATGTTTTCCGCGCCGGAACACTCGGACAGCCCCCCCACAAACAAGGTGAAATTGGCAGGATTGATCATCACATCCTCGGGCCGCAGCCCCCCTGTCCAGGCATGACGGGCAAACATGTCATTCCAAAGGGCTACATCATTTTTGGTCAGACCTATGAACAAGGGCCGGCCAGTGGTTCCGCTGGTTCCCTGGATTCTGATTATATCCTTCATTTCTGCACATTGATGGCCGCCCAGCCCGCCGATGGATTCCTGGGTAATCCTTAAATCTTCTTTGGTGGTAAAGGGGAATTTTTCAAGATCCTCCCTGTGCAAAAAATCCTTTGGGCCAAGGTCGGCCCGGTCAAATTTTTCCCGGTAAAAAGGGGATTTTTCATACACATAGGCAAGCTGCTTTTTTAATGCATGGGTTTCAAGTGCTGCAAGCTCATCACTGGAAATGGTTTCCATTTCCGGGTTCCAAAAATTTTTTTCATTCATTTGCATCCTCCTTATTGTTGAATGCCAGATTGTTGAATGCCAGCGGATTTTAAAATACCTGCTTCAATATGATCATGAAAAGGGGGCAATACATTGAATTTGCCCCCCCTTGTAAACATTTTTATGGCTTGTTCATGCTGGCCTGCCCGCTGGTAGGCAAGGCCTGAAAAATAATATAGATTGGGCCAGAGCCATTTGGTGAAAAAGGGCAAATGCTTTGCGTAATAGGTGTCTAGTTCTTGCTTTTGGGACAAAATTGCTTCAAAGGAAAGGATGCTCTTGGCCAGATGATCGGCCCCACCGGGCAGGTCCATTAAAATCCGGCTTTTTGCATATTGGATCAATGTTTTTTGGTGCAGATCCTCGGGGATGTTTTCCTCTGCCTTGGCAAATTCATGGAGGCAGCGATTTGCCAGGCGGAAAATTTCATGGGGATCATCGGTTTCCAGAATATCAAATATATACCATATTCCCAAAAACGCCCGCCCAACCGCATATTCCGGGTTTTCTTCCACCAGAGTTTTCATCTGCTGTTTGAGCCGGACCGCCCCCTTATGACCCACAAAAAAACGACGGTACCAGATCCAGCGAACCCGGGTTTCAAGATTTTCAGGTGCTATTCGTCTGACCCTTCGCAGGTAGCGCAGTGCTGTTTTGATATCGCCCATACAGCTGTACCCAATGGCCAGATCATTGAGCTGCCGGATATCAGGAACCCGGGGGGTGAGCTTTTTTTCCATGGCCTGGATCTCGATGGTGATCGCTTCGGGGGGCAGGGCAAATCCTTCATCGGCAGAGGCCAGGAAGGAATAGTCCAGGTCTTTTTTATGTTGGCCTATAATTTGTGCAAGATGACGCCTGCGTGCTTCCATTATAAATGAATTCAGGGAATTTTCCGCCAGCATCTGAATATCGTTGTAGTTGGATGTCTGGTTTTTCAGGGCCCAGCCTGTAAATGACCGGACTTCCAGTTCCACTGTCTGGCGGACCAGGGATTCCATGGAATCCAGTGCTTTTAGAAGATCTTCCCACTCGGCCCCATGCTGGTTTAATATTCCGAAAAGCCGGATAAGCCGGTTACTGGCAGGGGAATATAGTTTTTTGCCTTTTTTTGGTCCAGTACAATCGACCCATTTTTTTTTCTCAAGAATGGCCAGGGTGGCCTTGGGTATCAGTTGAAGGCTTTTTTCCTCTTCTTTTACCATTGTCCCTGAAGTGTCGGGTTCAAGGTCTATTGACGGTCCAGCTGCTTCCAAAGCATGGTAGTCGTATCTATTTTCCTCAAGGATCTGCCGGATCACAACCAGGGGCATAAACCGGCTGGTCTGGGCTTTTTTAATGGCCCGGATTTTGGAAACACAGTCCGGATGATACAGGGCCATGTTTTTTCGGGTCTGGACCGGTTTGGGGATTAACCCTTGCTGTACATAAAAGCGGATGGTTCTCGGGGTAACACCTGCCTTTTCCGCCAACTGACTGATCCGCACCAGAGTGTCTGCTTCCATGTCACCTCTTATGTTGTTTTTTTGTTTAACGTACTACGTCGTATGAAATTAAAAAACCCTTGTCAAGTCCTTTGTAAATTTTCCTATTCCTTAGATGGCTGTTTAAAAGGTACTGATTTTATGTTGTTTGTTTGCTGCGGGCCAATGGAGGTTCGTAAAATAGCAGAAGAAGGCGGGCATATAAATGAAACCAGATCATCGGGTGATTTTTTATTTGAAAGGTCTATAAAACAAGACTCCCTGGTGACGGTAAGTGCCTGGCAACAAAATTAAGAGCCTAAAAAAATTTACCAGTATCTGCAAAGGTTTTGGCCTCCTTTTTCTCCAGGACAATCACGCCAATACCCTGGTTGATGAACGCTGTTTTGGTGATATTATCGTAGGCAAAAATTTTATTTTTCAAGGAAAATCTGTTTGTTGATAAAGTTTGAAGCTGTTTACCCCACATTGCTTCTGTTAATAAATACCACTTTCAAATACATCTTTATGACCGATAATACCATTAGTTTTAACTTTGGGATTACTCCTTTCCTTTTGGATGTCAACCCCTTAAAAGATTAGTACATTAACCACCCGGCAAGTTTCAGCTCCGTCCCCTTCAACCCGGAGCTATTATTTTTTTCTTGACAGAATGTGTGACATTGAATATTAATTCATTAAACATGTTTAGTGAACAAACACATTTAATGGAATTATATTATGACACGAAGAGATGACTCAAAGGCGGAAACCCGGGAGCTGATTCTAAAAACAGCACGGCTCCTGTTCTGGGAAAAGGGTGTGGAAAAATGTACGATCCGTGAAATTGCAAAGGAGGCGGGCGTATCTCCGGCTTCGGTTATCGTTCATTTCAAAAACAAGACCGCCCTGCTTGAAGCAACTCTTTACGAGGAAATTGAAACCAACCTAGCCAAAACCCTGGCCAATCTGTCCACGGATCAGGAATTTTCAGGGGTGCTCATGTATATCGTATCCAGAATGCTGGCGGTTTATGATAAAAACCGGGATCTTTACCGCATTCTCATACGGGATACCTATTATGAATCCCTCCACGACAGCCCTTCAATTGCGAGGCAGGATGAGCAATACATTCAGTTCGTCGTGGAGATGATAGAGCGGAAAAAGGGCAAAGGCCATTTCAGGAAAAATCTTGATCCGAACCTTGCGGCCTGGTCCATTCTTTACCTCTATCTTGGCGTGCTCAGAAAATTTCTCATCGATCCTGAATTCAGTGTGGCTGATGCTGAATCAACCATTGCCGCAATGTTTCAGCAATTAGTCTCAGGGTTTTTATTTCATGGGGAGAAACAATGAAAAACATCAACAACAAATGTGAAACCCTCTTCCGCGGTTTCACGTCGTTTATATATGACAAGAAGTACCTGGCCCTTACTATCATGCTCGCAGTGACGGTGGCCCTTGCGGGGCAGCTTGGCAAAATCACCATTGACACCCGTGATGAAAGCTTCTTTCACGAGGATGACCCGATTCTGGTGGCTTATAATGATTTCAAAGAAAAATTTGGCCAGGATGAAATTTTCATCATCGCCATTGAGCCTGAGCAGGGGTTGAACAAGGCCTTTTTCAACACATTGTACAGACTGCACCATGAACTCAAGGAAACCGTTCCCTACATTGATGACATCACAAGTCTTGTGAACGCAAGGATCGTCAGGGGGGAAAAGGACACAATTTACGTTGAGGACCTTTTCCAAAGCCCCCCAAAGACGGAAGGTGAGGTGGGCAGGATCAAAAAGCTTATCGATCATTTCCCTTTGTATGAGAATTTTCTTGTGTCAGGTGACCGGTCCATGGTCTCCATCATCATCAAGGCCATAGCCATAAAGGGTGCTGCACCCGACACCCTTATGGAAGGGTTTGACCAGCAAGAGGCGCTCCCGGATGCAGACCGCTACTTGGGCAACGCCGAAAGCATGGAGATGACCCGGGCGATCCAGGGTGTTATCGGTAAATACCGGGACCTGGGCCATAAATTTTATTTTACGGGAACACCGGCTGTGGTCTCGGCACTGCAGACCGGCATTGAAAAAGATCTTGCCACTATCATGCCCCTTTCCATGCTGCTCATCGTTTTTTTCCTCACCCTTCTTTACAGAAGAGTGTCAGGGGTCATTTTCCCCCTGCTCATTGTCGTGCTCTCTTTATTAGGCACCTTCGGGTTTATGGCAGCTGCTGGTTTCCCCATCACCATGGTCAGCCAGATACTGCCGTCCTTTCTGCTGATTGTCGGCATTGCAGACTCGGTTCACATCCTGACAATTTTCTATCGAAATTATGAAACCTGCCGGGATAAAAAACAGGCCGTCATCGATGCTGTCGGGCTTTCCGGTCTGCCCGTTCTTATGACCAGTATCACAACGGGCTGCGGACTTTTATCCTTTGCCTGGGCCGACGTGGCAACTGTGGCACAACTGGGGGGTGTCGCCCCTGTCGGGGTATTATTTGCCTTTGTCTATTCCATCGTTCTTTTGCCGGCCCTTATCGCCATTTTTCCAATGAAACAAAAGAAGGCCTCCGCCAGCAGCAGTAACCCCACGGACGCAGTCTTTATCTGGATCGCAAAAATTACCACCCAGCGTCCCTATGCCGTAACCCTCATTTTCAGCCTTGTCGTGGTGCTTGCCTTCTACAGCGCATTATCCGTCCGGTTTTCCCACAACATTTCCACCATGTTCCCCGAGGATTCAGATATTCGTATCGCCACAGAACGGCTTGATTCGGTGAACGGTGGATCGGTAATGCTGGAGGCATTGGTGGATTCCGGCAGGAAAAACGGCCTCCATGATCCCGAGTTTCTTGCCCGCATGGATCAGGCCGTTTCAGCCATCACCAACCTTGAGGTTGCAGGTATTCAGGCCGGGAAAACCTGGGCCCTTCCCGACGTGCTCAAGGAGACAAACAGGGCCCTGAATGAGGACCAAAACAGCGCCTATGTGGTCCCTGAAAACCAGAAGCTCATTGCCCAGGAACTGATCCTTTTTGAGTCCAGCGGCAGCGATGACCTGGAGGATTTCACCGACAGCAACTACAGTGTCGGGCGATTCTCAATAATGGCCCCGTTCTCCGATGCCATCCTGTATGCCGACTACACCAAAAAGCTTACGCAATACCTGACCGGGCAGTTTCCCGACGCCTCGGTGGTGCTGACTGGAAAAATCCAGCTTTTCTCAAAACTCGTCGACAATGCCCTGAGTACCATGGCCAAAAGTTACTGCTTTGCCCTGGTGATCATAACCCTCTTGATGATCGTCATGATCGGACATGTCCGGATCTGCCTGATGAGCATGGTGGCCAATGTCGCCCCCCTGATTTGCATCCTCGGGGTGATGGGCGCACGAGGCATCAACCTCGACCTGAGCACAATGCTTGTGGGCAGCCTGGTCCTAGGGATCGTTGTTGATGATACGATTCATTTTCTCCATCATTTCAAACGGGCCTTTGACATTACACAGGATGTGGAACGTGCGGTCCGGGAAACCCTGCTGACCACAGGCCGTGCCCTTTTCATTACAAGCATGGTGCTCTGCGGCGGTTTCTTTATCTATATGGTCGGCTCTCTGGCAAACAATGTCCGGTTCGGGGTAATCAGCGGGACTGCCGTCATCTTTGCCCTGGTGGCCGACTTTTTCTTGGTGCCGTCCCTTCTGAGCATCTTATATCCACGTAAAATTCATGGGGTAATCATATGAAAAAAAAAAATCGGATCAAAACAGATATTCTCCTTAAAGTACGCCTGGCTGTTTTTGCGATGATTTTGATCATCCTGCCTTCATATGTCTTCGGCCAAACACCTACTGCCTTGGAAATCATGGAGATGGTGGATGATCGTGATGACGGAGACCGGGCAATTTCAGATATGAAGATGTTGCTCATCGACAGGAACGGCTCCCGGAGGAACCGATCCCTCAGAACTTTCGGCATTGACCAGGGGGACGACCGCTACAGCATTATGTTCTTCCTATCCCCGGGAGATATACGGGGAACAGGTTTTATGTCCTACGATTACGACAAGGAGGGCAAAGATGATGATCAATGGCTGTTTCTGCCGGCACTCAAAAAGGTAAAGCGGATCGCATCCAGCGACAAAAGCGGCAGTTTCATGGGATCCGACTTCAGCTACGCAGATCTCACCAAGAGGTGTCTGGAAGATTACACCTATGCCTTTTACAAAAAAAAGCCGGAAGTGGCGGTTTACGGTAAAAAATGCTGGGTCATTGAAAGCCTTCCCAAAGCCCCTAGCGTTATTGACAAAACAGGCTATGTCAAATCCATACTTTTCGTCCGGCAGGACAACCATGTGATTGTGCGGGCCATCCACTACCTGGAGGACAACTCCATAAAATACTATGATATCAAAAGGCTTGCACGGGTCGACGGCATCTGGACTGCCCTGGAAATCCATATGACCCGGAAAAAGGGAAAGAAAACCGTTCACCAAACCATTCTCACCCAGGAAAACGTTGCCTATAACAGGGAGTCGGTCAATGCGTCGCTGTTCACGACCCGTTACCTTGAAAAAGGCCTGTAGTGTCCTGACCATTGCCATCGCCCTTTCCTTTTTCCATGCAACAGCCCTTGCACAAACCTCAGCGGGTGCTGAAGATCTGTTGACGGGGTTTGAAGAGGGAAAGGTTATGGAAGCACCCCGGACAACATCCCCCAATTCCTCTTTTTTTGACCGATTCAGCGGGTATGCAAAGCTGCTCTCGGTTGTGAATACGACACACAATCGACCAAGCGCAGGGGGCAGGGACTGGCATGGGCTTTCAAGCCTTAGGCTTGAAGGCCAGATCGAGGCGGACTTTAGAATGGCTGCCTTCAAGACCTATGTCAGCCTCAAGGGCTTTTATGATTTTTCCTATGGCATCAACGACCGCGGGGATTACAGTGATCCTGTTCTGGAAGAATACGAAAAAGAACTGGAGTTCCAGGAGGCTTATATTCAGGGAAGTCTTACCGACAATATCGATCTGAAGTTCGGCCGGCAGATCGTTGTATGGGGACGATCCGACAATTTTAGGGTAACGGATGTTTTAAATCCCCTTGATAACAGGGAGCTGGGGCTGGTGGATATCGAAAATCTCCGGCTGCCCGTGTCCATGACAAAGCTGGACCTCTTTTTCGGAGACTGGAATCTGGATCTGATCGCCGTCCACGAACACCGCTATGACAAAAATGCGCCATCCGGCCATTTTTTCAGCCCCTTACCGGGGTCGCTTCCCCATGAGGAAAAGCCCTCCCACAGCCTTGAAAACACGGAGTTCGGTCTCGAACTCAACGGTACCTTCTCAGGTTGGGATCTTTCGTTCTACGGAGCCCTGTTTTTCAATGATCAGGCCAGGTTTGTTAAGGGAACGCCATTAAAGCTGACCCATGAAAGACTGTCTATGGCCGGCACAAGCCTTAGTGTTGCCAGGGGCAACCTGCTGTATATTGCGGAACTTGCCCATCTTCGTGGTTTACGCTTCATGAATGATGAGAAGGCGTATAACAGAAGTGATTTTCTCATGGGGATTGAATACAGCGGCTTTACAGAGATGACGGTCAGCCTGGATTATGTGACTCGGTATCTTCATGATTATAAGGACGTCCTTGATGCCTCCCCAGAGAATCCGGTACGAACGGACAACGCCATTGCCTGCAGGATAACACACACGTTTTACCAGGAGATCCTGGAACTGGAGGCCCTTATTCAGTTAAACGGGGAGCGGGGACAGCGGGGGGCCATGCAGCGGTTCACAGCTGAATATGATCTTACAGACAACTGGCTCATCAAGGCAGGGGTGCTGCTGTACCAGCCAAGAAACGGTCCGCTGTCAGAAGCAGGCGATATCAATCGGCTCTTTTTTGAACTTCGGCTTGATTTTTGAAAATGCTGAGTGCCCCTCTCATAATCCTGATGGATGAGGAATGGTATAGCACTGGCTATGGGGTTTCTTATTTTATCGCCCCAAACCCCTGTGGACTATCCCTTAATCTGGTTATTATTTCAAAAACTCCAACCACAATAGCAGGAAAATAATTGAATGCCGCGATGCAAATGCATGGCACCTTTTATAATTGCCTGAAATCCAAAAATAGGATTTTCACTCGCTATTAAATTTGGAGAGGTCTTTATATTCCTTTCTGACCGGGACCG
Organism: Desulfobacteraceae bacterium; assembly: GCA_016743945.1. Lineage (GTDB taxonomy): Bacteria > Desulfobacterota > Desulfobacteria > Desulfobacterales > Desulfobacteraceae > NBML01. Next base: position 21,522 of record JADGFI010000005.1, read on the forward strand.
TCCCCCCAATTTACCTTTTTTGGTTTTTTATCCTCGGTTTAGATGGGGTTCCCCTGTTACATGAGATTTTCATTGGGAATGGTCTGGGTTTTGATAGGTATGACCGGTGATGAAAAGATTCGGCTGTTGCGGCCCAGATATCCCGGATGACAGAGGCCAGGGTTTTGACCAAAAGATCATTGGTTCTTTGTTTCGAATAAACCAGAAAAAGCCTTGATTGAATAGGATCGTGGCCGTTCCAGATAAAAATTTTACCCGTATCTGCAAAGGCTGCGGCCTCCTTTTTCTCCAGGACGGTCACGCCAATACCCTGGTTGATAAACGCTGTCTTGGTGATATCATCCCTTGCAAGATCGCAAAATTCAAGTTTTGGGTGATCATGGATACCAAAAGCATATCCACAGTCAATCGCCCCCTGCTCAACGCCCTTTAACACATCCCCTGTGTTGGAGGGGATTATTTCCAGACGCAAGTCCGGATATTGTTGAAACAAATGGTTTAGGATCAAAGGAATTTTTAAATATCCCGAATCTGCGTTAATACCAAGGTTTAGGAATCCTTTTACCGTTTGTTCCAGGCAATTGGCCGCCCGGGAAAACTGGCCCACGGCATCCAGTATGGCCCGGGCTTTTTGCTCGAGAAGTTTCCCCTGGGAGGTGATCTTCATTCCCCTTGGTGTCCGTGTAAACAGGGAAACTTTGTATTTTTCTTCCAGCTGCTTGATATGGTTGGAGACCGATGGCGGGGTGGTGTTTAATTTTTCTGCCGCTCGGGTGAGATTCCCGGTTTGGGCCACCATCACAAAGCTTTTGATCTGGTAAAGTTCCATGCTTTCTTATAAACCCTTCCTTTCAAATTTTAAAGCCCCATTAAAGCCCCATATACTAAAATTGTCGTTCAATATTTCTGAAGGCTTGATTCAAATATTAAAAATGGATATTCCAAAGCGATTTCCCTACCATGGCTTTTTATTTAACCAGAGACAAAAAAGCAAAGGGAGATAACATGGATATCCATGTGGTAAATTTTAAAGAAAAAGCAGACCTGATCACTGAACTGCATGCCTACAAGCAGGTTGCCCAAATGAATGATTATGAGTTTAAGCTGGTTAAAGCCCGGCGGGAGTTTATCTGGCACAGGCACCCGGACACCGACGAGGTTTTTTTTGCAGTGGAGGGGGGATTTGACATTGAGCTGCGGGAAAAGAGACTGACCCTGGCCCAGGGCGAGATGGTGGTCATCCCGAAAAATGTGGAACATAAACCCATTTGCAGAGAGTTGTGCACCATTTTGCTCATTGAACCTAAGGGTACGGTGAATACCGGGGATACCGGCGACGATCTCACGGATATGGATATTGAACCTATCTAATACCAGATCTAATATGGGGGGCTTGGACCCGGAAGAAATTGCAAAAAAGGATTCCCCGGCCAGGCCCCTGGTGAATCCTTTCATAATCAAAGATCAGAATTTCAATATCAACCCAAGTCCTGCCATTATGGCTTTTTCATCATAGAAGCCGATGTTTGAATCCTGCCTGGAATATCGTGTAAAAACCGAAACACTGAAATTTTTCCAGCCAAAAGGAGCGGTACGTTCCCCCCCTAGCATGAAACTGTATTTTAAGTCATCCCTTGTTTGTCCAAATACGGGATTGACTGCCTTATACTTTGTTTTACCAAAAGAAATATTACCATGGAACCGGTAATGACCTGTGGCATAAAACAGGGTGACCTGACCGTTGAATTCGTTAAAACTATTGGCATCCCCTTCCGCATTTCCCAACATGTAGTAGAGCCCCGGACGGAAAAAAAGCTGCTTTCCCAAACCAATCCCATAAAGAACTTCAACTTGATGGTAGTCTGCATCTCTTTTCAGTAATTCCTGGTCCTGCAAGGTGAGGGAGGACCCAGGCAGCCCCGCCAGATAGTCCCCGGATTGTTCGTCATCAATCTCCTGTTTTCCGAAACCGTATTTCAAGGTTAAAGGGGTGTTTAAAATCGATTCCATCCCCACTCGGAATGCCTGGGAATACCTGTCTGTCTCAACACGATCGCTTCCCAAAAGAAAGGGATCTTTCCAAACCTCGTCATCCAGCAGAGGAATTTTCGGGATCCAGGCTGCAGTTAATACGGTGCCATTGGATAACTTTTGTCGAAGCCCAGTTTCCAAAAGAAAGTTGCCTTCAATGAAGTTTTCCGTCGGGGTTCCTGCATAGATCTGGGTCGCATTATTTTTAAAGGTATATTCGACTTTCCACAGAATAAAAGGCGTATAAATTGTTTCCGACGCTGCATCCTGGCCCAGAGAATTAATTTGTTTATTTTCATCACTAACCTTGGAGATGGATTTTGAATACCCTATTCCAACCATGGGTTGGATATCTCCGGAAAAACCGGGCATAAATTTCTTTTCCCGCTCCATGGCATTGATTTCGCAATCTGGATAGAACAGGCATACCATGCAGACCAAAATCAGAAAAGAAAACCTGCGATGGGTTTTGGGATGTTCATGGGGCAGACAGTAATCCATTTTTTTTCTTATCAACTCTTTTGTTTGCTTGCGCATGGGCCGTTTTGCCGAACCCTATTAGGTGAACCATGCTTTAATACTAAAGATTATGTGAAAATTTTGTGAAATAGGTGTGAAGATTGTGTGAAATCTTAAACAGGATGAGAGGCACAAAGAAGATCATAGAATTCACTCTGAAGCTGTTTTTTTAGGCATCATGCCATAAAATTATAATTTTGGTGCCTTTTCCAGGCGTGCTTTCCATGATCAGCTCCCAGCCAAACCGTTTGCAGAGCCGGGAGACAATGCTCAACCCCAGGCCAAAGCCTTGGCTTTCTTCTCCCTTGACGTGGGAGCGGGTCACTGAATTGAGCTGGTCCGTTGCAATGCCCATCCCTGTGTCCAAAATTTCGAAAAAGGATTCTTCAATTTTTATGTTCACCGACCCCTTGGTCGTATATTGAAAGGCATTGCGGACAAGATTGGTGATCACAATGTACAGGATCTCTTCCTTGATATGGAGGGTCTTGTTGTAAACAGGATCTATATGGAGACAGATATCCTTGTTTTCAATTAAATATTGGTTGCTGGAAATAGTTTTTCGTACCACCGGTTCCACCCGACAGAGTCCTGCGGGCGTATCGTCCTCTCTGGCAAGCCAGAGAAAGGTATTTATGGTGGTTTCCATGTCACTGATGGACCGGGTAATCCGCTTTAAGGGTTTTTTCAGCAGGGGATTGATGTGGGTTTCCGGTTGCTGCTCCATGATTTCCACGGCCCCTTTAACAATGGTCAAGGGGGTTCTCAGTTCATGACTGGCATCCCGGGTAAATTGTTTTTCCCGGGTAATAAAGGATTTGATCCGGTTCATGGAGTTTTCCAGGGTGCGGGTGAGCAGACCAATTTCATTGGTGGAATGCTTGTCCGAAAATTGGGCGGGAAGATTTTCAGGGTCCAACCCCTTTATTTTATCCATGAGGTCGACCATGGGTGCATAGAGCATCCTGGAGGTAAAATATCCGATGATCATGCCCGGGACGAGAAACAGGGCCAGGTATATCAATAATCCGTGTTTGGGGTGAAAGCGGCTGCTTTCCTTTAAGAATTCCCTGGCATGGAAAATCATATAATAGGGGGCTTTTGTATCGGGTAATTTTATGACCGCAATATGGATGGGGGGTCTGTGTTTCTGCTCATCGATAAAATGGATACCCGGGGGAAGATCCTTTACCGAATCCCTGAAACGGGGGGGCGCCCGGTCAATTCCCTTGAATCCCTTAATATATTTGGAATGGGGTAAAGGGGTGGTTCTGTCCTTGTCATATTGGTAGAGAAAATAATCCACCTCTGTGGCCAGCAGGCTGTCCACCAGCCTGGAAAGATTTTTGCTCATGACAAAAAAGGTGATCCCGGCATTGAGGATGATAAGCAGGGTTATGGACAAAAGGATAGAGGCGATGATTCTGAAACGAATGCTCTGGTAAAATTTCATTTTTCCATCTCCTTGAGCCTGAAGCCAATGCCGTGAATGGTTTCAACCATGGGATGGTCAAAGGGTTTGTCAATTTTTTTGCGCAAGGTATACATATGGCTTCTCAATACATCGCTGCCCGGGGGCATGTCCCCCCAGAGGCTGTTTTCCATCTCCTTTCTGGACACTACATTGGGCGAGGCCTCCATGAGCAGCCTTAAAATGGAGATACAGGTATTGTTCAGATCAATCATTTTTCCCTGGCGGGTGACCCTGAAAGTCCCCAGGTCCATTTCAAGATCCGCCACAACCAATAATGCCTTGTCTGTTACAGGCTTACGTTTGGCAAGCACCTTTATCCTGGCTTCCAGCTCCTTTAAGGCAAAGGGCTTGACCAGATAATCATCGGCGCCGGAATCAAACCCCAAAAGTTTGTCCTTCAGGGTGTCCCGGGCCGTGAGCATGATGACAGGGGTTTGTTTTTCAGCCTCCTGCCTCAGTTTTTGGCAGAGGGTGATCCCGTCCATGCCAGGCAGCATGAGATCCAGAACAATAACGTCATAGTCCTGGGTCAGAGCCAGGTGGAGACCGCCGATGCCGTCCATGGCAAAATCCAGTATATAGCCCTTTGTTTCCAGAAATTCCGTCATGTTTTCCACGATGGCCGGGTTGTCCTCAACTATTAAAATCCGAATATGGGGGGTCATGGTGTAATCTTGGCCTCTGGTCTTGTTAAGGGGTTGATTCAATATTTTTCCCAGTATAATAATCATAGGCTTCCAAGGCAAGGATTAGCGCAACCCTGGCAGAAGCAAGGTTTCCCTGGGTTGCCACCAGATCGTTCTGGGCCTGGTTGAGCCGGACAAGGGACTGCTGGCCGGCCTTGTATTCTTTTTTCACCAGATCCCGGGTTTTTTTCATGAGCCCGGTGTTTTTTTCCTGGAGCCCCAGCTGATCTTTGGCCGAAGCAATATTATCCGCTGCCGACCGGATTTCGGATTGGGCTGAAATTTTTGCCTCTTCAAGATTCTTTTCCAATTCTCTTTTTTTGCTCTGGGCCTGCCTGACTTTGGAGCGGGTGGATCCGCCGGAGAATAGTTCAAAGCTGACATTGATGCCCAGACTAGCCCCCATATAATCTGTATCATTGAGATAGTGACTCTCGTATACCGAGGAGGTCCCATAGGATCCGATCAAAGAGACGGTTGGGAAAAAATCTGATTTTTCTTCCTGTATGCCGGCCTGGGCGATTTGAATGGCATACTGGCTCTGTTTGAGATCCGGTCTGTTTTTAAGGAAGGTTTCCATTTCTTTGTTTGTATCCCCTGGGACCCGGGCTTGTACGGTATTGGTTTCCAGGGAGGCCAGCTCCATCCCCGACGGAAGCCTGGAATTTTTATATCCCATGAGGGCAGCAAGAATATAGACAGCTTCCCTGTAGGCCTGTTGGGCATGGATAAGGGATGACTCGGCCGAGTTCACCTTGGTTTCAAAATTTAAAAGATCACTTAAGGACCCGGTTCCGGCCTTTTCCCTGGCGTGGGCTTCCTTGGCCAGTTCCTGGTTGTATGCCATGTCCGAGGCGGCGATCTTGATATCTTCCCTGGCCAGTTGAACTTCCAGATAGGCCGAGGCCACGGACCAGACAAGTAGGCTTTCAGCCGCCCTTTGTACCTCAAAACTTTTGAGCTCTTCCCATTTGGCTGAAATCAGGGAATATTTGCGTTCAAATCCGTCAAATAAAACCTGGGTGGCTGATATCCCATGGGTGTAAAGGTTTTCATTGGAGGATGTGGAGGGGGCATCGGTATTTTGGGTATAGTTCCAGGAACCGTCCAGGGAAAGGGTGGGCAGGTAGGTTGCCCGGGCCTGGGCAATGGTTTCCTGGGCCTGGAGCATCCGTTCCCTGACCGAGGCCAGGGTGGGGCTGTTTTTACGGGCAATGACTTTGGACCGGGCCAGGGTCAGGACGGTTGGGAGAATACTAGGGTTTGTGGTTATTTTTTTGGGGAAGGATTCCGAGGAAAGTCCGGTCCCGCCCAGGCCCGGAAAGAAGATGCTAAAAAACATAAAGGAAAACATAACAGCGGCTTTAAAGGGGGCTACTCTCACCGGATTTATCTTTTGGTTTTTCATTTGGTTTCTTCTGGTGCACCCATTGAATGTCGGGAAAATGCAGGTTCTAAAGTGTTGCGGTAAAAGCCGGTACGCCCCTTGATACTGGCGATTCCATAACGGATATCATTAATAATGGTAAAGAGGCAGGGCAAAAGCACCAGGGTTAAAACAGTGGCAAATCCCACGCCAAAGGCAAGGGAAATTCCCATGGGAATAAGCTGCTGGGCATGCTGGCTGGTTTCAAGTATCAGGGGCAAAAGTCCTCCGATGGTAGAAATGGAGGTCAGCATAACGGCCCTGAATCGCCGTACCCCGCCCTGGAAAATGGCATCAAAAAATTCCATGCCCTCTTCCAGATTCATATTGATCCGTTCAATCAGAACAATGGCATCATTGACCACCACACCGGAAAGGGCCACCATGCCGAAAACGCTGAGCAAAGAAAGCATATGGCCCATGATAAAATGGCCGAGAACAGCTCCCACAAGGCCGAAGGGAATGGTAAAGAGCACCATTGCGGGCTGGATATAGGACCTGAACATGGTGGCAATGATCAAAAACATGCCCATGATTGAAATGGGAACCCACAGATACAGGCTTCCAAAGGATTCGCGGGATCGTTTGGCATCCCCTTCCAGAACAATTTGGATCCCGGGGTAGGCTGATTTCAGATTGTTGAACAGATTTTTTTCAAGGGTAGCCGTTACTTCTCCGGCAACGGTTTTAGCCGTGTCCACCTTGGCCGACACCATTACCTGGCGAAGGCCGTTCTTCCGGGTAATGGTGGAAAATCCAGGGCCGTAGCTTATATTGGCCACCGTAGAAAGGGGTACCCAGTTGCCTGGGATTTTGATCATCAGCTCCTGGATACTGGACTGGGTTTGTCGTTCCCCGGCCGTCAGCCTAACATTAACCTCAACCTCATCATTGCCCCGCTGGATTTTTACTGCCTCGGACCCGTAATAGGCGCTATAAACCTGGCTTGCGAGATCTGACAGGCTTAATCCCAGATATTCCACCTCTTTTTTAAGGCGAAATTTGAATTCATTTTTTCCCGGTGTATTGTCGGAAAAAATCTGTGAGACCCCGTCAATGCTCTTGAGCCTTTCAATGGTTTTGTTTGCCGCCTCGGTGATCTGGTCCATGTTTTCTCCCCTGAAGCAGATTTCAATGGGAGCGCCGGGGGGGCCGCTGTTGGAGGCGGCAAAATCAAGGGATTGGACCCCCATGATCCTGCCACTAGCCTTTTCCCAGGCAACCAGGAAATCATCGGAATGGACCCCGCTGATGGCAGAATCAACCAGGGTTATCCTTACCCCTCCAATATGGGGCGAGGCACTGTTCGAGCTTTCGCTCTTTTCTCCTGCCCCCTGGCCGATGGTGGCAAGGGTATTGACAATCAAGGAGGTTTGGGAAAGGTTTGTCATTTGGCCGGCTGCAGTCCAGGCCGCTTTTTCTAAGTGTTCCACGGCCTGTTGGGTGGTGGCATAGACAGACCCTTCGGCAAATTCAACAGATGCCACAATAATACTGGAAGACTGTTTGGGAAAAACATTAAATTTAATAAGCCCGCCCTTTACAAGACCTGCACACAGGAGCAGCATAAAAATGCACAGGCTTAAAAAAAGGTAGCGATATGCCACCCCTTTTTTTAATATCGGCAGATAAATCCTTTGGGCCGCCTTATCCATGCTGTTGACGGTAATTTTGTGAAAACTATCAATGAACGATAGGAGCCGATTCGTTTTTTGGGGAGGACAAGGAGGGGTGTTTTCCAGCAAATGAGCCGGCAGAATAACCAGACATTCCACAAGGGAGATCACAAGACAGGCAATCACCGCCGTGGGCAGGGCAATTGTAAATTTACCCATCATGCCGTCGATGTTGTAGAGGGGGAAAAAGGCCACAATGGTGGTGAGGACGGCTGCTATAACCGGCATGCCCACCTCGGAGACTCCCATGACCACGGCATCCAGGGGCGAAGCCCCTTTTTTGCGATGATAGAATATGGATTCGCCCACCACAATGGCATCGTCCGCCACAATGCCCAGGACCATGATCAGCCCGAAAAGGGTCACCTTATTAAGGGATATTCCGGAAAAATGTACGATGGAAAGGCCCCCGAGCAGGGATATGGGAATGCCCATACCGGCCCAGAATGATAACTTCGTATCCATAAACAGCCATAACAGGATAAAGACCAGCACAAGACCCATAACAGCATTTGTAAAAAGGAGGTTCAGATTGGCCCGTGTACTTTCGGTATTGTCGGAAAGGATGATAATTTCAGATCCTTCCGGGAGCTGTTCATTTGTTTTTTCCTGGAACTTGCGAACCCGGTCGGCTATTTTGATGGTATCTTCATCTCCTGCCAAAACATTGATGAGGGCAGCAGGTTTTCCATTGGCCCGGATGGACAAATTGTTTTCGGTAAATCCGTCTTTGATGTCTGCGATATCTTCAAGATACAGGGTCTGGCCGTCGGTTCCTTTGATGATTTTTATCCGGGCCAGTTGGTTGCCCGTGTATTTTCTGCCAATGGTCCGAAGCCGGATTTCCTGGTCTCGGGTCTTTATGGTGCCCCCTGTCTGATTCATACTGCTTTGGCTGATATAACCGGCCACATCCTCGATACTCAGGTTATATTTGAGCAAATTGGCCTGGGAGATTTCCACGGAGATTTCATAGGAACGGGTCCCTGAAACATTGACCTGGCTGACCCCCTCCAATTGCTGGATCTCTTTTTTAATGCGGTCGGTCCATTCCTTTAGCCTGGCCTCGGACATGCTGCTGGTAAGGGCCAGGCTGATCACAGCTTTCTGGATCTGGGGCCTTGTAATGGACGGGTTTTCGGCATCTTCCGGAAAGGTGGAAATTGTGTCCACTTCATTGCGGACCCGGTCTAAAAGCAGGTCGGGATCAAATCCGTCCTTAACCGTAATAACGGTTTTGGATGAGCCTTCCAAAGAGCTGGAAGTATAATCGTCAACCCCTTCAAGGCCGTCGATCACCTCTTCAATTTTTCTGGAAATGCCCTCCTCCACCTCTTCGGGGTCGGCACCAGGGTAGACCACGTCAATAACCAGGGTATCCATCTGCATATCCGGCATATCTTCCCTGACCATAATCATAACGGAAAGGATACCGGCCAAAAGAAAGGTCACCATGAGAAGATTGGCAAATACCCTGTTTTGGGCAAAACCGGTCAAAAGGTATTTCATGGGGTAACTCCTGTTTGGGCGGTGTATTCGGCCTTCTTTTTCAGGTCATCGGTTCCTAAAACATCAAGCAGCATATTTTCAAGGGGGTTCGACAAGGAAGTGGTAATGATTTGGTCCAGGGGTTCAAAATCTCCTGAAATAAAAAGTGCATCCCCCTCTTCCATGATTTGGACAACGGGAAGGGTTGTCAACCGGTTGTTCCTGGCAAGATAAACGGTGTTGTCTGAATTCAGGGCGGATTCTGGAATCCTGACCGCATCAGTTAGGGATTTACCCCGTATTGACACCTTGCAGAACATGCCGTCCATAACCGGGATGGCATCGGGGGTATGGGCAAGGGCCTCCCGGTTCACCCGGACAGCCAGGTAAAGGGTCCGGGAGGAAGGGTCATATTTCACGGTTCTGTGAACACTCCCCGGAACACGGGCAGTCACTTTTCCGGTCATGGTTTCAACCCGGCAGTCTATTTTTTGTAAGTTTGAAAACCAACTCTTGTTGTTTGTGTTTTTTCTCAGGCCCAGCCTTTCAAAGGCCTCTTTGTCGCTCAGGGGAACCTGAATTTCAATCACCCGGTCATCGGCCAGGGTCAGGGCAGAGGTTCCAAGGGTGATATAGGTGCCAACTTCAATGGACTCTTCCGTGATACGGCCGGAGAAGGGGGCTATTATCACACATCGTTTTACATTTAATCGGGCGGTTTTCAGATCGGATCGGGCATCAGACAGGTTGTTTTGGGCTTCAATAATCTGGAGGGGATACAGGGCGATGGTTTTTTCCATCTTTCTTTGGGTGTCCAGAAGTGAATTATAACTTTGCTCTGCCTGTTCCGCCCCGGAAAGGGTCCCCACCCGGTCTCGATCATAGAGATTTTTGAGCCGGGTAAATTCGGCTTTTGACAACAGGGTGTTTTGAATTACCGCCGCCAGCCGGCCCTGGTCCTTTTCAAGGGAGACCCGCAGCTGGCCCACCTGATTTTCCTGGAGTTTAATCTTTATGGCGGCTTTTTCAGCTTTTATTTTAAAATCCGTTGCATCCAATTTAAACAAGAGATCTCCCTTCTCTACCCTCCCCCCCTGTTCAAGGGTTTCATTTTTTTCCAGGATTCTCCCGGATACCTGGGGGCTGATTTCCATTAAGTGGACGGGGAACGCCTGGCCGTAGCCTATGACCAGAACATCCGCATCCTGTTTGACCACGGGTATGGCGGTCACGGACAGGCTTTTTTCTAGGTTTTTTTGGAGGTGTGGTTCTGGTTTGTCCGCTGCAAGCAGGGACATGCCGGTAATGCCCGAGGCAATCACCAAACAACAGACAAGGCCCATGAGCATTCCCCTCATAGAAAATCGGATAATTATTTTCTTTTTCATTTTCACTCCTTTTCAGTTTTTGTATCCAGTTTAAACAAGGGGTCATGAATCGGATGTGAAAAAAATGTGAAAAAAACGTGAAATAATGATGCGTTTGTATTAAAACCACCTATTCACGGTTATAGTTTGTGAAAAGCCAGATTATAAAAAACAAGATATTATAGGGCCGGTGGCCCCAATAAAAAGGTGCAGAGTGTAATGGCAGGCAAGGAAGTGACGTTGATTACCAAAGAGAAGACAGGGGAACTGGTCCTGGCAGGAGCACAATTTTTTAAGGCCTATGGCAGCCCAAAGCTTTTGGGCCGGGAGCAGACAGCTCTTTTTACAGGACACAGGCCCGAAAAAAGGTTTGATATGTTCATGGCCGCCTGCGGCCATGCAAAAGATCCCCAAGGTTTTTTTGAAGCGCTATTTGCATCCATCCCCAAGCAATTTTCTCCAAGCGACCAAAGAGGGGTGGTCATGAATGGGATTTCTCTTCCGGTTCTCTTTTTATACTGGATGCTTGAAAGGATTAATCCTTTCAACCGTCTCATATCGGTGAAAAGTATTGATCAGCTCAAAGAAACCACAGGCCTTTGTCCCGATGATCGAGTAAGGGAGGCGGTGCAGCAGGTGATGGACGAGTACCCGGTCCGGCTTTCTGACCATGTGATCCGCCAGTCACAGGTTTCAGATGCCGTGGCAATTCAGTATCTTCCCTTTGCCGAAGAACTGGATCCCAGGGGCCACACCATCACCTTTGACGGCCATTTTAAAAATGGATTGCTGGAGCAGATGTACCAGAACCGGGTGATATTTTTGCTTACCATGCGCTGTCCGGTCTACTGCCGGTTCTGTTTCAGGAAGCATAAAAGTTTTCGCCGGGAAAAAAGTCCCGGTGTGGCAGATGTCCAAAGGGCGGTGGATGGTGTGAAAGAACTGCCCCTGGTCAAGGAGATCCTTATCACCGGGGGAGAACCTTTGATAAACCGGAAAAATATGGAGGCTGCCCTGGACGGGTTAATGGAGATTGACCATGTAAGGACCCTGCGCATTGCCACCCGATCCATTTCCTATTATCCCCACTTGTTTTTAAAGAACAACCGGGAATACTTAAGCTATCTAAAATCAAAGCAGGCCGCCTGTATAAAAAAGGGCAAGCGCATTGAAATAGGGGTTCATTTTGTCCACCCCGACGAGGTTTCTGTCCAGAGTCTTGATATTATTTCCGATCTGGTTAAATCCGGTATTTGTGTCTATGTCCAGACCCCGTTTTTAAACAAGTTGAACAACAGCGGGACTGTTCTGGCCAGACTGTTTACTCTGTTGAGAAATGCCGGGGCCCAAATCTATTATATTTTTACCCCCTGTCATCCCATCCACGGCACCCAAACCTATTGGACCCCCATCGCAGAATCCATTGAGGCCCACCGCTATCTGCGGGCCCATTTGTCAGACAGGTGTATTCCCAAGCTGTGTACGGCCACCCCTTTGGGAAAAATGGAATGGCATACCAGCGGCTGGGCCGTGGGAAAGGATGAATCAGACCCCGACCATATCTGGATTCGAACCCCCTATACCCGGGAATATTTTTCTTGTGTGACAGGGAAGGACACCCCCCTCCATGATAGTGTGGAAAACGAGGACGGAACCTTGAATGTGAAGTGCCTCATTGATATGGGGGATGATGCGCTTTTCCGGGGAAATCATGCACTTGAAAGGATGGCCCCGGGGGGGGTAGGATTTTGGGCGGATCAGCCGGGGGATGTGGTTCAAAGGATCAAAGAAAGCCTTTTTCCAAAACATTTTTCAATCCCCTCCATTGTCAGCACCCCCCAATCCATTGCCCGGGTTCATAAAACCCGTGTGGAGCTTATCCTGGATCCGGACAATGCTGCCATGGACTATATCCGGGAAAATGCAGACATCACGGATGTGATCCTCCATGTACCCGATTCTGGGCAAACAATTGGGTTCCAGGCTGACAGGATCTGCCAGCTAGCGGCTCTGCTGGGAAAAATTGAACATATTACCTGCATCCGGATTCGGTGGCAGGCCTTCCAGACCCGTCCCAAAGCGTTCACCCCCGGAATTATTGAGCAGATCGCTTCCCTGGCAAATTTTTTGGTTGGGGACCCCTTAAAAATTGAAATTGAAACCTGGTGGCTGCTGCCCCCAGAGATTTGTTTGGAACATGGCAGACTGGTGCAAAGTTTTTCCAATTTTGGCATTCAAACCTATGCCAACCTGGCCCTGGTCTCCGGGGTGAATGATGATCCGGCTATAATAGCAGAAATGGCCCAGGACCTTCGGGGGACCGGCATACACTTTCACCATGTTTATGTGGCAGGACTTGCGGTTCAGAAGCAGTTTAACCGGGCATATCCCATTGAAACCGACCGGGTTCTTGCCATTGCCTCCCATGTCAGAAAGGTTTGTTCGGGACGGGAAATCCCCTTGTACATCATCCAGACCCCCCTGGGGGAGGTGGATTTTGGATTGACTTCGACCTTGGTTCGTCAATCAGATTCCAGCCGGGATAAAGAAAAATGGTGGCTTCGGCTGGATCCCTATGATATTTCCTATTTCAGGAGACTGGGGTCTGATTTTACCCTGGCAAAAACAGGAGCTGTGGAGGTTAACGGTGTACTGGAAATTCCAATGCCGGGACTGGTCAGGTCTGGGGATTTCCCCCTGGGGTGATCCACGGGCCATAAGTGACATGTCGGGTGCCAATTGGAATCTGGTGAAACCTGTCTGTTAATGTTTAAATTTTTTGCGAATAAGCATCACCACTGCCAGGACAATACATAAGCTAAAAGCCAAGATACCGATGGCTGACCAGGTTACCCAGGTGCTGTTTCTCACAAGGTTGACAGGATTTAAGGATGGTGCAGCAACGATCCGGCCAAGTTTTTTGCTGTACTTTTCCGGCAGCTCCGGTATGCCGTCATTATTGTTATCTTCAAAGCTGCGCAAATATTCAAAGGGGGCTTTCCATTCCTTGAGTTCCTGGATGCCCTCTTGTTCCCTGTCCCTGTCAATTACCGCCGATGCAAGATTATCAATGGGATTGCCGTTTTTATCTTTTGGGATAATTTCAAGGATATTATAGGTGTAACCCCCAATGATTTTCAAAAATGTGGCGTTGTAAATATCCGCCGTTACCCGGATGAGGGTTTTATTTGCCTTGGAGAAATCCAGCTTTTTATATCCGCTTTCATCATCCCCGGTCCAGATGTCCGTTACCCGATCAAACATTATTCGCCTTGGGTTATACACAACCTTTATTCCGGCCATCTGTAAAAAATAATCAGATCCTTTTGCCGGATGGATACTGGTGAGGATTTCAACTCCCTTTTTCAGTTCCAATGGCGTGATGTACATTGAGATCAACGGGTATCCTAAACTACCGTCCAAACCAATACCAAGGGGGACCGCTCTGAACAGATCACAGGCCTGGATAGTGTTTGTTTTTCCCTTTAACAGATTATCCCGGATCACCCCGTTTGCAATGATGGCAACATCGGCAAAGGGGTTAAAATCTTCTGAGTATTTTTTAACGGCAAACCGTATGGAATCTGCCAAAAAATTTCCCAGGGGCGATTCTTCCTCTGCAAGTTTCAGATCAAATTCGGTCTGGGCAACCGTTTTTCTGAAAGATAAGCCATTTTTCTTCAAAACCTCCTGGTCAATCTGATCTTCATAGGTTTTAATGGCCTCTGAAATTTGCCGGTCACCCAGGATTTTGTCATCAATGGGGATGGCCTGATAATCCGTCACCTGGACTCGTTGGTTTTCAAGGGTAAGCTGAATGTGGCCCATCTGCTTGCCATACTCCCAGGTTTGAACAATCAGAGTGTTGTTTATGGTAATGGGGGCCTCCATCTTTGTGTGGGTATGGCCGCTTATGATCACATTGATTCCGTCCACTTTTTGTGCCAGGAGCTCATCTTCTGATTTTTCTTTGTTTTTGTCCAGACCGCTGTGAGACAGGCAGATAATAATGTCCGCCTTGTCCTTGAGGATCGTTACCATTTTTTGTGCCGCGGCCACAGGATCGCTGAAGGACACTGGCTTTGAAAATGGAGATTTTTCTGCGGCATCCAGACCCATGAGTCCGAATATGCCAAATTTTATCCCCTCTTTTTCAATGATGACATAGGGGGTGACAAGTCCTTTTAAAAACGCTTGCTCAAGGGTATCATCCTCGGTGCTTTCTTCACTGAAAACGATATTCGATCCCAGAATGGCGGGCCGGTTTTCATGGTTTTGGGCTGCATAAAGGATCTGGGCAAGGCCCTTGGGTTTTAAATCAAATTCATGGTTTCCAAGGGTGACGGCATCATACCCCATTTTTCCAAGCAGTTCTAATTCGAAGGCTTTTTCCCTAGCCAGCAGATGGAAAAAAGAACCCATGAGAAAATCCCCTCCATCCAGGACCAGAACCGGCCCATTGCTTTGGGCCTTGATTTGTTTAATCATTGTTGCGATCCGTGCATACCCGCCGGTGGTATCGTCATCTTGAAGGGTTTTTGGGGTATAATCCTGGTTGGGAGAAAATCCCAAAAAATGGGAATGAAGATCATTTGTGTGAATGATGCTGATCGTTTGTTCGTTTGCAGTTGCTGTATTTACGCAGATAAAGACACTCATCAGGATCAAAAGATATTTCATAAAACAATTCATGGTCTGCTCCCTGTTTATGGAATTACAAATTTGATCACGATACAACACTGTTACAGCGGTGTCAAAAATTTGCTTGCGAACCCCTTGAATTTTTTACGCATTCAGAGGGATGCAAGATAGGTTGTCAGATTAATTTTCTGATTCGTTATCCCCAGTTTTTTGCGAATATAATTTCTATAGGTTTCTACGCTTCTATAGGAAATATTGAGTAACCTGGCGATTTCCTTTGAGCTGAGTCCGCTTCTGATCATATTGCAAATTTCATTTTCCCGGGGGGTTAACTTGGGTACTTTTCTTGAAATACTGCTGCCAAATGAAGAGGTTAATTGCTCTAAGTTGTTTTCAAATACCTTGAAAAATTCCGTTTCAATATTAGCGCCTTTGTTTTTTAATTTTTTTAACAGGGGCAATAACAATTGGTCCACATTATCCAGGACTTTTTCTTCCAGGTTCTTTTTTTCAGAAATCAGCTGGTTCATTACCTCCCGGAGGGCAATATTTTTTTCCATCAATAACTGGTTCTGTTCTTTGAGTTTTTTTTCACTTTTATGGAGGGCTTTTTCTGCCTGTTTCTGTTCACTGGTGCGTCCCAATCTTTCTGCAATGGCATTGAGCAGTGATCTTTCTTCTCTGAGGAACGGCCCTTCATACAGCTGCGGTTTTTCTTCCCGATACCCGACGCTCAAAATACCAACTTTCTCACCGTAGGAAATGATATCTGCGGATTGTTGCCACGGAATTTGCGCATGGTTTTGGGTGATAAATTCTTTTCCGTTAATGAACAGCTGTGCGCAGGTGATTTCCGGATATTGCCATGAACAGGGGATAACTTCAATCACGCCCTGGTATATTTCATTGAGCGAAATATCTGCTTTTTCAACGATTTTTGAGATGCTGTAAAGGCAATTTATTTCTTTTATCCGCTCTTTGAGATCATGGGTTTGTTGGGTAAGGGTCCCCTCCATGAGGCTATGCCGTCGCTCTAACGCTTCGAGTTCTGCATTTCTAAGTTGTAAGGCAGACACTTGTGCCAAAAGTTGTTCGTTGGTTTTTTTCATTTTTCCATAATCTGGTTATAACGCTCTTTGGCCCAACCCAAGACAGGACAGGAGCAAAAGAGCGTCAATTCATTAACTGCAGGTAATAGAATCCATTATATATTAAAACACCGGAAAATTATACGATTCCCTGATCCAGCATGGCATCCACAACTTTCACAAACCCGGCAATATTGGCCCCTGCCACATAATTACCGGGTTTTCCATACTGCTCAGACGCATTAATACACGAGGTGTGAATGCTTTTCATTATCCCTTTCAGGCGATTGTCCACCTCGTCTCTGGGCCAGTTTATGCGCATGCTGTTTTGGGACATTTCCAAACCAGATACCGCAACGCCACCGGCATTGGCAGCTTTTCCCGGTGCAAACAAAAGGTTGTTGTCTAAAAAGAGGGTAACGGCTTCCGACGTTGATGGCATATTGGCACCTTCGGCAACCAGCCTGACGCCATTTTCAATGAGGTTGGCCGCATCTGTTTCATTTATTTCATTTTGGGTTGCACTGGGAAATGCACAATCTGCCCGATGATTCCATAAAGGATTGTATGTCATGGCTTCATCTGTAGCTGTGTAAACGGCTTCCGGGTATTTATCCGCATATTCCTTGATTCTTCCGCGTCGGTCATTTTTGAGCTGCATCACAAATGCCAGTTTGTCCGCATCAATGCCGGTTTCATCATAAATATAACCGGAAGAATCTGAAACTGTGACAGCCTTACCGCCCAGGTGTAAAATTTTTTCAATGGTATACTGGGCCACATTACCGGATCCTGACACAAGGCATTTTTTCCCTTCCAGACTGTCATTTTGTGTGGCCAGCATTTCAGCTGCAAAATAGACACACCCATAGCCGGTTGCTTCAGGACGGATAAGGCTTCCCCCCCAGGAAAGGCTTTTGCCGGTTAATACGCCGGCAAATTCATTGCTCAGTTTTTTGTACATGCCAAAAAGATATCCAATTTCCCTTGCGCCAACACCAATATCCCCGGCCGGTATATCGGTATTGGGACCTATATGGCGGTAAAGTTCTGACATGAAGCTTTGGCAGAATCGCATCACTTCAGTGTCGGATTTTCCCTTGGGATCAAAGTCAGACCCCCCTTTTCCGCCGCCGATGGGCAGGGTTGTCAAGGCATTTTTAAAGACCTGCTCAAAGCCCAAAAATTTTAATATGCTTAAATTAACAGAAGGGTGAAAGCGCAGCCCTCCCTTGTAAGGCCCGATGGCAGAGTTCATTTCTACTCGAAATCCCCGGTTTACATGTACCACTCCTGAATCATCCATCCAGGGCACCCGAAATATGATCGTTCGCTCAGGTTCCGTGATCCTTTCCATGATGCTGGCCTGTCCATATTCAGGATTTCGATCCAGAACAGGCTTTATGGTTTCAAATACTTCTTGTATCGCCTGATGAAATTCCGTTTGTTCAGGATCCTTTTGTTTTATTTTTTCCAATATATCCGACATAAATAGTTCTCCTTTATAATTAAAAAATACCGCTTTGCACAGAGTTTTTCTGTAAAAAGCAATGAATTGAGACTGCAATTGTAAATTTGGGTGTAAATTTCGGGAAGATAAATTTTATTTATCCCTTGATCATGACACATTGAGAATTCCTTCCGTTGAGTTTCATGGAAAACGGCTTTTCCAATTGAACATGCCGCAAAAATGTTGTTTCTGAAACAAGTGGAAGAGATTCTATCCATTTCCAGTCAACATAATCTTTTTTTATGGTTGACGGTTCTTGGAAAATCTCATTGACCGTAATATAATGTACGCCCAAAGAGGTAATATTATGAAAGAAATGGGACCCCTGGGAAGGATCTGCATTCATATTTTCATTTCTAAGCTCAATGATGGCGGCTGCACCGGAAATATTTCGCCACTTCACCGGTATCCCCAGACATCTGTCCTGGGACCCCCATCTGCCTGGACCCACCAGGAGATAGGGGCGTTTTTGTTGAATTAATCGCGCATTTAACCGATTGATTTCTTCGGCCATTTGCGCCGTGGCTTCCGGCCTGAACTCAGCCGGTTTCACATAGATGATATCTGCCATTTTTTCATTGATCCCATTTCCAAGGGCATGGGATGAAAAACAGAAACCCTGGGTGATCTCCTGCGGGGTAATCTCTATTTTAAACGGGTTCTCTTCCATGGCCATGGGGCGTATTTGTAAAAAGAAGAAATCGCTTTTTCGATTTTTATCAGGATATAAATTCACCGAGAATTCAATCTCCACAGGACTTCCAAAACTTTTGCTCCCAAATTCCAGCAAATCGGTCAAGAGACCTGCAATCGGTGGTACGTTATATTTAAGAACCTGGGCAAAGGTCAACACCTTGGGGCCTGATATGTGCCATGTATCCCGAATTCGATTTTCTTCAAGAATATAGGTGCTGGCAAGTGCTTTTACGGGAAATTCATTCTTTGCATCTTCTATATTTCTTTTTTTTAGATTTAGATGTTGATCACTCGTTGGTCTGTTCATTTCCAGGGCATAAAAAGAGTGTTGGGCGTGTTGCAACATCGCTTCAACCGTTGAAAATTCGGGTATTATCTTGGGATATCTGGGCGAGAACCGTAAGCTTTTTTCACCCGCCACAATGGTTTTGCCAAGCCCCAATGCCAGGTGAACCACTCCATCTTCGGGTTTCATGCGCGAAAAGGGATAATAATTATAGGACTGGGCAACGCCTGAAATTGCCGGATAAAAATAATCTCCGTAATGATCGCCTGCAATCTCCTGAACAATAACGGCCATGGAGTTATTCAACGGCTGGTTAGATCCGTTTAAATAAAAAAACTTGGCATCTTCATAGTAGATGGATGCATAGACCAGTTTAATCGCCTGGGTCAGGTGGGCAAGGCGCACGGATAGGCGAGTGTGGTTGTTTGGAATTTTATAGGTTTTATACAACCCGGCAGAGGGCGAAAAAGAAGCGTCTTCCAGATGATTGGAAGAACGGATGGCCAAGGGATAGTTCACCTGGGTAAGATAGGCTTCCAAATCCTTTGTTAACCACTCGGGCAAATGTGCATTTAAAAACCCTTTCCGAACTGCTTCATCGGAAAAACCCAGCTCTGAAAGGGGCTGTAGATCATTTTCGATCACAAAAGCGTCAAAAATATCCGTGCAGATAACCATGGTTTTAGGAATTTTAATATGGACGCTTGAATGATTTTTTTGAAGCTCTCCATGTTGGCTGAGAAGATCGGATATGAATGCCAGACCGCGGCCTTTCCCCCCTAAAGATCCCTGGCCGATTTTGACAAATTCTCTGACATTTGGATCAAAATGGTGTCTGTTAAATTTTGAGACAATACCCCGCTGCCGTTTTTTCCTCAATTGGTTGATGTTGGAGATAATGAATTGCCGCAAATCATCAGCACAATTGAAATCCGTACTTTTAATTGCTCTGAATTTTAAGGCCAGATCAATTTCAAAACGGGCCATGAGCCAGTTGGAGAAGTGATCTCTATCTGCATGGTAGGCAATGGACTCTTTGGGAATCTTGGGCAGTTTTGCATCAAGCTGCAAGAGATTTTCGGCACGGTCAATCTCTTTTTTATCCGGTAAACAAAAAATAAAATCACCAAACCCGAGATGGGTCTGAAAAAACGTATGAATATCCCTGGGAAGGGTGGACGCGTTTTTATCCAAAAATAGGGAAGGGATCTTTTTGGAATTTTTTCGGTTCTCAGCGTCTGAACTCATTAAAAGAAGGGGTACATTTCTGTTTTTATTTCTGATTTTAGAGAGCAGGGCAATCCCCGCTTTTGGGTCTGCCTTACCGTTTCTTGGGAAACGTGTGTCTGATATCACACAGAGAAGATAGGATCGGTAACGTTCATAAAGTGCCACAGCCTCTTCATAGTTTTTGGCCAAAAGTATTTTAGGCCTTGCCTGCATGGTCAGCAGTTTTAAATTATCATTCAGGCTGATTTTCAATATGGCCTGGGTCTGGTTTACTATTTCTTTATAAATAATTGGTAAGAAAAAGGAATAATAATCCGGAGAATCTTCCACCAGAATTAATACCCGCGCATTGCCGCGTGTTGTATCCTGATCCACATTGAGGTGGTCCTCGGCATTTTTTATCAAAGCGATAAAAAGATCAGAATTTCCAGACCAGATATACAGATTGTCAATACTATTCCAAAGATGGTTTTTCGGCAACGCAGATATTTCCCTGATGCTGGGAGATATGATAATAACCGGGAGATTTTTTTGGATTCTTTTTATCTTTTCCCCCAGGGTAACGGCATCCATCTCCTCCAGACGCGGCACGATGAGTACCATATCAAACTTTTTCTTATCCAGAAGAGCCAGGGCATCCTTAACCGTAGAGACACCACTCACAGAAGGCGGATGGCAAAGGTTCATGCCATTATATTCATTGAGGATTTTTGATGTGAGGCTTCCTCCCTCTTCCATATTGTACATATTATAGAGACTGGAAATCAGGAGGATTTCTTTTATCTGGTATGCCATCAATTCTCGAAATACTTCTGAGCTGGCATGAAATTCACTGGCATATTTATTGTTTTTGATATTCATCTTCTGCTATGCTTTTTTGTCAAATAAAAGATCGGTCATTAATACCTCTCAAGAAAACAACACGATAAAATTATACGTATAATACGTTAAATTTCTACGCATTCTGCCCGGTATTAATAATTTTAATTTGAGTTTTGAGCAACACGATAAAATCATATTAATAATGCGTGAATATTTTACGCATTATTAATATGGGCATCAGCTTTCTGAAAAAATATCCTTATTCAGGTCATGGCTCTTTTTGGTACAGATCAATAACGCCGGGCCGTTTTTTTTAATATTTCCGATAGCAAGGTCTTCACTGAAATCTTTCGCATCGGCGGCGAGTGCTTCGACATTTTTCAGCTAATCTTGACCATGCTTCACCGGAAATCCCCCTAGGCAACAAAAAAAATCAATTCCAATAGCCAAATGCCGGTATTTCGGAATCTGAATAGTCGTATACCAGTTCAGCAATATTATTAGAAGACGCTGAGTAGGGAAGGGTCATGGTTACGGATATCCCAAAGCCTATGTGGCGTATTTTCCGATAATATCAAGTGATCAACGACAAACATCTTTTTTTTCTGCGGGTATTATCGATGACGCTGATCACATTTGCACACAGTCTTTGTCTCCCAACAGGTGACACATTTTTGGTTACACCTGTCCACTACCAGGTTTTACAGGCTGGCCCGAAAAAGGCGGCGGCCGTTTCACCATTTTCTTTTGCGCTGTATAATCAATGGTTTAACCATTATATTTTCCGGCCTTTTTCCCTGGCATATTATTTGTATATTTTCCTTTTGCAAAGATGGCTCACAGCCATAAAACAGATTCAAAAGTTTTGGTATAATTTAAAAAAAGGGAGAAATAATAAGCCCGATTTTCATACGGCATCCCATCTGGGGTCAGGCCCTGTGCATGATGCGAGAACACATTTTTCAGCAAAAGTGAACCTGAAACATTAAAACAAACTTAAGGAGAAGACAAATGAAGAAAATTGTATTGACGATTTTTGCTTTGGGATTTGTAATGTTTTCTACATATGCCCAGGCAAAAATATCAAGATCGGTGTTTACTTGCCTTTGAGCCTATGGCGGACAATTGGAGCTGGAGGGCGTTGAGATGGCCCATAAAGCCATGCCTGAGATCCTTGGACAGAAAGTTGAATTGTTTGTGGTTGACAATAAATCGGAGACGGTTGAATCGGCCAATGCAGTCAAATGGCTTATTGCCTAGGAAAAAGTCGTCAGCGTCATTGGTACCTCTGGATCTTTTCTGGCCATGGTCGGCGGAGAAGTAGCTGAAAAAGCCAAAATCCCCATGGTGGGAACCTCCTGCACCAACCCCCTGGTGACCATGGGAAAAAAATACACCTGTTGTTTTTGGGGCCATTCCCCGGGAAGTCTACCGACCGGAATGGCTGGAAAACGTTATCATTTGCGGAGATGTCAGGGGCCTGCCTGCCTATTTCAGAGAGGACCGGAAAACAAAGAAAGAAGCTCTGGACGAGCCTGCCGCCGGGATGAATCCCAATGAAACCCAGGACCTGATTCAGTTTATCCCCAGTATCCGAGACCAATTTGATCTGACCGTTCTCTTGATTGAGCACGACATGAAGGTGGTTATGGATATCTGTGGAAAGATCTGGGTCATTGATTACGGCATCACCATTGCAGAAAGGAGATGCCCAACATATTCAAAACAACCCAGGGTTATTGAAGCCTATCCCCGCCGGTCGGACAATTTAGGCCTTTGCCAGTTTTACGCCCATGCTTGCCTGAAAATTTGGATCAACAAGTAACCCCAGGAAAACAGGAGGTATCATATGGACCGGATTTAAGAGATTAACGCGATGAGAGTCTTCAGCGTTGATAAATTCATTTTTTAAGACATTGCCATGAAATCAATGGCTTTTATTTGACTTACAATTTAACGGAGGATTTATGATTCTTACATACATACAGTTCACCATTTACCTGGCACTCATGCTTGGTATCGGATACTACTCGATGAAAATAACCAAAAACAACCAGGACTTCATTATCGGGGGCCGGTCCCTAGGCCCCGTGACCACAGCCATCAGTGCCGGCGCCTCTGATATGAGCGGGTGGCTGCTTTTGGGTGTGCCGGGCGCGGTTTTCGCAGGCGGCCTAAGCGAAGGCATCTGGATTGCCATGGGCCTTACCATAGGGGCTTATATTAATTGGTTAATCGTAGCAGGCAGACTCAGGGCCCTGTCCGAAAAATTGAATGCTGTCACCCTGCCCTCGTTTTTATCGTCACGGTTTGATGATCACTCCGGTGTCCTGAAAATCGTATCCACCATTGTTATCCTCGTGTTTTTCACCATCTATGTCGCCTCGGGACTCAAGGGAGGAACCCTCTTGTTTGCCCATACCTTCGGCGCCAGTGAATTTACCGCATTGTTCATCACAACATTTGTGGTGGTTTCCTACACCTTTCTGGGCGGGTATATGGCGGTGTGCTGGACCGATTTGATCCAGGGATTATTGATGCTTTGCGCCCTGTCTTTCTGTGCCATCATGGGATATTTTACCATCAGCAGCTCCCATATAGACATTGCCGCTATCAACCCCAAGGCCTTTGACTATTCAACCTCCTGGCTTACAGGCACCTCCCTCATGGCCTGGGGATTCGGTTATTTCGGCCAGCCCCATATTCTGGCCCGGTTCATCGGTATAAGCAAGGTATCCCAGGTCCCCAAGGCAAGGCGGATCGGCACATCCTGGATGGTCGTCTGCCTTGTCATGTCGATCTCCATCGGTCTGATCGGCATCGGCTACAATGAGATCTTTCCTTTGACAGGGGTAAACGGCCCCGACGGAAATAAGGAAAGAATTTTTCTGGCCCTTACCAATGCCTTGTTCCATCCTGTTTTCGGCGGGTTTGTCCTGGCGGCGGTTCTGGCAGCCGTCATGTCAACGGCCGACTCCCAGCTCCTTGTTTTGACCTCCTCCCTCACCGAAGACATTCCTTTTTTCAGCAAATTCAATGAGGAAAAAAAGGCTTGGATCAGCAGGTTCGGCGTGGTTGGATTTGCCCTTCTTGCCTTGATTATTTCTGCCAATGACTCGGGCACCATCCTTGCTATGGTCGGATATGCCTGGGGCGGATTCGGAGCAGCCTTCGGCCCTGTGGTAATTTTGTCTCTGCGCTGGAGGGGAACCACCCGCCACGGAGCCCTGGCCGGGATGGTCGTGGGAGCCATCACTATTTTTGTGTTTAAAAATTATCTCCAAATAGGAGGGGAATATTGTTATGAACTGCTCCCGGGATTTATCCTGGCATTCATTACTGTTGTCGGGGTCAGTCTTGTGACTGAAAAACCGTCCCAAGAGG
Source organism: Desulfobacteraceae bacterium (assembly GCA_016743945.1). Classification (GTDB taxonomy): domain Bacteria; phylum Desulfobacterota; class Desulfobacteria; order Desulfobacterales; family Desulfobacteraceae; genus NBML01. The sequence continues at coordinate 45,846 of JADGFI010000005.1, forward strand.
TTCTTGAAAAATTTGACCAACTCCTTTGATCAAAGGTCTGCTCCTTTTACCATGAGAGCCTGGATGGCAAAATCGACAGCCATGGGCTTTAAACATATTGACAAACTTTTTATAATGGTTTAACCATTACTATAAGTAGTGGAAACCAGCATTTTTGGCTGTTCTTGTAACTTCAGGAGGAAATATGAATAGAATCACAGCCCATCCGGTACTCAGCGTTCCGGAACGAGAAAACGTTTTGTTTTACTGGAATAAATCAACATTTTATGCCGGTAAAGACGAGGTGATCTCCTCGGCCCTGTTTGCCAACGGCATCAAAATATTTGGACACCACCACAAAGACGGATCTGCCCAAGGTCTTTTTTGCGCCAATGGCCAATGTGCCAAATGCACGGTCATTGCCAATGGAATCCCCGTTAAAGCCTGCATGACAAAGGTAACCGAAAACATGATAATTGAAAGTGTTGAAGGGCTGCCCAAGCTGCCAGAGGTTACGGAAAAACCCCAGATCTCGGATATTGAACAGATCGCGACCGAGGTACTGATCATTGGCGGCGGTCCTGCCGGGCTTTCTGCTGCTATTCAACTGGAAGAAAATAAAATTTCAACCATTTTAATCGACGACAAAAATGAGTTGGGGGGCAAACTGGTATTGCAGACCCATAAGTTTTTCGGTTCGGTTGAAGATTCCCATGCAGGAATGCGGGGCATGGATATCGGCCGGATGCTGGCCCAAAAAGTTGAAGAAAGCTCGGTCATTGACGTATGGAAGAACAGCACAGCACTCTACGTGTTCAATGATAAACGAGTGGGTATTCTCAAGGATGGGGTCTATAAGATAGTCACCCCGAAGATGATTTTAAATGCAGCCGGTGCCCGGGAAAAATTTTTACGATTCAAGGGCAATTCCCTTGCAGGAGTTTACGGAGCGGGTGCCTTTCAAACCCTTGTCAACCGGGATCTGGTCAAACCCACAGAACGGCTGTTCATTATCGGCGGCGGCAATGTGGGCATAATTGCAGGTTACCATGCACTCCAGGCCGGTATCCAGGTGGTGGGGCTTGCCGAAGCCCTTCCCCAGTGCGGGGGATACAAAGTCCATGAAGACAAGCTCAAACGACTGGGTGTACCAATTTACACCTCCCATTCTATTATTTCGGCCAACGGCAAGGAATCTGTTTCTTCGGTGACCATCACACAGATTGATAAAAATTTCACCCCCATTGAAGGGACCCAAAAAACCTTTGAATGCGATACCATTCTCATTGCCGTGGGGCTTGAGTCAGTTTCGGAATTTACCGAGGAAGCTAAGGTTGCCGGAATTAAAGTTCTTGCTGCAGGGGATGCAGCCCAAATCGCCGAGGCTTCATCGGCAATGTTTAATGGCAAAATAGCAGGGCTGAAAATTGTCCAGCACGCCAAACCGGGCACAAAAGAGATTCCCGCCTCCTGGTACGAAAAGGCTGATATCCTAAAATCCCTTCCCGGCCCTGTTCAGGAGCTCCATACTCCGACAGCGGAAGAGGGTATTTTTCCTGTTATCCACTGCAAACAGGAAATCCCCTGCAACCCCTGTAGCACGGTGTGCCCGGAAGGATCAATCACCATGGATGGTGACCCCATCAAGGGCCGCCCCCGGTTTAACGGAATTTGCAAGGGCTGTATGAAATGTCTGACCATTTGTCCCGGACTTGCTATTACCCTGGTGGATTACAGAAAAGATGCACAAAACCCCGTGGTGTTTTTACCCTATGAGATCTCCAATATCAGGGTAGAAAAAGAGGACACAATTGCCTGCGTGGATGTGGACGGAAATGCTCTGGGTAATTATAGGGTATTGGGGGCACGGCCCACCAAGGACAGTGACAACACCTGGGTTGTAAGGGTAAAGGTACCCAAAGCCATTGCCAAAAAAGTTGTGGCCTTTACCATCCAGGACAAGGGGGTCTCGGAAAAACTCACAGAACAAATTTCCCTTGACCAAATCCAGGATGATGAAGTGGTCTGCCTTTGCGAAAGGGTGACTGCCGGTCAGATTCGGGATCTTGTCAGACAGGGCGCCACGGATATGAACCAGATCAAGGCCATAACCCGTGCCGGCATGGGCCCATGCGGGTATAAAACCTGCGAAAACCTGATGAACCAGATATTTATGGCAGAAAAAATTGCCCGGGAAGAGGTCGTTAATAACGTGCGGCGCCCCCTGTATGTTGAAGTACCCCTGGGAAAATTTGCCAATGGAGGACAGTCATGAAAACCTTTGATATTATTGTTATCGGAGCCGGATCTGTGGGGGTTCCTGCTGCAATGGCCCTGGCCCAAAAAAAAATCAGAGTTCTGGTCATTGATGCCTTGGCATCCCCAGGACAAGGACAGAACAAAAAAGCCATAGGTGGAATCAGGGCCACCCATTCAGACAGGGGAAAAATAGCCACATCCTTGAGAAGCATTGATATCTTTTCCACCTGGAAAGAAATTCATGGAGATGATATCGGCTGGATCCGAAATGGCTACAGTTTTCCCGCCTATACGGACAAAGATGCCAAAAAACTCCAAAACCTGATGAAAATCCAAACCTCTCTGGATTTGGATATTGACTGGCTCTCCCCAAAGGAATACCAGGAACTTGTGCCGGGTATCAACATGGAAAACCTTAAGGGAAGTACCTATTCTCCCAAGGACGGCAGCGCCTCTCCTTTGCTGACCATAAATGCCTTTTATTTTAAAAGCCTTGAATATGGCGCCCAATATAAATTTAAGGAAATCGTCACAAAAATTTCAATCAAAAGTGACACCCAGATCCAGGTAACAACGGACAAGGGAAGCTATACAGCCGGCCAGGTGATCAATGCGGCTGGAAATTATGCCAGGCAGATAGGACAGATGGTAGGGATTGATCTGCCCGTGGAACCGGACAGCCATGAAGGGGCAATAACAGAACCGGTTCAGCGATTTTTCGGCCCCATGATTGTGGATTTGAGACCCTCCCATGATCCGGCCACCGAAGACTCGTCCAATTATTATTTTTACCAGAACGATGAAGGCCAAGTCATTTTCTGTCTGACCCCCAAACGCCTGATCAAGGGAACCCAAAATTCTGCCACCTCGGTATTTCTCCCCCAGGTGGCGAAACGAATGGTCTCCTTGTTCCCCAAACTTGCCAATCTCAAGGTGAGACGGACCTGGCGGGGACAATACCCTATGACCCCGGACGGCTTCCCCATTGTGGGGGCAACAAAAAAATATCCTAATTTTATCAATGCAGTGGGCATGTGCGGCCAGGGCTATATGCTGGGGCCTGGTTTAGGTGAATTATTAACCAGGATAACGACATATGAATTGACAGAAGAAGACTTAGATGTTTTACAACATTTTAATATAGAGAGAGATTTTTCCGGAGTCGAACACTTTAAATAACGCTTTTAAAAAAGCCAAGCAGAACCGGGTGTTCCAGGATGTGCTTGAACAGATATGAAATTCCATTTTAGCCGGAAAGCTTGAACCAAAGCAAGCTTCCGGCTGAACGGGAACTCAAGGATATGTTTAATCAACACCAGCCGGGGAACCTTATAACCCTTAAGAACTTCCGTTTTGTAACCCCGGTTTTCCAGGCGGTGATAATATTCTCATATAAATTTTCTAAATAATATAGACCAGTAATTTTGTGAAGAAAATCATCCCAATGAGGGCAACCGGGTAAACCGTGGCATAGGCAGTGGACGCATAGGGGGTATTGCTTATGGATGTGGTTGCGGCAAGGCCGGGGGTGCTTGTCATGCCGCCGGTGAGTACGCCCAGCATTCTTAAAAAAGGTATTTTAAGAATTTTTCCACAGACAAAGCTTGAAATAATCAGCGGGAACAGGGTGACAATGATGCCGGAAACCAGAAGCGGCATGCCAAATTCCTGGATAGTGGTAACAATGGTTGATCCGGCAGTTGTTCCCATGACAGCCAGAAAAAGATACAGTCCCATATCCCTGATCAAAGAATTGGTGGCAGACGGCACAAACCATATTAGCTTTCCTGTTTTCTGAAGGGCACTCAATACAATGCCGGCAACCAGAACCCCCCCGGTGGTGCCGAGTTTTAAAGTGCCTATTCCCGGAATGGGCAAGGGAATCTGTCCTATGATAAATCCTATGAAAATCCCCAGGAAGATGGATATTATGTTGATGGCATAGAGTTCTGAAATATTATTCCCCAAAAATTTCTGGATATTATTCAAGGATTTTTCCTGGCCCACCACATGGAAGATATCACCAATGTTGATACGGGTATTGGCTTCTGCAGGGATATCAAAACCATTTCTGGTTATTCTGGATACCTGGATATTAAAGGTGCTGCTTAAACTCAAAGACCCCAGGGTTTTACCCAGGCTCTCGTTTTTGGTGACCCGTATTTTTCTTTTTTTCAAAATGGAATTAAATTCAATTTCAGCTTTAATATCTTTTCCAATATAAAGCCTTATTTGTTTTAAATCTTCTTCATGGCCGACAACACGAAGGTGATCTCCCTGCCTGAGAACGGTTTCTCTGTCAACAAGGATAGGTTCCTTTTCATTTGCCCGCAAAAGCCTTGTGATGGTAATGGGTGCTATTTTATCAAGAAAAAGGTCCTTGATGCATTTGCCGAACAGATTGGCATTGGTCACCTCAATATGCATGAAGGTGATGGGTCGGTGCTCTTTTTCCAGTTCTGTCGCTATTTTTTTTTCTTCAGCCCTGACATCCACATGCATGATTTTCGATAAGATCTTTATGAAAACAATGACGCCGATAACCCCAAAGGTATAGGTCAGTCCATAGGCTGCGGCAACCTGTCCGCTTTTTACCATTTCACCTGCAACGGCAAGTCCGGGCGTGCTGGTCAGGGCCCCTGTGAAAAGTCCGGCACTGATGCTTTCACTGAACCCGAAAAAACAGGAGCACAAAAGGGAGGCTGCAAAACCGCAGACCACGATGATAAAGGCACCAATACTAAGAGCCACGCCATTGACCCTAAATGAGGAAATAAAGCCCGGACCTGCCTGGATTCCAATGGAATAAATGAACAAAACCAGGCCCAGGGTCTGGAAATCCTTGGGAAGCATATATCCGAAATATCCAAATCCAATTGCAACGAAAATAACAGCTGACGAACCAAAAGAGAATGTTAAAAGTTTTATTTTACCCAGGAGATGTCCTGTTATTATAATGAATACCAATAAAAATACTGAATTTGACAATAGGTGCATATTTTGTGTTCCTTGTAATATATATAAATCTGAGCGTGCTTGTATTCGTTTAAATTCATATTAATGTCAATACTAATGTCATTATTAATGTCAATAGAGCCTCTTGCAGAAACTACGAGAATCCACTCAAATATTTTATGAAGAGCCCATCTTCATGCCATAAAAAGGTTAATGCTATTATGCCAAACATAAGATGAGTCATGACTTTAGCATGACCGCGAACGCTAACCATTTTTCCTCCAAATTCATTTTTTAGTCGGCCATTAAACTTTTGCAAAAGTGTCTCTGGAATAATTTTGCAGAAGCGTCTCTGGAACAATAGTGTCTTGGTGTAGAATTTGGCACAATAGTTTATGTATTGTATAAAAAAAACAGAATGTTAAGGCATTTTATCTCTGTTTTGATGTGTTGGCATGTTTCTTGATAAAGAGAAAATCTAAAGTTTACTAAAAAAATATATTTAATAAAAATAAGAAGGAGTTTTAAGTGGATTGGAAAAATTTATCTTTAAAATTTAAATTGGTTGGTGGATTTTCAACTGTTGTTGTTTTGATGCTGATTGTTTCTTTAGTCGGTTATTCTGCATTAAACCGTGCATCAACAGGTTTTGGAGAATACCGCGAAATGGCAAGGGATTCAAACCTTGCCGGTCGATTGCAGGCCAATATGCTGATGGTCCGCATGACCGTAAAAAATTACCTTATATCCGGAAATGACGAAGCGCTTAAACAATATGCTGAACGTTGGGGCAAGATGGCAAAATTTCAGGACGAGGCCCAAAAACAAATTCAGGTTCCTGAAAGAGCTAAAAAGATTGATGAAATAGAAACTGTTCTTGGCCAGTACCAGGAAGGATTTAAGCAGGTCATAGAATTTAAAAACCATCGAAATAAACTGGTTAAGGATGTTCTGGATGTCAATGGTCCTCTCATGGAAAGTTCCCTGACCGACATTATGATTTCTGCCAATGATGACGGAGATTTGACCGCATCATTTTATACCGGACTTTCCATGAAGCATTTATTGCTGGCAAGGCTTTATATGGCGAAATTTCTGGATACCAATGACCAGGGTGCTGTGGCCAGAGTTCATGAAGAATTTGAAAAAATGGTTAGAAATCTGGATGTCCTGGATAAAGAATTGCAAAATCCAAAACGCAGGAAACTTTTGGAGACAGTTTGGAAGGCTGAGAATATTTATCTAAAAACATTTGATGAATTGGTCACGATCATTTTTGATCGCAACAAAATTATTACGGGGACACTTGACCGAATCGGGCCAGAAGTTGCGGTTGATGTTGAGGCGGTGAAACTTGACATCAAAAAGGTTCAGGATGAACTTGGTCCCCAGTTGAAGGCATCTAACAAAAAAGCTGTCACCACCATTGTTATGGTCAGTCTTTTAGCAGTCATTCTCGGTATTGGTGTTGTCTTTGTTATTATCAGAAGTGTAACGAACCAACTGGGTAGTGACCCCGCAGAAATAGCCCAGATTGCCAACGAAATCGCTAATGGAAATCTCGCTATTGAATTTGATGAAGATAGTAAAAAGAATATCGGTGTTTATGCCAGTATGAATAATATGTCCAAAAACTTGAGAAAGATGTTTACGGATATTGCCTCTGGAACTCAGACCCTTACTGCATCTTCCACGGAATTATCTGCCATTTCAGATCAAATTTCCACAAATGCCCAGCAAACATCAGATAGAGCCAACAATGTGTCAGCGTCTGCAGAGGAAATGGCAACCAACATGAATAGTGTTGCTGCCGCCACAGAGCAAACAACGACCAATATACAGATGATTGTATCCGCTGCTGAAGAAATGACATCAACAATTAATGAAATTGCCCACAATACGGCCCAGGGAAGTGAAACAACTGCAAAGGCAGTTGAAACAGCAAAACAGGTTTCCGGAAAGGTGGATGATCTTGGAAAAGCAGCTCTGGAAATTAGTAAGGTGACAGACACCATTTCTGATATTTCTGAACAGACCAATCTTCTGGCCCTCAATGCAACCATTGAAGCTGCAAGAGCAGGAGAAGCAGGTAAAGGGTTTGCCGTTGTTGCAGGAGAAATAAAAGTTCTCGCCCTACAAACGGCAGAAGCCACCAATGAAATCAATTCAAAAATTACAGGGGTCCAGACCACTACCAAAGAATCTGTAATCGCCATTGAATCAATTGTTGCGGTTATCAATGAAATCAATGAGATAGTCACAACAGTAGCCACAGCCATTGAAGAGCAATCAGCCACAACCCAGGAAATTGCAAATAATGTTGCCCAGGCCGCTTTAGGGGTTCAGGAAGTAAACGAAAATGTTAACCAGACTTCAGCAGTAGCCGGAGAAGTCACACAGGATATTGCCCAAGTCAGCCAGGCAACTGACGAAATGAATACCGGAAGTCAGCAGGTAATGGTAAGTGCCGCTGAATTGTCCAAGCTTGCTGAGAATCTAAGTGAGATGGTGGGACAGTTTAAAATATAGTTATTTAATCCTGCCGAGGTATATTACTCGGCAGGATTAAATTCTTAAAGATGACACACCTAATCCAAGCCAGTATGCTTATTGGGTTTAAATTCGTTCACGGGCATAATTTAATAGAATAGGAATTTGCATTTAACTGTTAGCTAAAAGCCCGCGCGCTAGGTTCATGTCCATTTTTACCGTGATCCTATCGGTTCCACCGGCATCTGCTCAAAAAACCATCATAATACAGATACTCTCGCGGAAATCAGGTATGACTTGTGAAATTTTTATCCTTTGCCTTATGATTTTTTTCCATTATAGATAAGATTTGATCTTCCTCAATCAAATACTGCTGAAATTTTTTCATCGCAGGTGAGTAGGACATATCTTTTTTAACGATAATGCCAAGGTTCGTGTGGCAACCATCAAAGCTTGGGGGTAATGTGACAAATTGACTCGAAAGATGGCTGTTCATGATAACCGGTAACGATGACAAGCCAATGCTATTTCCGTTTGCAATGATCTTAAATAAAATTTCCCAATCCTCACATTGGATGGCTCGATTTTTAATTTTTAATGTAAAACTGTCAGCAAGGTTGGCTTTTTGAGCCATTCTTGAATAAGCAAAGTCAGGAAGCCATGCAGTCGATAGAGGGTAATCTATGATTTTTTTCATAGTGATTGTTTTTTGTTTCAATATGGGATGCGTATTTCGACAAAAAAAATAGCATTGATGTATATTTAAAGGAAAAACCTTCATTTCATCCAATGGAATTATTTTGCTTGCTATCCGCAGGTCTACCAAAGCCATTTCTAAATCATAATTTTCTAATTTTTCAATGACCAGCGGTGCAGCATCTATAAATGTAGTAAGGTTTATTTGGGGAAAATTTGTACATAGTTTCTCTATAACACCACCAAGCATCATTTTTGCCCCAAAAGAACCCATGCCTATGGACAGTTTTCCTGATTCTACATTTTTTATCAGTTCTATATCACGCTCAAGAAGGAACATCTGTTTAACTATCGGTAACCCTTTTTCTATAATGTGATGACCAAACGCCGTGGGGCGATTTTTTATTTTTGAGCGATCAAACAATTTGACGTTCAGAATTCCTTCTAAAGTGGCAATTGATCTGCTTAGTGCTGGCTGAGATATGTTAAGTTCTTTAGCGGCGTCAGCAAAACTGCCATGGGTATAAATCGCTTGAATCTGTTTTAGGTGTCTAATTGTAATATTCATAAAAAATCTACCTGAACAATAATAATGAATACCTTTATGTTATTGTTTTGATGATAAAAATGCAATTGAATTATTTAAAATAAAAAGTTATATGTCAATTATCGTTTAACGATATTTCAAAAAAAAGATTTATATGTCCATGATAGTTTAACGAATTATCGGGTAATAAATTTTATTGAAAATTTGATTTCTATATTTTGATTCATCCAAATTTTAGACACCCCTCGGCAGAAGCGGTATTTGCCTAATTTTCTGCTATGCAAAATGATTGAAGGGACGCCAACTGCTTTACACAGTCCCCGATATTAACGCGGTTCAATAAAAGTACTCAATTTTCGGATGAGCCTATGCTTTCTGTAAAAATGGCGGATACATTGTTTGATTACATGGTCGTTGGGACCTATTTAATATGCATTATGCCAAGGTTACTTGAATTTTTAATAAAGAATCTTTAAAAAAAAGAGGTTATTATGAACGAGCAGGTTTCAAAGCTTCAAGAAATGGGCAAGTTGATGCAAACCCACGGGCTCGAATTGATTATTGCATTGATTGTTCTTGTCGTCGGACTTTTTATCACAAAATGGGCTGTCAAAAATTCAAAAATTTTGTTGGCAAAAATAATAAAAAATGCTGCTACCATCTCGATTATTTCAAACAGCATAGGTATCATTCTTTTGGCCATTGTTTTAATAACAGCTGCCATGGAGATAGGGGCTAAACCAGGACCTTTAATTGCATTCATAATGATTGTCGTCCTTTGCGCCATTGGCGTTATCGTGATTTTTCGCCCTTTAATCCCCACCCTCCCCTTTAAAGTGGGGAATACGGTAAAAACAGGAGATCTTTTGGGTAAGATAGAGGCCACAACTCTCCTTAACACAAGGCTGAAGGCCTTTGACGGGAAAACCTTTTTTGTTCCAAATCGAAAAATTCTTGATGATGTTGTCATAAATTATCAATTCACAAAAACCAGAAGAATTAAAGTGGATGTCAGTATTCGATATGACCAGGACCTGGTAAAGGCAAAACAGGTTTTAGAAGCAATCATGACAGCAGACCCGAGGATTCTCACAAAACCTGCCCCCCAGGTATATGTGTTAAAACTGACCTCAAACGGAGTGGAAATTGGCGGACGCTGCTGGGTAAACAATGCCAAATACTGGGTTGCTAAATGCGAATTATTGGAAAAAGCCAAATTCGGATTTGATAACGAAAAGATTAAATTTGCCTATCCGCAATTGGATGTTCATCATTATAAAAACGAAGAATCGGCTGGTTTGGATACCAAAGAATTATTCTTGGAAACACAGGAAAATCAAGCATAGGATAGGGAGATGAAATATGAAACTAGCACAGGGTTTAAAGGTCATTGCCAAGGACTGGATAGAAAAGCCCAAAGGTTTCAGAGTTAAATATCAAAAACGGGTTGATTCAAAATTAGTCACGAAATATTCTCCAGGCCTTGATGACAACACCTTGGATTCTGATGTTACAACATGGCGATATGCATGGAAACTATTTATGGCGAGCAAATCCGAGTCCCGGGAGATCGTCACGGGGGAACTTGTGAATATAACCGTGGTTGATGATTCTGACAGGCAAGTCGACTATTATGTATCAGGAAAGCCGGAAATATTTAATGAAAAAAGATGAATAGGTTCTGGGGGTATCCGAAATCCGCAAAAAAAATGATTCGGACCAGCGGGTAAACCATCACCTATTTATAATGAATAAACAAAAAGGAGAAATGTGCATGGAAATTAAAAATTATTTTTACAATTCAATTTACTTGCTAATCATGGTTTTTCTAATTTCATTTTTGTCAGGTTGTACGCATTTATCATCAACAAAGGGCTCCCAAACGGACAAACAGGCATTCAAAGGAAAAATAAGCTTAGATGTTCGAGATTCTGAATCTGATTGGACAGCTTATACACCTAAGCAAGCTCCTGAAGGGTCTCCAAACATTTTTTTTGTTTTGTATGACGATACTGGCTTAGGAGCCTGGTCGCCTTATGGTGGCGCTATTAATATGCCAACCATGGACAAACTTGCCAAGGATGGCTTAACTTATACCCAATTTCATACGACAGCTTTATGTTCGCCCACCCGTTCCACCATCCAAACCGGTAGAAATCATCACTTAAATGGTATGGCTGCGATTACTGAGACAGCTGATGGATTTCCGGGTGCCAATGGAAGAATGTCAGAACGTGTAACGCCACTTTCAAAAATTTTACAAGATAACGGTTACAGCACATTTTGGATTGGGAAAAACCACAATGTACCCGAACAAGATGTTGCGTCCGGAGCAAGTAAAAAACAATGGCCATTACAAATGGGGTGGGATCGCTTTTATGGTTTTATTGGTGGCGAGACCAATCAATGGTATCCTGATTTAATTGAGGATAATCATTTTATTGAACAAAAATATGGACCGGAAGATGGATATCACCTTTCAAAAGACCTTGCAGATCACGCTTTAGGAATGTTACGTGATCAGCAAGCGACCAACCCTTCAAAACCTTGGTATTTGTGGTATAATCCGGGAGCTAATCATGCACCTCATCACGCACCTAAAGAATACATAGAAAAATATAAGGGTAAATTTGATAAGGGGTATGATGCATATAGAGAATGGGTTACCGGGCGTATGATTGAAAAAGGAATTTTACCTGAAGGTACCGTAAATACACCTATGAATCCCATGAGAAAAGATATGGCAGCAGCTGTTGACAATGTACGTCCCTGGGATTCATTAAACGATGATGAAAAAAAGCTGTTTGCCAGAATGGCTGAAGTTTATGCCGGATTTTCTGAATATACCGATGCCCAAGTTGGCAGGGTTATTGACTACTTAGAAGAAAGCGGTCAACTAGAAAATACGATTGTTTTATACGCTGCCGATAATGGAGCCTCAGGAGAAGGTAGCCCAAATGGTTCGGTAAATGAAAATAAATTTTTTAATGGTTATCCGGATGAGTTATCAGAAAACATAAAATATCTTGATGTATTAGGTGGACCCGAAACATACGAACATTTCCCAACCGGTTGGGCATCTGCTTTTTCTGCTCCATTTAAAATGTTTAAACGTTATTCACAATATGCAGGCGGAACAAATGATCCTTTAGTAATTTCTTGGCCAAAAGGGATAACAGCGAAAGGAGAAATTCGCCATCAATATCACCATTCTGTAGATATCGTACCGACACTTCTTGAAGCAATTGGATTAGACATGCCGGCGGTTTATCATGGAGTGGAGCAAGAGCCTCTGTCCGGTGTATCTATGGCATACACCTTTGATGCAAAACCAAATGATCCAACACAAAAAAAAGTACAATATTTTGCCATGTTAGGTTCACGAGGTATATGGAAAGAGGGGTGGAAAGCGGCTGCCGTGCATGCCCCACTCTCGGGCAAAGGAAATTTTGATAAAGATGAATGGGAATTATACCATGTAGCATTAGACAGATCAGAGTCTAAAGATTTGGCTAAAGAACATCCTAAAAAACTACAAGAATTAATTGATACTTGGTTTGTAGAAGCTGAAAAAAATAATGTTTTGCCCTTGGATGACAGAAGTGCGGCTGAAATAATTAGTATAGAAAGGCCATCCCAGGAACCGGCAAGAGATAGATATATTTATTATGCTAACACAGCACCGGTACCGGAAGGTAATGCTGTAAATGTAAGAGGCCGTTCTTATAAAATATTGGCGAATGTAGAAATCACTAAAAATTCTTCAGGTGTGTTATTTGCCCACGGTTCACGTTTTGGAGGACACTCATTATTTATTAAAAATAATAAGCTCTATTACGTATATAACTTTTTGGGAATAAAACCGGAACAAGTTTTTGAATCTCCAGAGAAACTCTCTCCGGGGAAATACACCTTGGGTATGGAATTTATCAGGAAAAAAACAGGAGAAAATGGGGAATCCATTGGTGTGACTCAACTATATATAAATGAAAAATTAGTTGCCAAAGGACCAATGAGAACACAACCTGCTAAATTTACGCTTTCAGGTGATGGCTTATGTGTTGGATATGATAGTGGTGATGCTGTGAGTGAATTATATCCCACTCCAAGTAAATTTAGTGGAGGAATACTTGGTTTTGTAGGCATAACAGTTGAAGGTACACCCTATATTGATTTAGAAGCGGAAGCCAAACGGGTAATGATGAGTCAGTAAACAAGTAATGATTTGTAAATAGAACAGAGAAACTCATAATACAAAATGCACCGGATTTGAACAGCCGATTTTTTTGAGCCATATCCGGGAATCAAAAAGGTTAGAACAGCACCAGGCTTGCCTGATGCTGTTCTAACCTTTTTCTCTACAAAAGCCCGCTAAAATCACTCCGGGTTGTTCCGTTAATCCTACCTATTTTGAATTCATAGCCAGCGACCGTGTATTCTTTCCTTTATAGACAGCATAATAGGTTACGGGGATGACCAAAAGGGTAAACAAGGTGGAGGCAAAGAGCCCGAAAATAAGGGCCCAGGCCAGGCCTGAAAAGACCGGATCAAAGGTGATGGGAAAGGCGCCGATTGCCGTTGTGAGGGCTGTCAGAAGAATGGGTCGCATTCTGACCACCCCGCTTTCCAAGATGGCTTCCTTAAAAGCAACTCCTTGTTTTACGGCTTCCTGGATAAATTCAATCAGGACCAGGGCATTTCGAATGACGATGCCGCCCAGGGCGATCATGCCGATCATGCTGGTGGCCGTGAAAAAGATGGGGTTGTTAAACCCGCCCACAGGGGTTGTAAACAGGTTCAGGATGAAAAATCCCGGCATGATTCCCAAAATGGTAAGGGGGATGGCCATCATGATGAGAACCGGCATGAAATAGGAGCCGGTGTTGATGACCAGAATAAAATAAATTCCCAGGAGGGCGGCGGCAAAGGCCAGGCCCATGTCCCTGAAAACCCTGAGGGTGATTTTCCATTCGCCTTCTCCTGCCCAGTTGACCCGTATGCCCTCTTCAAAGGGAACCTGTTTTAAGCGCGATTGCATGTCCAGAACGGCTTCCCCCGGGGGTCTTCCTGCCATCTCTCCCAACACATAGACCACAGGTTCCAGATTTTTGTGATAAATAGGGGTTTTATTGGTTCGTTCAACCACCCGGGCCAGCTCGGCCAGGGGGATCATGGCGCCGTTCTCCGACCGGATGGGAAGATTGGAAATCGAAACCATGTCCGATCGTTTTTCCCGGGGCAGAATTACCCGTATCCACAAAGGGGTACGCTCGGCGGGAAGATGAAGACTTGCCTGGGTGGTGCCGCCAACGGCTGTGTCCAGGGTATCTAAAATGGTTTTGGTGTCAATTCCGTGGAGGGCGGCCTTTTCTCTGTCCACCACAATATCCATCCGCAGGCTTGGGGTTTCGGTCATGACCTGGACGTCGGTGACAAAGGGTTCTTCGTCCATCACCGTTTTTACCTTTTGGGCACTTTCCAGAAGCGTCTTATAGGGGGTGTCATAGGACCCATAGATCTCGGCCACCAGGGTGGACAGCACAGGCGGCCCCGGGGGAACCTCCACCAACTGGATGTCGGCATTATTTTCCCTGGCAATGGCTTCCAGATCTTTTCGGAGCCGAAGCAGTATGGCATGGCTTTGTTGGTCCCTTTGGGATTTAGGGGCCAGGTTTATTCTTATATCGGCCAAATGGCTGCCTTCACGGATAAAATAATGACGGACCATGCCGTTGAAATCCATGGGAGAGGCAACTCCGGTAAACGAGACAAAATTAGTGACTTCGTTGACCGTCTGGAGATAGGCTTCAAACTTTTTTACCACCCGGTCTGTTTGTTCGAGGGAACTGCCCTCGGCCAGGTCAAGGACAATCTGGAATTCATTTTTATTGTCAAAGGGGAGCAGCTTCAAGGGCACCAGGCGGAAGACTCCCAGGGCGCAGGATCCGGCCAGAAGTATTAGTATCAGGGCCAAAAGTCCTATTCTAAAGGTTTTTTTATCCAGAAAGGGCGTGAGGATGGACCGGTAGAGCCTGGCGCCAAATCCCTGGGAAGCAATCTGTTCTTTGGGTGTTCCCTTTTTATTTTTCAACAGGTGATAGGAAACCCAGGGCACAATGGTCAGGGCACACATCGTAGAAAAGATAACAGTCAAAGGGACATTAATGGCCATGGGGGCCATATAGGGGCCCATCATGCCGGTGATGAAAAACAGCGGGGTAAAACAGACAATGATGGCGATGGTGGACATGATCACCGGCGGCAGAACTTCTGTAACGCCAAGGAGGGTGGCCTTGAAAGGATCGAGAACTCCGGCTTTTATATGGCGCTGGATATTGTCCACATTGGTGATGGGATCATCCACTACCAATCCCAAAGAAAGAATCAGGGCAAAGAGGGTGACCCGGTTGATGGTATACCCGAACATGAAATTAACAAACAGGGCCAAAGAAAAGGAGATGGGCACGGCCAGGGCCACCACCACGGCCTCCCGCCAGCCCAGGACCAGGGCCAAAAGTACCACCACCGAGGCAATGGCAAAACCCAGGGAGCTCAGCAGTTCATTGACCTTGGTCTGGGCAGTCTGTCCGTAGTTCCGGGTTATTTTAATGTGGATATCATGGGGAATGACCTTGTCTCGCATGGCTGCAACTTCTTTTATAATATTTTGGGCTACCCCTACGGCATTGGTTCCTTTTTTCTTGGAAAAAGCAATGGTGACCGCTGGAAAGGAAATGTCCACCCCAGGTCCCATCTTTTGTTGCTTCCGGTAATAATTGGAAAAACCGATGCGGGTGTAGGAATCGGCCTCTTCCGGGCCGTCAATGACCTCGGCCACATCTCTAAGATAGACGGGCATGCCTGTATGTCCTGAGACGACCAGGGATTGTACCTCATCAACTGATGTCAGAAATGAGCTGGAGGTCAGGGTGATGACCTGGTTGTTTTTATTAAAGGTTCCGGCCTGGGTGGAGGCATCAGCCCCCATGAGTGCCTTGTTGATGTCCAGGATGGAGACTTTGAACCCCTTCATTTTTCCAGGATCCATTTCCACCCGGATTTCGCGCTTCCTCCCCCCTACAATGGCAGATCGGGAGATATTGTCCAGCCGGGAGAGCCGGGTTGCCACTTCTTCTCCCACCCGGCGAAGTTCATGATCTGAGTAGGCATCGGAAAAGAGGGTCAGGTTAAGGATGGGCACATCATCAATCTCAACAGGTTTGATCAGCCAGCTGTCCACAATGGGGGGAACCCGGTCCAGGTTCATCTGGATCTTGTTGTGGAGTTTTAAAATGGAATTTTCCCGGTCCTCACCCACAAAGAACCGGACCGTGACAACAGCCATTTCCCGGGTGGCCATGGAATAGACGTATTCCACCCCATCAATTTCCCAGAGAATCTGTTCTAGCGGGGTGGCCACCAGTTTCTCAATTTCTTCCGGGGTGGCACCCGGGGCCTGAACATAGACATCGGCCATGGGCACCACAATCTGGGGTTCTTCTTCCTTGGGGGTTATAATGACGCTGAAAACCCCTAAGCAAAGGGCTATCATGATCAACATGACAGAGAGTTGTGACGACAAAAACAGGGCCACTATTTTTGAGAGAATCCCGGGGGGTGGTGGTGCAGTATTTAGGTCAGCCATTTGCGTCTAATATCCTAGGGTTTCAGTTCCGGTCAGTCCGGAAAGGACCTCAATTTTGGGACCAAGGATTTTTCCGGTTTTAATATAGACAGAGCGGTATCGGATTTTTTGATCCTGGCTGTTTTGGGGCTGGTTTTTTGGGGATTGTATATTCACCATTTCCAGGTGGCCCACCCGAATAACAGCGGCTTGGGGTATCAAAAGGGTCTCTTCTGTCTTCACCGGGATGAGCAGTCGTCCAAACATGCCCGGATAAATGCCCGGGGTCTCGGGCAGGGCCGCCTTGACCAGGAAGGTTCGGGTTTCAGGGTTCGCATAGGGGGCAATCTCTTCAATGGTGGCCGTCACATTTGTCTCAAGGGTTTCAATTCCCACCGCATAGGGGTTTCCCTGGATGATTTTGCGGATCAATCCTTCCCGGACACGGGCTTCCAGGCGCAGGGACCCACTGGTTTGGACAATGAGCAGGGGTTTGCCCGGCACGGCCTGGTCCCCGGGATCAATGAGACGTTCTACCACCACGCCCGACGCAGGTGCTTTGATACTGGCATATCCCAATCCGATCCGGGCTTCTTTTACCACCTCCCGGGCCTGGCGGAGATTGGATTTGGCGGCCTGGAAGGCATCCAGATTTTTTTCATACCTGGCCTTTGCCTGGAGAAAGGCGGCCCGGTCAATTTCCATCTGTTGGGAGGTGACCACCTCTTTTTCATAGAGGGTTTTGGTGCGCAGATAAGCAGCGTTGGCCTGGTCCTGGCCGGCCTTGGCTTCATCAATGGATTTTTGGTTTTGGTTCAGGGTGTTGTTGGCAAAGGCCAGACCCTGTTTTGCCTGCTCAAGGCGGGTGTTGAGCTGTCTTGTATCCAGCAGAACCAATACCCGGCCTGTTTTCACACGGGCCCCGGGTACCACATTAACCTTTAGGATCTGGCCGCTGACCTGGGATTCGATGACAGATTCGGTCAACGGTCGGATGGTACCCACGGCTTCATAAATCTGGGTGATCTGCCGGGACTCAACCCTGGTCGTGTGCTGGACAGGGATTTGGTTTTGGGTGGTAACGGTTGAAAACCCCGGGGGAATTGAGTTGTTTTCACAGGAGAAAACAAGGGGCCAGAAAAGAAAAAGAAGAGGTAGGAAAGAAGTTTTTTTCATGGTACCGCTCTTTAGATAAAGGTTTAGTGAATTGTCAGAGTACAGTATGATGGATGACAGGCTTTCGTCAACCCACAATGCAGCACTTTTTCAATAAGGGCATTTAAATTGAGAGGGCTTAGGACCGCAAATTTATCGATAATCCTTATAATTAATATGGTACTTGGCAGCCTTGTAAGCATATTTGCGCACGGTGATACCAATGAGCTTGGCTGCTTTGTTGATGTTGCCCCTGGTATTTTTCAAAGAATCCATGATGATTTCTTTTTCAAGGCTGTCCACGGCCTCTTCAAGGGAGAGGGGCAGGGTTTTAGATTTTGTCCCGGTCTGGAGGGTGGCCGGCAGGTGATAGGAGTGAATCGCCCCCTCATTACACAGGATGACGGCCCTCTCAAGACAATTCTCAAGCTCCCGGACATTGCCGGGCCAGTGGTATTCCATCATCATGTCAATGGCCGGGGTGGTGATCCGTTTGATCTCCTTTGAATGCTCTCGTACATACTTTTCTAAAAAATGATCCGCCAGGAGGATGATATCGGTTTTGCGCATGCGAAGACTAGGAATGTAAATGGGAAAGACATTGAGTCTAAAATAAAGATCATCCCGAAATTTTCCGTGTTGCACCATGTCTTCCAGGTTGGCATTGGTGGCCGCCACAATCCTGATATCGGAGCGGATGGGCTTATACCCTCCCACTCGCTCAAATTCCTTTTCCTGAAGGACCCGTAACAGTTTAACCTGGGCACCCAGAGCCATGTTCCCAATCTCGTCCAGAAAAATAGTGCCACGGTTGGCAATTTCGAATTTCCCTTTTTTCTGGTGGGAGGCACCGGTGAAGGCCCCTCGTTCATGGCCGAACAATTCACTTTCAATGAGGTTTTCCGGAATAGCCGCACAATTGATTTTGATAAATGGCTGTTGGTTTCGTTCACTGTTATAGTGGATGGCATTTGCCACCAATTCTTTTCCGGTTCCGCTTTCTCCCCGGATCAGGACGGTGGCCGAAGAGGAAGATACCTGGGATATCATCTGGAGCACCTCCCTCATTTTGTTGGAATTGCCGATGATATTGGTAAAGCTATATTTATTTTCCAGTTCAGACTTGAGTCGTACATTCTCTGTTTTGAGCTGTTCTTTTTCCACCCTTACGGTTTCAATGTTGATCACATGGTGTGCCACCATGGCTGCCACCACCGACAACAGTTTTTCGCCGGCAACCAGGGCTTTTTTGCCCTCATAGGGGCGGTCCGCACTGATGGCCCCCACTACCCGGGTGTCTTTTTTTATGGGAACACAGATAAAGGAATACTCCTGACCTTCGGCAATCTTGTGGGAGTCTGTTTTATCAAGAAACAGGGGTTCTTTACTGATTCTGGGGACCACAGCAGGGCTTCCGGATTCAATGACCTGTCCGATAATGCCTTCCCCGGGCAGGTATTTGATGCCTTTGGTGGTCTCTTCTGAAATGCCGTGGGCCATTTCTATCCGGATCTCCCCTGTTTCCGAATTGGTAAGAAAAATGATTCCCCTGACCAGGTTCAAGGATTCTGCCAATACGGTCAAAACTTTGATCAGGGACTTTTTCATGTCCATGTGCTGGTTCAAGGCTTCACTAATTTCATACAAAAGGGAGGTCTCTTCAATGGATTTCATAACAGATTCTTTTGGAATTTCCTTATTATTAATATATCTTTATGCTACTCATTTAGTTTCTACCTTGCTATAAATAAATAAATATAAATATATCCTGTTATCTCATAAAAATCAATTTCATAACAGGAGGTAATGCGGAATCCCTAGGTAAAAAGGATTCATCAACCGGAGAAAGAGGCCCGTGGAAAAAAGACCTGTGGAAAAAAGAGATGATGCTAAAATCCTTGAGGTATTGTTTGAAATATCTGAAGCGGTCACCCATACCCTTAACCTGGATGAATTGTACAAGGTTATTCACCGCTCCCTTGGCAAAATTTTTAATGTGGATAATTTTTTTATTGCCCTTCACCACGAAAAACGAGATTCCATCACCTTTCCCTACCATGTGGATGAAAACGATGAAAATCCCGGTGAAATATTTAATTTCAGCAAAACCGCATCCCTGACGGGAAGGGTGATTCAGTCCCGAAAGCCCTTAATTTTTTTTGAGAAGGATATCATTGAGTTTGCCAGACAACAGAACCAGGATGTCATTGGCACCATCAGCAAAATTTGGCTGGGAGCTCCCCTGATTATTAAAAATCGGGTCATCGGGGCAATCGCCATCCATAATTTTATTTGTGCAACTGCCTATGGGCCAAGGGATCTGGATTTGCTCAATACCATTTCCCAGCACATTGGCCTGGCCATTGAAAGAAAAGAATCTGAAAAAAATTTTTTAACCCAGCAGCAGCTGCTTGAAACCATTTTAGAATCCTCTCCCGTGGGGATTTGTCTGCTGGAAAATCAGGTCTTCAAATGGGTGAATGCAAAAATGGTCCGCCTGTTTGGATATGATTCCAAAGCAGCATTTGCCGGACAGCGTATCCAGATGATCTATGCTTCCAAACAGGCGTACAAGAATGCCGTGGCCATTATTCAAAAGGAGTTGATACTACGCGCCAGGGCTGACTTTGATGTTGAGTTGAAACGCCAGGACGGCACCCTGTTCAAAGCCCATATTATTTTAACCCGTTTCAACCAGGAAAATCCCTTGAAAAGTGCCATTGCGACCATTGCCGATATTTCGTTGAGGGATGTTGCCCAGCAGGAAAAATTAGAAAAAGAGAAGCTCCAGGGGGTTTTGGAAATGGCCGGTGCCATCTGCCACGAAATCAACCAGCCCCTCCAGGCTATTCTCGGCTATTCCAACCTGTTTGACACAGAGTCCATTACTGCCAAAGAATTAGAGCAGATTAAATTTCAGGCAACCCGCATCGGGGATATTACCAAAAGGCTTTCCAAAATTACCCGGTATAAAACCATTCCCTATCCCGGAGATACGAAAATTGTGGATATTTGGGGGTCCAGCAGTTGAAAAAGGATACGCCATGGTTCAAGGCGTTGTCTCTTGATTAAATAGGCTATTAATGGAATAATGTCTCGGTTTTAGACACACTTCACATGCGGGCAGGGGAAAAATGGGCGAAAGAGAATCAGCCAGAAAGCATAAAAGACGGGATTTGGCAGGGACCATTGAGGTGTTGTTTGAAATATCCGCTGCGGTCACCCATACCCGGAATCTGGCGGAACTCTACAAAGTGATTCACCGATCTTTGGATAAAATTCTCAATGTGGATAATTTTTTTATCGCCTTGCTGGATGAAGAACGGGATGCCATCACCTTTCCCTATTATGTGGATGAAAAAGATGATATCCCCGAAGAAATCTTAAATTTCAGTAAAGAAACCACATTCACAAGCCAGATTATCAAAAAAAGAAATCCGCTGCTTTTTTATGAAAACGATTATGTTGAAATGGTCCGGAAAAAGGGAAAAAATCCCCTTGGAACCGCCTTTAAAATATTGCTGGGTGCCCCTTTGATTATACGAGACCGGGTCATCGGAGCCATTGTGATTCAAGACTATAACTCTTCATCGGCCTACCAGGATAAGGATCTGGCCCTGTTAAATTTAATATCCCAGCACGTGGCCCTGGCCATTGAAAGAAAAGAGGCTGAAGAAAAGATAAAAGAGCAGCGCGGGATTTTGGAAAAAATTCTGGAATCTTCCCCTGTGGGGATTGCTCTGGTTCAAAACCGAACCTTTAAATGGGTGAATTCGGAAATGGTGCGGATGTTCGGGTATGAGACCAAAGAGGAATTCGAGAACAAAAATGTCCGCATGATTTATACAGCTGTTGAGGATTATGACTATGCCGGCCAGACGATTTATGACAGCCTGATTACCCAGGGAACAGCAGATTATGAAATAGATGTGGTGAAAAAGGGTGGAGCCCTCTATCCCGCTCATATTCTCCTCAATTGTACGGATAGCAATGACCCAATGGCCTGGACCATTGCCACTGTTATTGATATGTCCCAGAGAAAGGCGGCGGAAAAAGAAGCCTATGAGCGGGAACGGCTTCATGGTGTCCTGGAGATGGCCGGAGCCGTTTGCCATGAAATCAACCAGCCCCTCCAGGCGATTTTAGGTTATTCTGAACTTTTACTCATGGGTCTTCCCCAGGAACCCATGGGCAATCACCTGAACGCTATTAAATCCCAGGCCACCCGGTTGGGGAACATAACCAAAAAATTGTCCAATATTACCCAGTACAAGACAGTGGATTACCCCGGAAACACCAAGATTGTGGATATATGGGGGACTGACAGCGGTGCTGTCTAATTGGCAGAAAAAGGTGCGGGTTTCTTCTTTGCAAGGTTATCCAGGTGTCTTTCAACATATGCCCGTATATTACGATCCAGATCAAAGGTTTCAGAATAATAGTTGAGGACCCACCATAGATGGTTGAGTTTTTCAGGGTCATCCTGCCACCAGCTAACCGCCTCTTTTATGGCCCCGGGCGTTTCCAGTTCGGAGTTTAGTTTAACATAAAAATCGTAACACATGGAACGTGTCATGGGTTTCAGGCCCAAAGCAGTGACGGTATTTCGATTGATCACACCTGCCTCCTTGCATTTTTTGCCCTGTTTTTTGCCAATGGCTTTTTCCAGGTCATTGCCATAAATCCGGCCAGGGCAAGGATCATTACCCCGTACACCAGAAAAAAGAACCTGCTTAGAAAATTATGGGTCAGGGTAAGTACCACCCCAAGCTGGTTGTCCGCCTGCTTTTTGTCCGACTGGTGGATTACAAACTCAATCAGGGTGATCTGGACGGACTTGTACCGCAGCGGTGAAAGCATCATTACCTTTTTTGAGGCAAGGATACGGCTGTTTTTCAGCAGGGTCAGATTGGCATAATTTTCATGGATATGGACGTTTTTACGGGTCATCAGCTGGCGTTGCTTTTTTTTCGGTGCCGTTAATATCTGCTTATCATCGGTGAAGACCACATCCGAGACCTGAATTTCATACTGGCCAAAGAGGTGAACCTGACCCGGGAAGAGGCTCACCCTGCTCTGTTTCTCCCCCACCACCAGGATCAGTCCGTGGCAGATCAACACCATGATAAACAGGCAGTGAAGGATAAAAAACAGCCAGTTTTTGATTCGGCCTGAGCGTTTGGCCAGGGATAATTGTCGGTCCAGGCTGCAGCAAAGCGCATTTATAAACAAAATTGTGGCGGTAAGACACAATAAAAAAAACCAGATTACCAAGGTGGGGGCCGTGGGCCAGGTTGTGCTGAGCCAGTTAAAAATACTGACTTCGTTCATCTGGGTGAAGGCCGCTTTGTGGAAGATATTTAAAAAAACACCCGCTCCCATTAGCAGGACCAGGACAACCAGGTTGTAAAAGGTGAGGGTTACAGAACTTAAACGCTGAATCATGGCATTCTCCTTTAATGATAAAATATCATCCACAAAATAAAAATACCCGGCAGGGTGCCACAGATTCCCCGGGCGATTTTGTTTCGGGTGAGACCCGGGGGCAGGTGGCAGACCGCCATGATAAGGAGAAAAAGGATGGAGGCTTTAAAGAATCCCCGGCTCCATTGCCAGGAATCTCCGAACCAGTTCAGACACCAGAGGGAACCTGCCCATTCACTGACAAGATAGAGACAGGCACCTGCCAAAAGTGTATTTCGCCCGCCCATTGACAACACTTCGGCATCTTTTTTTCCAAAGAGATGGGCAAGGTATTGACTGGCTCCCTGGGCAAGGAAAGCTGCGGTCAGCAGCCGTAAATTAAAAAAAAGATTGACCCAGAGGTTGCCATACATGAAATAATCGTCATTGATGGCCATTGGTTTGTCCCATTGTATGAACAGAATTATCAGGGCTCCAAGGCTGTTGAACAGGGAAAACCCGTATTGGTGGCCGGCATTTTTTTGGAATACCAGGGCCAGTATTCCCATGATGCCCACAATATAAATACTGGCTTCAAAGGGACCGAACAAGGGAGGCCTTCCCACACAAAAGCCGATGAAGAGAATGCCGGCAAGGCAGGTTAAGATTCGCAGGTGTAAAAACAGGCCATATATCCTATTTTGTTTCATTCCTGCGGTGCAAAGTTCCAGTATCACCATTCCTGTGACGACCCGGTAAATAAGTGTGGGGAAATCAGCTGCCACCTTTGTTCTCCTTTTTTCTCGTCTCTTGCCGGTTCATAGGTTTCAATGGACCCGTTAAAACGGGCCGGTTAAAATATTTTCCGGGAAAAATAATTTTTTTTGTTCATTGATCTTCACCGTTCCCAGAGGGATGTCATACAAAGCGGAAATATTTTTTTGTGTCATCGCTTGTCTGGCAGGTCCCTGTTCCATGATGGTGTTGTCCTTGACCATGATCAGATCATCGGCAAACAGCGCTGCCATATTGGGATCATGCAGGGTTGCCACAATACTGATCCCTTTGGAGCGGCACAGCGATTTTATGGCAGACAGCAAATGGTATTGGTTATTAAAATCCAGGTGGTTGGTGGGTTCATCCAAAAGCATGAGGTATTTTGTCTGGGTTACAGCCCTTGCCAGCAGGCACATCTGGCGTTCCCCCCCTGAAATTTGATTAAAGTTTTTCAAGGCCAGGGAACCGGCATTCAGAAAATTCAATGCATCGTGTGCCATTTTATAATCTGCGGGGCCTGGCCGTTGTGACAGGCGTAAAAAAGGTGCTCTTCCCATGACCACCACATCAATCACCCGGTAGGGAAAAATGTCCAGGTTTTCCTGGGGCACCAGGCTGACCTGTTGGGCAATCTGGTTTTGGCCCATGTCGGTGATATCCTGGCCATGGACCAGCACCTTGCCGGAATCGGGGGTTAATATGTTGTTCAGGCAATGGAGAAGAGTGGTTTTTCCCGAACCGTTTCGTCCCAGGATGGCACAAAACCTTCCGGTATGAACTTTAAAAGAGACGCTCTCCAGCACCGGCACCTGCCTGTAGGAAAATTTAAGATCCCTGCATTCAAGGACTAGAGCCATCCTGTTCCCCTGTTTTTAACCATGAGATATCCAAAGATCGGGGCGCCGGTCAGGGCGGTGATGATACCCACGGGAATTTCCGCCGAAGAGATGGTTCTGGCAAGGGTATCGGCTGCCAGTAAAAAGATGGCGCCCAGCAGGGCTGTCATGGGGATCATTCGTTCATGTTCCGGTCCTGCAATGGCCCGGGCCATGTGGGGAATGATCAGGCCGATCCAGGCGATCTGACCGCAGGTGGCCACGGAAATTGCCACCATGAAAGAACTGGTAATGATGAGCAGGCGCCTGAAAAAAGAGGGGGTCATCCCCAGGGATCTGGCCTGGATATCCCCCAGAGAAAGAATGTTCAGCCGGAACCCCAGGGCCACAAAGAGAAGAATTCCCAAAAGGGTAAAGGGTGCCATGATCAGGACATTTTCCCAGGTGACCCGGGACAGACTGCCCATGACCCAGAAAATGATACTGGGCAATTGCTCATAGGGATCTGAAAAATATTTCAGGATCATGAGCAGGGCATTGAAAAAAGAAAGGATTACCATACCAGCCAGCACTAAAATCATCACGGATTTTATGGCGATCACCCGGGCCAGGGCCACACTCATGGACACGGCGGCAAGTCCAAAGCCAAAGGAGATGACATGGATCAGATAGAAAGAATCAAAGGGAAGGACCAAGCCGAGGGCGGCCCCAAAGGTGCAGCCGGCAGAGACGCCTAAAATATCCGGGGAGACCAGGGGGTTCCGGAACAAGGCCTGGTAAACCGCCCCGGAAACTGCCAGGCCCGATCCCACCAGGATGGCCATGCAGCATCTGGGAACCCTGATCCACCAGAAGACAAGCTCCCTGGACAGCAGATCCTTGGCGGTTTCATTGTTGGAAAAAAAATTGATCACAAGGGTGAGAAGGTCGCCCCCGCGGATAAAGACCCGGCCCATGGATATGGATGCCAGAAAAAGAATCAGCAGCACCAGGGAAAGGATCAAAAGTTTTCCTTTAGCGGATCTCAAAAATAACGCCCGCCCGTATTATCGTTTCCATTGAATGGTATCATCCAGGCCTCCTCCCATTTCATCCATTGTTTTGCCGAACAGGGCCCTGTGGTAAACATTTGTTTTGTCCAGAAGGTCAATGTCTGAAAAATGGTCCGGATAGACACGTTTGGCCAGCCAGAGACTTGCCAGTACAGACAAAGGAGAAGGGAAATCCCAGGGAGACAGGCTGGAAGGGCAGCGGTAGACCGATCGGTTTGAGATGGCGGCAACCTGGGACAAGGCTTTGTTGGCAAGCCGCTTTACTTCGGTTCTTTTCATGTGCCGGGACAACACCATGAGGTCCGGATTCCAGCGGAACAATTGCTCCGGGGAAATATCCTGGAAATACCCGGTCAGGTTCCCGGATACATTATCAATGCCGGCAGTGGTAAAAATTTCATGTTGGATCATGTTGCCGGTGGTGGTGCTGAACACCCCCCTAGAAGAGGCAAAATAACCTGTTTTTCGTTCCTTTTGGGGAAGATCTTTGAGCCGTTCCCGGATCAGGCAGAGCACCTCGTCCATTTGTTGTTCCACGGCTGCAGCGTTTGTTTTTCCTCCCACAGCCCGGGCAATAAGTGCCAGGGAGAGCTGGATGGTATGAAAGGTTTCCGGCAAAATTACAATGGCGGGGATGTTCAGATCCGCCAGGCGCTCCGCCACTTGAAGCCCGTCCTTCTGGGAATAGAGAATTACCAGATCCGGCTCCTGACTGACCAGGGCTTCAAAATTAATGCCCATGGTTTTGCTGCCGATGCCCGTCACCTGATTTATTTTCGGGAAAACCGCTTTGGACAGTCTGTCTCGTTTGGAAGAGGTATCAACGCCAACCAGCTTGGGTGCAAGTCCCAGGGAAAGCACACACAGCGTGGCGGGTTTAAAGGTGGTGACAATTTTATCTACCACCCCCGGGATCAACACGTGACGGCCTGCCTGGTCGATTACCATGCGGGGTTGACCCGTTGCAGCACCACCCGACCCAAGGATTACAAGCATAAAAATGGCCATCCACGTCCCTATTTTTTGCGCCATGTTTTTGCCCTTTTTATCGGTTGATACATTATTTTTTTCTATTCTCATTTGTAACATTGGCAATTCAGTTATGACTTTTGGTACTTTATGTCAAGATAAGATTGGAAATATAATCAAACCGACGAATATCAACTAAATATTACAAGTAATACCAGACATATGGGATTTTCCAGATTGTTTTCAGTGACCATGTTTCAAGGAATTGACTTTTGACCTATGGATTTTAAATGCCGTTTATTCCATCACGAGTTTATGCCATAAAACGCCTGTGCCATGTTACACCATTGCCCTAAGGGCATTTTCTTATCGAATGAAATATAAAAAAAAGGATATGAGGGTTGAATTAAGAAAATATTTATAATTTATGACAAATGACAGCAAGGCGGTTTTTTTAATGGTGCGTTTCAGCAAAGAATAAAGACATTACAATAGTTTAACTTTTTTCTATTATTGAGCAAACATCAAGGAGATAGTATGGGATCAGTTTTGCTCTAAAAGACCATAAACAATAACAAGAAACCCTCTAAAGGAGACAACCATGCAAATCCGATATATTTGTCAAAATATTAACTGTAGTTATCCCGGCGATACCCCGTTTGAAATCCGGTTCAAACCTGAATCGATAATGGACATGAATAATTTTGCCAGACCCTTTTGTCAGTTTTGCAGGAAAGAGATGGTATCCTCTCTTTTTTTGGAACCCCTTGGGTCATCCCTGAATCAGGATAATTTCCTCAGATTGACATGGGCATAGACTTAGGCCGTGCTGGACACAAAGGTGATCATCCCCCATAGAAAAAGGGTTTTACGTGTCAGGGTGTCCTTTTTTGGATTTTTGGGTGACCGATTTGACAATAGCTCCCCGATTGCAGGAATGATAGTTCCCGTTGATTTCGTAGGTCTCCAGGATATGACCTGTAACAGGGGGATGGTTGTCGTGGTATTTATCCGGGGTCAGTCGGAAAACGGCATAATCGCCGTGGTCAAATGCCTGGGTTGGATTATGTGAACGCAATCCCCTCTGTTAAGAAGAAAAGAATCCACTTTCCTGGAATATTTTTTTGACCTCCTTGTCCATGAGGGTGAAAATGACGAATGTCTTGACGCTCCCTGTAAAATTATTTTCATCCACATATAGAAAAAGAGGTCTCGTTATGGGATGATTTTTATGCCAATGTTCCTTGTTTTCAATGTCAACGCCATCAACCGTAAGCGGTTTGATCTCCGAATTTATAAAATAGTTACTGATATACCCGATGGCATTTTCATCTGCCGCGATGTATGCCAGAACAGAACTGTTGGAAACCAGTGTTTTTCTAGTCTGACGGGTTTCAGGCGCAATGATGCGGTTCCAGACGGCAGATGTCCCGGAGTTGTTGTTTCGATGAAACACCTCGATCGAGGCATTTTTTCCTCCCAGTTCTGACCAGTTTTGGATCTTCCCCCCATAAATATCCTTTAATTGATCAAGGGAAATATTTCTTACCCTGTTTCCCGGATTTACAATGGGAATGATAAGATCAATCCCCAGCAGGAATGATTTAATTTTGATTCCCTTTTCTTTGGCAGAAAGTTGATGACTTGGCAACAGGTCTGATGAGGACATGACAATATCACATGAGCCGTCAAGAAGAGAATTCATCCCGCCAATGGATCCGGGAGCTAGGATGGTGATCTTTGTGTTTTTTGGTCGCTTATACCGAGCCGCCACTTTTTTCATAAACGGCTCAATGGTGGTTGAACCACTGATGCGGATTGTCTTTTCATTTTTCCCAGAGCAAGAGGAAAACAGAAAAAACAAAGAAATTACCAGACATATGCTTAAAAAACCGATTGTTTTATCCATACTGCCTCCTGATAAAATTCAATTGTTATGTAAAGATAAACAATTTTTGTTAGGACTTTATTAGGTGCGGGCAAAAAAAGGCTTTCAGGAAGAAAAATCGTCGCTGAAACCGGATCAAGCAGTGATTTTCCCAGGACTATGGTTATGGTGGTCAATCAATAATTATACCCTTGTCTGTCTGTGGCTTTATTATGGGTTCATATCCCTAATTTTATTTTTGGTAAATGCATCCAAATTAAGCTCATTGAATAAGGTAAATCCCAGGATTATCAACCCGCCAAAGATCTGAACAAGACCCATGGATTCATTTAAAATCATAACAGAAATGATGATGGCAACAAGGGGATCAATATAGCTGAAGATAGCAGCTTCCTGCCCTTTTAAATCTTTCAGCGATGAAAAATAGAGGCAATAAGTGATCCCGGTATGAACCGTGCCAAGAAACAACAGGTTAAACAGCCCCCACCGGTCCAGGCTGGTTATATGAATGCCTGTGGTCAGGTAAATATAGGGAAGTAGAATAGTGATGGCCGCAAAAAACTGAATCAATGTCCGGTCAATACCGGTGATGGATTTGATATGCTTATTTAACAAGATCACCGTGGCATATAAAGCAGCAGCTGATAGCCCAAAGGCGATACCCGTAAAACTGCCATGGGATTGATTTGTACCGCTGACACCAATGATCATCACAAGCCCTAGGGAAGCCATAACAAAACAGATGATTTGTTTACGGCTTAACTTCTCCTTAAAGAGTATGGGAGAAGCAATCATCACAATAACAGGTGCAAAATAGTAACTGAGTGTCGCAATGGAGACAGAGGTATGATTATAGGCCTTGAACAGAAAAATCCAGTTGAATGCCATGGCAGCACCTGACAGAAAAAGTATGGGGAGCTCTTTTTTTATCCGGGAGAACAAAAATTTTTCAGCGGTCAGCGTTTTATAAAGAAGGATGGCGGCAGATGCAATCAGAGCTCTGAACAAGGCAATTTCTTCCGGCGGCAGGGCAATATTTTTTACAAATAGTGCCAGTGTACCGAAAACTACCATAGAAAATATTATTTTAGACTTTGCATTCATTGTTGTTTTTCAAAAGCCGTTTTAATCGGTTTTTCCATATTTATCCAAAATCTGTACTGTCGAAATATTATCAATTGGTACAACATATTTTTTAATATGCTTTGAAAAAAAAATATATCTTTTTACACGCACATTTTTTAATATCAGATGGGTTCCAGTATCTGACAACTCAGCAACATCAGCGTTAAAAATTTTTTTGGTGTTTAACCCAGAATCTGTTTCCTTTAATGTCAGTTTAACTTTTTTATCCACTAGCTTAAGGTAATCACCAACTTTTTTTAGCTTAAACAGACCGTCTATTTGAAAATGCATATTTTTTTTATCTTGGTTCCCTGTCCAACAAACTTATATTTTGATGGGTTACAATTGCGCTCTTGATAAAGTATATTTGAATAGAAAGCAAGACTCCGTTATTACTTTGATTGATTGCTGCCCGCTTTGATTTAGATTAATTGGGATTTCACCCTATTCTGCTCGAATTAGCTCTGAAGAGTTTTATATTGAATGAGGCTATGAATTGAGATTTTTTTCATGATCGGTGTACGCTTGCAGGTTGGGTGCGTTGGATACTCCCAGGACAAACATATGTGATTTTTTAAAAAAATAATTTTGGTCGAAATTATTTCGTATGATATAACATTGCTTATTAAAATTGAAAAGCCTTATAGCAAACAACAGGAGCATAGACATTCTTGGATATTAAAAAAAAAGTGACTTTAGAGATTTTAATTATTTTCGGAGCTTGCTTATTGGTCTATTTGCTTGCAGCAAAATTTGACATCCTCGAAATGATTGTTGCTTTTTCTGAACACTATGAAAATTGGGAGTTTGATGAACTTATCACCGTATCTATTTTTCTCATGTTTGCAATGGTAGTATTCTCGATACGACGATGGCAGGAAATACAAGCATCAAAGATAGAGCTTTCAGAACAAAATACAAAGCTTCAGAGCGCTATAAAAGAGATAAAACAACTGAAAGGAATAATTCCGATCTGTGCCTCATGTAAAAAAATAAGAAACGATACCGGATTTTGGGAACAGCTTGAAGAATATGTCGGCCATCATTCAAATGCTAAATTCAGCCATAGCATGTGCCCTGAATGCTTAGATAAATTTTATGGTAATGAAAATTGGTATATTAAAAAGAAGCAAAACGATAAAGAAACTAAATAATAAAAAAAGAGTCTTTTGTCTCTATTTATGTTATCCCACAAGGCTGGATTTAAAGGGGGGGGGGACTATATTAAGAATTCCTGGGATTTCTGAATCAAAAGCCGATACAAGATCTTGGGTTGGATGCCATCCCGGCCAGGAGGAGCAACAGGAGAAAGGTTAGGACGAGGGGGGAGCCGTCTTTTTTAAGGATCATGGCGGTCCTGGCAAATAGAAACCGGCCTGCTCTTGAACAGAACAGACCGGTTGATGTGTTATCGTTTATTTTCTTGGGCAAAATTATAACTTAAATTTCATCAGACTTGCCATTGAAATACACAAGGTATTCTGGCTTAAAGAATTTCTTTTTTACCCAAAACCATGCTGCTGTTTTCATAAAGGGAGAGAACCTGGTTGTCCGTAAAGGAATTTCTTTTTTTATACTGGGTTGCCCGCCACCATTCGGCATTGAGCAGATTTTCCTTGGCTTCCATGTGGACCTTTACGGGCAGTCCTACCATGGGGGTTTTCCAGGCGATGGCTTTGTGGGTCAGTTCAAAAAGTGTGTACCGCATGGGATGGGAATTGATGGAGGGCATGGCAAAGTAGTTTACACCGGCCAGTTCCTTGTAGTTCAATCCGATATGCCGATGTCCTGAGATGACCACGGGAGCCGCCTTGGAATGCTTGGCCAGCAGATCTCTTACCTCCTGGGCATTGTCAATGGCAAACCATTGTTTGGGGCCTCCGGCAAGCTCGTCCGCTGTCCATTGGACCAGGTTGTGGTGGATCATGATCAGGTTTAGATCCTCCTTGTGGTCGGTGAGCTGTTTGTCCAGCCAGGTGATTTGTTTTTTGGGGAGTACGCCGCCCCATTTTTTCGGGTCTTCGGGAAGACAGGCATCCAACCCGATGATCCGAAGGCCCGGTTTGATCTGCTGGGCATAATAGCGTTTCATGGATTTGTCATATCCGTGGCCTTTGAAGGTTTTGACAAACTCATTGATGGTGAGATAGGAAAAGTTTTCCCGCCTTTTTTTGGGGTCTGCCGGCACAAAATCATGGTTTCCCGCAATGACAAAATAGGGATATTCCAGGGTGTCCAATAGGGCTTTTATCCGGGCGGCATTTTCCTTTTCCCCATCCAGCAGGAGATCTCCTGCCACCAGAACAAAGGACAGGTCCTCCTCCAGGTTCAATCCTTCAACGGTCTTTTTGACGCTGTTCACACTTTGTGCACTCATTTTCATGCCGTTTTTTCCCCGGATATCCAGATGGGCATCGGAGATCGCCCCGAATTTTATGGTGCCAAAATCCCGGGAAGCCGCCTTTGCAAAAACCGTGGAGCCCAAGCCCGTGGAAAAAAGACTTCCGGCCAGGGCTGTGCCTGAAAATTTAAAAAACTGCCGTCTTGAAATATCGTTTGTACTCATTTTTTTCTCCTGAATTAATAATTTATGGATTTAAGAATAAACCTTGTGGGCATCAGGGGGTTAAAAGCCTTGCCAGGTTTTGTTTTGATTCTGTGATGGCGTCAAAATACCGGCTGCGAAGTTCCATCATGAGCAGTCCTTTGTAGCTGGGCAGCAACATATCCAAGATGGGTTTGATCGGGACAGATCCCCAACCCACGGGCATGTGGGAGTCCCCCTTGCCAAAGGGGAGCTGGTGGGCCTGCTGCTTTTCCCAGTGGTGGACGCTGGCCCCGAAATTGTCATGGATGTGGGTATGAACCACCAGGTGGCGGATGGACGCCACAGCTTCCAAAAGATCATAGCCGTGGAAGCAAGATGTCATGAACAGATGGCCGAAATCCAGGTTGATTTTTACATTTTTGCGGTTAACGGCCTCCACCTGACGTTTAAGTTGGTCAATGAATTCCCCATAGGAGTATGGGCTTTGGCTCAAATAGGGCCTGGCATTTTCAATGGCAATGGTCACATCGGGATACTGGGCTGCGATGGACTGTAACAGGAGGGCTTCTTTTTCCAGTAGTTCCTGTTTTTCCCTTTGGATGGGAGATCGGACGGGAAAAATGTTAAATTCTTCTTCCGGGATGAACCGGCCGGCATGGTAGACCACGGTTCTTGCCTTGATCTGTCTGGCAAACTCAAGGGTGGCGAGCAGCACATCTGCATGGAGGGGGGCCTGATTTTTGTCCATGAGGTTGATGGGGTTTGGGGAATGGATGGAATAAACAAAGTCAAACCCCTTTAAAATTTTTAAGACCGCCTCCTGCCGTTTCAGGTTGAGCCTTCCGTTTACCACCAGGTCCAGCCCGTGGGGCGGCAGCTCAACCGCCCCTATGCCCATGGCGCTGATCTGTTCAAGGTCCCTTGTGAAGCGCGCAAGAGAACCGTCAATCCGGATTTCGTCGATTTTACTGCCGATGATATTCATCCTTTTCCTTTTAAAAGCTAGGTTAAATAAGTTTTGTTAAATAAATTTCATTCTGATTTTACCGCAGAAATGGTCGATGATACCCACGGTCATTATAATAATAATCATCATGGTGCACACCTCCCGGAACAGGTAGCCGTTGAGTTTGTCAAAGATGAGAAAGCCGATGCCCCCTGCCCCCACAAATCCGAGGATGGCCGCACTCCTGACATTGGATTCAAAGCGCAGCAGGGTATAGGAGACAAGGCCCGGCAGCACCTGGGGCATCACGGAAAAAACAATGGTTTGGACCGGGTTGGCACCTGTGCTGGTAAGGGCTTCCACCTGGCCTGATTCGATGGCTTCGATCTGTTCTGAAAACACCTTGCCCAGCACGCCGAAGGTATGGATCCACAGGGCCAGTATCCCGGCATAGGGACCAAGGCCGATGACCGCCACAAAGATCAGGGCCATGACAAATTCGTTGAATCCCCGGCAGGAATCCAAAAACCGCCGAACCCCGAAGGTGATACTGGTTCTTAAGGATCTGGATCGCAGATCATCTGAAGAGATGATCAGGGCCAGGGTGTTTTTGGCGGCAAAAAATGAGACCGGTATGGCGCAAACCAATGCAAGCATTGTTCCCCATACGGCAATGGCAATGGTTTCCACAAGGGCCACCAGATATCCTTTTATTTTTATGGGCGAAGTTTCCGGCGGGAAATACCCCCCTTTTTTTTCCTTGAGGGCATTTTTTTTTGCAGCTCGTCCAAGGCAGATTCGTTCTGCCTGGCTTATTTTGGATAGAAACTCTTGCCTGAGTGCCGCTCTTTCCTTGGCTTTCTCCTGGGGGGAGGGCTGTTTTGAATAGGGAATTTTCCGATATTTATTGGACATCACCTCTTCTGCCCTGCCCGAAGCTTCAATCTGGGCGGCTCTCGCTTTCTGGCCGTTGACATAGGCCATATCGCTTGGGGACAACTTTCTTCCAAAAAGATAGTCCCGTGCATTGCCCCGGTTTTCCCAGAGTTTGCCAGGGCTGATCCCGCACCAGGCATAGGTGATTGCCAAAACCACCATCAGGGCAAGTATCTGCCCAAATCGTTTATAGGCCACCTGGATTTTTGGTTCTCCTAGGATCTGTTTATAGGAGTCGCGGGTTTGATTCCGTGTTTCCTGGAAAACGCCTTGGTTCATGAGGGGAAGCGCAAACAGCAGACCCATTCCCACCATGTTCAAGATAGCGCCCATCCCCATATCTTTGACGGGGTTGAGCAGGATCAGGTTTTCCCCCTGTTTAAGCCTGAGGGTGTCTTGTGTACCTGACGGCCAGTTGAGTCCAAGTGCGCCGGAATCTGAAAACACGACAAATGATATCATCAGTACAAAGGTCAGCAGAGCAGCCATGCAGGGGTAGAGGAGGTATCCTGGTTGCGGCCGGTCTTTTACCAGGGCAAAAAATATGACGGCAGCCCCGGACAAAGGGATGATTCCCAAAAACCCATACCCCAGCATGGCAAAGGAAACGCCTGAAAAATGAAAGGGATTTTTGCCCAGCCAGGGCAGGATAAAACCTGCAATGAGCATAAAACCCGCACCAGCGGCCAGATATCGATATCCCTTGTTCATTGTTTAGTTTCCTTTCTTTGCCTGGAGTTTTGCTTTGAGTTGTTTCATGTACCGAACCACGTCATAGGTTTTGTCATCAACCGGGGCATATCCGCCGTTCTGAAGTTTGGCCAACCCTTGTTTGTCAAAGTTAAAGGACATGAGCGCTCCGGTAAAGGCCGCTTTCAGGCTGGCAGGAAGGTCTTTTCTGCCGCACATGGGGGCGCCCGGGATCAGTTCCGATTTCCAGATTATATTGAAATCATCCCTGGAGATGGCCCCTTTTTCCACCATGCGCTCAAAATCAATGTTATTGGTGGCAGCCACGTCAATTTTGTCGTTTTTTACGGCCAGGATGCTGGCGCCGTGGGAACCTGAAAAGGACACTTCCTTGAAAAGTTTTTCAGGAGGTGTTTCAAGATCTCTGTAGAAAAGAACGCTGGGAACCAGGCAGCCGGACGTGGAGTTGGGGTCGGTGAAGGCAAAACTGTGTCTCTTGTCCGTGGCCTGATCCAAGGTGGTGATATGGGAGCCCTTCTTGGTGACAACAATGCCGTAATATCCTTTTTCACCACTCTTGTTCAATTCAAGGGCAAGGGCCTGGGCACCGGATCGGGCAGAGGCTTCCACGTAAGATTTGGGTCCAAAGTAGGCAAATTCAATGTGCTTGTGACCCATGGCGGTGATGATGCCGGCGTAATCGGAAGCTGAAAAGGCTGTAACTTTGATGCCCAGTTCTCGTTCAAGGTGGTCGATCAGCGGTTTAAACCGGACCTGGATATCGGCACCCCCTTCGGTGGGGATGAGGCCGAGCCTGATTTTATCCGGCCATTTTTCCATTGCAAAGGAGGTGTTTGCCATTACCATGGTCAAACAAAAAAGGGTCATAAAAATTTTTAACGGTTTCATTTTGATTGTTCTCCACTAAATAATTAAAAATTTAACTGCTGGTTTGTTTTACTTGTCTTTTATTTCGTATAAATTATGCTGCTGCAATCTGGTTTGCCCTGGGGATACACAGGCAGGTTTCAAACTGGGCCCCATATATCCGCTTGGCGATATCCAGGGTAAAATCTGCGGCCTTTCCGTCAAAGACAAGGGCTCCATCCTGAATACCGATAATCCGGGTGGCATACTGCTGGGCCAGGTCCACCTGGTGGAGGTTGACAATGACCGGGATATTCTTTGAATCACAAATCACCTTTAAGATACCCAATACCCTTTGGGAACTGGCAGGGTCCAGGCTGGCCACGGGCTCGTCCGCCAGGATGACCGCCGGCTCCTGGGCCAGGGTTCTGGCAATGGCCACCCGCTGCTGCTGACCGCCGGATAGACTGTCTGCCCGCTTGGGGGCCAGGTGTTCAATGCCCACTTTTTTTAGGGCATCAAAGCTGGCCTGTTTGTTCTTTTCGCTGAAGATTCGAAAAAACGAGGCCGTGGACCAGAAAGGATTGCCCGTGTGGCCAAGTCTTCCGGCCAGAACATTTTCAAATACGGTGAGGCGGGGGATCAGGTTAAACTGCTGAAAAACCATTCCCACATCACTTCGAAGCTGCTGCAAGGCTTTGCCGCGGCATTGGGTGATATCCCGGCCATTGACCAGAACCTCTCCATTGGTGGGGGCAATAAGCCGGTTCAGGCACCGAAGCAGGGTGGATTTACCCGCTCCCGAGGGCCCGAGGATGGCAATCAGTTCACCTTTTTTTACCGAAAAAGAGACATTGTTGACAGCCCTCACCTCTCCCGGATAAATTTTGGTCAATCGGTTTATCTTCAGCACATTTTTTGGGATGGCGTCCATTTATAGGCTCCTTTTAATAGTTTGGGGGTTTGGGAGAAATAATGGGGGGGTCCATCTGAAAGATGATTCTTCCCGCCACAAGGGCTGTGGTAATATGGGCCCAGGTGTGATCCTGGTTCACAATGATAATGTCTGCATCGGCAGCCGGGGTCAAAAATCCGGGGCGGGTGGGGGTGTTTAAAAAAGCCCCGGGACCTGAGGTGACCGTGGAAAGTGCCGTTTCAAGACCAGTCTGCCTGGCCACCATGAAAGATGCCTGGACCAGGGATTCCGGGTAGTAGTCGGAAACAAGTCCTGTGCAAAGACCTTCTTTTAACAGGTCCGAGGCTTTGAGATTGCCGTTGGTGGATGCGTCGCGAACAAGGTTGGGTGCCCCCATGAACAGGGATAAGCCCAATTGTTTTGCCCGTTTTGCCGCAATCATGGTCACGGGGAATTCACAGGCGCTGACTCCCATGGCCTTTATCAAGTGAATTTTATCTTCTGTATCGTCATCGTGGCTGAGAATGGGAATCCCGGCGGCGGTGACGATGTGGGCAAGATCTGCCACCAGCGTCCAGGCCAGATGGTTTTTTTCCTGTTTTTTTGTGGTTTTTTCCATGATTTTATCCATGATTTTTTTCAGGGCAAGGCCATATTCAGCCCTGTGAAAGCGCATATAGGATTCCATGGATTTGAACTGGCCCTGGCCTGGTGTATGGTCCATGATGGAGATCATGTCCACAAGCCCCTCGTCCACAAGCGCTTTAATGAGATTAAAGCTTAACTTTGACCCGACTTCGTAGCGGATGTGGGTATGGTGCTTTATCAATGCCTGGCCCGAGGTCTGAAAGGCCTTTATACTGCGAATACAGCGTTCTGCTTCCTTGGGGGATCTTAGGCCCAGCTCATTGTCGGCAAAGCTTATGGCATGGCAAAAGGAGGTGATGCCACAGCATGCTAGCTGCCGGTCCAGATTCAAAATGGCAAATTCAATGTCAAAAAATACACCTTTTCTTTTTTCAATGCTTCTTTCAAGGCTGTCCGAGTGCAGATCCACAATGCCCGGCATGATCAGATCGCCCTGGGTGTGGATGCAGGTGGCCCCGGCAATGATCATCTTTTTTTGAAACACCTCTTTGATGATACCATTTTCAATGAGAAGAGATCCCTGGTCGTGAAGGGTGATACCGTCAAACAGGGGACCGCCGGTGATAAGTGTTTGCATATGTTTACGCCTCCATTGGCTGATGGGGTTTTGGGAAGAGGTTATTTTGGGACAGGCCCTTTTGAGAAAGGCCATTTTTTGATAGATCGATGGTTCTGTCTGCAATTTTTTCCTGGTCGGATTTGTTGTGGAAAACCCCCAGGACACATGACCCTTTCTGAACCGCTTCCTGGATGAGTTCCAGAACGATGGCCCGGTTGGTAGGATCCAGGGATGCAGTGGGTTCGTCCAGGAGCAAAATGGGATAGGGGGCAATAAATCCCCTGGCCAGGTTGATGCGCTGTTGCTCACCCCCTGAAAAGGTGGAGGCGGACAAATGCCAGAGAGTTTCCGGAATTCCCAGGCGGGCCAGGATCTGTCTGCCTTTATTCCGGGCCAGGGAGGGATCCATGTTCCTCAAGATCAAGGGTTCTATTACCGTGTCCAGGGCAGATATTCGCGGTACCACCCTTAGAAACTGGCTGACATAACCGATGGTCTCCCTTCGGATTTCATAGATCAAACCCGGGCAAGCGGTGGCAATATCCACACTTTGTTTGCGGTGGCGGACAAGGATCTTGCCCTTGCCGGTTCTGTATGTCGCATAAATCATGCGCAGCAGGGTACTTTTCCCGGATCCGGAGGGGCCTATCAGAACACTGGCCTGGCCGGGGAAAAATTTCAATGACAATTTTTCCAGTACCTGAATTTGGGTTCCCTGCTGATGGTGGAAGACAAAATCCTTACACACATTGACAATATTTAGTATGGGTTCCACTTTCTTTCCTTGATTAGGGTTTTAAGATGGACGAGACCAATAACTGGGTATAGGGCTCTCTGGGGTCATCCAGTATCTGGTCGCTCAGGCCCGACTCCACAATTTTTCCGTCCTTCATCACATGGAGCCTGTGGCTTAAAAGCCTTGCCACCGCCAGATCATGGGTGACCAGGATCATGGAAAGGTTCAGGCTATTCACCAGTTTTTTCAGCACATCAATGAGTTTTGCCTGGACAGAGACATCCAGCCCTGACGTGGGTTCGTCCATCAAAATAATTTTGGGGTCGGTCACCAGGTTGGCCGCAATCTGAAGACGCTGCTGCATGCCGCCGGAAAAGGTTGTGGGCAGATCATCCATTCTTGCGCTGTCAATTTCAACGGTTTCAAGCCATCCTTCAGCAATTTTTCGGATCTGGCTGTAATTTCGCATACCGTTGGCCAGGAGGCGCTCTCCAATATTGCCCCCGGCACTGATATTCATCCGAAGTCCCTCAACAGAATTTTGGGTCACAAACCCGGTCTGGGATCGCATGATTTTTCGTAACACCGCCTCTTCGGTGTGGCAAAGATCCAGAAATCCCTGATCGGAATTGAAAAAAACAGACCCGTTGGTGGGGGGTATTTTGCCGGCAAGACATTTTAAAAGGGTGGACTTGCCCGACCCGGATTCCCCCACAATTCCGATGACCTCTCCCTTGTCCAGCTCAAAATTTACCTCGTGGCACCCCAGGGTTTGGCCATAAAATTTGGAGAGATTTTGAACCCGGAGCAGAGGCATCTTTTCCCGGGGATTTATTTTTTTGTGTCTGTTTGACATGGGGTCTCCTTTTTTAAGGTGTTCTTTTTCAAGGTATTTTGGCAATATTCCGAATCCGAGCACACAAACATCCTATTTCCCTGATCATCCATGATGATTTCATCCAAGAAACTTGTGGGGGATCCGCAAATGGCGCAGGACTCGTCCCAGGTTTCCAGCTCAAAGGGATAATCCTTAAAATCAAGGCTGACCACAT
Source organism: Desulfobacteraceae bacterium (assembly GCA_016743945.1). Classification (GTDB taxonomy): domain Bacteria; phylum Desulfobacterota; class Desulfobacteria; order Desulfobacterales; family Desulfobacteraceae; genus NBML01. The sequence goes on from JADGFI010000005.1 coordinate 85,499, forward strand.
CGGTATAGGGGGGAACGGCGTAGATCCTTTTTTCCCTGCCCGCCCCAAAGAGATGAATGCCAGGGGACTGATGCAGTTTGGGGTTGTCAAATTTGGGAATGGGGGATGGGCTCATGATATACCGGTTATGGACCTGGACCGGATAATCAAATGCCGTGACAATGCGGCCATGGCAGGCAATGTCCTCATACAATTTAACGTACATGGATCCGTATTCTTCAAAGGCATGCATTTTAGCGGCTTCTGGCCTTTTGGGTTCGATAAACTGCAAGGGATCTGGGATGGGAACCTGATACACCATGATCTGTCCTGATGTTAAGGGGGTTTCTGGAATCCTGTGACGGGTCTGGATGAGGGTGGCATGGGGAGTGCTTTCAGTGATTTTAACAGCGGCGGTTCGCCGGAAAAAATCTTTAATGCTCACGGCATTCACCGTATCATCGGATCCCTGGTCAATGACTTTGAGGATGTCCTTTTTTCCCAGAAGGGAGGCGGTGAGCTGGATGCCCCCGGTTCCCCAGCCATAGGGCAAAGGCATTTCCCGTCCGCCAAAGGGCACCTGGAAGCCGGGGATGGCCATGGCTTTTAATATGGCCCGCCGGATCATTTTCTTGGACTGTTCGTCCAGGTAGGCAAAATTATAGGGTGAAGGCATTTATTTTCCTGTCTTTACGTTGTTTGATTTTTTTTTGGGGTGAGTGTTTTGAAGGCTTCTCACGGACAAGAGTTCGGACTGGAAATCAACATAATGGGGCAGTTTCAGGTGCTGAACAAATCCGGACGCCTCCACATTATCCGAATGGGCGAGAATAAATTCCTGGTCCTGGCCCGGGTATTTCACCTCTTTTCCCTCTTCGGCGTTTTGCAGGGACCGGTCCAAAAGAGACACGGACATGGCCTTTCTTTCATTCTGACCGAACACCAGCCCATAGCCGTTCTCAAAGCCCGGGGCCCTGTTCTTTTCCCCATTGAACCGGTTGATCATAAAGCATTCGGTGATTTTGATCTCTCCTATTTTGATTTCAAACCCCAGTTCCGGCGGGGTAAACATCACCCCTACAAACCCCACCCGCAGTTCTCCCAGAAACGGGTGGCGATCCAGGCCAAACCCCCGTTGAAGGGAATAGGCCGAGCTGAGCAAAAAGCCTTCGTCCCCTCTTGCAAGGGCCTGGAGGCGGATACTTCTTGGGGCGGGAATCTTCAAGGGCTGCCGGGTCAGATCCTGGGTGGGCTCTTCAATCAGATTTTTTGTACCTTTTTCCATTAACCCCTGTTCGCCCAGCATATCCGTCACCCGGGGCAGAGGTGCCATGGTAAATGAGGTGTTGGGCTCTTCTTTTTTCCCAGTCTCTTTTTTTTCAGGGGCATCTTTGTCAGCGGCACCTTCTGTTTTCGTGCCAAACTCAATGAGCCTGTGGGTGTAATCATAGGTGGGGCCGAGGATCTGGCCACCGGGAAGGTCCTTAAATGCGCCGGATACCCGTCGGGTGGCCTGCATTTTTTCCGTGTCAACCGGGGTTGAGTTGCCGAATCGTTTCAGGGTGGTTCGAAAGGCCCGGACCAGGAAAATTGCTTCCACCAGATCTCCCTGGGCCTGTTTGATGGCCTGGACAGCTGCCCGCCTGTCATAAAGGGCACCTTCGGCCATCACCCTGTCAACGGCAAGACCCAGTTGGTTTTCAATCTGGTTTGCACCAATTTCCGGGACCGTTTTGGGACCCCGCCTTGTCCGGGCAACCAGGCGCCGGGAATTTTGGACGGCGGTTTGACCCCCCTTTACAGCAACATACATTATAAAACCTCCAGAAGGGTGGTTCTGGGGATGGCGACAAAAATGGTGTCGCAGACAAAAAGCATGTCCACCCCCAAGGGATAGGTGTTAAATATCTTGGCTCTTTGCTGGACGAACAGGTTGGGTACCCCGGTTAATTTCAGGTGGGTATGGGTCTGGATGCCAGGGCCCGTCAACCGAAGAGAACGCCTTTTATCAATCCCCCTTGTCTGAACGATGAGGGTGGTTGATTCCTGGGGGGATTCAATGGTTCCCAAGCAAAAATCTCCCGGGTCCCCAGGGCGGTCATAATCGGTACACAGGGCAAAGGCGGCATTCTTTTTCGCCCGGGTAAAGGGGGTTCCTGTATGAAACCGAAGCCATTGGATACCCGCAAAATCATGGTCCAGATTTGACCACAGCGGGGTTTCAAAATCCAGGAGCGTCATGAGAATGGCACCTGCGGCAGGAGCTATCCCTTCGGGAGGGACAATTTCGATGGGTATTTCCATGATCTCTCCGGGATTTGCCATGGCATCCAATACCGTTCTGAAAACCGCCTGGCTGTCAAACGTTTCTGATTGAAATCCTTTTTGCATAACGCCCCCTATTCGCCCCGTTTCAGGGTAAAAAATTCTACGCGTGTGTCCGCCGCATCCTGTGCCAGGCGTTCATTTTTCGCGGTTTGTTTTATTCTCAGCTGTTTAATAAGGGTGGCGGCCAATTTGTCGTGGGTGACAGGATCCTGGAGCATTCCGTCAAAAAGCGCTGCAAGTTCCGCATGGCGAAGATCAGACCCCATTACCCATGAGGTGCCCATATATTTTTTTTTTACCTCAAGAACGCACCGGGAGACTGTGACTTCGCCCAGGTTGAACCGGCCGTTTGAACCGTCTGCTTTTGCCTGGACCATGATCATACCGGTTTCAGGCTTCACCACATGGGTGATGTCCATCCCTTTGATCAGCTCTTTTTTCGCAGCTTCAAGATCCATTGGATCTGCACTGCCAAGCAGCCCGATCCATTCTTTCCGATTTTTTTCTGTCACAATTAATTTTTGGCCCTTCATGATCTTTCCTTGTGTTAGAGTGTTGAAGGGCATTTAACACAAATTGTATGAGCGGGTGATTAGGGCAATGTGATGACCCTGTTAAGGATGGGGAGGGGGACCATAAAAGTTAGGGAGATTTCCTAACGGAGGGCTAATAATTTTTTGCAGATGGCCAAACCTTTTCCCGGTGGTTTTGGCCAGGCTGCTTCATGTCAACTGTTTTCAGGATATCGATCGGAAGCGGTGCCAATTCAACCGGGTGTCAGGGCAACTCTATTTTGTATAGGACAGCGGAAAATTTTTCAACGGTTCTTTTAAATTCAATGTCAAATCCATGATTTTCCGCGTTGGTAAAATTTTTAAAATCAAGAAGGTCAAGGTCTTTTACCAAGCTCAGCAGGTTCAGCAGATAGCTTTCTGAAATGGATTTACAGGCCAAGGTTCTGGCCTCTGTGTTTGCCGTGGCCTCATCTGTCTTGGGCAATGCGCTGGAAAAGCCCTTTGGATCCTCCTTGAAGCGAAGGAGTAATACTTCGTATAGGAGCAAAAACAGGGCATCCACCCGATTCGTCTTGATCAGGGTTGGGTTATGGAAAAAAGAATGGTTTTTATCTACGCTTACTGCCTTACCAACAAATGCGATTCTTTCAAACCAGGCCAGGGTATAGGCCATATAATCTTTGTATTGCCATTTGTATTTTTCCCAGGCATGGGCCCGGACAATTTTTGTCAGTTCCATGATACAGATATCCTGGGTTTCATAGTCAAAGTTTCCCAAAAAAGCGCCTGACTGAAAAATGTCCACACCCGGCCTGTGGGCATGTTCTGAAATCTCTGCACAGAGGAACCGGTTTTCTTTGCCGGGTCGCAGGATGAGGATTTTATAGGAGGGTTTTTCTTTGTCAATGCGGATTAGCTCCTGGACGGAATCCGGCGGAAGAATCAGGTTGGCAACGGACGGGGGTAAAAAGGCGGCCAAAAGACCGGGGCTTAAATCCACCCGTTCCAAAGCAGATTTGAATATGGAGATATCTTTTTCTTCGAGGGGGCGGATCGGCGTTAGCCGTCCCTTTTCCAGAACCGGTAAAAACAATTCCATAATATTTTCAAGGCCAGCCTGCCAACGGGCACTTCTCGGGTCTTTTTTTTCATCAATCCATTGACTTGTTTTTGCCTGCATTTGATCCATTAACCTAACTCCCTCTTTAAATTTCAACAGAATACCCCCCGGGAAGGGAAAGTTTGACTTTTCCATTGTCCCGGAAACCCGGTAATATCCTTATCAATAGAAGACACAAAAGGCAAGCATTCAAAGGGATACCCCCCAGGAAAACACCGGCAATTAAAACCACCAGAGTCAGGTGTGAAATTTATTATTTTTTTCTGTTCTTGGCAAAATCTCTGTGGGAAAAATGGAACAGGTCATGGGCGATCTGCCGCAGTTTTGGTGAGCAGTCGGCCTTTCTAAATTCCCTGTCAGCGGCAAATTCCCGCCAGAAAGGCGGCAGATTGTTCATTCTTGTGACCATTCCCCCCTCCTTGTCTTCGGTTACATAGAGAACGGTTTTAATCCCGGAATTGATGATCCGGGTCAGGCACATGGGACAGGGCTCCATTGAAGAAACCAGGACCAGGTTCTTACATTCTCTTGGATTCTCTCCTGTTTTGGACCTGGTTGACTTTTTCATCCTCTCTTCATACCGGTTGAGCAGGTCCATTTCTCCGTGGAGGTCACTGCGAAAATAGGTGGCATATTGTCGATTCCGGCCATATTCGATGACCTTTCCCGTGGTGCTGTCCACGAGACACGCCCCGATACCGCCGGACCCTTCTTTGAGGGATTCCAGGCCGGATTTTATCACCGTAAGTCCGTAGGAATCGTCTTTGTAATCGTCATTGATCCTATAGTCAAAAATTCTTTTTTCAAGGGGGGCAAGTCTGGCCAATCTTAGTTGTTTGTTCCGGGTTTCCTGGATTTCATCGCTGTTTGCCAGGGGGGTGCAGACAAAAAAGAGAATTACCAGAAGTGCAGAAAGGTTTTTTTTGATCATCGTACCTCCCAGTATACCAGGGCAGACCGGTTGCCGGCGGGCCAGACAACTCGATCTCCCTTACGGGTGAGATTTTCTTTGAGCAAATCTATAAGAAAGGCGTCGTGTTCTGTATTGCCCCCAAGGGCCAGACGGTTTTTCAGTTCATCCAGGGCGGCTTCAAAACTGTCATTGTTCCAGCCGGGCCATGATCTGTCTGCTTCCATGATCACATCGGGATAGATGTCCATTGCCAGCAAAATATTATAGGCAACCTGGAAATTAGGGCTGTCATAGGGCTGTCCAAACACCCTGGTGGCAGCCTTTGCCATAATGGAATCGGCAAAGGGGACCCGCAGCACCATGATGCAGGCTTTGGTGGCAGTGGCCGTCATTTTATTCACAAAGCGTTCAAATCCTTTTACCTCGTACATGGAATGGGAGGCCAGGACATAATCATGGGGGGCAATGGCGGCTTCGGGCCAGGTGCCGGTGATAATGTCAATATTGGTGATCTTTTCGTCTTTAATTTTCTCCCTTAACACCTGCTGCATGGCTGGTGAGGGATCAAGAGCCGTGACCTTTGCGGTGTGGGAAGAGGCCAGGAGGGACCATTTGCCCGTGCCGGCGCCTATATCCAGGAGGGTTGAACCGGGGTTTTCTTGTAATTTGCTAATGAGAAAATCCCTGGAGGAATCCGGCTTGGACCAGCGGTCCTCCACCATCTTGTCATATCGTCTGGCCTTATTTTTCCAGAAATCGTCTGGTTTGCCTTTTGTCGGTTTTTGCTTTTTTTGGGAAAAGGCCTGGGATTGAATTTCTGAAAGCTGTTTCCATAGGGTCTGCCAATGTGTCAGTCTTTCCATTCGTTGTCCTTTTTTGTTTCGCCCCGGGGCGTGGTTTTTTTTAAAAGGGGAACACAGATTTTCCGGTTGACGCCATTACCGACCCTGATAATGCGTATGGGGGTGCCATAGGTGTCCTCCAGAAGCGTTTGGGTCAACACCTGGTCTGGAGCGCCTACCCCCTTCAATGATTTGTTTTTGAGAATTCCCACCTTGTGGGCTGATAGAAAGGCGTGGTCGGGAAAATGGGAGGCCATGATAATGGTCATGCCCTCCTTTGACAGGCTGTCCACCACCTCCAGAATTTTGATCTGGTTGCCAAGATCCAGGTGGGAGGTGGGTTCGTCCAACAGCAGCACCCTGGGTGATTGGGTCAGGGCCCTTGCAATGAGCACCATCTGCCATTCTCCCCCTGACAGTCGATTACAGGGCCTTTGGGCCAGATGGGCAATGCCCAGCTTTTCCATGGCCTTTATAGCATGGTGCTGGTCGGTTTTAGAGGGGGATGAGACCACACTGATCCGGGAGGCCCGCCCCATGACCACGATATCTGCCACCTTAAAGGGGAAGGCGGATACAAGGCTCTGGGGGACGAATCCCAGCCGTTTGGCAATTTTCCCAGCCGGTAATTGGCCCAGATTTTCAGTGTCCAGAAAAACCGATCCGGTGAGGGGGGGCAGCAATTGTGCAATACACTTGAGCAGAGTGGATTTTCCCGACCCATTGGGCCCGAGAAGGCAGAAAACCTCTCCTTGATCCAGATTAAAGCTGACATGTGAAAAAACCGGGTCTTCCTTTGTAAACCTGAAGGAAAGATTTTCAATTTTGATGGAACCGGCCATCGGTCATCCAGACCTTTGGGTTTTTCTGAGCAAAAGGGCAAACACAGGGGCTCCGAAAATGGCGGTTAAAATACCAATGGGAATTTCTGTAACAAGGGCCGTCCTTGCAATGGTGTCAACGGTTACAAGATAGGCGGCGCCGATGAGCATGGAGATGGGCAGCAGATATTTGTGGTCGGGTCCGACAATGAGGCGCCCGATATGGGGAATCATGATACCGATCCAGCCGATGATCCCGCTGATGCACACCGCTGATGCCGTGGCAACGGTGGCGGAGACGATGATCAGGGTTTTCAGTCTTTCCGTGTTGACCCCAAGGGATTTTGCATCCTCTTCTCCCATGGCCAGCAGGTTGATCTGCCACCGAACCATGAGCAGGGCTACGATGCATCCTGCGAAAATTGGAGCGGTAATCAAAAGGTCCCTGGCTGATACGTGGTTTAAGGATCCCAGGAGCCAGAAAACAATGGCCGGCATTTTGTTCATGGGATCGGCAATATATTTTAAAAAAGAGGTCAGGGCGGAAAAGAGGGACCCCACCACAATACCGGAAAGCACCAGCATGAGAATGGGGGTGGTTTTGTATACCCGGGACAGAGCGTAGGTCATGCCCACCGAGGCAAGGCCGAATAAAAAGGAGATAAGATGGATAATCAAAAGATTATCAAACAACAAAATGGCAAGGCCTGCACCGAATCCGGCGCCGGATGCCACCCCGAGGATGTGGGGACTGACCAAAGGATTCTGGAATACCCCCTGAAAAGAGGCCCCGGAAATGGAAAGGGCGGCTCCCACGAGAACCCCTGCCATAATCCGGGGCAGTCTCACATCCATGACCACGGAATAGGCGGTGACCGACCAGTCCTGGTCCAAAGGCAGGATGGCGGATCCCAATATTTTTAATACCGTGGTAAAGGGGATATCGACCCGGCCAAATCCCAGGGAACCAAGCACCGCCAGAACCAACAGGATCACAAAGAGGGTAATCCAGGTTTCCGGTCCCAGGGGGAAGATTTTTTTGACAGGTTTTCGGCGGTTATCCTCTATTTTTAATCCCCTTCATCATCTTAAATTCATAGGCTCCCGTTAAAATATCACGAACCTGTTGATCGTTCAGATCAAATCGGAAGATCTTGCTGTAAAATTCTTTGACAAGATCGGGGACACAGATATCTTCAAACCTTTCAGGGTAGGCGATGCTGGCAAGCCACAGGGGGAAAATAACCGCCGACTCCATGGTGGGCCGGTTAAAAATAAAGACCCCGGCGGGCTGGGCATAAATCTGATGGTTCTGAACCGCCTGGATATGACGCCATTGGGGATCATTGATGAAATCGTCGGGTTTTCCGTAATTGATCACCAGAATGTCAGGGTTCCATTCCAGCACCTGTTCCATGGAGATTTCTCCCAGACCCGCATGGAGCCCGCTCCGTTTGCCAATGGTGACGACACTCTCGGCGGCATTCAGACATCCGGCAAGTTGGATGCGTTCCTGCATAAAGGTGTCTCCCCCCAGGGTCACCAGATGGCTGGGGCTGTAACCCTGGAATACTCGTTTACGCTGGGAAACAGGGATATCCTTTGTCCTTTCGGTCACCATGGTGATGATCCGCTCCAGGAAGGCAACATAGTTTTCGGCCCGGTCCGGGGTGTTGAAAACATATCCGTAAAACCGGATTTCTCGTTTCATATCCGCAATCCCATCCCCCATGCTGTCTTCCAGGAAGGCCAAGGGAATGCGGGTCTTATCAAGGACGATCCGGCCATCCAGGTCCCCGGCAATGGCAATGTCCGGGTTTGACTGGATCAGTTCTTCAACATTTATGCTGCCCGAGGTGGTCCGGGGGCCGGGCAGATCTTTGATATTTGGGTACATTTCCCGGACCAGTTTTGACATTTTAAGCGTGTTGGTCACGGCGCAAAGTTTGTCCTGGACCCCCAGTATAAAGGCCACCTGGCCCGTGGGGCCTCCCAGCAGAGCAATGCTGCGTATGGGGTCTGCCACGGCAAAGGTGCGGCCCTTCATGTCGGTAATGGTGCGGGATTCTTCCCCAATGGGTTGATCTTTTTTTTCCTGGGTATACTGCCTGGCGAGCAAGAGTATAAAAAGTATGGCAACAAGCAGCCATATAAATTTGGTTTTTGTCATATTATCCAGGTTCTCTTAGATTAAATGTCATTGGCCCCTACAATCACCAGGGGCGGGTCATAAAGTCCCGGCAACGCCTGGCGCACATTTGTTTCATCTAAATAAAACTGTAAACAGTCTACAAGGCTGTTACCAAGCTGCTCTTGACCGGGCAGAATCGAAAGTTTTTTAAAAATATCCCGGGCTTGCGCCCAGTTGCAGTCAAGCCAATGTATCTGCCCGGCCAGGAGTAGGGCCTGGGACCGAAGAGCATCTTTTTTTTGCCGTTTTTCCTGCAAACTTTTTTTTTTGCCATCCATCTCTAAAAAGAGATGCTCTTGTTTTTGTACCTTTAAAAGTGACTCCACAGCTTCCCTGTTCCTGCCAAGGGAAAATAAAATCCGGCCTCGAAGATAGCTTGTCTCCATGTTTCCTGGGTGCTTTGTCGCCAGGATTTCCAGAGCTTGCTGATATTGGCCGGACAAAAATAGATTTTTTGCACAATGATAGACGCTGTTTCCCTCCTCAAGTCTGGCGACCTCATTCCAGGCAGATAGTATTTTGTAAAGGCGTTCAAGCATCCTGCCCGGTTCCCGTTTTTCCTGCAAAATATTTTTTATTTCAAGTGCGGCCGCAGCCCGGTCATAATCCATGCGGTTAATGGCAATCCGGCCAAGCAGATCCCAGTTTCCGGCACCTGCCGGGTGAAGGCGGATGAGTTTTCTGGCGGTTGCCTCACACGCAGCCCATCGCTCAAGGGCAATCTGGCAGTGAACCTGCAACAAAAGATGATGCTTTTTTGCCCTTTGCCCCTGGGTGATCTTCGCAATTGACGCCAGCGCTTTTTCATAATTTTCCAGACAATACCAGGCAAAAGCGAGGTGATATTGATAGAGGGGGGATTGGTTTTCCCTATCCATGGCGATAAGTTTATCATAGGTCTGAACCGCTCCGGTAAAATCTTCGGCCTGCATTTGATAATTACCCAGATTATGCCACAGATTTTTTTTTTCAGGGTAAAGCTGTGTTCCCTTTTTCAAAAAAGTGATGGCCTGGTCAAACCGGTTCAAACCGCCGCTGGCCTGGGCGGCATAGGCGAGGACGTAGGAGGAGGGCCTAGGTGTGTCAAGCAAAGAGGACAGGGTGGAAAGACAGTCTTGATATCGCTCATTTTCCAGACGTTCATAGGCCTTTTTAAGCACCTTATATTCCCGGGAGTTTATGGTTTCCCCGGCAAAAGAGACAACCGGTAAAAACAGCAATATAATAATAAAAAATCGCATACCTAATCCAGGGAAAATGACAGGGGAATATCCACGCGGACAGCAACCTTTTTCCCCTGGATTTTTGCGGGAATAAAGGTCCATCTTTTAACCGATTTTAACGCAGCCTTTTCAAAATACCCAACAGGATCTGCCTGGATGATCCGGGTATTTAAAACCTTTCCGCCGGCACTCACCACGCACCGGACAAAAACCTTGCCCTCAATACCCTGGCCCTTGGCCCGGGGCGGATAGATGGGAGGGGTATAATGCTTAAGTCTTGGCGGGTGGTCAACCGTCGTCATATCATAGATGCCTGCTGTTCCCGGGGTGGTTTTGACAGCCTTTGTTTTAACCGGGGCAGCAAGGGGCAGGGGCATGGTGGCTGCCATGGTGGGTGTCGCTTCCATTTTTAAGGGATTCATCTGGATAGGAACCGATTCTATCTTTTCTCTTTTGGATATTTTTTTTGGGGGTGATTTGGAAAACCGGTGAATTTTTTTCGGGATAATCCTTCTGTTCTTTTGTTTTTCCAGGGGGGCAGGCAGGGGAACAAGCTGAACCGGGCTGATGAGCGTGGGCACAGCAGCTGTTTGTTCTCCGCTCATCAGGGGGGCCACAAGGCAAATCATAAGCGTTATGCAAATGGTTCCCGCAAGGGATCCTGCCAGGCGCAGCGCAGGGATCATGGTTCGCCGGCCTTTGCCGCAACACTCAGGTTGGTAACACCCGCAAGGCGACAGGCGTCCAGAACGCTTATGGTTGTGCCTGTGGAGCAATTTTTATCCGCAACAATCACCACATTTCCCCCGGGCACTTCAGCCAGAAAGCTGTTCATTCTCCCTTTGACGTTATGAATATCAATTTCATGCCCTTCAATAAAGACCCGGCCAGCACCTGTGATGCCGATAATCATGGAAACTTTTTCCTTGGCAGCAGCAGAAGCGGCCTGGGGCCTGTTCACTTCCACCCCGGATTCACGGACAAATGAGGTTGCCACAATAAAAAAAATGAGAAGAATAAAAACCATATCAATGAGCGGCGTCATATCAATCTGGGCAATATCCTCTGAATATAATTTGCGTCTGCGCATCCTTAAGTCTCCTAATCTGCCAACAGGATTCCTGTTTTCCTTTGGATTTCGCCCTGCCTGCGGACAGCACTTCTTTTGAGAAAAACCACTGCCAGAATTCCCGGGACGGCAATAAATAAGCCAAACTGGGTGGTTACCATAGCCTCGGAGATACCGCCCGCCAGGGCCTTAGGGTTGGTCAGCCCAAACCGGGCCACAGACTGGAAGGTCTTTATCATTCCGGTTACAGTGCCGAATAATCCTAAAAAAGGGGCGAGGGCGGCAAGTACCTTGATGGTTGATATTTGACGGATGTGCTTTTCTCCTGCCTGTTCCTGCAGGAAGAAAAGCATCCCTCGATCGTGACGGGAACTGCCTGTTTTAAGAGAAACAAAGGTGTTTTTGATCTGTTCAATCTCATGACCTGTCTTTTTTTGCCAAAGGGGAAGGTGATAAAAAATTTCTAGCCACATCCAGAGACAACACAGAATCAGGGGATACATGGTGATCCCCCCTGTTTTTAAATAGTGTTCAAAAACCATGATAAGATGTTCCATCCCTAGGTTCACGGCATCTATGTTCACGACATCTGGCCTTTGGAAATACGCGCAATGGTTCCCATGCCGCAGGCCTCCATATCTTCTACCAGAACGACCACCCGTCTTTTTAAAAAGTGATGGGCCAAAAGAAGGGGAATGGCAATGGCCAGACCCGCCTGGGTGGTTACCAGTGCCTCGGAAATACCGGTGGACATCATCCGAGGATCACCGGTTCCAAAAATGGTAATGGCCCTAAAGGTACTGATCATACCGGTCACCGTACCAAGAAGCCCCAGCAGAGGCGCAATGGAGGCCAATACACCAATGATGGAGAGAAAGCGTTCCTGCTTTCCCTGTTCCGTCAAGATTTTTTCTTCCACGATGGCATCAAGGCTGTCAATGGGTCTATTTTCCAAGGAAAAGCAGGCTTCCATCACCCTAGCTCCTGGGCATCTGGTTATTTTTGACAGGGCCATTCGTACCTGGTCCGAAGATTTCAGATCCAAAAACTGCGCTTTTCTTTTTTGGCCGAGCTGATTTTGCATGAAAAGATGCAGGGCTTTAAAAAAGGCAAACAGGGTTCCGATAAGACCGGCAATAAGAATCGGATAGAGCAGAACACCCCCTGCCTCAACCCAGGTTTCAAGGCTTTGCTTTTGTTCTGCCGCCCGGATGGCTGTACCGCCGGTGATATCAATTGGCAAAGTAGATCCGCCGTTAAGCCAGGCCAAAACCTGTTTGCCCTGGGCTTTAACAGACAGACCCGGCTGCCCTGGCTGGGGCAGAACAAAATAGGCACCTTTTGGGGTCTGATATCCAAGGAAAAAACCGCCGGCGCGATAAAGGGAGACTGTCTGAACCTGCCCGTTTGTCCCTATTACCCCTGTGTTTTTTTTCTCAATCCTGCCGGTGGCCTTTATATCCTCAAAGAGAAGAGAGGTATAGGTCTGCATCTGTTTTAATCCTAAAAAATAATCCTGCTCTAAAAGGGATTTGACCGTCTGTCTCATTTTTGGGTGCATGGCTGCAACCGTGCTTGAGTCCAGGCGGGAGAGGGTTTGACGCAGGGCATTGCGAAAGGTTCCCCCAACGGTTTTCATGTCCGCCATCTCTTTTTGATATTGTTCGGCAAGCCTGGCTCTTTTTGCCGACAGCTTGTTGAGGGTGTCGGTTGTCTGCTCAAGTGCCCTGGTATTTTGGGATATGTTTTTTTTCAGAATAGCTATCTTCTCGTTAAGTGCTGCTTTGTCCTGGTGTGCAAACCGTTCAGAGAAAAGGGCTCGCTCGTCTATTTTTCCGGCCAGGGAGATCACTTTTCTGGCGGAATTTTCCCAGGTTTCATCGGCCTGGCAGGGCAGGGTGAAACATATTGAAAAAAAGGCAAGGCTGACCATGAAAATTTTTTTCATATCTTCCCTCCATTTTGTCCTTGGCCGGGGCTGCCCACGGGAAGCTCAACCACCGTTGTGACTCTTTTTTTCCGGGCGATTTCCATGGCCTTTCTCAGTTCCCCTATATTGGGTTTGGAAATATCTTGCCATTTTCCTGCCGTCTTTGTGTATTTTTGGACATGGCTGTCGGCTTCCATCAAGCGAAAGAGCCCCAGGCGGCCCAGCCTGAAGACAAAGACCTGGCCTGGACTTCCTTTAATATTCTCAACCACCTCCTGGGTGACATCCACTGAATAGCCATAATCAGATTCAATTTGAATGGCTTCAAGAAGGCGGCCGAATTTGGCGGAGAGACTTGCGTCCGGATCATCAAGGGAAGAACGGATAAAGGCAAGCCGCTTGTTTCGTTCCTCTCGTGCAAAGGGCAGATCTGATTTAACATGATTTTCAAGATCAAAATAAAGAACCTCTAAAAACGGTGCCAGCGTATTTTGAGTTTTTCCGGCCTGGACCAGATTCTCCTGCAAAACAGCGATATTCTTTTTTTCGGACAAAAGATAGCGCTGTGTTCGTTCCAACTGAAACTGGGTCCACGCATCCTTTAACTCAAGTTCCTGGAGTTCCTGGATTAAACCTTCCCGTTTTTCCATCCATTTTTTTGTTGTACTACCCGCCTTTGAGGCCCGGCTTATCGAATTTTCAAGGGTTTTGTGAACATCTTCGGGTTCTGCGGCCCGGCATAATGGTGCAACTGCCGCCAGGATAAGGCAAAGGCAAAAGCAGAGACCAAATTGCAAAATTTTTATTTTCACCAGTCGCTTGGTGTTCATCAATCCCATTTATTTTCCCCATTCTCCTTTTCCCGGTTCACCGTCACGGATTCATAAACGGCAAAAAACATTTTCAAGTGACACCGGGTCAATGCTTTTTGCCGTTCAGCAATTACCGCCTAGAAGTCATATTGGACAACCATTTTGCAATCGAACCCGTTACATGCCATGCCCTTACCATCGTAATAATCCTGATCAAAGAGATTGTAGATATGGCCGCCAAGACTCAACCCGCTGTCCCACTTTTTTATCAGGGAGAGGTCGACCACTGCGATGTATTCTTTTTCATCACCATCAGCAGCATCTGCATTATAAATCACCCCTCCCTTATAGGTCCCCCGGACAATGAACCGGGTTTCGATTTTGGGAATCATATAGCCCAGGCTTGCAAAGAATGTGTCTTCCGGGACATCTGCAAGGTAATCACTATCACGGTCCGCAGATTCATTCCGGGCATGGGTATAGACATAATTGAGGCCCATTGAAATGCGATCGGTGATATCGGTATTGGTTTCAAGTTCAATGCCGTAAATTTGTGCTTCATCAATATTCCACGGTACCTTATTGGTATCTTTTTCGATACGGTCGGTTATGTCATTGTAAAAACCGGACAATGCAACATGGGCCTTGTCAAAAAAACAATATTTTGTACCCAGGCTGTAATTGATATTTTTCTCTGGATCGAGTATGTACATCTTACCCTTCTCCTCCATGTCGCCAAAGGTTGGAAAACGGGTTTTTTGGGCGATGGAACCAAAGATCTGCACCCCGTTTTTCGCTGTCCAGGTCACCCCTGCCATGGGGTCAAGTTCGCCATTTGTATACCCGTCCAGACCTGCTATTTTTTTAGCATCAAAATTATGGTAGGCCAGCCCCAGGACGGTTGTAAACTGCCCGAAGGAAAGCGTATCTTCAGCAGCAAAGGTCAGGGTGCTTGATTCGGAGTCCTCCCAGGGATCGTTAACGTCAGGTTTTTGTGTATGCTTATCTTCACGATACTGGGCAGAAACGCTTAATTCTCCGAACCGGTTCAGATTGGTATCGGAAAAAAGAGAAAAACCATAGGAATCATCATCCCAGGTACAGGTTGATATTTTTTGTGCAAGATTTTCACTGACATAGGAGGTGTATTCATCTTGATGGCTATGGTAAAACGCCATTGCCCGGAGGTCCCACCAATCGTTGAGTGAAATTTTTCCGCCAACATCAGCGCCCGTGTCCACATACTCGTCGTACCGGCCAAAGCTTGAATACTTTTTCGGAAAATTGACCATGTTGTGGACATCGCTAAAGGGCCTGCCCCGTTCCATGTCAAACCGATACAAGGATGCATACATCTCTAATTTTTCTGTTGGCGCAAACCCCAACCGGGTCCAAAGGTTAAGGGATTCTAAATCTGAATTGTTTTTTTTGTCTCCCGCATCAACAACTCTGGGGATCGGACGTCCATCCGAAGGTCCTTTATAACGTATATCTGTTTTTCTGGGTTCATAATCATCGGAAAAATTGAGGGTATCCCGCTTGCGGTAGTCAACGGTTCCCAGTATTGAAAAACCGTTTTCAGCACCATAATTGAGGGTGGCCGTCCCGCGGTGATAGCCGCCGAGCCCTCCTTCAGCGCTCACCGAACCTGCGATGCCTTTGATGCCTTTTCGGGTAATGATGTTGACAACGCCTCCCAGGGCATTGGGTCCGTAGAGGACAGAAGAAGCTCCCTTGGTCACCTCGATTTTTCCGATGATGGAGGCGGGGATCTGCTGAAGGTCCAATGGGCCGTTTTTGGTTTCATAGTAGGGAACACCGTCAATGAGCACCAATATGTTTTTTTGCTCAAAGCCTTGAATATTAATATTGAGCTCTCCTTTGGCCGTTCGCACCACATTGACGCCGGGTACATATTGAAGGGCTTCGGCGGCGTTGGCAGCCCCCATGCTTTCAATTTCCTGGGCGGTAATGGTATTGCTGATGGCAATATCCTGCACCCCGGAGGTGTCTTCAACCACAATTTCACCCAGGGTAAAGAGATTATCCGTCTTCTCCTGGGCCATGGTGTGACTTGCCATTAAAAATAAACTCAAACTAAAAACAGATACCGCAAAAAGAATTTTCCTGTTCATCTCAATCTCCTTAGAATTAGCAACGCATCTTCTGATTATACCCATATTTTATCTGTTCCCTGGCAGGAAATCTTATAGACATAAAGTTGTTTATTGTCAACAGGTAGTGTATATAGGCCAAATTATAAACAATATTTTGTTTTATAGGAAAAAAATAACTAAATATTACCGCAAAGGAAATGATTATGAAATACCTGGTCTGCATCGATGACACCGACATGCCTGGAACCAAGGGGACCGGGTGGCTGGTCCAGGAGCTGTGTGAACAAATGGAAACCCTTGGCTGGGGAACCTGCTCTGCCATAAGCCGCCATCAGCTGTTTGTCCATGAGGACATCCCCTATACCTCCCACAACTCATCCATGTGCTTTGAAATAGCTCTGGAAAAAAACCCCATGGAATCGGTTATTAAATTTATGGCCGACTATCTTGAAACCCGGTCCCAAAAAGGATCTGACCCGGGGCTTTGTGTGGCAAATCTGGACAAGGCCCTTGCCCGAAAAGAGCTGATTGCCTTCGGAAAAATGGCCAAACAGGCCGTTACCTCCAAGGCTGCGGCCTATGATCTTGCCCGGCAATCCGGGATTCATTTGTCGGAACACGGGGGAACCGGAGACGGGGTTATCGGTGCTGTTGCGGGTATTGGGTTACGGCTATCCGGTAATGACGGTCGTTATCGGGGGTGGTATCACCTGGGGCATCCCGGCAGTATTGTTCGTGTGGACACGCTTTGTGACTTCTCTTTTATCGACCAATTGGTAACCCGGTCAGGAGCTGTACTCTCCACTGATATGTCTGTTTCCATTGGATCAAAAAAAACCAAAACCGTCCGTATGGACAACAAACAGGTGGTGGTGGTGTTAAAAAATGAAGAAATAGAAAAAACAGGGATAGAATACCGGACCATCACCAAACAGGAAGCCAAACAATATTAAAATCAAGGAATATTAAAATTTTCGATGGAAAAGGCATATGCATGGGAACGGAACAAAAATATTTTGACGGACAAGCCCCGGAGGGCTATGGTTGGTTTTTATACTTGTGAAGAGGAACAAACCATATGGTGGATATGCTGGTCAGATTATACGATATTCCAGATGTTACCCCTTTGTTAAAGGGGCTTAGGGATAAGGGGATTGTAATTCGCACTGCCAGAGCCTGCGAGAAACATCTGGTTGTTCAGTGGGTAGGGGATGGGTTCAGTGATGGCTGGGCAAGTGAATGTGAGGTTGCTTTCAGCCATCAGCCGGTTTCCTGCTTCATCGCCACAGAAGCCGGGGAAATCCTGGGCTTTGCTTGTTATGACAGTACGGGCAAGAATTTTTTTGGTCCCACCGGTGTTGCACAGATGAAGCGGTGCCATGGAATAGGCAAGGCCTTGTTATTGTCCTGTCTTAACGCAATGGCTGCCAACGGGTATGCCTATGCCATCGTTGGCGGAACAGGCCCAGCCGATTATTACGCCAAGACAATAGGGGCGACAAAAATAGAGGGGTCCACGCCTGGAATTTATGGTGATGCATTGACGGGAAAAAGAGCGAGAAAGCCGGATGCCGGTGAGGCTTAACAGCTCGGTTCCAAAGTTTAAATGCGTGTTTAATATGATCCACAGACATTGAACCGGAATATTTATGGAAATCAAGACGGTCAATACAATTTTGTACTGCACCAGGTGGAAGGAAACCGTGGAATTTTATGCAACAGGGCTATGCCTGGAGCGGCTCTCCACCCGGGAATGGTTTGTGGAGTTCCAACTGACGGATTCGACCCGGTTGAGCATTGCCAATGAAACACGGTCTTCAATCAAGAGCGCTGATGGTAAGGGGATTACCCTCAGCATGGAAGTGGCGGATCTTCAATCAACATACCTGACACTCAAAGAAAAAAAGTTATCCCCAACCCCTATTAAATCCCTTTGGGGATCCAGAGTTTTTTACCTCTATGATCCCGAGGGTAACAGGCTTGAGTTTTGGTGCTGCCAAAAAATAGAAACAGATTAAGCGAACCCCGTAATAATCCCTTCTGGATCAAGGCGTAAGGGTGTCGGTATGCCCGGGGCGGCCACTCCTAAAAAGAGGGTTCAGATTTTAAGGTCATCTGTCTTGATAGAGGGCCTCAATTTCCTTTTTATATTTTTCCATGATGATACTTTTTTTCATTTTCAGGGTAGGGGTCAGCAACCCATTTTCGATGCTGAATTCGGGCATGATCACTATTTTTTTAATGGTTTCAAAGGAGGCAAATTTTTTATTTTTTTCTTTAATTTCAGACGTAATCAAGGTTTTAATATCAGGATTGCTTACCAAATCATCCACCGTGTCAAAGGGAATATTGTGGTTCCTGGCATACTCGGGAACGGTTTCCGGGTCCAGGGTTACAATGGCCGCTAAAAATTTTTTCCTGTCGCCAATGACACACAGCTGGCTGATATATTTAGAGGTGGCCATCACCCCTTCAATACCTGCGGGTGCAATGTTTTTTCCACCCGCTGTGATGATCAGATCTTTTTTCCTGCCGGTAATTTTTAAAAAATTGTCTTCATCAATTTTTCCCAGATCTCCTGTATACATCCAGCCGTCAGGGGTAAGGGTCTCAGCCGTTTTTTCCGGCATCTTATAGTATTCCTTCATGACATTGCGGCCCTTGAACATCACCTCGCCATCTTCCATTGTTTTGTGTTCAATACCGAAGCCTGGCTGCCCCACCCACCCGATCCTAAGATTATCGACTCTGTTGATATTGGTAAAAGAGGTGTTTTCCGTCATGCCGATCCCTTCTAATATGAGGATGCCGGCGCCGTGAAAAAACTTTGCGATGGAAGGATCTATGGGGGCGGCACCGCTGATACACCAGCGTACCCTGCCGCCGAGGGCAGCCTGGATTTTACTGAAGACAAGTTTTGAGGCCAGGTTGTTCTGGAAATTGAGAAAAAAGGGTATGGGCTGTTTATCAAGAAGGCAATCACTGTACTTTTCGCCTATTTTGCAGGCCCACCTGAAAATTTTAAGGGCTATTCCCCCCTTTGTTTCAGCATTGCTTATGACTTTGGAATAGACCTTTTCATAGATTCGGGGAACACTTGCAAACCAGTGGGGCCTGGCAACACCGATATCCTGGATCACCGTGGTGATATCCCTGGCAAAGGTGGTTGTGCTCGCCGCCCTCAGGGCACCAAAGATACAGATTCTGGCAAAAACATGGGCCAGGGGAAGAAAAAGAAAATGATGATCTCCGTTGTGGAGATCGGAACTCAAGACCACGGACTGGGCGGTAAAAGTGATATTGTCATGGGTGAGGACGGCTCCCTTGGGCACACCGGTTGTCCCGGAGGTATATACGATGGCAGCAGGATCTTCAGGTGTAACAGCCGCTGCCATTGTTTCAAATGCCAGGTCATCAACCCCACGGCCAAGGGCAAGGAATTTCTCAAAACTGATGACCCAGTCACCCTCTTCATCGTAATCATCTCCATCGTAATCGCTGAACAGGATGACTTTCCGGATATCGGCAAGATCCCCCCGGATGCTTATTAGTTTTTGAAGTTGGGTTTCATCCTCTGCAAAAATCACCACGGCATCTGAATGATCAATGATATAACGGCAGTCATCGGCCAGATTTGAGTGGTAGATACCAACTGTGCATCCGCCAATACTGGAGATTCCAAGATCGCAAAGCACCCATCGGTAGCAAGAATAGCTTATGATATTGACCTTATCTCCTTTTTTGATCCCCAGGCTGATCAGGCTTTTGGATACGTTTTTTACTTGTTCCTGGAATTCATTCCAGGTAACCGATTCCAACTGATCAGGGGTACGGAACCATCTATAGGCTTTATGGTTTCCATAAGCTGTACGGGTTTGTCTGAGCATTTCTTGAATGTTGGCAAAATCTTTTGCAGGCATGGTAATTCCTCCTTAAAAACATAGGTTTTTCCCAGGAATAGCCGTATTGCGAATCGAATTGCTAGGGAAGCTTTATATTTTTATCTTGGGAAAAAAATAATCGCAACCCCAAAAGAAAATTTTTTCCAGGTTTTATGGAAGAGGAAGCCAAACAAATTTTACATATCAGGCATATCCCCCAGTGCCCTGTTAAGATTCGCCAGATAAGCCATGTATCCGTATAGGGCCTGGTAGTAATTGTTGTCGGCATTGGTTAAAAAAGATCGGGCGTCCAGAACAATATTTGAGGTGACAACCTGCTGGGCATACTGCACATTTGTAATCCTGAAATTCTCCCTGGCCTGACCCAGGGATTTTTGAGCGGTCTTTATGTTTTCTTTTGCTACCTCAATATTCAGCAGAGCATCTTTTACCTCCAGTCTGACCGTGTTCTCAGCTCCCCTGATTCTTTCCCGGACTGCCTTTCCTCTATGCCGGGTTTGCTTTACATCGGCGCAGGTTTTGCCCCATTCAAAAAAAGTCCAGCCAACCTGAAGGGAGATACTGGCGTTCTGGCTGTTGGCATAATCATTGTTTGCGGCGGATAAATCATCCCCGTTCTGTTCATATCGGCCCACCAGGGAGAGTGTTGGATATAGACTGCTTTTGGCCAGTTTTTCAGAAAGAAGCGTCTGATTAAGGGTGTTTTTTAATCCCCGGATCAGGGGTCTTTTGTCAATGGCGTGTTGGGCAAGCTGGGTCAATTCATAGTCTGAACCGGGAATCTTTTCAACATCCTCCACACTGACAGGGCGATTGACATCATAGTCCATTAATGTGTTTAAAAGGGACCTGGCATAGTCCAACCTTGCCCGGGTTTTTTCCAGGGTCTGGATGGAGTCTGCCAGGGCTACCTCGGATCGCAGCAGATCATTTTTAGGAATCAGCTCCTGGTTGTAAAATTCACGAGCGATTTGACCATGTGCTTTAAGGGAGGTTACCTCGCTTTCGACCACCAGAAGCATTTTTTGTGTCAAAAGAAAATTATAGCAGGCAATTTTTACATCCCGGGCAAGATCAAGTATGACCATTTCCCTTTGGATTTTTTGATCCTTTACTCCCAGCTTTGCGATATCCAGGGTGGTGGACAGGGCAAAACCGGTAAACAGAGGCTGTGCCAGGGTCAGGTCCCAGGCATATTGATTGGCATGGGCAATAAACGTCTCTCCCTGGGCGGTTTTTAATATGGGTTGCTGGTCAAGACCGGTATAGGAATAATTAAAAGCGGCCTTTGCAAAAAGGTCTGCACGGGAGCTTTTCACGGCTTCCCTTGCAGAGTTTATATATTCTGCGGCCTCTTCTATGCCCGGGTTTCTTAAAATAGCTGTTTTTACCGCCTGGTCAACGGAAAAAAAAAGCGGTGCTTTTTGTGCCATGGCAGCCAGAGGAAGGATCATCCAGATCAATATGGAGAAACAAATAGTTTTCATTATCATCACTTTCCTAAAATTTTTTTATAAGCCCCCTGTCCAGGGACAAAGGGCAATTCTTTTTACACTGAAACCGTTTTAATCCTGAAAAAAAGAGTGTACAACACCGGCGTCACAATCAGAGTTAAAAGGGTGGCAAAGGTCAGGCCGAACATGATGGTGACGGCCATGGAGGAAAACATGGGATCCGGCAGCAGGGGCAGCATGCCCAGGATGGTGGTGGCCGATGCCATCATGACCGGACGCATCCTGTTCATGCACGAATCTTTTACCGCCTCCAGGGAATCTTTTCCTTCACGTATTTCAAGATCTATCTGGTCAAGGAGCACCACGGCATTTTTTATGAGCATCCCGATGAGGCTGTAGGCGCCTAGGAGTGCCAGGAATCCAAAGGCCTCTCCGGTGACAAAGAGCCCCAGGGCCATTCCCACCACGGCAAAGGGAATCAGCAACCCGATAATCATCGGCTGTTTGAATCCGTTGAAAAGGGTCACCAGGATAAAGGCAATCAAAAGGACGATCAGGGGAAAGAATTTTTGCACCCCCTCATTGCCTGTTTTTGAAAGATCATATTCTCCGTCCCATTCAAGCATATAGCCCCTGGAAAGGGGAATGGCTTCTATTAAAGGACGCAGCTCATTGAGCAGACTATCTGAAGTTACACCGGAGGTGGTATCGCACTGGGCCGTGATGGCCCGCCTTCGATTGTACCGGCGTACCAGGGGGTCTTCCCAGGTAATATTGGCAGAGGAGATCACCTGCCCCAGGGGAACGGATTCAGGGCCGGCTCCCCACAGAGGCGTACTTTTCAGGTCTGTAACCTCTGTATTTTGAGATGATATTTTAAGGCAGACCGGAATTTTATTCTCTTCTTCTCGATAATAGGAGACCGGCATACCATCATTAATCTGTTTCATGGCCTGGGCCAGGTGTTCGCGTTCCACACCGGCTTTCCGTCCCTTGTTCTGGGAGTAGCTTGGTGTGTAGACCTGGACCCGCTGGCGCCAGTTGTCCCGGATATTCTTGGCCCGGGGATTATTCTCCATAATATCCTTTGCCCTTTGGGAAAGTTGTCTGAGCACCAGTGGGTCCGGGCCTGAAAACCTTGCCTCTACTTTAAAGTCTGCTCTGGGACCGTTGATATACACGGAAAACTGGGGGTCTGATTCCGGAAATTTCTGGGCAATCCAACTTTCAAGAGCCGGAATCAATTCTTTGATTTTTTTGTAATCAAAGACATTGATGATCAGCTGGCCATAGGCAGGATTTTCAACCTCAGGACTGATGGAGGTGATATACCGCGGCCCGCCTGCGCCAATGGTTGCGGCAAAATTTTTAATTTCCGGGATTTGGCCCAGGTGGGTTTCAATTATTTTTATATCCCTTGAAACTGTTTCAATTTTAGCCCCCTGGGGCAGCCAATAGTTTATAAAGAACTGGGCCTTGTCCGAATCTGCAAAAAACATCTTTGGAACATAATTAAAAGCGATTCCCGATGCGGCCATCACCACCACCAAAAGACTTAATACACTCTTTCTATACTTGAGGGAAACCCCAAGTCCGATTGCGTATATCTTATACACCCATCCGCCATGGGGGTCTTTTCCTTTTTTATTTGTCTTTAAAAGGATGTGGTTGAACACAGGGGCCTGGCACATGGCCAGAACCCATGAGAGGAGAAGGGCAATGGCAACCACCTGAAAAAGGGAGGCGCAATATTCTCCGGAAGGTGTCGGGGCAAGATAAATTGGCAGAAACGCCAGGCAGGCAATAAGGGTTGCCCCCAGAAGTGGCCATGCCGTTTCAACGGCGGGGCTCACCATGGAAAAAAATCTGTTTTTTCCCTTCTGTAGATTGACCAGTGATCCATCCGTTACTACGATGGAGTTGTCAACGATCATTCCCATCACAAGAATCAGGGCAGCAAGGGAGATTCTTTGAAGATTGATGCCAAAGGCCAGCATTATCACAAGGGTTCCCATAATGGAAAGGACCAGGCCGCTTGCAATGAGCAGGCCGCTTCTGATCCCCATGGTAAGGAGCAGCACCCCGATGACAATGGCCACCGACTCCAGAAGATTGACGATGAAACTCTTGATGGCCCCCTTCACAAATTCAGACTGAAAGTAGACCTCTTCAAGGTTTATCCCCACAGGCAAGTCGGCCATGAGTTCATCTGTTCTTTTTTGAACCGCATCCCCCATGGTAACCACATTTGCACCGGTGCTGGCGGAGATGGCGATCCCCATGGCAGGATTCCCGTTAAACCTCATGGTGGGTTGTGCGGGCTTGACATAATCTCTTTTTATGGTGGCAATATCCTTTAAAAGAAAGGACTCTTTGTCCCCGGACTGAATTACCAGGTTTTCGATTTCATGAATGGATTTAAAATCCCCCGGCGTTGCAACGCGAATCCTTCGTACATCGGTCTCCACCCCACCTGCATCCAGCATCCTGTTCTGGCCGCTCAACGCCTTGGTGATCCTTCCTGGATGGATGCCGAGGTCTGCCAGGCGGGATTTTGATATCTCCACATATACGGCCTGGGTCTGGCTGCCGAAAATTTGGATTTTCGAGACATCCGGAACAAGCAGGAGCTCCCGTTTCAGATAATCAGCGTATTTTTTAAGCGCAGCATTTGTATACCCGTCACCGGTCAGAGCCAGAAAAATTCCATACACATCCGCGTAGTCATCCATAACCTGTGAAGGGCCTGCCCCCCGGGGAAGATTCCCCTGTACGCCATTGACCTTCCTTCTTAGCATATCCCAGAGCTGCTGAACCTGGGCCGTCCGGTT
The DNA here is from genome assembly GCA_016743945.1 of Desulfobacteraceae bacterium. Taxonomy (GTDB): domain Bacteria; phylum Desulfobacterota; class Desulfobacteria; order Desulfobacterales; family Desulfobacteraceae; genus NBML01. The sequence continues at coordinate 109,546 of JADGFI010000005.1, forward strand.
CTTCTCATTCAGGTCCACATAAACGATGGAAAGTCCCGCCTGGGAGATGGAGTGGATATTGTCCACCTGGTCCGAGGACTGGGCCGCCTTTTCGATCACGTCGGTCACTTGCTGCTCCACCTCATGGGGGGATGCGCCGGGCCATGGCGTAACAATCACCGCTGTTTTAATCGTAAAAACCGGGTCTTCCAGCTTGCCCATTTTAAAATAGGCAAATATACCGCCCCCAAAGAGCATCACCATGGTAAATATCACCACAGCTTTGTATTTGATTGAATATTCAGGTAGTTTCACGCGTAAAATTCCTTTAGTTTATAAGGCATTGCCCACATTGGTTGTGGCGGCAGCCGGTAAGATGCGAGTGGTCTGTCCCTCTTTCAAAAAGCTGGCCCCGGCTGTCACAAGCCAGTCTCCGGCATTCAATTTTCCTCTCACCTCAACCCCGCTGTTGCTGAAACCGGCTGTTTTAACATATCGTTTGTGGACCTTTTTATTGACCCCAACGATCCAGACAAAGGTTTTGTGCTGGTCATCATTTACAATGGATTGGGCCGGAACCTGGAAATATGCCTCCTGATCTTCCCCAGCAATTGTGAAGGTCACCCGGGCCGACATACCCGGCCGGACAGCAAAAATTTCTTCTGGGTTCAAAATTAGGGAAAGGGGATAGGTTTGATTGGAAAGGTTTGGGTTTTTACCCACCTCTTTTAATACTGCCGTAAATTTTTTACCCGGTATGGATTCAAATTCGCATGAATAGTCGTTGAATCGGCCTGTCTGGCTGATCAGATCTTCGGGAATTCCAATCTCCACCTCCATGGAAGAAAGATCCGTAAGGGATACAATGACTTGGCCCAGGGAGACGGTTTCATAGTTTTCAACCAGTTTTCGGTTAATATATCCGGTAAAAGGCGCGATGAGAATCGTATCACCCAATGCGTTTCGGGCCGCTTCCAGATTTTTTTTGTCTGCTTTTGCCCGGGCGTCTGCCATCTCAAAGGCCGCCTTTACCTGGTCATAGGTTGCCTTGGCAGCGGCATTTTCCTTGATCAGATTGGTATACCGTGCATACTGAAGCTTTGATTCTGTGACCTGGGCCTGGGAAGCATTCAGATTTGCCTCGAGTGTTTTGACCTGGACACTGAAATCCCTGGGGTCAATGCGGGCAACAAGATCCCCTTTTGTCACCTTGTCTCCGGTGTCCCCATTTAATTCCACAAGGGGACCTGCCACCCTGAAGGCAAGATTTACTTCCCGGACAGCCTTGGCCCTTCCCGGAAAAGACCGAACAGAGGCTCCCATTGGTTTTTCAAGGCGGATGGCCCTGACCGGCCTGATTGCTTCAGCCGCAATAGCAGCGCTATCCTCGGTATCCGCGACAGCCCCGGCATTTTCACAGCCGGCAATTCCCGGAATCATCAAGGCAAGGGCTAGGCCCCAAATCATGATCTCTTGTTTTAATGTTTTTGTTTTATTCATGAGTAATTTCCTTTTTCATCAAATTCATTGTCCATACAGAGTGATTTACAAGCCCCAGAGAACAAAACGCCTCGGCAATGCTCAAACCAAGCCGACTTTTGGATGCAGATCCATCCGACCCGTTTTGGTAAAGATAGATGGACCAGTCGGTTTCAACCTTTTGGTTTACGTAGAGCTCAACATCCCCCGGTGTTTCGGAGATTAGACATTTTTCTGAGCTCACCTCCCAAAAAATCTTACGGACAAGATCCTTGGCATCCGGTCTGAAAAGTCTGACACTGATGATTTCAATCCATTTGTTCATTTTTCATATCTCCAGTCAATTTTTTAACATACCGGCTGATTTTGTATGCCAAAAGTGTGCCAAAAATTATTTGTTGGATATACAGGGGGTTAGGGATGTAAACTTTTATAACTTCCGGATATGGAAGATATTTATTCCATATCCGATAGAAACTATGTATATGTGTCGGATATGACAATTTAAATAGGACATGTTTAATGAAGACAAATGACATGGATTTTTTCCACCAGGCCACCATGAGAATCTGTGGAAGTCTGGATATCCATATGGTTCTGGACAGATGCTTTGATTTTCTGAAAGAGTTCATTCCATCGGATGGCCTTACCATGCATATCTACGATGCCAAAGAGGCTTGTCTTGTGAATATTGCCATGACAAAAGCATCGGGGTTTAAATCAATTGAATCTCCTCTTCCCATCTCCGGCAGGGCCAGGAAATTTGTGGAAGAACAAAGGGAAAAGTCGGTTCACCTGATCAACCATCCCGAAGAACATATTGTGGGCCGCTATGTTTGGGAGGCCATGGGCAAACTTCCCATGTCTTCCCTGGTACTTCATCTTATCATAGAGGATGAGGTGCTTGGGGTTGTCTCTCTTTTTACCAAAGGGGTTGACCGATATATTCAGGAACACGCCCGGCTTTTCGGCCTGCTCCATGATCCCTTTGCCGTGGCCCTGGCCAACACCTTAAAACACCAGGAGGTTCTCAGGCTCCAAGAGCTGCTGGCAGATGACAATCAATATTTAAACCGGCAGCTGCACCATCTTTCAGGCGATGAGATTGTGGGTGCAAAGTTTGGGTTGAAAAATGTGATGGAGATGGTGAGGCAGGTTGCTCCCCTGACAAGCCAGGTACTGCTTTTAGGAGAGACCGGCGTGGGCAAGGAGGTCATTGCCAATGCCATTCACTACTCGTCCCCAAGGGCTGGTAAACCCTTTATCAAGGTCAATTGCGGGGCTATTCCCGAAAGTCTCATGGACAGTGAATTGTTCGGCCATGAAAAGGGGGCCTTTACCGGTGCCCTCACCCAAAAAAGAGGACGGTTTGAGAGGGCGGACAAGGGAACTCTTTTTCTGGATGAAATCGGGGAATTGCCCCTCCAGGCCCAGGTACGACTTCTTAGAGTCCTTCAAAACAAAGAAGTGGAGCGGGTGGGAGGGACTGCACCCATACCGGTGAACATACGGATTATCGCGGCCACCCACCAAAATCTGGAGCAGATGATTGACCAGGGCAAATTTCGGGAAGATCTCTGGTTCAGGCTCAATGTGTTTCCCATTACCATCCCTCCCCTGCGCCAGAGAAGATCCGATATTCCGGCCCTGGTTTTTTACTTTATGGAGAGAAAAGCCCGGGAGATGAACTTCAGAGAACAACCGGTCCCTGTACCCGGATCCCTGGAAAGACTCCAATCCTACGATTGGCCCGGCAATGTACGGGAATTGGAAAATATGGTGGAACGGACCATGATTCAAAACATGACCGCCACACCGGGAGAGCCCCTTGGTTTTGAAGACAGTTACTCCAAATTCCGGAAAACCAACCCACCTGAAAATTCCTGTCCCATCTCCCGGCCACTTCTTCTGGATGAAGCCATGAAAGCCCATATCCAGGAAGTTCTTCAGATGGCCAACGGAAAAGTGCAGGGGGAAAAGGGAGCTGCAGCGCTTTTGGGAATCAACCCCAGCACCCTTAGACACCGGATGAAAAAGCTGGGCATCCCCTATGGGCGGAAAGGCTGATTGGGTGTCTTTTATCCCCTTGTTTTGCGATAATCATACCGGGAAATCTGAAGTTTTCCGGGACAATGATTTGCCGGTCAGGTGATGATCAGATCGTCCCTGGGAAGAAGGGGGCGTTTTTTGTTGAGGGTCTGCTCCTCTCGTCATTGTTTTGCCATTGTTTCAGTTTCCACCTCGCCCAGTTCCAGGCTTTCGACTAAATCTTGGCCCTTAAATATTTTGAATTGTTGCTTATTGATAAAAAAAACTTGATTTGCCCTTCTTGTTTAGCTATAGCTTACTTTTTTAGTTTTAGAAGCTTTTGTTTTTTTAACACTAAACCTGAATGTGGAATAAAATGGATATTAAATTGGTGAGATCAAAAGGGGGTTATGAGGCGGTGGGAGAAGAACCATGCGCCCACAAAATGGATACGGCTTTTGAGTCCTGCTGGCCCATGGGGGATGGATATCTGAAAAAAATTCACCTGAGACAGGGGCTTGACCTTTATATCATGAACTGGGATCCGGGGAGCGGGTTAAAGATGAACTCCCATGCCTGGCCTGCCGGGTTTGGGTTTAAATTTTTTATTTCAGGAAAAATGAGATATCAAAACTGCGCGGTCCAAGAGGAAATGTTCATGACCTATGTCAGCTTATCCCAGGGATATCTGGCCGGAGGATTCAACAACACCATTGATGATCCTTCTGCCGCCACCTACGATCCCCAGACCTCAACTAGCTACGAATGGGGTGCCAAAACCAAATGGCTGGACAACCGTTTGACCTGCAACTTTGCCCTGTTTTATATGGATATCGAGGATATGCAGGTGACCGAGTATCCGTCTGCCTATGTCATGGCAGCCTCCAATGCCGGCAAGGCCCACAGCTATGGCGGGGAGCTTGAGCTTAAATACCGGCCCGTTCAGGGCCTTGTTCTGAACACTGCTCTGGGGCTGACCCAGGGAGAGTATGATGAGTATATGGGATACGGCGGGGTGGACTATGCCGGAAACAAGCTGAAAAACACCCCTGAATATTCTATTAATGTCGGTGTCCAATACCGCCATCCCTGCGGTTTTTATTCCGGCCTGGATGTCCAGGGATACGGAAAAACCTATTTTAACGAATCCAACAAGGAAGCTTCTGTGCGCGATTCATATGCTGTGGTGAACCTCAAGCTGGGCATGGAAGTTCACCACTGGGATTTTTATCTCTATGCCAAGAACCTGTTTGATGAGGAATATTTTTCCAGCATTTTTACCAGCACCATCCGCAATTCTTACATGGTGGGCAGCCTAGAACCATCGGTGCCAACATTGTGTTCCGGTTTTGATGATGCAGCAGAACAGTTGAAACCGGGCTGTTTTCCGGTTGAATCAATACCTCTTTCATTGTGTGTGGTTGATCTGTTAGTTGAGGTTTTTGACCATGGTATTAAATTTTTTTGAACATGTTGTAATAGGTATCGGTTACCTCTATTGCCGGGAAGAATATTTTTAGGTTGCACAGAACCTGTAAGATACGATATCTTGGCTCAATTTGAAAATTGAGATAGATTACAGATAAAATAAGAGGCCGATTTTGGAAAATAAAGCAAGGATTACCCTGGTGATTGGTGGGTGCAGAAGCGGCAAAAGCCGTTTTGCTCTGGAGGCAGCCAATCAAATCAAGGGGGGGCAAAAAATATTTTTGGCCACCTCGGTTCCCCGGGACCTGGAAATGGACAAACGAGTGGCCGCCCACCGGGCGGAACGAGGAGAAGACTGGCAGACCATTGAAGAACCCATCATGATTCATGATACCATTGAAAGCGCTTCAAAAACAGCAGATGTCATCCTGGTGGACTGCCTGACCCTGTGGACCTCCAATCTTTTGTTTGCCGAATATGATGAGCCACGGATCATGGAGGCCACAACTCTTTTGGCTGTGGCCCTGGAAAAGAGCTTTTGTCCTGTCTTTTTAGTGTCCAATGAAGTGGGGTATGGTATTGTGCCGGAAAATTCCCTTGCCCGGCAGTTTCGTGACATTGCCGGTCTTGTGAACCAGAAAATAGCGGCCATGTCGGACCGGGTTGTCCTGACGGTGGCGGGTATTGACATCCCCATCAAACCCCGGAAAAATTAAAATTCTTAAAGAGCATAATGCAATCACCGCAGACCCTGTACCCGGGAGGATCTGGTGGCTATTTTAAATGCAGACCCAGACCAGATGAAGACTCTTTTGGCAGCACTTGAAGCCGCTGGGCGTATTGAAGCCCGGAAACAGGACCGGGGTATTTTTTACCAGACCATAAAATAGCATGACGATAAACATAACGGGTCAGCAAATAAAGGACAGGCAATGGACGAGAAAACCAGCAGTTTAACAGATTTTAAATCTTCGATTTTATTTATCACCATTTTGCCAGCGGGCAAAAATGTGGCCTATTCTCCCATGGGCATGATCCGGTTTTTTCCGGTGGTGGGGCTGATCATCGGTGCCTTGCTGGTGCTTTTTGATCTTGTGGTCTCCCAACTCTGGGCACCCCCTGTGGCAGCCTTGCTGGACCTGCTTTTTTTGGTGGCAGTCACCGGTGCCTTCCATCTGGATGGGCTCGGGGACACGGCAGACGGTATTTTCAGCCACAGGTCCAGGGAACGAGCTCTTGAGATCATGAAAGACAGCAGGACCGGCATGATGGGACTTGTGGCTGTTATCTGTGGACTTGCCGTGAAACTGGCGGGTATCTGGTCCGTCAAAACAACCGGGACTCCGGTTCAAATACTGATACTGCTGTTTATTGTGCCGGCCTATTCAAGGGCTTCCATGATTTTTGGCATTAAAGCGTTAAATTATGGCAGAAAAGGAGAAGGAACCGGAAGGTCCCATTTTGGCCGGCCCATCCGTTGGGCCGATTTTTCCTATTGTCTGATACCCCTGTTTTTCTCTCTGTTTTTGGGGTATAAGGGCTTGGTTTTGAATATTGTGTTTTTTATCGGTGTGGCCTTAATACTGATGTTTTATAAGAAAAAAATGAATTGTATCACAGGGGATATGCTGGGCGCCATGAACGAGGTATTGGAAGCAATCCTTTTTTTGGTGGCCGGTGCAGTTCTGGTCTTGTAACCAGATTCCCTTTTTAAAAGGAAACCAACATGATTCAAGGACATGGGGGAAATAAAAACAAACTGGCAAGGCAGCTTTGCTGTCCTGTGACAGATATCATTGACATGAGCAGTAATCTCAATCCCCTGGGACCGCCGGACACTATTCATGCCATTATCAGGGAACGGTTGTCGGCCATCCATTCTCTGCCGGAACCGGATGCCGCTTCCATGTGCAGGGGGTTTGCCCGTTACCATGACATTGATCCTAGGAATGTCATGGCCGGAAACGGCACCACTTTTTTTATATACACCATCCCCAGGGCCCTTGGCGTGAAAAAAGTGGTCATTGCCGGTCCCGCCTACTCGGATTATAAAGACGCCTGCAGGATGCATGGGATAGATCATACCCATTGCCTGGCGAAAAAAGAGCAAAATTTCCAATTGGACATTGATAAAATTTCGGAAATGGCAAAGGACGCTGATCTGGTTTTTTTGTGTAACCCCAACAATCCCACAGGCGCTTTGACACCCAGGGAGAAGATTGCCTTTCTGATTAAACGACATCCGGACACCTGTTTTGTGGTGGATGAATCCTATCTGCCCTTTGTGGACGATGCCCAAAATCTTTCCTTTGTGTCCGATACCCACTATCCCAACCTGCTGGTCTTGTCTTCCATGTCAAAAATATTCAGGATTCCCGGGCTTCGGACGGGATTTTTAAGTGGGGCCATCCCCTTGATAGACAAGGTAATGGGGTATTACCAGCCTTGGAGTGTCAATTCCCTTGCCCAGGAAGTGATCACAGATATTTTTGCCCACCCCGAAGCGATTGAACCCTTTTATGAACAGACCCGTGTTTATATACGCGAGGAAAAACAGGTGTTCGTCCAGGCCCTCCAGGGCGTTTTTGGAATTTCCCTCTTTGATGCGCCCACCTATTTTATCCTGGCAGAATTAGGCCGCATGACAGCCCCTGACTTTTGCCGGGCAATTGGTCAGGATAAAATTCTTATCCGGGATTGCGGGAATTTTTATGGGCTGACCGACCGGTTTGTGCGGTTTTCCCTCAAGACAAGGCAGATCAACCTGGCCCTGGCGGATAGCATTAAAAAGAGCCTGGCCCATGGAATGGAAAATCATGTGTGAGATTGCCTGGTATGTTCTCTTTGCCGCCTTTGTTTTGGATTTTCTTGTGGGGGATCCCCGATGGCTGCCCCACCCTATTGTAGGCATGGGTCTTGCCATTTCTTGGTTTGAACCCCGTTTTAGACGCTGGATTTCAAATCCGTTTTTTTCAGGGGGGGGATTTGCTGTTTTCCTGATAATATCCACCTGGGCTCTTTGTTTTGGACTGGTGAAACTGGCTGTTTTGATTCACCCCCTCCTGGGGGTCGGGGTTCAGGTGCTGCTTCTTTTTTATTGTTTTTCTGCAACGAGCCTGGTTGATGCGGCACAGGAGGTGGCTTGTCCCCTTGAAGCCCATGATATCGGATCTGCCCGAAAAAAGGTGGCCATGATTGTGGGGCGTGAAACCCGGGACCTGGAAGAGGTCGCTGTTACCCGGGCCACCGTGGAAACCGTTGCAGAAAATTTTGTGGACGGTTTTTTGTCTCCCTTGTTTTTTGCCCTCCTGTTTGGGGTGCCCGGTGCCATGGCCTATAAAATGGTCAATACCCTGGATTCCATGGTGGGATATAAGAATGAGACCTATCTTCTTTTTGGCCGGGCATCGGCAAGGATTGATGATGCGGCCAATTTTATACCGGCACGGATTTCTGTTCTGGTGATTAGTTTTGCCGCTTTTTTATTGTCGGTTCCAAGGGGGGTGTCTGCCCTGAAAACCGGTATTTCCCAGGGCCGGTGCCACAAAAGCCCCAATGCCGGGTACCCGGAAGCTTCCTTTGCCGGGGCCTTAAAAATACGCATGGGCGGTCCCAATGTTTACCATGGGAAATTAGTGGTCAAACCCTATATTGGCGGGCAATTCCCAGATCCGGACATCCATGGGATCACCCGGGCCTGTGAACTGATGCGGCTTTCAGCCTTGGTGGCTGTCCTGGTTGCCTGCGGGGTGAGTCTGTTTTTTTTAAGCGGTCTGTTTTAAGGGGGAATCAAAAATGAAAGAGAAAACACTGCCATTGCCGAACCGGCCCTTTCGTCTGGGCACCACCTCTTTTATCTACCCGGACCATATCATTCCCAATGTCCGGAAAATAGGGGCTTTTTTTGACGAAATTGAGCTGCTGGTATTTGAAAGCAGCCCTAAAGGCGTGCTGCCCTCCAAGGAGGATATCCGGGTGCTTGAACAATTGTCAGAGGAGCTGGATCTGTCCTACAATATTCATTTGCCAACCGATATCAGCCTGACAGACCCCTCTGGAACACAACGGGAAAAGGCCGCCGATACCCTGGTTGCGGTGATCGAATTGTTTGCCCCCTTAAGTCCCACCACCTTTACCCTCCATTTGTCCATGGACAGGGGAGCCTTTACCCGGGAAGATCTTTTTTCATGGGACAAACGGGCGAAAAAAGGTCTGGATTTCCTGGTACCCCGGTTGCCCGACCCGGGCCTGGTTTCCCTTGAAACCCTCTGGTACGACCCTGACGCTCTTTACCGCCTGGTTGAGGATTATGCGCTTTCTCTGTGCATTGATGCGGGCCACCACTTCAAATACGGCCACGATTTGAGAACCACCTTTGAACGTTTCAAGGATAAAATACCCCTTGTTCATCTTCATGGCGTAGATTTTTCAGGCCCGGCCCCCAGGGGCCATACCGGTCTGGACAGGCTTCCCCATGAGCTGTTTGCGCTTACAACCGAACTTTTGATCCCCTATGAAGGAACGGTTTCTCTGGAAGTTTTTAACCTTGAAAATCTAAACCGTTCCCTGGCGCAGCTTTCCCTGGTATTCAAGAATATCCCCATACTGAAACCATAATTATCAGTCGACGGGCTTTAGCTCACAGTTCTATTCCATTGTTTTTCCAGCCGTGTTATCAAGGCGGATCAGGTTAAAATCCCCCAGGATGGCATAGAGACTGGGTACCACCACCAATACCAGCACCGTGGAAACCATTAGACCAAACACAATGGAACAGGCCAGGGGTATCAGGATCTGGGCCTGGAGGGACCGCTCTGCCAGCAGGGGCAGTAGTCCTGCAATGGTGGTGATGGATGTCAGCATTACCGCTCGAAACCGCTGTCTGGCAGCCATTTTTCCTGCCTGGACCACGGTCTCTCCCATGGCGGTATGCTGTTTGACAAAGGTTACCAGAAGAATCGAGTCATTGACCACAATACCGGCCAGGGATATAAAGCCCATGAGACTGGGCATGGCAAGGTCAAGGCCCATGAGCCAATGGCCCCAGATCACACCTATGAAGGCAAAGGGAATGGTTACCATGACCACCAGGGGCTCCTGGTAGGATTTGAACTGGAAACTTAACAGACAGAAGACCCCGAAAATACCGATGCCAAGGGCCTTGATCATCCCGCCCATGGCTGATTTCAATTCCTTTTCCTGGCCTTCCAGGCCGGTTGTTATCCCGGGAAACTCCTTTTTCAGTTCCGGTAAAAATTTTTGTCTTGTATCGGCAATGACATCTGCTGCATTGGCCAGGGTTGTATCCATGTCCCCTGTTACGGTAACCGTCCTGATGCCGTTTACCCGGCGGATCCCGGCATAGCCCCTGTCCAGGGTAACAGCGGCCACCGCCGTTAAGGGGACCCGTTCCCCCTTGAGGTTTATGAAATAAAAATTTTCAAGGTGGGAAATGCTGTTCCGGTCATTGTCGGCAATTCTTAGGTTGACCTCATAGGATTGATCCCTGACAATCATCTCACTGGCCGTAATTTTGTAGAAAGCTGCCCGAAGCTGGCCTGCCACCATCCTGGCGGTGAAACCCTTGGCGAGAGCACCTTCCTTGAGGGTGACCTGGATTTCAGGTTTGCCCGGTCTTAGGTCATCGTAGAGATCCGATACCCCCTGGTATTGGTAGAGCCAGTCGATGAGCCGGGTGGAGGCCTGTTTGAGTTCATCCAGATCATTTCCCTTGAGACGAATTTCAATGGGAAGACCGCCGGGGCCGATGGCGGGTTCTTTAAAGGTCAGGGCAATGGCATCGGGCATGTTGGCGGTAAGGGTCCGCCATTGGTGGATGATTTGGTCAATGCTGGCTGTCCTGACTTCGGCATTTAAAAGATCCAGGGAGACGGTGGCCACATGGGGTCCTTTTTCTCCGGCATCTGCATTGGTATTATAGAGAACACTGATATGCTCCACCAGATCACCCCCCCCCGGCTGTGGGGACAAATCCCGGTTGACCCTCTTCGCCGCGTCCACCAGCTTGTCCACATAAAAGGCGGTTCTTTCCAGGGGGGTGCCCTGGGGAAAAAGGATCCGGGCCTGGATTACATCTCCGTCAATTTCAGGGAAGGCCCTGACCTTGAGAAGGCCGCCGGCAATCATGGAAACCGAGGCAATAAAGGCAAAAATGACCAGCCCCATGAAAAGATACCGATAATCAATGGCTCGATCCACCAGACGGCCCACTATGTTTTCCCTGATCCATTCCAAAATTTTGTCGATTTTCAATCGGATTGAATTGGCTTTCATTCTCTTTTCATTGGTTTTCAGGGAGTGGGCAAGATGGTGGGGCAGGATGCAGAAGGCTTCCACCAGACTCACGGACAGGGTGAGGATAAGAATGACGGGGATCACATAGAGGACCTTGCCGATATCCCCCGCCATACTCAGGGCCAGGGCCCCAAAGACAAAGAGGGTGGTCAGAAAGGAGGAGAGTACCCCGGGGGCCACCTGGGTGATGCCGTCCACGGTGGCCTCGAATCCGGTTTTACCCTTTTCCAGGTTGGCAGCCACATTTTCGGCAATGACAATGGCATCATCCATGAGAATACCGATCCCGATGAGCAGTCCCACCATGGACAGCATGTTCAGTGAAAGTCCCAAATGTTTCATCACAAAAAAGGTCATGGCAAAGGAGACAGGCAGTCCCATGACCACCCAGAAAGAAAACCTAAAGGGAAAGAAAAGCACCATGGCGGTGAAAACCAGAATCAGACCCTGGATCGCATTTTTCCCCAGCATATCCAGGCGGTCCCGGACAATCTTGGATACATTCTGGGTCAGGACAAAAGAAACCCCGGGCGGGGCCAGATCCTTTTCCTTTTCCAAAAAGTCTGCCACCGCATCCATTATATCCAGAGCATCTTCCGACTTGGTTTTATTAATCTGAAGAATACCAGCTCTCTTGCCGTTGAACAGAATTTTGTCTTCCGCATCCTCAAATCGATCTGTAATCTTGGCGATTTCTGCCAAACGGATCCTTGCTCCGGTTTGACTTGCGACCACGACAAGTTCCCCCAGTTCTCGTACTGTATTGCGTTCTTCGGTAAACCGAATCAAGATATCGGCATCCCGGGTCTTCAGGCTGCCAGCCGGTAAATCAATGTTTTGAGCGGATACGGCAGACTCAATATCAGTGAGGGACAATCCCAGGCGCATCATATTATAAAAGGGAATTTCCATGAGAAATTCCTGTTTGGAAAAGCCTTTGACCTCCACCTGGGAAATGAGATCCGTCTGTTTGATACGGTCTTTCAGGTCTTCACAGAAAAACTTGAGGTGAACCGGGTCCATGGGGCCGGTCACGGCGATGGAAACCACCTGATCCGTCTGGTTGATCTGTTTGACAATCACATCCTCCACTGAATCGGGAAAATCGCTGATGGCTTCCACCTTGGTTTTGATGTCATTTAAAAACTGGATAATATTGCCCTCTTCCACCATCTCCACCACAACCCTGGCCTGGTTTTCCATTGCTGTACTCTTGACCTCGGCAATATTACTCACGCTGTCAATGGCATCTTCCATACGCCGGCAGATGGAGGCTTCCACATCCTCGGCCGTGGCCCCGGGATAGGCGGCCGTAATTTCAATGGCATCCATACTGAAATTAGGGAATGTTTCCCGGGTAAGATCCCCGATGGAGATGGCACCCAGGGCCAAGAAGAGCACCATGAGCAGGTTGGCAGCGGTGGGATGATCAGCAAGATAGGAGACCATTCCTTTGAATCCATTCATATCAGAGGGTCTTCCCTGCAGCCTGGCGCTTGATTTGTACTGCCCTTTCAAGATCCATTTTCGGCAGCAGTTTCATCCCTTCCACAGCCGGAATCAGATCTGTAAGCACGACCTTTTCTCCGTCTTTTATCCCTTTTGCCAGAACAGCCAGGTCAGCCAGGGCCAGTTCCAGGGTCACCGGCCTGATTTCCAGGCGGTTATCCGGGGTGCAGATATAAATTTTGTCGGTGTGAACGGCACTTCTGGGAACAACATATCGATGGGTAAGTGGTTTTCCCCTCAGTTCAACCTCCACATACATGTTGGTGGTCAGGGGGGGGCGTTTTCCCGGAATGAGATTGCCATAGGGGTTGTCAACGGTTACAAAAAATGTCAGGGTGCCGGTTGCAGGGTCCATGGCCTCTCCGGTCCTGGAAAACATCCCTTCCCATTCAATGATCCTCTCCTTTGTCAGGGGGAGTCTGACCCGGGCAGAGATACCAATGGCCCTGCGGATGGTTTCAATGTCAGGTACCTGGTCAAAGGTCTTGGTAGGATTCCGGGGCAGCAGCTTGAAAAATTCCTGGGGAGTCAGCTGGACCGGAATCTCGGCTCTGTCAATGCTCTCAGCCTCCAGCATAATGGTGCCGGCCGGGGCAAATTGGAATTGCTCTATATTGACCCGTGAAATTCTGCCGTTGAAAGGAGCCCTTATCTCGGTTTTGGATACATCCAGCCGTCGTTCCGCCACCGAGGATTCCCCGGATTTCTTTTGGGCCAGCAAGGCCTTTTTCTGGCTTGGAATCAGTCTCAAGGTATTTTCAAGACTGTTGACCGAGGTCTGGCGGGCCAGAAAGCTGGTCTCTTCTTTTTCCATCTCCGACGAAGAGATATACTGCTGTTCATAGAGTTTGCGTTTTCGATCCAGTTCCTGGGAGGCAATGACCAGGGCTTTTTTTTCAATCACCAGGAGGTGTCCCGTGTTTTTTTTTGACTGCTCCAATTCCTTGAGCCGGGCATCCAGATTCATGACCTCTGCCACGCCTTTGGATTCTGCCAAGCCGTAGGACCTATTATCAATTTTCAGCAGCAGATCACCTTTGTGGATAAAATATCCTTTTTTAATCTTTGCATCCATAAAAACAACCTGGCCGCTGACTTCGGGAATGGCCTGCCAGGTTCGGTCCGCCACCACATACCCATATCCCGTGGTCCTGGGAACCACTGATATCCTTTCCAGGGGTATCACCCGGACTGCCTGGACCCGTTCCCGGTCTTCCATGCGGACCGGTGGTTTCTTGTTGGTTTTCATAAAGATGAGCAGGCCAACCCCAATGATCACAGGGATAAGAATCACCAGTTTTTTTTGTTTCATCTGTATTTCCTATTAAATTTGTTGCAAAAATTTCAACTTTCTGAGTTGAAATTTTCTAAGCGTATAAGATATAACTATTTGAAACAACTAAGAATATTGACAAGATTCACTGTCCATGATATGTATTTTTTATCTCTAAAAACAAACAATCAAAGATAGGGATCTCATCAAAAGGCATATTACCTCGATAGAATCTCAAAATCAAACCATAAACCCTGATGCTCGGTATTTTTGGTGACTACTTTTTCAACGCTAAAAATTTTTTGAATGATTCTTCAGAAGAAGCTTTTCTTTCTTTGATGACTGATATACGACAGGAACCGTTCCAAAAAAGAGGCGATAACAAAATCCACAATGATCTGGAACCAATGGTAAAAAAGGCTATTGAGATTGGTCTCCGGGCGAAGTCTCTTGTAATGAATAGGTTCAGTCGCAGCTATGAAAACCGCATAAATTTGTTGAATTAACTGCGCTATTTTTTCAGCAGGTCTTTTGAAAAAATAGCGTATCTTTGGATTTTGAAATTGCTTGAGTCATATTGAATTGTCGTTCCTGCTTGTCTTCTTCTCTTGTTTGTTTAACAATGTCTTGGGCTGGTGAAGCAAGATGAAGACCTTCGAATGAAAATTTTGATAAACCGATAGTGAAGATTCCCCTGAGAAGTTTCCAACTTGAATGCGCTTCTTCATAAATAAATAATTAACTTCTACCGGCCAGCGTAGATGATATAAATTTTTTGAATATTTCTTGGGGAAATTTTTTTTATCGGTTAGTGATGTGAAGAGTAACAAATCATTTGGCATCAAATTAAGTATGTCAAAGACTCTGGCAACGCTTGGAAAGGCGCATTTATAATTAGCTTAAACAGCAAGTTTCACCGCCTTCTTGAACGGTAACATATTTTGTTGTACCCCGTTGATGATAGGTTTCTTTGGTCAAAATATTCTATCTGCTTGATTCATAAAGCGCAACGGGGTTTTCTTTTTTTTTAGATGGTGGATTGGGGTAAAGCCCATGCCATTCTTGACGGGATACAGACCAAGATATAGTTTTTTTGCATGCATGCTCAACCCGTTCTTTTTTTATCACATAAACGCCCCTGGCATGATAAGCTTGGGTAAAAACAAGAATAAATCAGGCCAAATAACTCCTGCAACAATAATCACCAATGCCAGCATAAACATGGGAAATACAGCTAAAAAGGCACGGGGTGCAGCAATCTCACCGATTTGAGATGCAATCAAAAGGCAAATCCCATATGGCGGTGTAACCATTCCAAGGGCCAGGGTCAGGTTCACAATAAGCCCCAGATGGATTGGATTTAAATTGGCTGCAGTGCCAAGCTCCTGAAGAATAGGCATGAAAATAATGATGGTTGCAATCGGACTCAAAAAGGTTCCCATGACTAGCATTCCGAGAATAATCATGGCATACATGCCATAATAAGATGTCGTAATACCCATCATCCAGGTGGAGATCATTGCAGGTGCATCCAAATAGGCAATCAGCCATCCCATTATTCCTGCCGCTGAAACGCAGAACATGGGAAGTGCATACGCGACTGTTGCTTTTTCAAAAACCCCGGGCAGATCTTTCCATTTCATTTCCTTATAAACAATCAATACAAGGACAAATCCGTAAACAACCGCGATTGCTGCTGCTTCAGTGGCCGTATAAATCCCGGCTGTAATTCCGCCCAATATAAGGAGGGGGAGTAAAAGCGGGGGAAAAGCACGGAAGGTGACAACCATTTTTTCCTTGAAAGGTGTTTTTGGAAATCTTGGATAATTATATTTACGGGCCCGCCAATAGCAGTAAAGCATCTGAATGACGCCGATCATGATGCCTGGTATAACGCCGGCCCAGAAAAGCGCTCCAATGGAGATCTGTGCAAGAGCACCGTAAAGAACCATCATAATACTCGGAGGAATGATAACCCCCAAGGTTGATGATGCAGCCGTTATTGCGACACTGAACGGTTTATCAAACCCGGCCTTGCACATGGTTGGAATCATCATGGATCCAATACCGGATGTATCTGCTGCTCCTGAACCGGAAAGACCTGCAAAAAGCATGCTGACAAGGACATTTACGTGGCCAAGCCCCCCCCTGATGTGACCGACCCAGACATTGGAAACGTTAACCAGCCTGTCGGTAATACCGCCTCCATTCATTAATTGTCCAAGAAGCATGAAAAATGGAACCGCAAGCAAAGGAAAGGAATTGATTCCGGCAAACATCTGGTTGATGACGGAAACTAAAGGCATTTCCAGTTGAAAAATTACCAGCAAAGAAGACATACCCATGGCAAAGGCAATGGGTATTCTAATAAAAATCATTAAAAAGAAACTGCCCATTAATAAAATAAGAGGGTTCATCAGCAGACGTCTCCTTTGGTTCGTTTTTTAAAATTTATAAAATCATCCACTACATTTTCAACCCCAAACAAAAACATTGCAACGCCGGAAAGCGGCATGGCTACGAAAAGCCAGGCCATGCTAAGGGGAATACTGATAAAATTTCGACTGCCGCCCATCTGGGTAAATTTAACACCACCCACAATCAAAACGATTATCAGGCTGAATATGAACAAATCAGCAAACATTTCCATAATTTTGTTCGTATAGACAAACTTTGACGGGAAAAGTTCGACAATATAATGCTGTCTGGATCGAATCGCTATCGCCGTTCCCATATAAACCGACCAGAGAAAGCATAGCAGGGAGACTTCCTGCGTCCATACCATGGGTATTTTAATATAGTTGCGTGACAAAATTTGCAACAATACGACCAGGGTAAAAATAAGAAGTAAACTTACACAAGCTTTTTTAAATATGCAATCAAGTATTTTATTGATTGCTCTTAAGGTATTCATAAGGCGCTCCAGATATTTAGGCAGTTCTAAGTGCTGGAGAAAAAAGACAACTTCTCCAGCACAAATTAAGCTATTTTACTGACCTGATAGTTTTAAGAATATTTGTCAACTTTACGCTTGCCGCAAGTTCATCCTGCAGAGGAGTAAAAAGCTTGTCAAAAGCTTCTTTATCAACTTCGTTGACTTTTACGTTATATTTTTCAACCAGCTCTTTGAGTCTACTGGAGTCAAATTCTTTTCCCTTATCAGTAATCAAAACACCTGCTTCAGCAGCGACTTGAATAACAATTTTTTGATATTCAGCTGGCAGTTTTTTGTACGCAAAATTGCTCATGGAAATATGACTTGTCATGAACTGATGCTCGGTTTTGGCATGAAAAGGAGCAACTTCGTAGTAACGGCTTCCATAATAACCGCTCACAGAACTGTCAAACGTATTAACAACGCCGGTCTGAATTGCCGAATAAATTTCTTTCCATGGCAGGGGACTTGGCATCGCGCCGGTTGCTGACCATACCTTAGTAACAATCGGGTTGCCTGTAACACGCATTTTCATTCCCTTCATATCCGCGGGTGTTACAATCGGCTTCAGATTGGTTGAGGTGTTTCTCACACCGCCGCCGCCCAGGGCCAGAAGTTTTATACCAAGTTTTTTATCTGAATAGAGTTTTTCGAATTGTTTGAAAACAGGGCTGCCCACAGCAGTTACCCTTTTATACCTGTCATAATTCTTAAAAAGATAGGGCAGGCTGAAAATCTGGTATTCCGGAACAAAAGCAGAAGCCGGCGCCGTACCGCCGATTACAAAATCGATTGTACCCATACGCATTTCGTCAATCGTTGTCTGGTCAGACCCCAGTCCTGAACTGGCATGTATTGTAAGTTTAACAGCGCCATTGGTTCTCGCTTCAATTTCTTTGGCCATAAAGTCCGCAGCAATTGTCCATGGGTGCGGCGGAGTTACAACAGTTGCAAGTCTCATTTTATACGTTTTCTGGGCAAAACTTGTTCCTACCATCAAACAGGTTACAAACATTATGGTTGCCATCAAAATTATTGATCTTTTCATATGGAATTCTCCTATATTTTTTCATTTTGAATAAATTGATCAATCAGCTATGATCTATTTTACAATTGCCTTTCATTTTCTGCGATTTGAAATCTCTCCTTTCCTTTTTTTTCCGTTGCTATTTTCCTCAGTTATAAACACCTTGTTGGTGTGTATCCAAAATACAAAATACCCAGAAATCTGGTTATACTTCCTCTAACATGATATCGATTATTTCTTTATCAGTTCCGCTCATTCCGTCATGACCAAGTCTTCCAACATTTACGATTGTATTTTCAATCCCTTTGGTTACGATTCCGTCCCCGCCGTAAAATTGTTGGCCTTCCTGGGTCATGTGAAATCCTAAGATACCAGATTCCACAGAAACTGCAATTTTTGAAGCACAGGAAGGCTTGGCGCCATCACATACGATTCCGGAAGTCGTTGCAAGTGCATTCACGATTACATGGGCAATCTCATTAAGCCGACCGCCGTGGAGCCAGGAGATACCTGCACCCGCTCCAGCCCCTGCACTGACAGCGCCACAATATGCAGACAGCCTTCCAATTCCTGTTTTTTGGTGTATGGTCACAAGATTGGCAACCGTTAAAGCCCGGAATAACGTGTCTTTTTCAACACCAAGTTCCTTGGCATATACAATTACCGGAACAGATGCCGTCATTCCCTGATTCCCGCTGCCCGAAACGATAATGACCGGAAGTTCACACCCGCCCATTCTTGCATCTGCTCCCGCAGCAGCCATTGCTTTTGCCCGGTTCTGAATATCATTACCACAGGTTTTTACCAGGACCGAGCCAATATTTGCACCCCAGTCACCCTTAAGGCCTTCTTCAGCGATTTCCATATTACAGTCAATCTGGCGCTGCAGCAGGTCCTCTACTTCTGAAAGCTCTACAGATTCTGCAAAATCAACAATATCTTTTACATTCATCGTAGAACGATCTGTAAGCGTTGAGCTATCAGCTTTTTCTTCGGCCTGATTTTGATATACGATTTTCCCATCTTTTGTGATTAACACTATATTGGTATGATAGTCAGTAATCTGAACACTCGCTTTTGATTCACCGCTGAAAACAGTGACAATCAGATTAAAGATCAAATCACTTTCCGATTTAACAACCTTTGTCTCTTTGCTTTCAAGAAAAGTTTTAATATCTTTGCGTTTTTCATCACTCACAGACGAAATTACTTCGAGGACTTTGTCAGCATCGCCTGCGACAACTCCTGCAACAGCTGCGGCCTCAATCCCCTTGAGATTTCCTGTATTGGGAACAACCACGCTTTTGACATTTTTAATAATGTTGGGACTTGCTTCAATCAGTACCCGATCCGGCTGTTTACCTAAAATTGCCGTTGCCTTTGCGGCTGCATATGCAATTGCAATAGGTTCAGTGCATCCCATTGCCGGAAGAAGCTCTTCCTTTAAAATATCAATGTAAGCTTTATATCGTTTATCGTTTTTGTCCATCTTGTTTCTCCTGATATTAATTTAAATATAGTTAATCTTTAATTGACCAAAACCGCTTCCCTGTCAGCCCACATTAATATTTGTAGGATTCAGTCGCTTTTCTGACTGCAAACAAATTTTCTTCGCTGGTTTTTGGATCTGTCACACATCCCGGGCCCAGGATCAGTCCTTTGCCGTCGACCTGGGCAATGGCTTCATGAACATGTTTTTCAATTTCTTCTGGTGTGCTTGAAGCCATGATACTGTTATAGCGCAAAACACCGTCAACAAAATACGGCACTTCCATAATGCCGCCAAGGAAACACTTGTCGGTTCTTTTTCGTGCTTCTTTAAAATCGGGTTCTGTATGCCTGTCATGCCAGTTCAAACAATTCCCCGGATAGGCTTCAATTTTATCAAACATAATATTATCGCCGTGGATATGGGATACATTGAAATAGGTTTCATCCTTATAGGCATCAAACACTTTCAAATCATAGGGCACGCAGAACTCTTCAAAGACCGCCTCGTCATTTACATCATAAGATGCATTTTGCGTGGCAAAGAAAAAGCCGCTGACTCCGGCCTCAATGTTTGCCTTAATAAAATTTAGATTTGTCTGTGTTATCACCTCAAGAGCTTGATGAACGGCCTTTGGATCAGTCTTAATGTCTTCAAACAGCTTGCTTCCGGCCAATTTGTTAGCTACGGTGAAAGGGCTGAATATGGTTTGGATAAAAGGAATTTCTTTACCCGCCAGGCGGCTGACATGCTGGCACATCTGGAGCTGTTTCCCCCATGTCCCATAGATTGCAGGCAAAACTTCAAGATTTTGCCAATCACTGATTTTTTTTATGCCCGTATCTTCAACAATGGGTTCTTTATACTTATCACAATAAATTTTTATCCGAGCACCCCAATCCTGGATGGTGTAAGTACCGAAGGGCATTAATTTGATGTAATCGTAGTCATATTTTTTTGCGAATTCCACCTGGGTTTCAGCCAATGCCCTGGGGTCCTGATCCACGTCTGAAAAATGCATCCAGATACTTACGGGGACTCTGTCTACATCCTGTGATTTCAAGGCCGCTTTAATTCTTTGTTCTCTGTTCATATTTACTCCCTGTGATACGCTTTAATTGATCCAAATCACCTAATCCCGCCAGCCATATAGCATGGCCTAATAAAGGAATAAGAAGGTTTATACTCAACCGGTTTCTATTTTTTCACTGCAAGGCGCATGATGCATAATTCAATACAAGCCTCAAAAGTGAGCCATTCAACCTTTAACTATTGTTAAGTTATCCAGTTGTATTTACATATATGTTTGATAATACCTGTTTGTCAAGCGCTTTTAGCATATTTGACAAAGGAGAAAACATGTATTAAGATCCATACAACCTTTTATAGGGATTGAGCCGAATAGAAACATTAAAAATTCAAGCATTTAAGAAATTTTTAAAATGAGAGTCGCCATTGGAAGCCAACCGACAAACAAGGTAAGGGCATGGACATTTATACACCTAAGTACATTAAGATAAAAAATTACATTATTGAAAATATAATGTCAGGTAAGTTAAAAATTGGAGACAAAATACCTTCTGAGAATGAATTGTCTGAACTTTTTAGTGTGAGCCGTGTTACTGCAAATACAGCAATACGAGAACTGTCTACTTTAGGAATGGTGGAACGTATACAAGGCAAAGGCACCTTTGTTAAATCTGAAAATGAATTTTTTAATACAATCGATCATGATACAGCAAAATCGGTTAAAATCTCATCGGCTACCCTGGAATCAAGATTTCACAAATTAGAAAAACTCAACATCATTGTCCCGAAAACGTCTATTGTTAAAAAACTGGGAATGAAAAAAGATGAAAAAGTTTATGAAATAATCAGGCTGATGAAAAGGAACAATGAGGTTATTGCAATTGACTACAGCTATATTCCAAACAGATTTTTTGAAAATTCTGAAATAGATTTTAATGAGTTAAACAAATCCTATCTGCATGAATTTCTTTCTAAGTTTGAAGTGATTAAAATTAAGAAAATCCATATCCAGATTGATGCAAGGTTTCCTTCCGACTATGAAATAGGCGTACTGAATATTGATTCTAAAAAACCGCTTATAGCCTGGGATACAAATGTCGTTGACAAAGATGACAAAACCGTTGCATTTACCACAACAGTGGCAGTGCCGGATAAATACAAAGCGGTTATTACTTTTGAAGTCTGATCTCCCTGCCCTTTCCCCCGAATGCACTTTAAAGAAAACCGTTAAATACTGATTTTACAAAATCATTGAAACGTGATAATTTTACTTTTTTAAAAAAAATGTAAAGTAAATTGTCTTTAAACGGATCATTAAAACAAGAGAATTCTTAAGAAGTGAGTCCCATGATATGAAAACCGAATTAAGGTTATACAATACGTTGTCCCGGAAAAAAGAAACATTTAAACCACTGTTTGATGATTATACCGGACTTTACACCTGTGGCCCTACTGTATATAACTATGCCCATATCGGCAATCTGAGAACCTACCTGTTCGAGGATATACTTAAACGGGTACTTCGTTTTAACGGTTTTAACGTTTCCCATGTGATGAATATCACTGATGTTGGCCATCTGACAGGTGACCGGGACATGGGCGAGGACAAACTGGAAAAAGGAGCTGCCCGAGAAGGAAAATCGGCCTGGGAAATTGCTGAATTTTATGCTGATGCCTTTAAAAAAGATTTAAAGGAACTCAATATCCAGGAGCCTGATATCTGGTGCAAGGCCACAGATTCCATAAAAGAACAGATCGAACTGATCCAGGTGCTTGAAAAAAAAGGATATACCTACCAGATCAACGACGGAATCTATTTTGATACTACAAAATTCAGTGATTACACGAAACTGTCCCACCAGAATCTGGCTGAACTGCAGGAAGGGGCCAGGGTTGAGAAAAATATTGAAAAGAAAAATCCCACGGATTTTGCACTATGGAAATTTTCTCCTGAAAATGAACAGCGGCAGATGGAATGGGAATCGCCATGGGGAACCGGGTTTCCGGGCTGGCATATTGAATGTTCTGCCATGAGCATGATGCACCTGAAAGATCACTTAGATATTCATTGCGGCGGAATTGACCACATTGACGTCCACCATACCAATGAAATCGCACAGTCTGAAGCAGCCACAGGAGAACCCTTTTTCCATTTCTGGATGCATGGTGCTTTTCTCAATATCACTGGCGGAAAAAAGATGGCCAAAAGCTCAGGCAATTTCCTGACGGTTTCAAGCACATTTACAGATCAGAACATTTCTCCGCTGGTATACCGTTTTGCATCACTTCAGACCCATTACAGAAAACCCATGGAATATAGTGATGATGCCTTGAAATCAGCCGAAAACGGATACCGGCATTTGAAAAATCAGTTCAGGGTGATTGCTGAACAGACAAACGGGGCAGAGGCAGATGTGAATATTGCGTTTAAAAACAAATTTACAGCCGCAGTGAATGATGACCTGAATATGCCAAGAGCAATGGCCGTTATCCAGGAAGTACTGAAATCAGATCTTTCAGATGCTGAAAAATATGCAACTATCCTTGATTTTGACAAGGTTACAGGTCTGTGTCTTGAAACGGTTGCAGACAAGGATGAAATTCCTGCCCAGATCCAGGGAAAAATGGATGCCAGAATTCAGGCAAGGGCTGATAAAGACTGGGCCATGTCAGATCAGTTAAGGGATGAAATTGAAGCCCTTGGCTATATGGTTCAAGATTCAAAAGAAGGAATGAAAGTGATCAAAAAATAAAATAGGTGCAGGCTGCTTTGATCTTTTCATATGAAACTGACCACCTACACCTTGATTTTTCAATTGTTGTTTCAGCGGACTGGTTTAAAAAACCATTTTATATGTTACAATTGGTCCCATGAACACGAGAATTGAATTATTGGCACCCGGTGGAGACATCGATTCCATAAAAGCGGCCATTGCTGCAGGGGCAGATGCGATATACTGCGGTTTGAATAGATTTAATGCGAGAAACCGGGCAGCAAATATCTTTTTTGAAGATTTAAATGGGGTTATACATCTTGCCCATGAACATGGTTGTAAGGTTTTTCTGACCCTTAATATTATCATTGTGGGAAGTGAAATACCGGCCCTTATTAAATTATTGAATCAACTGGTTAACACCGGAATAGATGGGGTTATTATTCAGGATTTTGGATTATTTTATCTTTTATCAACCTATTTTAAACCCCTTGAAATACATGCCTCAACCCAGCTGAATACCCACAATGAAGGCCAGATAAAATTTTTAAGCAGGCTTGCGGCCAGCCGGGTTAATCTTTCAAGAGAGTTGACTATTGATGAAATAAAAGCCCTAACCCTGGCTGGACATAAAAAGAAGATGCAAACGGAAGTATTTGTCCACGGGTCTTATTGCCTCTCTTTTTCCGGCATTTGTTATCT
This sequence comes from Desulfobacteraceae bacterium, assembly GCA_016743945.1. Taxonomy (GTDB): domain Bacteria; phylum Desulfobacterota; class Desulfobacteria; order Desulfobacterales; family Desulfobacteraceae; genus NBML01. The sequence goes on from JADGFI010000005.1 coordinate 133,453, forward strand.
CAGCTCTGTCCATGGCGGGAATTCTGGAAATCGCGGCAGATGCAGTCAACCTTGTAGAGACAGATATTTCACAACCCCCCAAGGTAAGGATTTCCCCCTTAACCTTAAGGACAATTGTGCCTATCTTGATCTAAAAGAACTCGCCGATGCAGGAGTTGCCTCCCTGAAGATTGAAGGCAGAATAAAGAAGTGTGATTACGTATTCACGGTGGTAAATAGCTGGAAAAAACAACTTAACCGTTTTTATACCCACAACACCCTCAGCACGGACACTCGTGATTTTTACAAGGTGTTTAACCGGGATTTTTCAAACGGCTATTTAAAGGGAAATATCAATAAACAGATGTTTATTGATAATCCCCGGGATCATTCGATCCGACAGTTTTCCGACATCCATGTTTCCGATCATGAAAATTCCAAGAACAAAAAACGGGTACAAGAAAAAATAGAATATTATGCGGACAAACAAGACATTTTAACCCGGGTTAAACAGGAAATAAACAAATTAAGTATCGCTAAAAAGCCATTAATAATAAGTGTTTCAGGAAAACGGGATACGCCTTTAACCCTGTCAATAAAAACACCGGATACCTCCTTTGTTTTATCTTCAAGAATAAATCTTGCAAAGAAATATAAAAAAAGTACCGCAAATTGTCTAACCCACAGCTTCTTATTGGCGAGACTTAGCGCTTTAAACGATACGGCCTATTACATTGAGCAACTGGCGGTGGAAAATCTTCAGCCGGATCTTTTTATCTCCTTTAAAGAGCTTAGGACAATAAAAAAAAAATGTTTATCTCGCTTAACGGGCTCAAAAGAAATTATGGATCCCGTTGAGGTTCCTTGTTTAACAAAAGCCCCCCCCGTGAAAAAACCACCAGCTCTTGGGGTATTAATTTCTTCCCAAAAGGATGTTCATCTTTGTACGGGGACCGGGGCAAAACTTTTTTTTCAACTTCCCGATTGTTTTAAAAATGAGGTTTCCGGGTTGATCTCTTTTTTTTCAGATAATCCGCAATTAACGCCCTGGTTCCCTTCCATTCTTATGGGAGAAAATTATGGGGCTGCCATAAAATTTCTTGAACAGGTCAAACCAAACCGTATTGTGACCGATAATACCGGAATCGCCTATGAAGCCTTTAAACGAGGAATCCCCTGGATAGCCGGGCCCTATATGAATATGGTGAACTCCTTTGGCCTCGTCTGTTTAAAAGAACGCTTTAATTGTCATGGGTCCTTTATCTCAAATGAAATCAGCAAATATCAGATAAAAAGTATTGTTCGGCCTGAAAATTTTAACTTGTACTATCGTATTTATCATCCGATTTTGTTGTTATCCAGTCGGCAATGTTTATTTCATCAAGTGACGGGGTGTGGAAAAGACAAAATGGATGGGGATTGTATTCAACTATGTCATAAATTGTCAGCCATCACAAATTTAAAGAATGTGCCGCTTTTTATTGAAAAAACAAAGGGGAACTACCCTTGTATTTATAATCATCATAATTTTTTAAATACAGATATTGTTACGGATATACCCGCTACTTTTTCCCGTTTTTTCATCGATTTACGGGGTATAAAAACCGAAACAACAATAGAGACGGATAAACCCGGCATAATCCGTGTGTTTGAAAAGTTTTTAAAGGGAAATCCTTATGCTGAAAAGGAACTCCAGCAGATGATTCATCCTTCTTGCAACACCCAATATACAAAAGGGATATAAGAAACATCAAATAAGAATTAGATTAAAGGGTTCTTGTATCCTTAATTTTCCTGGGAGAACTGCGGAAAAGAGGGGGCGTGTCTTGAACAACCCCGTGGCAATATGGTATCCTTAGAAAAATTTTTTTTGGGGTGGCCTGCCGGCCGATTATAGCTGCTGCGGGCTTTAAACTTTTTGATATAGGATAGCCAAAATGTCACTGGTTCAAAAGAGAAGGAAAACCAGACAAATTTGTGTGGGGAATGTCAAGGTGGGGTCCCTAAGTCAGGTGTCGGTCCAGTCCATGACCAATACCGAACCCCAAGATGTAGAAGCCACCGTGGGACAGATTTTGTCCCTTGAAAAGGCCGGGTGCGAGATCGTGCGGGTGGCGGTTCCGGATATGGAGGCAGCCCTTGCTATCAGGAGAATCAAGGATAAAATTCACATCCCTTTGATTGCAGACATCCATTTTGATTTCAGGCTGGCCCTGGCTGCTGCCGAGGCGGGCTCCGACGCGTTGCGGATTAATCCCGGTAATATCGGGGATACAAAAAAGATACAGGCCGTGGTGGACGCTTCCCGTGCTCATGGGATTCCCATCCGGGTGGGGGTCAATGCCGGTTCCCTGGAAAAAGAGATAGAAAAACGATTGGGCACTACGGCCGAAGCCATGGTGGAAAGCGCCCTGTCCAATATCCAGATACTGGAAAATTTGGGATTTTATGATATTAAGGTGTCTCTCAAGGCCTCGGATGTGACCCGGACGGTTGAGGCCTATCGCATGCTGGCCCCCCTTACCGATGTTCCCTTCCATGTAGGGGTGACAGAGGCCGGTGGTCTCTATGCCGGGATTACCAAATCCGCCATTGGCATTGGGATGCTCTTGTCCGAAGGAATCGGGGACACCATCCGGGTTTCCTTGACCCGGGACCCCGTGGAAGAGATTCGGACAGGCTTTGAGATTTTGCGGGCCCTTGGCATCAGAAGCCGGGGGCCGGAGCTGATTTCCTGCCCCACCTGCGGCCGGTGCAAAATCGATCTGTTTAAAATTGCCCAGGAGGTAGAAAAAGCTTTACTTGAACGCTCCTGTAAGATTAAAGTTGCGATCATGGGGTGTGTGGTCAATGGCCCCGGAGAGGCAAAGGAAGCCGACATCGGTATTGCAGGGGCTGACGGTCAGGGGATATTGTTTAAACGAGGAAAGGTATTCAAACGAGTGGACCAGGATCAATTGGTCGCTGTACTGCTTGATGAAATAGATAATATGACGCATAATTCGGAGGAATGGAATGGCAAAGAAGACTAGAACCGCAATCACCCCGACCCGGGAAGAAGATTATTCCCAATGGTATCAGGAGGTTGTAAAGGCTTCTGATATGGCAGAGAATTCGCCGGTCAGGGGCTGCATGGTGATCAAACCCTGGGGGTTTGCGCTGTGGGAAAATATCATGCACGATATGGACGCAATGTTCAAGGAAACCGGCGTCCGAAATGCCTATTTTCCCTTGTTTATTCCATTGAGCTACCTTGAACGAGAGGCCGAGCATGTGGAGGGGTTTGCAAAGGAGTGCGCTGTTGTTACCCACCACAAGCTGGAAAAAGGGGAGGACGGAAAACTGGTTCCCGCAGGGGAGCTGGCAGAACCTTTGATTGTCCGCCCAACCTCAGAAACCATTATCGGCGAGTCCATGTCCAAGTGGACCAGCTCTTACCGGGATCTGCCCATTTTGCTCAACCAATGGGCCAATGTGGTGAGATGGGAGATGCGGACTCGGATGTTTTTGAGAACCAGCGAGTTTTTGTGGCAGGAAGGCCATACCGCCCATGCGACAAAGGCCGAAGCCCAGGAACGGACCCTCCAGATGCTTGATATTTATACACGGTTTGTGGAGGAACACCTGGCCATGCCCGTGATTTGTGGACAAAAAACCGAATCGGAACGGTTCCCGGGAGCGGATGATACCCTGTGTATCGAAGCCATGATGCAGGATAAAAGAGCCCTTCAGGCTGGCACCTCCCATTTTTTGGGACAAAATTTTGCCAAGGGATCTGACATCAAATTTCAAAATGAGGAAGGTGAGGAAGCCTATGCCTGGACCACCTCCTGGGGGACTTCCACCCGGATGATCGGCGGGATGATCATGGTCCATTCCGATGATGACGGGCTGATTATGCCGCCTCGTGTGGCACCGGCCCATGTGGTGATCCTGCCCATTATTAAAAAAGGCGGGGACAACACCCAGGTGATGGAGAGTGCTAATTCCCTGAAAGCGGCCTTAAGGGCCATGGATTACCACGGCCGGAGGATAGAAGTGGAAATTGACGCCAGGGATATCGGCGGTGCCCGGGGGTGGGACTGGGTGAAAAAAGGAATTCCCGTCCGCATTGAGCTGGGACCAAGGGATATTGACAACAATGCTGTGTTTATGGCGCGACGGGATACCAACGAGAAAAAATCCATGGACAGGGATGCCTTTATCAATGGAATTACACAACTTTTGGACAATATCCAGGATACCTTGTTTCAGCGGGCCTTACAGTTTAGAGAGGATCATACCTTTTCCATTGATTCCAAAAAAGAGTTTTATAAGCTGTTTAAAAAGGCAAAGGGCTATGAGAACGGGGCGTTTATCATGTCTCATTGGTGCGGGTCCAAGGCGTGTGAAGAAAAGATTAAAAAGGAACTTTCCGTGACCATTCGTTGTATTCCCTTTGACAGCCCTGAAGAAGCGGGGGGCTGCATCTGCTGCGGCAATAACAGCTCCAAAAGGGTCTTGTTTGCCAAGGCCTATTAAATAGGATGAACACATGGAAGATAGAGGTGCAGCTATATAGATGATTCGAATCACTGACATATTGGATAAGATTTATGAGTACAACCCGGATGCAGATCTTTCCATCATTGACCGGGCCTATATCTATTCGGCCCGGGTCCATGAAGGGCAGGTGAGGCTTTCCGGGGAGCCCTATCTCTCCCACCCCTTGGAAGTGGCGGATATTTTGGCCGACATGACCCTGGATGTGGAAAGCATTGCAGCAGCACTGCTTCATGATGTGATCGAGGATACACCAGCCACCAAAGAGGACATTGAAAAAATGTTCGGCCCGGGGGTTGCCCATATTGTTGAAGGGGTCACCAAGCTGTCCAGTCTTCCCATGGCCAAGACCTCTTCCACCAAAATTGCCCAGCAGGCCGAGTCTTTGCGCAAGATGATCCTGGCCATGGCCGATGATATCCGGGTGGTGCTCATCAAGCTGGCAGACCGGATTCATAATATGCGGACCCTAAAATACCATAGGACACCGGAAAAACAGGCTAGCATTGCCCAGGAAACCCTGGATATCTATGCCCCCATTGCCGCCCGGCTGGGAATCTTCTGGATCAAGCACGAACTGGAGGAAATCGCCTTTTATTATACCCTGCGCGATGAATATGAGCGCATTGAGTCCCTGGTGAACACGGCAAAGGATAAAAAAGAAGATTATATCAAAGAGGTGAAGACCAGCCTTCAGTATAAAATGGAGGAGATGGAATTGCCCTGTGACATAAAGGGCCGTTATAAACAGCATTACAGCATTTATCAGAAGATGCTTTCCCAGAGTCTGGAGTTTGAGGAGGTCTATGACATCATTGCCTTCAGGCTTATTCTGGACACGGTTCCCCAGTGTTATGCCGCCATGGGCGCTATCCATTCCATGTGGAAACCCATCTATTATAAGATAAAGGATTATATCGGTAATCCCAAACCCAATATGTACCAGTCCATCCACACCACGGTGGTCGGTCCCAAGGGAGAGCGGGTGGAAATTCAGATCCGGACTCGTGATATGGATCAGATTGCTGAATCCGGTATTGCCGCCCACTGGAGTTATAAAGAAGGATCCAAGATAGATGAAAATACCGGAGAGTTATTTGCCTGGATCCGAAATCTGGTGGAAAACCAGGAAAATTATAATGATCCGGATGAATTCTTGGAAAATGTTCGTATCGATCTGTACCCGGATGAAATCTATGTGTTCACCCCCCATGGAGAGATAAAGACCCTGCCCAAAAAGGCCACACCTGTTGATTTTGCCTATATGATTCATACCGAGGTCGGGGCTGCCTGCACCGGGGCCAAGGTCAGCGGCAAGCTGGTGCCCCTGACCCATAGGCTTAAAACCGGGGATACCATTGAAATTATCACCACCAAGGGACACCACCCCAGCGCGGACTGGCTTAATTTTGTCAAAACAGTCAAGGCCCGGACCAAAATCCGCGCCTATATCAATGCCCGGGAAAAAGAGCGCAGTTATTCTTTGGGTCGGGAAATGTGTGAAAAGATTTTCAGGAAAAAGAACCAGAATTTTAATGCCCTGGTAAAATCCGGTGAAATCCGTGCGGTGTCAGAATCTTACGGGTTCAAAACCGTGGATGATCTCATCGCCCATGTGGGCTTTGGTAAGCTGACGCCCCTGCAGATTTTAAACAAAATCCTGCCGGATCTTGAACGGGACCCCAAAGAAGAAAAAGAGAGTTTTTTCCAAAAAATTGCCAGTAGGTCAAAGCGAAAAACCGATACCGGTATCGTTGTCAAAGGCCTCCATGATATTCTAGTCCGGTTTTCCAAATGCTGTAATCCCTTGCCGGGAGATCCCATCACAGGTTATATTACCCAGGGTCAGGGGGTAACCATTCATAGTAAAAATTGCATCAATGTCATGAAGATGAGCAATGAACGCAAAATAGAGGTTCAGTGGAGTGAGGATTTTACCGAATCCTATCCTGCCAGTATCCGTATCAAAACCGATGACCGACATGGGCTTTTGGCCGATATCGCGGCAGTGATCAGTAAATCCAAATGCAATATTTTAAATGCCCAGAGCGAAACTTCTGAAGCAGGTATCGGCTCGTTTTATTTTACCGTTATGGTGGAAAGCTCGGCACAACTTCGTAAAATCATGTCGGAAATACGGCGGGTTAAAAAGGTGACGGATGTCAAACGGGTCGTGAGAAACAACTAAGCAAAATCAACAAAAACAAAACAACTTCAGGTTCGGACATCCATACGACGCATACCCGAACCTGAAGTTTTGTTCTATAAATTTTACCTGCTGCCAAACAATTGTGATTAAGCGGCTTTTGTGACCTTGCCTGCCTTAATACAATTGGTGCATACATCAATTCTTCTGACGCAACCCTCTTTAATAACGGCACGGACTCTCTGGAGGTTTGGGTTGAATACTCTTCTGTTTAAATTGTGGGCATGGCTGACATTGTTGCCGACCATTGGTTTCTTACCGCAAATAGCACATTGTTTTGACATATCTTATACTCCTCAAAGAAAAACACTTTAACAAAATAATAACCCGAAATTAATACACCAACCCCAAAAAAAAGTAAAGATAAATTATCATTTTTCTTCGGTTTTATTTGCCAGCCGGGTGCATTCCGGGATTTTATTTAGAGCAGACTTGCTTTGCTCGCTTCCGGGAAAATATTCGACAATAAATTCATACCGCTTTAAAGCGCTTTTGTATTTTTTTGTTTTATAATAAAAATTGGCCACAGCAAGTTCATGGTCGACAATATTAGCCATGCATTTTTTTATATTTTCTTTTGTGTCCTTGCCATATTCATTTCCCGGGTATTGGTCGGCAAGCCGTTGGAATTGGGCCAGGGCATTTTTAGCCGGGGTGTCATCCCTGTCAATGGTGTTGATCTGCTTGAACCAGCACAGGCCGATTTGGTTTATCACATAGGGAACCGCATCATTTCTGGGATGCATTTTTTCAAAAGATTGATAGCCCATGATGGCTTCGTCATATTGCTCCAGGTGAAAATTGGCGTCGGCAATCTTGAGCTCGGCCAGAATGGCATATTTACTGAAGGGATACCAGTCTTTCAGGTCTGTATAAGCTTTGATCGCATCCTTGTAGTCTTCATCCATGAAAGCAGATGCACCTTCTGCAGCCAATTGTTCGGCATTTTTATTCATCTGGCTTCCCCCGTCAAAAAGGGAGCAGCCAGATATGCAAAAAACAGAAGCGAAAAAAACGAAGGTTCCCAAAGATAAAAGTTTTTTCATTGCTATAAATTCTCGATATAATGTTCAGCACAGACCGCTGCTATGGCAGCATCTCCTACGGCTGTGGATATCTGCCTAAGGGGGGTGTCCCGAACATCTCCAGCCACATAGACGCCGGGAACGCTGGTCTGCATTTTTGCATCTGCAACAATAAACCCGAATTCATCTGTTTTAACAGCGCCGTTTAAAAATTCCGTATTGGGTAAAATTCCCACCCAGATAAAACAGCCGTCTGCTTTAAGAGTTGTTTCTTTGTTGGTTTTCAGGTTTTTAACATGGACGTTTTCAATACCGAAAAGACCGTCCACACCCGTGACCGCTGAATCCCATACGAACTCTATTTTGTCGTTGGCAAAGGCTCTTTCCTGAAGAATCTTGGCTGCCCGAAGTTCATCCCTGCGATGGACCAGAAAGACCTTTTTTGCAAATTTGGTCAAAAAGATGGCTTCCTGTACTGCGGTATCTCCGCCGCCAATGGCCACAACTGTTTTGTCCCTGAAAAAAGGAGCGTCGCAGGTGGCACAAAAGGAAATCCCTTTGCCCATGTATTTGTCTTCACCAATCCCTAACTTTTTGGGTGAGGCTCCCGATGCAATGATCAGGCTTTTTGTCCTGATGGTCTTCTCTTTGAGAACTATTTCCTTTACATCTGCCGAAAGGTTCAGGGAGTGGACCTGTGCTGTTTGGATTTCCAACCCAAGGTCTTCTGCCTGGACTCTCATCTTTTCTGCCAGGTCATAGCCGCTGATGCCCTCGGGAAATCCTGGATAATTTTCAATCCAGTCTGTGACAAGAATCTGGCCACCGGGTACTGCTTTTTCAAGGAGCAAAACTTTCATCCTGGCTCTTGCAGCATATATTCCGGCGGTCAGGCCGGCAGGGCCAGCGCCGATAATTACAAGATCATAATCCACTGTCATGGTAACGACTCCTTACAAAATCCCTTTGATTGTCTCTTCAAGTTTTTCTTTGGCAACCATACCGGTTATCTGTTCGGCAATTTCACCGTTTTTAAAGAAAATAAGAGTGGGAATGGCCTGGACGCCGTATTTACTTGGACTTAAAGGGTTCTCATCCACATTTACCTTTGCAAAGGCCATACGGTCGCCATAGGTTTTGCTAAGGGCTTCAACAGTGGGGCCAATGGCTTTACAGGGTCCGCACCAGGGAGCCCAGAAATCCACCATTATGGGTTTGTCTGATTTTAAAACAATTTCTTCGAATGCATCGTCATCAATCTCTAAAATATTTTCTGCCATGGTCATTATCCTAATTGTTAGATTACAAATTGTTAAAATACAAAATTGCCTGTAAATATAGGATCATATTTATTTTTTGTCAATTAATCAATCTGTTGGATCCAAATGAAACACCCTGAATTTGTCAAACACTATTCCTTTCGGGTGATTTTAGATCCAGGGCTGCACATTATTTTTTCAGCCAGATGTTTGTGGGGTTTCTTGCTTACCAGTTTTCCGCCAGCACCTCAAAATGAGCTTGGGGGTGAGCACAGGCCGGGCACATCTCAATGGCTTCTTCCCCTTCATGGACATATCCGCAATTGCGGCAACGCCATTTTATACTGCCTTCTTTTTTGAACACCCTGCCTGCTTCCACATTGGCGGCAAGATCTGCATAGCGTTTTCCATGCTGTTTTTCAGCAACGGATATCATTTCAAAAATCATGGCAACGGCGTCAAACCCCTCTTCCTTTGCAACGGCTGCAAAGTCAGGATACATTTGGGTCCACTCATATTCTTCCCCGGCAGCAGCGGCTTTCAGGTTTTCAAGGGTGGTGCCGATTATTCCGGCGGGGAATGTCGCCGTGACCTCAACTTCTCCGCCTTCCAAAAATTTAAAAAACCGTTTGGCATGTTCTTTTTCCTGGCTGGCGGTTTCCGTAAAAATTTCGGATATCTGGATATAGCCTTCTTTTTTTGCCGCACTTGCAAAATAGGTGTAACGGTTACGGGCCTGTGACTCCCCGGCAAAAGCCGTTAATAAATTTTTTTCAGTCTGGGTTCCTTTTAAACTTGCCATACTTTTTTCTCCTATGATCTAAGATGCGAATGGTAACAGGTCGTTGGTTTGAAATAGAATTGGGATTCATCCTATCGTATCAACCCTTTTCCAACCCTCCTGTCCTGTGTCATCGCGTCTGGTGATTAAAAAAACAATTGAAGCCAAATAAATTTGTTAACATTTATAGGATTCTTTAGGGACAATTATATACTATAATTATAGTGGTTTTAAAAGAAGTTTATCTTCTTTTAGCCGGTAACTGGCTGGGTCTTCCCCCTCCCGGGGGCCTTGTGCCGCCACCCGGTGGCTTTGGCGGCCTGGGCGGCCGTACCGCCGGGGGCCGGTGGTGATGGTGATGATTAGATCGATAATAACCGGAACTCCACTGGACGCCGTAGTGAACATTGACGCCATGGCTGTTGCCACACCCAATCACCAGCATCAGGCCGTAGAGCATGAAAAGTCCAATGAAAAACTTTAATAAGGGCTTCATTGTTTTTCTCCTTTATCACTGGTCAGTTCCTGGATGGCAAAGACGGCTCCGGATGGATCAGCAATGATGGCAACAAGCCCATTGGGCATTTTTGTGTCCGGACTCACCAGAATTTTTCCCCCCAGTTTTTCCGCTTTTTTTGCCGTGGCAACCACATCGGAAACGGCAATATAGGGAAGCCAGGCCGGCTTGATGTTCTCCCACTGAATGGTAACAACACCAGCCCGGGGGGTGCTGTCTTTTACCAGGAGCAGGTATTCTGATTTGGTTCCAATCCCCACCCGACGGTGCTCATACCCGGCAATTTTGCTGTAAAACCCAAGGGCAGAGGTTACATTGGTTGTCCATAATTCACTGCCCATCCATTGGTTTTCTATAATGCCGGTGTCCAAAGGGTCACCATGGGAAGAGGTCAGCAGGCCAAAGATTGCGCCTTCCGGGTCTATGGCCACGGCAACCCGTCCCCGGTCTGGAAGGTTCCTGGGCGGAACATAAACGGTGCCCTGGTTTTCTTCCAGGGTCTTTGATACCTGGTCCACATCTTCCACTGATATATATCCCAGCCATCTGGATTCTTTGATCTTTTTATTCTCAGGGGTGTTTAAAACTGCCGTGGCAATGGGGACCTTGTCTGAAAAAATGGTCCGAACCTTTTGAGTGTAACCATCGGCAGATTCAAAGGACCAGCCAAACAAGGCTTGATAAAATTGGCTGGCGGCTTCCATATCATCGGTAAAAAGATCAAACCAGGTAAATTTACCCACCTGATGTTGGCCCGTGGGAACCGCAGTGACCGGAGAAACCTGAACCGATTGATTGGCACAGGCGGGGAAGAATAATCCTGCCAGGAGAACAGTCCCTATGATGAGTCTCAGCCCTTTTTTGAAGTCCATTGATTTTTCGGAAAGCGTCATGGTGATTTGCCTTTTTGGTTGATGGTAGATTCAATTATTTCAGTCATTTCTATCAGATAGTCGGAAGATGTCAATAAAAACAAGGAGATTGGGATTTTTTTGATGACTGTTGAGATACCGGGTGATCGCATTTAAATTTTGATTAATTTGATTATATTTTTTACAATATAGTTGAAAATCACTCCCAAAAAATAAATAAATTTGACCTAACATTATGTAGTATGTTATTCTTTTGATCAGCATCATCATCTATAATATCCAGCCTTGTACTCTTAATTTTTCAGCCGAATTTACATTCATCAGATAAGAATTAGTTATTCTCAAATGGGCTAAAATTGCTAAAAATTGAATTTTATAATTACCATAGATTTTCAATCTCAGTATTTTCAATCAATAGATAATCCCAAATCCGATTGGGAGAAAATTTATGGGAAAAAATTTGATTATTTCAATTCTATTTTTATTCAGTACTGTCTTTGTCCTTAGTAGAACTTTTTATGGCACTTCCAAAGCAGTAAAACAGTTGAATGCCAATGCTCGAGAGGTCATGGAATATAATGAAACCAAAAAGTATGCTCTGCTGATTGGTGGAGGAACAACACAGCATGATGCCTGTGAATCTTATTATAAAAATATTAAATACTTTGCCAACACTTTAGAAAAATTAAGTTATGATGATAAAGATGTCAAAATATTATTCTCTGGGGGCAGGACTCAAGACCATCCCATTGTTGAAGGGGATGCAACAAAAACAAGTGTCATGAACGAGCTCAACTATTTTAAAAAAAATATTGATTCAAATGATACATTAATAATATTTCGTTCAGGCCATGGCATAGTTGAATTGATTTTTGAAAAATATGGAATATTATCAAACGATGAGCGTGTACCAGAAACAGATAATATAAAAATTCTTGGAACTGCTGCGGTAATGCTTTTTCCAGATGGTTCGCTGAGTTATCTTGAATTTCAGAAGAAATTGGAAGAAATCAAAGGAAAACAAATTGTCATAATTTTGAATCAATGTTTTTCAGGACAATTCACAAATATGGCTATGAAACTTGATCACACGGTGATTATTAGCGAAACAAATGAAATAGAGATCGCTTTTCAACGAAGCAAAATAGAAAACAATTCTGAACATACCGTATGGCCTTTTGTAAAATGCATTTGTGACGGGTTTCTAAAAAATGGCAACGGAGAAAAAAAACAATCTGTATTTAATGCGTTTCAATATATGCTTACATGTAACCCAAATGTAAAAGGTATACGAATAAAAGAGGATAGGCCTTTATGGAAAGAAAGCCCTCGGATTAAATATGGTAGTGGGTTGATAAAGGGGTCAGTTTATATAAATTAAATGGACTTAAAATTTCCGATAAGGGCTATACCGGCTGACAGTTCACCGTATTAAGTAAACACAGAACGGATAAACTCATTCATTTCAGCATAGCGGATCTTTTCCACCCGTGCCGTTCCCAGCGCTTCAAGAAAGACAAAATAGAGGTTGTTGCCCTGTTTTTTCTTGTCCCTGGAGGCTGTTTCTATGATTTGGTCTGCCTTGTAATCCAGTTCCACCGGAAGGTTCAGGCTTTTTAAAAGGGTGGTTATTCGGTCCACATCCGTCTGGGCAATCATGCCTTTTTTTTTGGAAAACATGGCGGCGGCCACCATGCCCAGGGACACGGCCCGGCCATGGCCGGTGTGGCCTGGTTTTTGCTGATGCAGCTTTTCTTGATCTAACTTTTCAATGCCATGGCCGATGGTGTGACCAAAATTGAGTTTGCGCCGCTCTCCTGCTTCTCGTTCATCCAGCTGAACCACCCGGGATTTGATGGCAACGGAATCTGCCACCAGCCGGAAAATAGTGTCTTGGTCCAGGTTCAAGGCTTTTTGAAGGTTATCTTCAATAAATGACAGCAGGGCGGCATCGTAGATCAGGCCGTGTTTGACAATTTCGGCCAACCCATTGGAAATTTCCGTTTTGGGTAGGGTTTCCAGCATATCAATATCGCAGATGACAAATTCAGGTTGGTTAAAAACACCCACCATGTTTTTAAAAGCAGAAAGATTGACCCCGTTTTTTCCGCCCACGCTGGCATCCACTTGGGCGAGAAGGGAGGTGGAGACAAAACCAAATCGTACCCCCCGCAAAAAAATGGAGGCAACAAAGCCGACAATATCCGTGACAATTCCTCCCCCTATCCCCAGGATAAAGCTTCCCCTGTCACAGGAGAGTGCGATCAATTTTTCCAGAAGCTCTTCCACGGTGGCAAGGGTCTTGATATTTTCACCGGTACCGATGGTGAGAACAGGGCCCTTGGGAAACTTTTCTCCATACAGTGCTTTAATATTCTCATCCGTGATAATGATGGGGGTGACACCCACGGGAAGATAGGTACCGGTATTTGAAAGGTGTTCTCCCACATGTATGGAAGAACTTCCTTGTTGTCCTTTTACCTGAAATGTTTTCATTCGTTATTTCCATTGGCGGTTGCGATAATTGAGCGAATGGCATTCATTTTTTTCATAACCGCTGTGAACTGATCCGGATAAAGGGATTGTGCGCCGTCACTTAAGGCTTCTTCAGGCTTGTTATGAACTTCAATCATTTGTCCATCTGCGCCCAGGGCTGCCGAGGCATAGGCCAGGGGAATCACCTGGTCCCGGACACCGGCCGCATGGCTGGGATCCACAATAATCGGCAGATGGCTTTCTTTTTTTGCCGCCGGCACCACAGATAGATCCAGGGTGTTTCGGCTGTGACGCACAAAGGTTCTGATCCCTCTTTCACAGAGGATGACATTTGAATTTCCCTCTTCCATGATATATTCTGCTGCCATGAGCCATTCCTGGAGCATGGCCGACATTCCCCGTTTTAAGATCACGGGACGTTTGGATCTTCCCGCACGCCGGAGCAGGGAAAAGTTCTGCATGTTTCGGGTGCCGATCTGGATGACGTCCACATAGGCTTCCACAAGGTCAAAATTTTCAACATCCATGACTTCGGTCACAACGGGCAGGCCTGTTTCTTCCCTGACCGTTGATAGGAACTTCAGGCCCTGTTCGCCCAGTCCCTGGAAGGAATAGGGAGATGTTCTGGGCTTGAATGCCCCTCCCCTGAAAAGTAGGGCACCTGCTTTTTTTACAGACCTTGCAATGGACAAGACCTGTTCGAGACTTTCAACCGCACAGGGGCCGGCAATCACGGGCATGGTGCCATCGCCGAAAACAGCATCACCAATTTTTACCTGGGTATTTTCCCGCTGAAATTCCCGGCTGACAAGCTTATATGGTTTTGTCACCGGAATGACCTCCTTTACACCGTCGAGCCCCAGAAAATGGGCTGCATCAACGGATCCTTTATTATGCAGGATGCCGATGGAAACCCTGTCACCTCCGGGTATGGGCCGGGCTGTGTATCCTCGTTTCTCAATAATTCGGACAATTGCCTGGACGCCTTCTTCGGTTGTTCCTTTTTCCAATACGACTAGCATTTTTTACCTCCAATATTCAATAAAGGGTTTTATCAGTATTCAATTCAATGGGCAATAAAAAAGGCGGGAGATTTGGGGCAACCCGTAAATAAAAAAGGCTGCCTTTTTTCTCTGCAGCCTTGGGTTCCTTGTCTTTTAGATATTCATGTCAAGAATCAACGCCGCAGGCACCATGCCACCAACGCCAGGTCAACCCAGGACCAACCCACGGAAAAGGGGTTGTTGTGTCGGCCATGCCGGATTCTTTGACTCTGTTTGTTTCTGTGTATAAGAACATCATGATGAAATCATATTATAAAGAGAATGCCGGGCTTGTCAATAAAAAAATCAAATTAATATTTGATTTTCAGCTGTCTTCGGGATAGACTCCCATAAATCAATTAAGTATTGGGAGAATATGGAAATTAAAGTCATCATAGCAGATGATCATGCCATTATCAGGGAAGGGTTAAAAAGCCTGTTGGAAAAAAAGGGCATCTGTGTACTGGATATTGCCCAGAATGGCCGGGAAGCCGTGGAAAAAGCCATTACCCTGAAACCGGATGTCATGCTGATGGATATTTCCATGCCGGATCTTAATGGCGTGGAGGCGACTGCCAGGATCAAGAAGGAGGTTCCCTTTACAAAAATTATTGCCCTGTCCATGCATTCGAGCAAAACCATTATTGATAAAATGTTTGCAGCCGGTGCTTCGGGGTATATTTTAAAAGAATCTGCCTTTAGTGAATTGTATGATGCGATTCGAGACGTGCTTAAAGGGAATTTTTATCTGACGCCTTCCATTGCAAGAATGTATGTAGACAGTGATGGGCATGCTTTTTCCAGCAGTGATAAGATTCCGCAATT
Source organism: Desulfobacteraceae bacterium (assembly GCA_016743945.1). Taxonomy (GTDB): domain Bacteria; phylum Desulfobacterota; class Desulfobacteria; order Desulfobacterales; family Desulfobacteraceae; genus NBML01. Next base: position 148,998 of record JADGFI010000005.1, read on the forward strand.
TAATAAAATATCCAAAAAAGAGCGGGAGATCCTCCAACTGATTGCTGAAGGGGAAAAAACCCGGGATATTGCCCAAAAGCTGGGGGTTAGCATTAAGACGATTGAAACCCACCGCAGAAATATTATGAAGAAATTAAATATTTTCAATGTTGCCGGACTGACAAAATTTGCCATTAAAGAAGGGATTATCGCCCTGGAGTAAAAAAAACTGTTTTTTATGCAAAAACTAAGGGTTTCCCCGATTGCAACACAAGGCCGTTTTGAACTATAACAAGAACCAATGAATAAATGGTCGTATAAATTGGTTAAATTTAGGTGCGGTAAATGGAATATATACAATTAAATAATGAATCACCAGATGCGGTAGAGGCCCTTGCCGGTGGTATCGCTCATGATTTTAATAATCTTTTGGCCGCCATCAAAGGCCATGCCTCTTTGATGATGAACAGCATTAAGCCGTCTGACCCGCTTTTCGGGCATATCACAGAAATTATAGACTGTATTGACAAGGGGTCGGAAATTGCCAACCAGCTTCTCGGCTTTGCCAAGGTGGATGCCTATTATACAAGTTCCATTGATGTGAACCGTCTGGTTCGCAGGGCAATGGAAAACCTTGATCTCAAGGGAAAACGTGTGGTGCTGGATGTGGATCTGGATACCAAGTCCCTGGTAATTAATGCCGATTCTGATAAAATTAACCAGGTGATTGGGGCCATTGTGGACAATGCCCTTCTTGCCATGCCCGAAGGAGGGACGCTTTCCGTGGTCACGGAAGCTGCGGCCATTTTGAATGGCACGGCCGAGGCCTATGGGCTTGATACGGGTTTTTTTGTTAAGATAACCCTGACCGACACAGGCATGGGCATGAATTGCGAGACCCTGGAAAAGATTTTTAAACCTTTCTATTCGGCAAATCATCTGAATTATCCGGAGAAAAAGGGGTTGGGTCTTACCTTTGCACGGGAAATTGTCCAGAATCACAATGGGGTGATTGATGTCTGGAGCTCCGTTGATGTGGGGTCGGCTTTTTCCATTATCCTTCCCCTGGCAGAACCCATTGAAAATGCCGATTTGCCATCGGCGGATGAGCGCTTGGTGCTGGGGAATGAAGCGGTTCTGCTGGTGGATGATGAGCAGCGAATACTCACCGTTGGAAGAGAAATTTGTAAGGCATTGGGATATAGCGTGATCACAGCAGACTCGGGTAAAAAAGCCCTGGAGATCTATGCTGCAAAAAAAGATGAGATCAACCTGGTTATCTTAGATATGATCATGCCCGAAATGAATGGGCTTGAGACGTTTTTGGAATTGAAAAAACAAAATCCCCATATCAAGGTGCTGCTTTCAACCGGGTATTCCATTGATGAAAAAGCCCAGGAAATGCTCAGAAACGGATGCAAGGGATATATTTTAAAGCCCTATTCCGTGATTGATTTTTCCCATAAGATACGGGAGGTCCTTGAATTATAGTATCGCCTGTGGTACTATTACAGGCGATACAGACCCACCGTCAAAAGATTCAATCCTTGACACTGTTTCCCCGATTTTTTATAACGTCCCTGATGATTCTTTTAATGATAAACAAAACAATTTGTTAAGTATCCCCCATGATTAATTTTGAAACTGCGGCACCGGTGAAGTTAAAAGGGTTTGGCAAGGGATTCTGGATTACTCTGGACCCCTCCCATTCTGAAGAGGTCCTGATTTCAGAAATTGAAAAACTGCTTAAAAAACTCAAGCATTTGGCCGTGAATGCAGATGTGGTTCTGGATGTGGGGGATGCCAAAGGGCATGAAGACCTTGTCCAGCGGATTAAACTTTATTTAACGAAACATTTTGAACTGGGTATTGTCTCCACATCTCCCATAAAAAGATCGGTTCCCACAGAAAGAATCCGTCAGCGGGACCTGTCAAAGGAATGGAATCAACATCGCTCTGATGTCCTGATGCTCAGGGGCCGGGTTCGGTCGGGCCAGAAAATCAATGCTAAAAAACATTTGGTGATTACCGGGGATGTGAACCCGGGGGCAGAACTTATTGCTGGGGGGGATGTGATTGTGCTGGGTAAGCTTTCCGGCAAGGTGCATGCAGGGTTTCCAGACAAGGAAGATGCCATTGTTTTTGCCCTTGGGTTTAACCCAAGTCATGTGAAAATTGGTTCTATCTCAGCCTCGGGTAGTGAAGATGGAGTCGGCAGCAGCCCGGAATTTGCCTCGGTGGAAAAAAATAAAATTATTGTACGAGACTATATGAAGGCAAGCCCGTTCCGGCGAATGCCCTGGCCGGAAGCCATTTAAACATAAAAATTTTTAAAATTGAGGTGTGAATTGGAAGGTAAAATCATTGTCGTAACATCGGGAAAAGGAGGGGTTGGTAAGACAACTGCCACTTCTTCCATTGGTGCTGCCCTTGCCCTTGAAGGAAATCGTGTGGCCATTGTGGATATGGACATTGGCCTGAGAAACCTCGATGTTGTTATGGGCCTGGAAAACCGGATCGTGTTCAACATTGTGGATGTGGTACTCGGCCGGTGTAAAATAGAGCAGGCAGCCATCCGGGACAGAAGAATTGACAATCTTTTCCTCATCCCCGCGTCCCAGAGTGATAACAAAGATGTATTGACCACAGCCGGGGTTGAACGGGTGGCAAAAGAGCTGGTCAAACAATTTGACTATGTGATCATGGATTCTCCCGCCGGTATTGAACGGGGATTTGAAAATTCCATTGTCGGCGCCAGTGAAGCCCTGGTGGTATGTACTCCGGATGTATCTGCTGTCAGGGATGCAGACCGGGTTATCGGGATTTTATATTCCCGGTCTCTCACGCCCAAACTTATTGTCAACCGGATTGAGCCGGCCCGGGTGAAAAGAGGGGAGATGCTCAGCCATGAAGATGTGATGGAAGTGCTTTCCATTGAACTTGCAGGTCTTGTCCCCATGGATGACAAGGTGTTGATTTCTTCCAATACCGGAACGCCGCTGGTGCTCCAGAATGATTCAAAGGCGGGTCAGGCCTTCAAACGGATTGCTCGTCGTCTCAATGGCGAGGAGGATGTGCCCTTTGAAGTGCCCACCGACAGATCCAGCATGTGGCGCAAACTCAGCAAAACATTCGGGTTAACACAATAAGGAGAAGTTGATGCTATCAGGATTATTAAAACGCTTTACCGGGCAGAATAAGAAAAGCAAAGATGAAGCCAAAAAAAGGCTTCAATTCTCTTTGATTTATGACAAACTCGAAGTCAATGACACCACCTTGATTGATCTTCAAAACGATATTGTGGATGTGATTTCAAAATATTTTGAGATTGACAAGGATTCTTTGGAACTAAAGGTTAAACGGGACGATAATGTTTCCGCCTTGGTCTTTAACACCCCCATCCTTCATGTGAGAAGAAAGCGGGCATAACTGCCCTGTAAATATCTTAAAAAATTAGCAATTTTTAAACAAAAAAAGTCCGGTCTTTATTCAAGACCGGACTTTTTTTGTTCTGGTATGGTTTTAAATTTTTGGTCTATTCTTCAATCTTGGTCACCTTGATGGCCAGTTCCTGGAGCTGGGCCGGTGCCGCCGTGGAAGGCGCTTCTGTCAATAGACAGGTGGCTTTCTGGGTTTTGGGAAATGCAATGACGTTTCGGATGGAATCTTCCTTGCACAGGATCATCATCAGCCGGTCCAAGCCAAAGGCGATTCCGCCGTGGGGGGGAGCACCCGATGCCAGGGCTTCCAGAAGGAATCCAAATTTTTCCTTGGCTTCTTTTTCATCAATGCCCAGACACCCCAACACTCGCGCCTGGAGATCTGTGTCATGGATACGGATACTGCCGCCGCCGATTTCAATCCCGTTGAGCACCAGGTCATAGGCCCGGGATTTGATCTCAAGGGGGGCGGTGGAAAGTTTGTCGATATCGGTTTCAAGGGGGGCGGTAAAGGGATGATGGAGGGACTGGTACCTTTTTTCTGTTTCATCGTAATCAAACAGGGGAAACTCGGTTACCCAGGTAAACTCAAAAACATCATCACAGATCAGTTCCAGGCGTCGTCCCAATTCATTTCTCAACTGGCCCAGGGCTTCATTGGTGATTTTGGGCTGATCCGCCACAAAAAAGACAATATCCCCGACCGCCAAGTCCAGGCGCTGGGCCAGGGCATTTTTTTCAGCGTCTGTGAAAAATTTGGCAATGGGGGACTGCCATTGGTCTTCCTTTATTTTGATCCAGGCAAGTCCTTTGGCTCTGTATACGGAAACAAATTCGGTGAGTTCATCAATCTGTTTTCGACTGAAACTTGCACATCCCTTGGCGTTGATGGCTTTGACAAGCCCGCCCTTTTTTACCACATCGGCAAACACCTTAAACCCGGTATCCTTCACAAGGTCCGATACATTGCACAGCTCCAGGTCGAACCTTAGGTCAGGCCGGTCCAGACCAAATCGGTCAATGGCCTCGTCATAGGTGATCTGGGGGAAGGTTGGTGCAAGCTCCACTCCCACAACATCCTTAAAGATCCTTTGAATCAGTCCTTCGGCAATTTTCATGATTTCGTGTTCATTGACAAAGGATAGTTCCATGTCAATCTGAGTGAATTCCGGCTGGCGGTCTGCCCGCAGATCTTCATCCCTGAAACATTTGACAATCTGGTAGTATCGATCAAATCCTGCCACCATGAGCAGTTGCTTAAAAAGCTGGGGAGACTGGGGCAGGGCATAAAATTGTCCCTGGTTCACCCGGGAGGGGACCAGGTAATCCCTGGCACCTTCCGGGGTGCTCTTGGTCAGGACGGGGGTCTCAATATCAATGAAGCCCTTGTTGTCCAGATAGTTTCTGATGGCCATGGTGGCCTTGTGCCGATCCAGAATATTTTTTTTGAGCCGGGGACGTCTCAAGTCCAGATACCGGTATTGGAGGCGGATAATTTCGGAGGCATCCACCCGTTCATCAATCTGGAAGGCCGGGGTTTTGGCCCTGGAAAAAATTTTTAATTCTTCCACAAGGATTTCAATGGCACCGGTTTCCATATGGGGGTTGCGCATGTCTCCCGGCCGTGGTGATACTTTTCCTTTGATACCCAGGACATACTCGTTCCTTATTTCCTGGGCTTTTTCATGGACGCTTTGGCAAATAACCGGGTTGAATACGATCTGGGTAATGCCCTCCTTGTCCCGCAAATCAACAAAAACAACCCCGCCATGGTCACGGCGGTGCTGTACCCAGCCCATTAATACAACTTGCCTATCGATATCTGTATCCCTTAACTGGGAACAGGTATGTGTCCTTTTCATATTTCCAAGTAAATCTGTCACGTTTTTTCCTTAATCTGGTTATTTTTATAATTATGATTTTAAAATTTTTAGCAGTTCGGGTACCAGGGTGTCAATGGAGAGAGATGTCTGGTTTTTGGTCTCCATATTTCTCAGTATCAGCTGGTTTTTCTTCAATTCATTTTCTCCTGCAATGAGCACATGGGCGGCATTGAGTTTGTCTGCCCGTTTCATAAGGCTTTTTAAGCTTTTTTCCCTAAAATCCACCTCGGTTCGAATCCCTCGTTGGTTCAATTGGCAGGACCAGTGATAGGCCTGTTCCCGGGCGGCATCGCCCAGAGCAATAATGAACAGGTCCAGGGGGGGAGGGGGGGACGCAATTTCAAGTTGCTCCATGACTTCCACAAGGCGGTCAAATCCGATGGCAAACCCAATGGCAGGGGTAGCAGGGCCTCCCAGTTCTTTGACCAGTCCGTCATATCTTCCGCCACCGGCCACGGCACTTTGGGCCCCCAAGGTGGTGGTCTTGATTTCCCAGGCTGTCCGGGTATAATAATCAAGTCCCCGGACAAGGGATTTGTCCACCATAAACTCAACCCCTTGTTTTTTCAGGGTTGTTCGCACAATGGCAAAATGATCATCACAGGCAGGACACAGGTGGTCAATGGTGGCAGGCGCTCCTTGAAGTGCTCGTTGGCAGGTTTCTACCTTGCAGTCAAGAATTCGCAGGGGGTTTTTTTGAATTCTCCGGGTGCAATTTTCGCACAGGGCCTCTTTTTTTTCCCCCAGAAAATCCAGCAATGCCCGTTGAAAAGAAGGCCGGCACTCGGGACATCCCAGGCTGTTGACATGGGCGGTGAGGCCAGTGAGCCCCAGGCGCTTGAACAATTCATTGAGTAAAAAAATCAGTTCAGCATCTATATAGGCGGATTCAACGCCGAACACCTCGGCATCAATCTGGTAGAACTGACGATACCTTCCCTTTTGGGGTCTTTCCCGCCTGAACATGGGGCCGGTCATATAAAACTTTCTCAAAGGATCCGTGGCATACATTTTGTGCTGGATATAAGATCTGCAAATAGATGCTGTGGCCTCGGGCCTCAGGGTCAGGTGCCCCCCTTTTCTGTCGGCAAAGGTGTACATCTCTTTTTCAACGATGTCGGTGGTCTCTCCGATGCTCCTGGCAAACAGGTCCGTTTTCTCCAGGACAGGGATCCTGATCTCCTTGAATCCAAATGATTCAAACAGGGCAAATGCCTCTCGTTCAACTTTCTGCCACAGGGAGATGTGCTCGGGCAGTATATCTCTAAACCCTCGTATGGTCTGCATTGTCGTTATCTTTATCTTTTAAAATTATCACCAAAAATGAATACAAACGTTATATATAGATTAAAATCAACGTGTTAGTCAATATATAATCCAACCCTTTCTATAATAAACCGGAAAGTGAATAAAAAACGGTGAAAGTAAGTATTTAATTTTTTTGTTTTTAGTAATATGGTGTGAAAAAATGGTATAACCCTAAATTGATAGGTGGTATCCATGGGTGACAAACCCAGCTATGAACAACTGGAACAATATGTCAAGCGGTTGGAACATACTGTTTTTAAGAAAATTCGGGCAGAAGCGGTCAACAAAGCTTTGTTTCATATTGCCAGTGCTCAAAATACCAGCGAGACCCTTCAGGAATTTTATCGCTCCATCCATCGACACCTGTCGGCACTCCTGGACATGACCAATTTTTATATTGCCATTTATTACAAAAAGAAAAATGCAATGCGATTCGTCTACCGGGTGGATGAAAAGGATGAATCTGTTCCCCGATGGATACACGGGTTTAAGGAAAATTCTTCCCTGACCGGAGATGTGGTTCTGGGAAAAAAGTCCCTTTTACTGGATGAAAAGACGTTGGGGAAACGATTTGCCCAGGGCCGGGTAAGAGGAAGCCTTCCCAAGGTCTGGCTGGGGGTGCCCCTGATGCTTCAACAAAAGGTGTTGGGGGTTATGGCGGTTCAAAGTTATTCAAATTCCAACCAATTCACCCGGGCCGATATGGAAATTCTAAGCTTTGTTTCCGAACAGATTGCCATATCCATCGAAAGAAAACGATCGGAAAATGAGTTGAAGCAGGCCCGGAAAAACCTGATCCGGTCTGAAAAAATGGAAGCCATCGGCACCCTGGCCAGCGGCATTGCCCATGATTTTAATAATACCTTGTCCATCACTCTGGGAAATATCAACCTGGCCCAGATGATGGCATCCCCTGATCAGATATTAGAATATCTGGCCGATGCAGAGGCGTCGGTTCTCCAGGCAAAAGAATTGGCTGCAAAGTTTATCGTTTTTTCCAAGGGCGGGATCCGCATTAAATCGCACATTGATACCAGCGGGTTTTTAAAGGAGATCCTGGCATCCCTCGCCCAAACAGAGGGTATTGAATACCAGCTGACCATTGATGACCTTCCCCCGGTGATGGAAGCCGACGCAAAACAGCTCAAAGAGGCTGTAAAGCATATTGTTGTTAATGCGGCAGAAGCCATGGACATGAAAAAACGAGTAAAGGTTTTTGCCGGGGTTCACCCTGAAAAGCCAGGCATGGTATCGATCTGTGTCCAGGACCAGGGCCGGGGCATAGAAGCGCAGAATATCGAAAAAGTATTTGAACCCTATTATTCGTCTAAACCCATGGGGAAAAACAAGGGAATAGGTCTTGGCATGTCCATTGCCTGGTCCATTGTGAAAAACCACCAGGGAAGTATTCTGATTGACTCTACCCCTGGCAGGGGAACCCGGGTGGACATCATAATACCGGTATTTCAAAAAGTGCCTTCCCGGGAAAAAATCAGAGTTCCACCGCCTGAAAGCCAGATTGTCCGGCCCGGGGTTAAAGAGAGTCCTCTGGTATTGTTCATGGATGATGACCCCATGATCCGGCATATCACAAAAAAAATACTCGTCCGGTTGGGGTATACACCCGTTCTTGCACAAAATGGTGAAGAGGCCGTGGAAAAATACAAGTCACTGTTTTTGTCCGGAAAGAAAATTGCGGTGGTCATTTTAGATCTGGAGGTCAAACAGGGAATGGGCGGCATTGAAACAATGGCACTATTGATGGCCCTGAATCCTGAAACAAAGGCCATTGTTGCTTCCGGATATTCCAAAGATTTGGCCATGGAAAATTGCAACGCCTTCGGCTTTGCCGATTCCCTGGCAAAGCCGTTTACCGTGCAAAATCTAAAAGAGGCCCTGGAAAAACTTTTATAGGATTACCAGGGTTCCGAGGTCTCTGACTCATTTCCTATTGCCTGATTTTTACGGAGTTGGCATGGGCATCCAGCCCTTCGGTCATGGCCAGGCGGATCACGTCATCGGCCTCCTTGTGAAAGGCTTCTTTTGAATAGTGGATCAGGCTGGTTTTTTTGGTGAAGTGCTCCACACTCAATGCCGATGAAAACCTTGCCGTTCCGGCCGTGGGCAGCACATGGTTGGGTCCTGCAATATAATCTCCCATGGGCTCCGGGGTATAGGACCCGATAAAAAGGGCGCCGGCATTGCGGATTTGGTCAATATAGTCAAAGGGCTCTCGGACAATGAGTTCCAAATGTTCCGGGGCCAGGCGGTTGGAAAGATTAATGCCGGTTTTAATGTCCGGCACCAGCATGATGGCCCCGAAATTTTCAATGGAAACCCTGGCAATATTCTGCCGGGATAGATTGACCAGTTGTCGTTCAAGGGCCAGAACGGTTTTTTGGGCCAGTTCTTGGGAATCGGTGACAAGGATGGCCGAGGCCATGACATCGTGTTCAGCCTGGGAGAGCAGGTCCGCTGCAATAAAATTCGGGTTGGCATCCTTGTCTGCAATGATTAAAATTTCGCTGGGGCCTGCGATCATGTCAATTCCCACGGTTCCAGAGACGATCTTCTTGGCCAGGGTTACATAGATATTTCCCGGTCCCACAATCACATCCACCCGGGGGACCTGTTGTGTCCCATGGGCCAGAGCGGCAATGGCCCAGGCACTTCCGGCCTTGAATACAGAAGAGATCCCTACTCGTTGGGCTGCAGCAAGGATATGGGGGTTAATCCGACCGTTTTCCATGGGCGGGGTCATGAGCGTTATGGATTCAACTCCTGCCACTTTTGCAGGAATTCCCCCCATGAGTACCGAGGAGACCAGGGGGGTTTTGCCACCCTGGGCACCGGGAACATAGACCCCGGCAGCTTCCACGGGTTTAACCAGCTGGCCCACCATCACTCCGTTTCTGGGGGTGTCGATCCAGGATTTTTCTTTTTGCTTTAGATGAAACTTTGTGACCTGGTTTACAGACCGGTCCAGGCTTTTTAAGAAGGTTGGATCAATGGAATCCATGGCCTGGTCAAATTCTTTTGCCGTTACTTTCAGGGAATCCAGGGTGACCTCTTTTGAATCAAATCGGTTGGTATATTCCACCAGGGCCTGGTCACCCCTTTTTTTTACATCATCGATGTAACCTTGGACATTCGCATAATCAGAAGGGGAAAATCCCAACCCCCTTTCAATGGTCTCTTTGACTCTTTTTTCTGCCGGGTCTGAAGGATATTGAAATATTTTCATGGTATTTCTTCTTTTTGGTCTAGTGTGTTATTATAATTAGGGTGATGTATTTATAGTATCATTTAGGGTTGCTCAAAAACAGCAACGCCCTATTTTTATATCAGAAGAAACCGGGGAAGGACAATTAGAATCTGAAAATGAGTGAAAAAAAAATACTGAAATCCGATCTGGGGCTTTATCCCAAATTATTGATACTGATGCTGATCGCAAGTCTTGCCTCCCTGAGTCTGCTTTTTTTTTCCATTTATTCGGAAATTACCCATCGAATTCAGCAGGATGCCCAAATTCTAATGACACAAACCACCCATTCTCTGTTGAATCATATGGATGAATGGCTGGATAAAAATGTCCGGGCATTGAAAACCGCATCAAAACAATCCGCCATAACCGCCATGGGGGCTTCGGGACAAACACAGATATTGCAGGGGTTAAGGACGGAATATCCCTGGATTTATCTGGTCTTTACCCTGGATAAACAGGGAATGAACCTGGCCAGGAGCGACAACGCTGCCTTAAAAGATTATTCTGACAGACGCTATTTCTCAGATCTAAAACAAGGAAAAATCCTTGCCTGGCAGACCCTCATGGGAAAAACCTCCCAAAAACCCGCCCTTGTCCTGGCAGTTCCCATCGTTCAAAATGGAAAATTTGCAGGGGTGCTTGCCGCTGCCATGACCATTGATGCCATTTCCAATTCCGTTGCCACCTGGCGGAGTGGAAACACGGGGTTTGCATTTCTTCTGGATGAAAAAAATAAAATTCTTGCCCACCCGGAAAAAAAATATGTGCAGGAAGAAAAGAATTTGGGATCCCACCCCATTCTTCAACTGAGTAAAAACGGATCCCCGGGGTTTCAGGAATTTACAGACAAAAGCCACCGCCAAAAAATAGGCTTTCTTGAAAAGAACCAACTGGGCTGGCGCTTGATTCTGGAGCAGGAAAAGAACGAGGCTTATAAGGAACTGTATAAATTTCAGAAATTCATGTACCTGGTATTTGCCTCTGTGGTTCTCACGGTTTTTATTATTGCCTGGCTGTTTGCAAAATTTTCTGTTTCTCCCATCCTTAAGATGACCCATGCTGCCCAACAAAGACAAAAAGACCTTGAAATCAGACTTCAAAAGGTGAGAAAAATGGAAGCCATTGGCACCTTTGCCGGCGGGATTGCCCATGATTTTAACAATATTCTCGGGGCCATCACCACCTGTAGTGAAATGGCCATTGAAGATGTTGAAGAGGATAACCCGGCCCATGAAGATCTCAAACATATTCTGAAAGCGGCCATACGGGGAAAAAAACTGGTCAAGCAGATCCTTGAATACAGCAGAAGCCGAAATACAAAACGAGAACCGGTGAAGCTTCACAGAATCATACTCGAATGCCTGGACTTGTTTAAATCCTTTAAGCCGGCCGGGATCCAGATAAAACTTTCCATTGCATCAAAGCTTGATTTTATCCCGGCAGATCCCACCCAGATTCACCAGGTGATCATGAATCTAATATTAAATGCCGAAAATGCCATGAGCGGCCAGGACGGTGTGCTTACCATTTCCCTCAAACGGGTGGATTCAACATTTGATGATGTTCCGGCAATCAGGGCTCTTGCAAAGGGCGCTTACCTTTGTCTTTCGATTTGTGATACTGGATGCGGGATGGAAGATCACGTACTTGAAAGAATGTTTGATCCCTTTTATACCACCCATATGAACACCGGGGGAACAGGGTTGGGACTCGCCATGAGCGATGTGATCATAAAACGGCACAAGGGATTGATCTCGGCTGAAAGTGAACTTGCAAAGGGGAGCTGCTTCCATGTTTTTTTCCCCTGCATGGAAGATGCCGATCTGTTGGAAGAAGCAGACAAGATTGCCCCCTTTGTGCAAAAAGGAAATGAAACTATCCTTTTTGTGGATGACGATGAAAGCATGATTTATTCAGGTGTGAAAATGCTCCGTCGGCTGGGATACCAGGTGGAATCCAGCACCAAAGCCGAGGAAGCGCTGGTGCTTTTTAAGCGAGATCCCGAAAGGTTTGACCTTGTTATCACAGACAGGATAATGCCCGGTAAAACAGGGGTTGCCCTTGCCCATGATATCCGTGGGATATCAAAGGAGGTTCCCATTATTATGTGCAGCGGTTTCTTTAATAAAAAAGATGATACCTATCTGGACTATGAATACGACCTGGAGGGTCTGATTGATGAAACAGTTTCAAAACCCTTTGAGATAAAACCCATGAGCGTGGTGATTAGAAACGTCCTGGATGCCAAAAAAAAGACAGAAAAAAACGTTTAAAAAAATTGGATATAAATCATGTTTAAAATACTGGCAATTGATGATGACGATATTTTTTGCTATGCCATCAAACGGGTTGTAAATCGTTTGGGGCATGACTTTTTTGAGGCGCCCACCATTGTACAGGCCTTGAAAATTGTTTCTGAAATTGAATTTGACCTTATTTTACTGGATGTGGGACTGCCCGATGGCAATGGCCTTGATATCCTTCCTGTTTTAAAAGAAAGTACTGGCTCTCCCGAGGTGATTATTATCACCGGGGCAGGGGATGCAAAGGGGGCGGAACTTGCCATTCTGAACGGCGCCTGGGACTATGTTGAAAAAACAGATTCCACCCAAAAAATATCTCTGACCATCACCCGGGTGCTTCAATACCGGGCTGAGCAAAAAAAAAGTCTGGATACCGCCCGGATTAAATATTTGAAGCGCGAATCCATCATCGGCAACAGCCTGAAAATGAAACGATCCCTGGATCTTGTGGCAAAGGCGGCTGCCTGTGATGCCAACGTGCTGATCACCGGGGAAACCGGCACGGGCAAGGAGTTGTTTGCAGAGGCCATCCATGTCAACAGTGCTCGAAAGTCCCATGATCTTGTGACAATTGACTGTGCCGCTCTTCCGGAAAATCTGGCGGAAAATTTGCTTTTCGGCCATAAAAAAGGGGTGTATACCGGTGCCGATGACAATCGTTCCGGTCTGATTAAAATGGCCGATGCCAGCAGCCTTTTTCTGGATGAAATTGCAGAATTATCCCCGGCCCTGCAGAAGATTTTTTTAAGGGTGTTGCAGGAGAGAAAATTTCGGCCCCTGGGCGGGGGAAAAGAAATAACGAGTGATTTCAGGCTCATTGCCGCCACAAACAGAAATCTGGACGAAATGGCAGAGAAGGGCAGTTTTCGAAAAGACCTTTTGTTCCGGATCCGTTCCTTGCACATTGAACTGCCAAGGCTTTGTGAACGCGAGGGGGATATTAAAGATCTGGCTCGATATTATCTGGACTTTTTTTGTGACAAACAAATGCTGGACAGCAAGGGGGTTTCCTCTGATTTCTTTGATGTGCTGACCGGGTATTCCTGGCCCGGCAATGTCCGGGAACTTTCCAATACAATGGAACATGTCGTTGTTGCCGCCTTAAATGAGCCCACTGTTTTTCCAAATCATCTACCCAAACCGCTGCGGCTCCATGTGGTGAAATCAAATTTGCTGGGATCAAGTCAAACAAAAGGTCACACGAAAGGGATGCCCTGGGAATATTCAAGGGACAAAATGCCGCCGCTTTCCGATTTCAGAGAGGAGGTGACCCTGGCGTGTGAGCGACAATATCTTGTGGATTTGATGAACCAGGTCTCTTCGCTGAAAGAAGCCTGCGGGATTTCGGGGTTATCCCGGTCCAGGCTTTACGCCATCCTCAAAACCCATGGGGTGTCAACCGGAAAGAAGGGTTAACCCAGCGGGTTTTGTATGGGAAAAAGGTCGCCCCGGGACGGGGCGTGTCCAGGGGCTCCCTTTTTCTCAGGACCGGCGTAAATAGTTATCCTTTGGCAAGCAGGGCCCAGTCAGGAATCACGGTGGGATCAATTGAGAAAACAAAAGTTCCAAGGACCAGAAAAATCCCTGTGATCATAACAACCCCGATAATATTGATATAAATTCCGGCCTTTACCATTTCAAAGATTTTGATCCGGCCGCTGCCGAAAATAATGGCGTTGGGGGGGGTTGCCACGGGCATCATAAAAGCACAGGATGCCGAAAGGGTTGCCGGTATCAACAGCATGAGGGGATTGGTTTTTATGGCCACGGCAATGGAGGACAGGATGGGCAGAATCATCTGGGTGGTGGCGGTATTGGAGGTGAGTTCCGTCAAAAAGGTCAGGGTGGTGCAGATACCGGAAATCATGAAAATATTGTTGGTCCCTTCCAGCATTCCCAATTTTGATCCGATGAACGCAGATAACCCCGAGGCCTGAAATCCTTTTGCCAGGGCAAAACCGCCTCCAAACAGCAGGATAATATCCCAGGGCAGTTTTGAAAAAACCGTTCCATCCAGTATGGTGGCGGTGTCGGCATCCTTACTTTTTGTGGGAAGAAAAAATAAAATCAGGGCCATGGCCATGGCCACGGTGCCATCGTCAATTAGTCTTGGAAAAGGAATCAGTTCGGCCCAGCCCGGTATCACCATGAACCCCAGGTTCAAATTTTTTCTGAAAATCCAGAGCACTGCAGTGGCAAAAAAGACAACCAGGACCCGTTTTTCTTCCGGGGATAGGTGCCCCAGATCTTTGTATTCCTGGTCCACAATGGAATGATCCACGGTTATATGGGCAGGTATTTTGAAAAAGACCTTGGTGAGCAGAAACCAGATGATAAGCATCATCACGATGGTCAGGGGAAGGGCCATCATCATCCACATCCCAAATGAAATAGACGCTGCCGTGGGAAAGGTCTGTTCAAAGACCCGGACAAGCACCAGGTTGGGAGGGGTTCCCACCAGGGTGGCTGCCCCGCCCATGGAGGCGGCATAGGCAATTCCCAACAGCAGGCAGAGGGAAAAACTATGGGTGTCTCGTTCATTAAACTGTTCTTCCATTTTCAGGATAATGGACATCCCGATGGGCAACATCATCACGGCTGTGGCGGTATTGGATATCCACATGGATAAAAAAGCCGAAGCTGTCATGAACCCGAATACCAGCCGGGAGGGTCCGCCGCCAATGGTCTTTACCGTAAACAGGGCAATCCGTTTGTGCAGGTTCCAGCGTTCCATGGCCAGGGCAATGAGAAACCCACCCATGAACAAAAAGATGGTGGAGTTAAAATAGACACTGGCTGCAGCCTTGCCCTTCATGATTCCCAAGAGGGGGAAAAGGACAATGGGAATCAGGGAGGTGGCGGCCAGGGGGATGGCTTCGGTTACCCACATGATTGCCATGAGAGCCGCCACCGCCGCCATCCGGATAACCATGGGATTGGCCGGATCCAAATCCAGCATCAGAACAATGAAAAACAGAACAGGTCCCAGAAAAAGTCCTGTTTTTTGCAAGGTGGTTCTTTTATTCATCTCAATGGACGTCATGTAAACTCCCTTTTTTTATCATTGGTTTTTACTTTTTCATTGGGATAAAAAGCAATGAGCGTGCCATAATCGAAGAAGAAAAAAAGAAGTCTTTAATAACAGGTAGATACAAAAAAAAAGGTGTTGGGCGAGGGTTAAACAACCCCATAAAAATCCTGTCGAGCAGGATTTGTTCCTGCTTAACAGGATTTTTTGGAGCTGTCAGGCAGGAGGATCTTTCTCTTTGGGCTTGGGGATATTGTGATTGCGTTTGTAAAAAAATTAGTCTAATTATTATCTCTTTATATTTAACGCGAATCGCACGGTTGAAACATGACAAGTATTCTTGAAAAACCAGATCAAATTCTTTATGCAGAAAATGAACGGCCCTCCATTGGCACGACAATCCTTTTGGCAGTGACCCATGTGGCCCTTATCTTTGATGCGGTTGTATTTATTCCCAACGTTCTGGGAAAAATTACCAATGCCACACCTGAACAGATCCGGTTTTCCTGTTTTGTCACCATTTTGGTCAGCGCCCTGTGCACCCTGATCCAGGTGGTTAAATTCGGCCGACTGGGAACGGGATTTATTCTGTTCATGGGGTCCTACAGTGCATTTTTGTCCTGTTCCCTTGATGCGGCAAAAATGGGGGGGCTGGCATTGGTGGCAACCATGACGGTTTTATCCGTGCCGGTTGTATGGCTGTTCTCGTATTTTTTTAAATATTTTCGGCATATTGTAACACCTGCCGTGGGCGGGGTTGTGATTGTCCTGGTTGCGGTGAACCTGGTTCCCATCGGGCTGGATTTGTGGCACGGCGGAGATGTCCAGGGCTTGGGGTTTGGTTCGGTTGAAAATTATATTGTGGGGGTCATTACCATGGGATCCCTTTTGGCCCTGATGATTTTTGGTAACCGGACCATCCGGCTGTGGACCCCCCTGATTGGACTTATGGCCGGGTATGTGTCGGCCAGTTTTTTTGGCCTGCTTGACCTCCATCATTTCCATGCATCTCGATTGTTTGGTTTTCCCAGCCTGGCCTGGCCAGGGCTTGCATTGGATTTAAAACTTGAATATTTGCCTTTGTTTGTCGCATTTGGCATGGCAACCCTGGCCGGCAGTATAGAAGGAACCGGTAATATCATGCTGGTGCAGACCGTCTCCAGGCGTGATAAAAAAATATTCTATGACCTTATTCAATCCGGGCTTTATTGCGACGGGCTTGGCAAACTTTTATCCGGTCTGGGAGGCGGAGCACCTATCTCAACCTATTGTGATAATATCCCCCTGATTGAGATGACCGGTGTGGCCTCAAGGGCAGTGGGGGTTTGCGGTGCCATTTTCCTTGGGGCGCTGGCCTTTATCCCAAAGGCAGGAGCGATTATCCTGGATATGCCTCCACCAGTGGTTGGGGGGATGCTCATTGCCATTGCCGCCATGTTGCTTTATTCCGGCATCGGTTTGGTCATAAAATCAGGACTCAACAATCAGACCGGTTTGATGATGGGTGTATCCATTACCGTGGGAATGATTGCCCAATCTGAGATGTTTTTTCCTGAACTGATGCCGCTTTCCCTGGCGCCTCTTTTAAAAAACGGCGTGACCATGGGAGGGTTTACCGCCTTTACCCTAAGCGCCCTTATTCGTCTGGCACCCAGACAAAAGGCATCCTTTTCCATTGATGCGATACCCCTTGCATTGCCGGATCTTATGAAGGCATTGAGCCGTGCCGGTGTCCAGCTCAAGTTGACTGAATCGGAAATCAAACGAATGGAGCTGGCCTGCGAAGAGACATTTATGTATTTGATTTCCGGCCTTGAGGAAAAGGGCCACACCGTGCTGTTTAAAATTGTCAGAAGTGAACATGGCCTGTTTACCGAAGCGATTATCGGCAGATCTGTATCCGATGTTGTTAACCTGGTTTTGCCGAAGAATCTGATGACAGCCAGTGAAGAAACCCTCCAGAATCTGGGGATATTCCTGCTGTCTAAGATTGTCCGTGACATCCGCCATATCCAGATTTCAGGTGTGAGTTATATTTCTTTTATTGCATAGATGCCCAGGAGGGGATTTGTGTCCTGCTTGAAAAACAAATCCTAGGAGTGTATTGTACCATGGGAAAATTGTGATGCTGTTCTGTCTTGTAACCAAAGGAAATTCTGAATGAAAATAGCCCTGATTGCCCCGCCTTACCCCTTGGAAGAGGTTCCGTCTCCGCCCTTGGGATTGACCTATATTGCTGCTGTCTGTGAAGCTGCCGGCGCCCAGGTGACGATCCTTGACTACATTGTTCGGGGATATTCTGAAACAAAACTCAAACAAGAGCTGAAAGCCTTTGATCCGGATATTGTGGGCACCAATTCGGTTACCATGAATTTTAAACGGGCCGCCGGTATCCTTCGCACAGTAAAGCAAACATTCCCACAGATCATCACCCTCATGGGAGGCCCCCATGTTTCCTTTGACGCTGAAAATACCCTGTCCCTTTTTCCGGGAATCGATATTATTGTCAAGGGTGAGGGTGAAGCCACGGTTACAGAACTGCTGGCGGTAATTCACACCCCGGAAAAATGGCATACCATTCCGGGAATTGTTTTTAAAGACCATGGGCAGATTATAACAACGGCCCACCGTCCTTTTATACAGGATCTGGATGCACTGCCCCTGCCGGCCCGGCACCTGCTGCCCATGTCCCGGTACCAGGCCCTGGGATATCCTGTCAGCATCATTACCAGCAGGGGATGCCCCAACCATTGCATCTTTTGCCTGGGGCGCCGCATGGTGGGCCAAAAGGTCCGCTTTCGTTCTGCCGGCCATATTGCCGATGAAATTGAGGAGATCATTTCTCTTGGTATCTCTGTCATCAACATTGCCGATGATCTGTTCACAGCCAGCAAACGCCGGGTGACGCAGTTGTGCAATGAACTTGTGAAACGAAAATTAAATGTTTCCTGGAGTGCTTTTTCAAGGGTGAATACCATTGACACCCAGACCCTGAAGCTGATGAAAAGTGCGGGGTGCCATTCGGTTAGTTTCGGTATTGAATCGGGCAACCCCGAGATGCTCAAGCGGGTCAAAAAGGGGATCACCATTGCCCAGGCCAAAAAAGCGGCCATCGCCTGCCAAGAAGCTGGAATCAGGGGTCATGCCTCTTTTATGGTCGGACTTCCCGGAGAGACCCAAGACACCCTGAAGGATTCCTTGGAACTGCAAAAAGAACTTGGGATCGAATCGGCCTTTCATTTCTTGTCTCCTTTTCCCGGGACTGCCGTTAGAGAAGATATTGCCGACTATGATCTTGAAATCCTCACCCATGACTGGGATCAATATAATGCCAACAGGTCCATTGTTAAAACCGCTTCCCTGACCCCTGAACAGATGGATGCATTTATCCATGATGCCACTGAGCAGAACCGGGCGGATTGGGAAACCCTGAAAGTCAAATATGCCGACAAAACAGCAACCCCCCATGAACAGATGCAGGTGGGGGGCTACTATCGCATGGAAATGATTTTCAAGCTTTTGACCCAGGACTTCCTTGAGCAGCATTCACTCTTTGAAACTAGCGTAACAGCGTTAGGGACTCTTTCCACACAAATTGCCGCCATGGCAGGCCTTGAGCTTGATTTTGTTGAAGTCACCCTGAAGGATCTTATCACAAAAGGATACATCCAGATGGAAGTGTCCCAGGGGCGAACCCGGTTTTTCTGGGCCCATAACAGTCAACTTAAATCTGCCCCGGCCTAACTTTTTTTTGCGCCTTGCTTGATGCCCGGCATCATTTTTTTAAGTAAGACGGATACACCTTTTCAGGATCAGAAAAATATTCTTTGGTTTTCTTGACCACAAAGGGGCTTAAAAAGATAATTCCAATGAGGTTGGGCCATGCCATTAAGGCGTTAAATATGTCTGAAATGGTCCATACCGTGGACAGCTTGATCGTCGCACCAACAGGAATGATGAGGCAGTAGATGATCTTGTAGGGAATGACGAATTTTTTGCCAAAAAGATAATCCACGCAGCGGTCGCCATAATACGACCACCCGATGACGGTTGAAAAGGCAAAAAAGACAATGCTTATGGATACAATATAATTGCCGCCAGCAAAGGGGAGCCCCAATTCAAAGGCCCGGGCCGTTAGATCCGACCCGGACAAGGCAACGCCGTTGTCTGCTAAAAGGGTATAGGCGTTGGTCATGACAATGGCGAGGGCGGTCATGGTACAGATCATAATGGTATCAATAAATGGGCCGAGCATGGCGACAAGTCCTTCACGAACCGGTTCGTCTGTCTGGGCCGCACCATGGGCGATGGGCGCACTGCCGAGTCCGGCTTCATTTGAAAAAACCCCCCTGGCCACACCAAACCGGATCGCCTGGGCCACAACAGAACCGGTAAATCCGCCGGTTGCCGCAGAACCTGTGAAAGCATCGCCGAAAATTGTCGCAAACGCAGGACCCACCTGATCCAAATGGCTGAATATAATTAACGCAACACTTAAAATATAAAATACGGACATGATAGGGACGATTTTACTGGCAAAATTACCGATTCGTTTGATACCGCCCACGATTACCATAAAACACAGAACGGCAATGGTAACGCCGGTTACAATTTTCGGCACACCAAACGAGGTCAGAAGGGGTTCTGCAACAGAATTGGCCTGGACCATGTTCCCGATTCCAAAAGATGCAATGGTGGCAAAAAAAGCAAAGGCCACCCCCAGCCATTTTTTCCCCAGCCCTTTTTCAAGATAATACATGGGACCCGCTCCCACGGAGCCGTCTTCATGGATGGTCCTAAAGTTTAAAGACAAGAGGCACTCTGCATATTTTAATCCCATTCCGAAAAAGGCTGTGACCCACATCCAGAAAACCGCACCCGGTCCGCCAATGGCAATGGCCGTGCCCACACCGGCAATGTTGCCGGTTCCGATGGTGGCGGAAAGGGCCGTGGAAAGCGCCTGGAAATGGGAAACTTCCCCCTTGTCATCGGGATTGTCAAATTTACCTGAAATGAGTTTCCAGGCATAAATAAAATGTCTGATCTGGACAAATTTGACCATAAAAGCGATGAGGATCCCGGTACCCACCAGAAGACAGATGGTGACCGGTCCCCACATGAAGCTGTCAAGAGCGTTTAAAAAATCTGTCATTTTGGTTCCTCCCCCCATGGATCGTTATGGGTTAGATTAACGTAAAAAGGATTGTACGTTTTCAAAAAATACACTCAGATCCTGTCGGGAATCGTGTCTAAACCGTTTGAGTGGTTTTTCCATTTTAATTTGCCGAAATTACGGTTCAAGATGGGATTATTATAGGGATGTCTATTTTCAAGGAGGAGAAATTGAGCCCCGGCGAAATTTTTTTAAGATGAATTTAAATCATATCAATTTTGATAACGAGTCAACCTTAGGATGTACTCCCGACATCAAAATTAACCATTTTTTAAGCCTATTGTCAAGAAAAGTTCAGATAAACCGCAGGGCCAACGCAAGTAACTATTCATGCCCAGTTTTTTCCCAAGGTTATGGATTACAATCTCAGAATCCCGCCAGATCCCATGCCATATATCAAGTTCAGTCTCGGTAATCTTGCCCGGTATATTATTCGTGCCTGTTTCTCCCGGGAACACATGGTCTATCTGCCGACAGCATTCTGGGATCAGAACTCTGTGGGCCAGGATGTCTGCCAAAGCAGGGTTAGAAATTAAATCTTGACATTATCCATGAACACATGTTAGCTGAACGGATGTTAATTTAACATGCGTTCAGCTAACACCTATGAAAAAGGAAGCTTATTATCAGAATCTTCCCAAATACCAGAGAAACTCTCCTTTGTTGGATTTCTAACAATTCTTATGCGAACAAGGCAATCATGGAAAATATATCCTAGTGAATACAGTATCAAATCGTTATGAGGAGGAAAAGATGGCAGTCTCTGAACAGGAAATTAAAAATCTGGAAAAAATAGCCAAGAACACCCGAAAGGATATTGTGAATGTTACTCAATGGGCAGGCGGCGCCCATATCGGGGGGGGGCTGAGCATGGTGGAAATTCTTGTCCTCCTTTATTATAAGTATATGGATATTGATCCGGCAAATCCAGATAAGCCGGACAGGGATCGGTTTATCCTGAGCAAGGGACATGGTGGTATCGGGTATGCCCCGCTTCTGGCCAGAAAAGGATACTTTGATTTTGATCTTTTAAAAACGTTTAACCAGTTTAAGTCTCCGTTTGGAATGCATCTGGACGCAAAAAAAGTTAAAGGCGTAGATGTTTCCACCGGATCTCTTGGCCATGGCCTTCCCATGGCCGTTGGGCTCGCACTTGGCGCCAGACTTAGAAAAGAATCCTGGAAAATTTATTGTCTGCTGGGCGATGGCGAATGCAATGAAGGGACTGTCTGGGAAGCAGCCATGTCAGCCAGCCATTTTAAACTCACCAATATGATTACCATTGTAGACCGTAACCGTCTGATGATGGATGGCAGAACCGAAGAGGTCATGGGGCTTGAGCCCTTTGCAGACAAATGGAAAGCCTTTGGTTTCATCGTTAAGGACGTTGATGGCCACAGCTTTAATGAACTGACAAAAGCGATTGATTTTGCCCATAACCAGGATGAGGCGCCTGTCGTTATTATTGCCAATACGAAAAAGGGGCGCGGTGTTGATTATATGGAAGATGATGTGAGATGGCATTATGGCAGCATAAATTCAACCCTCGCACAGCAGGCACGAGAATCAATCGACAGAATGTACATATAAACCCAAATAAGTTCTTACCCAAAAAAAAGGTATTAAAGGTATTTATAAGGAGGGCTCCATGAGTGAAGTCACAGGCACCACCTGGACAGTTTACGATGCGAATTCAATGAGCCAGGCTGAGATTTACGGGAATGTTCTCAGTGAGTTGGGGGATAAACATCCTGAGATCATCGGCCTGACATCAGATCTTGCCAAATCGACCAAGATAGGCCTTTTTGGGGAAAAATTTCCCGAACGGTTTTTTAATGTCGGCATTGCCGAGCAGAATCTTTTCGGCGTTGCAGCAGGTCTTGCCAAAGCAGGGTTTACCCCCTTTGTATCAACAATGGCTGCCTTTGTTTCCATGCGAGCCTGCGAACAGGTCAGAACCGATATCTGCTATCAGAATTTAAATTGCAAAATTATTGCAACCCATGGCGGTATCTCATTTGGTACGGCGGGAAGCACCCATAATGCCCAGGAAGATATTGCCATCATGAGATCTTTCCCGAATATGACTGTCATTGTTCCTGCGGACGGTATCGAAACCGCCAATGCGGTCAAGGCCTGTATTGATTATCCCGGGCCGGTTTATATCAGGGTGGGAAGAGGGTTTGAGCCGACCTGGTATGAAGATGAAGACTATGGGTTTGAAATCGGAAAGGCAGTAACAATAAGTGACGGCACGGATATAACACTTGTCTGTACCGGTATAACGGTTCTTCAGGCAGCAGAAGCAGCAAAGGTGCTTGCCGAAGAAGGCCTTAGTGTCAGGGTTTTGAATATCCACACCATCAAGCCGATTGACCAAGAAGCCATAATGAAGGCTGTTGTTGATACAAGAAGAATTATTACCATTGAAGAGCATAGTGTCATTGGCGGTCTGGGGTCTGCTGTTGCAGATGTGATTGCTTCAAGCGGCAAGGGATGTGCCTTTGAAAAACTGGGACTTCAGGATGAATTTTCGCTTGTGGGCTACCCTGAAGATCTGTATGCGCATTACAAGCTGGATACCAACGGCATTATCGACAAGGTCCGTGAAGTCATGGGCCGTGATTTTGAAGAAGATGAAGACTGGGATGATGAGGTATAATATGGCTGACGACAGGATATTGCTCACAACGAGGATCATATTGAATGCCATTTTCCCTGTGATGAAAGTGGTTGTTTCAGATAATTTGAAGATAGGAAAAAAATTTAAAGGTGTTGATGCAAAAATTCAGTTCGTTGCCAGAAACGGCAGTGACCAATATGGTGCAGCTTTGGTCTTTACAAAAGGGGAACTGGCCATTGAACAGGGTGTCTCTCCTTTGGCGGACATCACATTCTCTTTTTCAACCCTGGAGAAATTTAATGATTTCCTCTGCGGCAAAACCGTTATTCCAAAAATCAAGGGAATTTTAAAAATAAAGCTTTTAATTAAAGTTGTGATGCTGCTGCTTGCAATGAAGCTTTTGATGCCAAACGCCAGACCAACAGATCCTGCCCAAAAAAGGCTTAAGACCAGGATGGTCATATTCATGATCACAACAGCGTTGAGTCAGTATAACAAAGGCGGTGACCCTGAAATGACGGCATGGACCGGAAAACAGCCAGACAGAATCTATCAGATGTCAGTGGCTGGTGAAGAAGACATTGCCGGTTATATCAGGATTAAGGCAGGTAAATCAAAAGCAGGCAGGGGGATTTACAAGAGACGGCGGCCCTTTGTGCATATCAAATTTTCCAGTGTGGATTCTGCACTGCCGGTTCTTTTAAATGATGTAGAATTTGTAGAAGCCCTTGCCAAAAACTTTGTTAGCGTTGAAGGTTCTCCGGAATACGCTTCTCAATTAAATGATTTTATGCAACGGATTCAAGCCCTCCTTGTGTAAAAGCGGGATTTGCAATTCGCCATTGCACATGAAACGGAGAAAGATCATATGACAACAAAAGTCGTGTTAAGATATCTTGACGGAAAAGATAAGATTACCCTGCTCAATGATGTTTTAGATATTGCGGGTTTGGAAAAGGAGCTTGAACGTGTCAGAAGCTCAAACAAAAAATCCCTTGATGATTTCAATATTGCAATAAAACCCAATGCATCGATGTTTGTCCGAAGGGATGACGACGGTGTCACCACGGATCCGTTGCTTGTGCTCGCCCTTGTGGAATATCTCCATGAAAAAGGATATCCCAATATCAGTGTGGTTGAAAGTTCCAATGCCTATGAACTGACATACACACAGAGGAATCCCGTTACCGTGATGACAGCCATGGGCCTGAACGGAGGGGTTCACTCCTATGTTTCCGGACGGCCGGAGATGACGGCCCATGTCGCGTCTTGTCAGGGCAGCCTTCTGCCCTACCGGCTGGTTGATCTTGGAGCCGATACCACAAAGATCAGCACCGATGAAATGCCCCAGGGCTTTTTGAAACTTTCCACAGCCTGGCTGAATGCGGATTTCAGGATAAGCTTTGCCAAATTCAAAACCCATGTTTACGGTGGTTATACATTTCTTATCAAAAACACCTATGGGTGCCTACCCGAAGTTAATAAAATGTGGCATTACCACCGGCCGACAGGATGCGCCAAACCAACTATTGTGCAGCTTAAAAAATGCCCTGCCCATTTTGGTATCATAGATGGTATTATCGCGGCCGACGGATGGATGGGGGTGAAGTGGGATCGTGCCATTCCAAGACGTCCGGGCTTTATTCTTGCCGGGAAAAATATCGCTGAAACCGAGCGTGCCGCCTGTCGCATCATGGGCGTAGATGTGGAAAGAAGCCTGATGACAAAAGAAGCAATTGATTTTCTTGCCGAAACCGCACAATTGGACGGACAGATTCGCCCTTTAAAAAAATGGCGGAATGTTCCCGGGTTTATTGTTTCCGGATTTCCCGTCACTGAAAAGTATTATCAGTATTATAGGTTCCAGCAGACGGTTTCAGATGGTTTCGGGTCTTTGCCGTTTAAAAGAAAACCCATTGGGGTGGCGCTGACCTATATTTTAATTATACCTCTTCTTTTGTATGGCTTTCACCGGCGGCACTGGATCATCCAAAAATGGAAAGATCTCTGTCTTCGTTGGAAATTAAAATCCTGCGGAACGGCCCCTAAAAGGGTACGAGCCGATCTGGACCGGCTTGATTCATCTGAGCTTGAGCTGCTGCTTGAATGTTTCAGATCAGGATCAGCCGGATCACCCAAGATATATGGACACAAGGTATATGCAAACAATAAATGGTTTCTGCTGCCTGACTCCACATTTTCAAGACTGGTACGGATCCCCGAAATCATCGAAGAATTGAAAACATCATCTGAGCGGTCTGATTGTGTCAGAGAAGTGCAGGCAAGATTGGATATTTTAAAACAGAAAAAACAATGATACTCTTCACAGGCGAGTATATGGACAAAGTATAGTTTAGTCATTTTATCAGACCCTTATGAATTGTGAGAGATTCCAATGCCCAAAGCGCCCATGGATGAAGCAAAATTTTTTAAAAAAAAAGAGCAGATTATTGATATAGCGGCGGAAATTATCATGGAAGACGGATACCAGAATCTTTCCATGCGGAAAATCGGCTCAAAAATTGGAATGACGGCAGCCAATATTTATAATTACTATTCAAACAAGGATGAGTTGAATATTGCCATCCGGGCCCGGGCCGGAATGATTCTTTTTGATGCCCTTGAAAACGCCTATCAAAAAGGAGGGACGATTTCTGAAAAAATTTGTTTTATGATCGAGGCCTATGCCCTTTTCGGCATTGTCAAGGCAAATTATTATTCGATCCTGTTTGACATGCAGACGCCAAAGTTTGCCGACTATGTCGGCTCCCCCCTTGAACGACTGGCCCTTAAAGAAAAAGAATCCACGGAAAAAAGCCTTGCACTTCTGCAAAGGTGTATCCGAAATTTACAAGAGGAGGGATATTGCCTGCCCGAAAATACAGATCCTTTTTTGGTCATGATTTGGGGGCAGATTCACGGTCTGGTCTCGCTCTATAACAATAAACTGATATCTGAAATTAACAGCACACCTGAGCAAACACTCCAAGAGGCCACAGGTCTCATTCATGAGATTTTGTTCCGTTTTGTCAAAAAATTTGATCATTAGAGGAAAAACCATCCATGACAGCAGTTATTAAAGGCATTGGCAGATTTATCAAGGATGAAAAATGAAAATTCATGAACATCCCGTGAAGGGCTTTAGCTTTGAACGAAAAGTCATCATCAGACGATGTGATACCTATGACAAGGGCACTATCCGTAAAATCATCAAACAGGGAATTGATGAGCTCAAGCTTACGCCCAGGGGAAAAATACTGATCAAGCCAAATATAGTTGCGGCAAACAAGGAATATATCCACCACAGCTTTACCGAGCCTGCTATGCTTGAAGCCATGGTTGACAGTCTGAGACAGGATTATTTTCAGGAAAAAATCACCATTGGGGAATCCGGAGGCATCGGCATTCCCACACGCATGTTTTTTGCGGAATCAGGTATCGGCCGGATGAGCAAAAACATTGATGTTCCTCTGGTGGACTTTAATGAGGAGCAGGCCCGGGTGATTACCCTCAAAAAGGCAAAACTCCATAAAACAATGGCGGTTGCCAAATCCCTGGTTGAAGCTGAATTTAAAATATGGATGCCCAAACTCAAGTTCCATATTGTGACGGAAATCACAAATACCTTAAAGCTCAATATCGGCATACTGAATCACAAAGAGCGTTTTTTGTATCATGATGACAGGCTCCATGAAAAAATTGTCGACATGCTTGAAATCGGGTATCCGGATCTCATCGTCTCGGATGCGGTCATTATCGGCAAGGGTTTTGAATCCAGCCCCTATCCCGTGCATCTTGGCGCTGTTCTGATCTCAAATGAGCCGCTGGCATGCGATATGGTGGCGGCAAGGATTCTGGGATATGAGCCCGAGTCGGTTCGTCACCTTGTTGAGGCAAGACAACGGGGATACGGCTCACTGAATTTTGATGATATTATTGTAACGGGTGATATCACCATTAAAGAGCTGGCAGACCGTATTAAAGACGTGGAGTCACCTTTTCAGGATTTAAGCAGACTCGATACCCCCTTGACCTTTTATGAAGGTATTAACAAAAGCTCGGGAAACATCTGTTACGGAGGCTGTATCTGCTCAATCAAAGGCACTCTGGGAACAGCGGAAAAAAAATATCCCGGCACCCTGAAAAAGGCCAGGAAAGCCGCCATAGTCATGGGCTTTTATGAGGGTGATGTCATTTGTCCGGATGGAATCGTTGCTCTGATCGGCACCTGTGCCGGCGTAAGCGGTCGGATTGAGGCAAAAAAAATCATCCGGATAAAAGGCTGCCCGGTAAAGGTGAAAGACCTCATGCTTTTTCTGCTTTTTCGACTGGGTATTAAAAGCCCGGCATTTGATTTCAGGAATATGCTGTTGCTGATTTATCATTCCTTTGTATCCTGTTGGATGAAGCTGACAATTCCCTTAAGAAAAAAGGCTCGCCTATAGGTATCGTATGGGAAAACATAAAGCTGGCAGATTACCCCACATAAACAGAGTCATCCCCACGATTTTTTATAGTCGCAAATCACCGGGACCGAATGGAATTTGCAGAAGGTTTGGCAAGGCTGTCTGCTCGGTACGAGTCTTGAACATATAGAAGGAGACGTATCGAGACGATAAAAAGGGCAAGAAAAGACCAAAGGGGCAAAAAATTATTCTGCCCCATTGGTTAACTATCAGCTTTTATCTATCGGCTTGATTAGAAATCAAGGGTTTTCTGCAAGTCTTCACTGGTAAAATCCCAGGTGGTTTTGTGGGGGGTGAATTCTTCTGAGAAAAATTCAGGAAGCTCATCATCCGCCTTGGTAAACCCGGCTCGTTTATTAAATTCTTTTTCGTCCCTGAGGATGGATTTACCCAGCTCGAGAATATCATCCGGCGTAAGTTCAAGGCCATACTGGGCGTTGAGCATCTGGGCAATGGTGGGAAGTCCGTCTTCGTTATCTAGAACGGCAAAGGCCACAAAGAGGCAAAGGCCGGCTGCGTCAATGGCTGCCGTGGCAATCTGGAGGCCCTGGGAAAGTTCCACATTACCTTCCTTCTTGGTGGGATCAATGGAGCCGCCCACGCCCAGGATATTGGCGGTAACTCCATATCCGGCCGTGTGGTCTGCTCCCATGGGGGTAGTGGCATAGGTGACGCCCTGGCCCTTGCAGGACCGGGGATCATAGGCAGGAAATGCCTGGTTTTTCACCACGGGTATCCGGGTGACGCCCAGAGCATCCCCGGTAAATTTTGCGCCGCTGCCGATGATTTTCCCTACAGGGGCATATTCACCGACTTTGGAGAGAAGGTCAATGGCGGCCTTTCCATCCCCCCAGGGGATCATGCCGCCTTCCATGGCAATACCTATGGCGACTCCCGTGTCAATGGTATCCAGGCCAAAGTCATCACAAAGTCTGTCCAGCATGGCAATCTGGTCCAGATCCTTTATGGTGGTGTGGGCGCCGAAGGCCCAGATGGTTTCATATTCAAGCCCCGAGGTCAGGTACTTGCCGTCCTTGTCATGGTAGACATTGGAACATTTGATGACACACCCGGGATGGCAGCCTTCGGTGGTGATACCCCCTCTTTTTTCAATATTTTCGGCCATGGTTTCGCCACTGATACTCTGGACATCCTCAAACCGGCCGGTCCGAAAGTTTTTGGTGGGCATGGCGCCGGCTTCGTTGATCACGTTTACCAGGACGGCTGTGCCCAGTGCGGGCAGTCCTTCTCCGGTAACCGGATGGGTTCGAAGCATTTCCACCCAGCGTTTGTTGGCTAGTTTAAATCCTTCGGGATCTTTGATTTCTATCCGGGGTGCACCCTTGTCATCCACAACGATGGCTTTGATTTTTTTGGATCCCATGACAGCCCCCAAGCCGCCCCTGCCGTGGGCACGTCCGGGCCGGCCGTTCATGTCGGCCTGCTGAATGGACGCTGCTTTAAGGCATTGCTCGCCTGCCTGGCCAATGCTCAGAATTCCTGTGTTTTTACCATATGCGGCCCAGAGTTTTTCCATGACCTCATAGTTGCCGGCTTTTACAAGATCACCGGCCGGCAGAATTTCTACCCCGTTCTTGTTGATGACAACGATGCTGTAATCGTCTGTATCGGGTTTGTCTTCAAGGATGAGGCCGGTGATACCCAGTTTGGCCAGTTTCTGGGCAATATATCCCCCCGCGTTGCTCTCTTTGATCCCGCCGGTAAGGGGTGACTTTGCCCCTGCGGACAACCGACCGGAGTTAGCTGTGGGAGAGCCTGACATGATGCCCGGTGCAAAGATCAGCTTGTTGTTTTTTCCCAGAGGATGGCAGGTGGCCGGAACCTCGTCTAAAATCATTTTAGAGGTCAGTGCGCGGCCCCCAAGTCCTGCATAGGCTTCGGGCGTTTCTTCAAAATGAACGGTTTTTTCCCTGGTGTTTATCCTAAGTAATTTCCCCATTTTTCCTCCTTGGCATTGAAAGGGTTATAAAATGTATGTCTTTAATTGATTTTTACTTCTTTGGACGGGTGCCGTTCCCTAGCGACTCAGGCATGTCGATTGTTTCAACACCACCCTTTTACTAAGCCATGACATAATGACCCTTTCTTATATGTCATGGGTTTTTTATCCCGTTCAACAAAAATAAATGCAACCTGTTCGTTTATAAAATACTCTGTAAAACCTTGAATGTAAATAACTTCTTTCCTAAATTGCGCTCCAAGGTTCCCGGCTGCCGGGATTAGAGGCGCCCGGAGTCAGATAATTCTGACAACCCTTCCATATCACTGATGAAAATGTTCTTTGTTTTGACGTCGATCAATTGGGCATCGGCCATTTTCTTGAAGATTCTCGAGATGGTTTCAGGGGTGGTTCCGATGAGATTTGAGAGCTGGGTTTTGGAAATGGGAAGCGTGACCTTTTTATCATTCTTTTGTTCTGCAGCCAGGGTTAAAATATAGGCAGCCAGTCTGGCAGGAACTTCTTTGAGGCTCAGGTTTTCAATTTGTATGGTAAAAGCCCGCAATCGTTTTGAAAGGTCTGCCAGCATGTTCATGGAAAGAGCCGGGGTGGTGGTGATCAGGTTGACAAATTTGTCCCGGGGCAGAAAAAGGATACTCGAATCTTCAATGGCCATGGCCGAAGCCGGGAAATTTTTGCCTTCAAAGACCGGTACCTCTCCAAAGGTATGGCCGGGCCCGTAAATATGGAGGATTTGCTCCTTTCCTTCAAAAGAAAGCTTGAAAATTTTTATTTTCCCTGTGTTTACAATATAAAATCCATCCCCTTTGTCTTGTTCCTGGAAGATGAGGCGACCCTTATTAAAGGGGCGCTCAAGAGCAATGGCCTGGATTTTTTCAAGCTGGGGGGTTGAAAGTCCCGAAAAAAGAGGTATTCTCTTTAATATATTAATGGCAGATTGCTCCCAAATAAAATTCGTAAATTATATCCATTTATTTTTTTAACAAAAGCACAAAAAATTTTGTAACTTGATCCAGATCAAGGTTTTATCTCTCCATCTATAATAAGTTCAATTCAAGATGTAAAGATGAGAATAAAGATGAGCTGTAAAATAATCATTGTTTTTCACCGTAACCAAAGGAGAATGTAACATGTTTTGTTTTCAATGTCAGGAAGCCGCCAAAAATGAAGGCTGCACCATCAAGGGAATGTGCGGAAAAGAAAATACCACCGCCAATCTCCAGGATCTTTTGATTTTTAATCTCAAGGGAATAGCCGTTATCGCTCAAACATCCAAGGCAGCCGGTGTTGCAGTCCCCAATTCAGCCGCCGCCTTTATAGGGCAGGGGCTCTTTACCACCATTACCAATGCCAATTTTAATGATGAAAACCTGGTTGACTGGATCAACCGTGCCCAGGTGGTAAAAAAAGAGCTGGCCGCAGCGGCCGGTGACAAATTGGGCGGCGACCTCCACGAGAGCGTCACCTGGTATTCCAATGATGTGGCGATTTTCCAGGCAAAGGCGGAAGCGGTTGGTGTTCTGGCCACGGAAAATGAAGATGTCCGTTCCCTGAGGGAACTGCTGATTTTAGGACTCAAGGGAATGGCCGCCTATGCAGACCATGCCGCTATCCTCGGGGTGGAAAAAGAGGAGATCTGGGAGTTCATGTATGAGGGGCTTGCTTCCACCACCCAGGATTTGTCCGTGGATGAGATGGTGGCCATGGTGCTTAAATGCGGCGGGGTCACCGTGACCACCATGGCAGCCCTGGACGAAGCCAATACAACTGCCTATGGCCATCCTGAGCTGTCCGAGGTTAATATTGGCGTGGGAACAAAATCGGGGATACTCATTTCCGGCCATGATCTTAAAGATATGGAAATTTTGTTAAAACAAACCGAAGGAACCGGTGTGGATGTTTATACCCATGGGGAAATGTTGCCTGCCAATTACTATCCGGCCTTTAAAAAATATGACCATTTGAAAGGCAATTACGGCGGATCCTGGTGGAGCCAGAATGAAGAGTTTGAGGCCTTTAACGGTCCCATCCTCATGACCACCAATTGCGTGGTTCCCATGAAAAAAAGCAACACTTATCTGGATAAACTGTATACCACAGGGGTTGCATCCTACCCCGGGGCTGCCCATATATCTAAAGAAAATGGGACCAAGGATTTTTCAACGCTTGTGGAACAGGCCAAAACATGCGCTTCTCCCACGGAGCTTGAGACGGGGAAAATTGTGGGCGGGTTTGCCCACAACCAGGTGCTGGCACTGGCCGACAAGGTGGTGGATGCCGTTAAAACAGGTGCCATCAAACGATTTGTGGTCATGGCCGGGTGCGACGGCCGCCATAAAAGCCGTAATTATTTTACACAAGTTGCTGAAAAATTACCCCAGGATGCCGTGATCCTGACAGCCGGATGTGCCAAGTATCGCTACAATAAACTGAACCTTGGCGATATCGGTGGTATCCCTCGGGTATTGGACGCAGGCCAGTGTAACGATTGCTACTCTCTGGCGGTGATTGCCCTCAAACTCAAGGAAGTTTTTGAGCTGGACGACATCAATGACCTGCCCATTTCCTTTGATATCGGCTGGTATGAGCAAAAAGCCGTTGCCGTTCTTCTGGCACTGCTTTCTTTGGGAATCAAGGGGATTCGTCTGGGGCCATCTTTGCCAGCCTTTGTTTCTCCTGCCGTACTGAACGTGCTGGTTGAAAATTTTGATATTAAACCCATTACCGAGCCCGAGGCTGATATTGAAGCCATGATGCAGGGTAAGTAAATTATTAAAATCGGCAGGCAGGAGACATTTTTCCTGCCTGCCGCTCCCCACAGGTCTTAACGGAAGGAAGGTAAACCATGCAATGCCCAGGACAGGATACTCAATACTGGAATCAGGATTCGATTTTTGAAACAACATGTCCGGAATGCGGACATCCCATGGAATTTTTCAAAGATGATGCCACCCGGCGTTGTGGCAAATGTAAGAAAAAAATTGTAAATCCAAAGATGGATTTTGGATGTGCCTCCTATTGCAAATTTGCCGAACAATGCCTGGGTACTCTGCCCGAAGAATTTGTGGCAAAGCGGGACGACCTTCTTAAAGATCGGGTGGCGGTGGCGATGAAACGTTATTTTGGCACGGATTTTAAACGCATCGGCCATGCCGGTAAAGTGGCAAGATTTGCCGAAAAGATCGGCAAACAAGAAAAGGCAAACCTGGCGGTGGTTTTGTGTGCTGCCTATCTCCATGATATTGGTATAAAAAATGCGGAAGAAAAATACAATTCTTCAGCTGCCCGTTACCAGGAACAAGAAGGCCCGCCCGTGGCAAGGGAACTCATGGACGATCTAGGGGCAAAAAAAGAGCTTGTGGATGAAGTCTGCGACATTATTGGCCACCATCATCATCCGGGTGAGGATGAGAGTTTGAATTTCAAGGTTCTCTATGATGCAGATATGCTGACCAATATGGTGGAATGCAAGGATAGAAAAGGAATTGATACGCCTGAGTTTCTGGCAAAACTTGACCGGCTTTTTTTGACCCAGTCCGGCAATTCCCTGGCAAAAGAAGTTTTAATGCAGGACAATTAAACAAGACGGGATGCGGATGCGGCAATTCCTTGTAAGGAGAATAAAATGAAAGTAACTCGAAAAATAATTCAGATAGATGAAGAACTCTGTGACGGATGCGGCAATTGTATTCTGGCCTGTGCCGAAGGTGCTATTCAGATTGTGGAAGGTAAAGCCAAGGTTATTGCCGATAAATATTGCGATGGCCTGGGTGCTTGTCTGGGAGACTGCCCCCAGGGAGCCCTCAAGGTTATTGAACGGGAAGCAGACGAATTTGATGAAGAGGCGGTTGAAGAATTGCTTAAACAGCAGAAGCCCCAAAAAAAAGCCCCTGTTTCCGGCGGGTGTCCATCCGCTGCCTTGAAAACCTTTCCCATTGCAGATGAGGGCCATGCCTGCAATTGTGCCAATGAAGCCAAGTCACAATCTTCCAGCGGTTCCTCTGCCCTGGGCCATTGGCCGGTGAAAATTCGCCTGGTGCCTTCCGGGGCTCCTTTTTTAAAAGGGTCGGATCTGTTGATTGCAGCCGATTGTGTTACCGTGGCCTATCCCTCTTTTCATCAAGATTTCCTGAAGGGCAGGACCGTCATGACCGGATGCCCCAAGTTTGATGATGCCGACGGGTATGTGGACAAGCTTGCCCAGGTCTTTGCCGAGTCCGGTATTAAAAGTATCACATCGGTGGTCATGGAAGTGCCCTGTTGTTCGGGGATGCAGATGATCATTAAAAAGGCCCTTGAGCGCTCTGGGGTTGACCTTCCCTTTACAGAAGTTGTGATCAGTGCCCAGGGAAAAATTATTTCATGAAATGGTCTGCTGAAGCCGAAGCTGCCATAAACGCCGTACCTTTTTTTGTTAGAAAAAAGGTGCGGAAAAAAGTGGAAGCCCATGCCCAAAGCCGTGGGAAAAAAGAGGTGGATATAGAAGATGTCACCTCCCTGAAAAAAAAATTTTTGTCCAAGGGCGGCATGGAAAATGAAATACAAGGCTATGATATTTCTACCTGCTTTGGAGGGGAGGGATGTTCCAACAGTGCCAACTCTTGTGCAGAACTTCTTGTGGGTATCCAATCCATCATGGACGAGGCAGAAATTCTTACCTTTTTAAAGAAAAGTGTACCCGGCGGGTTAAAATTCCACCATGAATTTAGGGTTTCCCTGTCTGACTGTCCCAATGCCTGTTCCCGTCCCCAGATTGTGGACATTGGTATCATCGGTGCTGTCCGGCCTGTGGCAGGGACAAAAGAGTGCACCCGGTGCATGGCCTGTGTGGATGCCTGCCCGGACAAAGCGATCTGTCTTGAAACAAAAGAACACCCCCTCATTGATCAGGACCTTTGTCTTTTGTGCGGCAAATGCATAACCGCCTGTCCCACGGGCACCATTGAGAAATCGGAACAAGGATTTCGGGTGTTGCTGGGGGGGAGGCTTGGCCGTCATCCCCGATTGGCCCTGGAAGTGCCCGGAATTCAATCCCAGCAAAAGGTTCTGGCCATCGTTGAAAATTGCTTAACCTTTTACAAAACCCATTCAAAAAACGGGAACCGTTTTTCCAAGATTCTCACCTCCCTGGATCAGGTTCTTCCCTAACGCGCATCTGATAAGGCTCACCTGGCGACAGCTGTTCAAAAATTGCGGCTGTCAATTCAAAAATAAAATGGTAAGATGGGAATTGATGAAGATAAAATATTATTATTTAATTCAAATCCAATATCTTGGGTTCAGGTACCACGGCTGGTTAAAGCAAGCGGGCTTTAAAACTGTTGAATCCATGGTGGACAAGACCCTTGGTTTTATTCTGGGCCCCGTCGAATATAAAATTTTGGGCACCAGCCGGACCGATTCAAAGGTCTCTGCCAACCAATCGGCATTTGAGTTGTTTACAAATGCGTCCCTTGATACCGACCCCTTTTTTAGGCAATTGAATTTAAACCTGCCCAATGATATTAGAGCTTTGAAAATCACGGAAGTTGATAAAACCTTTAATATCATCAACACCCCCAGGACAAAGGAATATCTTTATCTGTTCTCTTTTGGTGAAAAACCCCATCCCTTCAGTGCGCCTTTGGTCAGTTTCTTTCAGGATCATCTGGATATTGAGTTGATGAAACAAGGGGCGAAAATTTTTTTAGGCCCGCATGATTTCAGGAGATACTGTACAAAACCTAAGTCCGGAACTCAATTTCAAAGAGATATTCTTGTCAGCCAAATCGAAGAAAACAGGGCATTTTCAGCCAGTTTTTTCCCCGAACAAAGTTATGCCTATCGCATTGAGTCCAGGGGATTCATGCGAAACCAGGTCCGGTTGATCATGGGGCAGCTTTTAAGCCTTGGCAGGGGGGATATTTGTTTGGAGGATATCGAAGAATCCCTTACGGGAAAAGATAGCGATCCCTTAAGGCATATTGCCCCTTCCTCGGGTTTGGTGTTAAATAAAATCGAATTTGATTAATCTTTGCGAGAGCAATGCTATAGCGACCAGTGTATTAACCTTCATTATTCCTTGTAAAAATTTACATACCGCTTTATCTTTACACAAACAATTGTTGCTCAATCTTAAATGATTCAATCAGATGAGATCTAAAAAAAGGAATATTTTTGAATGTCGCATATTAATAATCCCATGGAAATCTTTAAGTTGTTGAATGGTTCTAATTGTAGAGAATGTAATGAAAAAACATGCCTGGCATTTGCAGTGGCTGTGTTTAAGGAAACAAAACAGATACATGCCTGTCCTTATTTGGACAAAGAAGTGATTGAACGGTATGGGGGGGCAATTGAGAAACCCAATACCGTTGATGAATATAAAGCAGAAGCGATTGAAATCCTAAAACAAAAGATATCTTTGATTGATATTTGTGAAGCAGCAAAACGCCTGAGCGCCCCGTTTTCCAATAATAAGCTTACCATAAAAATTTTTGGTAAGAATTTTAGTATTGATACAAAGGGCAACATATCATCTGAAATTCATATCAATGCATATATGGCGGTGCCGGCATTGACCTATATTTTGAACAGCTCGGGTAAATTTCCGAACGGGAATTGGATAACATTTCGGGAATTGTCCGGCGGGCCTTCTCGATATGCTCATTTCCAACAACGTTGTGAAAAACCGTTAAAGCGTATTGCCGATACCTATACGGATCTGTTTAAAGATATGCTGGAAATTTTTGATGGAAAACAAATAGTCAGTCATATTGACTCAGACATTTCAATTGTTTTGTATCCCTTGCCTCTTTTTCCTATAATGGTTTGCTACTGGAAGCCGGAAGATGGCCTTGAGTCTAGTCTTCACATCTATTTTGATGTTACGTCGGATGACAATCTTGACATTGAATCTATCTATACGCTTAGTGAAGGTGTTGCTTTGATGTTTGAGAAGATTGCCTTGCGGCATGGTGCTTAATAAACGTTGATAACATCTTGGCCTGGTATCCAGTTATTCTTATACACATGATTGGGGATTTGTAAGAAAAATACCTACAACACAATCAGAAATCCTCCAATTGATCCTTTGAGTTCTTCTTGATAGGTTGGTAATCGGTAAAGAAAGTTTGTTAATTGTTTTTTTATTCAACACCCATTAAAGGAGAATTGTATGAAAGGCAAACGTTTATTGGTTATCGGTTTTATCGCAGTGGTTTCCATGGCATTTTGCCAGTCGGCATTTGCCAAGGAAAGAATCGTGTTCGGCGGCGGACCTGCCGGCGGCACATTTCAGGTGGTTGCTAATGCTGTCCAGGTGTACAAGCCCATGAAAGCAGTACCTGAGTTCAAGGTGCAGGCCCAATCCTCAGCCGGTTCCGTGGAAAATTTAAGAAAAACGAATGCCGGTAAACAGCAGATGAGCGTTGTTTATTCCGGGCATGTTTATCTGGGCCGCAATGGGATGATGAAAAATGATACCAAAAAATATGAAGATGTTCTGGCGGTTGCATGGCTCTATGGTGCTCCTGGTCAGCTGGTTGTCCATGCGGATTCCGGTATCAAAAGCGTGAAGGATCTGGTGGGTAAAAAAGTGGGGGTTGGAAATGCGGGTTCCGGTGCCTTTGCCAATTGCGAACTTTTTTTCAGCCACATGGGTGTCTGGGATAAAATTGAAAGAAATGCTATGGGTTACAACGATGCA
Source organism: Desulfobacteraceae bacterium (assembly GCA_016743945.1). Classification (GTDB taxonomy): domain Bacteria; phylum Desulfobacterota; class Desulfobacteria; order Desulfobacterales; family Desulfobacteraceae; genus NBML01. Next base: position 186,134 of record JADGFI010000005.1, read on the forward strand.
GCCCAGGCCTTTGGTAACAACCAACTGGATGCTTTCTGGCTGTTCACCGCCTTTCCTTCCGGTGCTGTTATCATGGCTGCCCAGACCAATGATATTGCTATGGTGAATTTGGATGCAGATGCAAAAGCCAGTGGTTTCTATGACAAATATCCCTACTTTGCAAAACTGTCCGTTCCTGCCAATACCTACAAAGGGGTAGATTATGATTCTCCTTCTTTCCAGGATTCCGCCCTGTGGGTAGCAAACTCCAAAGTTTCCGCCGAAGCCGTTTATAAAATGCTCTCTCTTATCTATACCGATGAAGGACTTGCCCACATGAAAGCCCAGAAAAAAACGTTTAAATTCATGTCCCTTAAAACCGGAGCCGACGGTGTTGTGACTCCCTTCCATCCCGGTGCTGAAAAATTTTGGAAAGAAAAAGGCGCTTTGTAAGAGTTTCGCCTATATTTAATGTCCAGGTATTGGGTTTTACCCCTGCCTGGACTAAAATTTTGACAGAATGTCCCTGTATCTCCACTCTAATTTATTACCATAGGAAGGCAAACCGTGTATGAAAAACTAAATCGATTCGAGCAAATTTTATTTGATACCTGCTCGGTGCTCCTGGTGGTTTTCTACTCCTGGGCAGCTGTGGTCCAGCCAATGGCCACCCAGTATCACAGGGGTGTCTATGTTATTGTCACCTATGTTCTTGTCTTCCTTTTGTACAAAGCCAAAACAAAGATCGGGAGAGTCATTGATTATCTGTTGATTCTGCTTTCTGCCGTCTCCATCGGGTATTGGATTTTCATGTTTGAAACCATCAATTACAGAACCGGGGCGGAAACCACTACAGATATGGTGTTTGCCATCATCGGCGTACTCATCGGTATTGAACTGGCCCGACGGGTGGTGGGAAGTGTGTTTGTGATCCTGGGCACCGTGATGATGCTCTATGGGGTCTTCGGATATCTGGCGCCGGATTTGGTTTCCCATGCCGGGGCCCCTTTTACAGAACTATGTGTCAGTATCTTTTATAAGAGTGACGGTGTGTTCGGCATCATGGCCAATGTGTTGGCCACTTATGTGATTTTGTTTGTCTTGTTTGGCGCTTTCCTGGAAAAATGCGGGGCCCAGAGATTTTTCATCGATTGGCCCCTGGCGGCGGTGGGTCATAAAATAGGGGGACCGGGCAAGGTGTCTGTCATTGCTTCGGGCCTGTTTGGCTCCATTTCCGGGTCTGCCATTGCCAATACCGTATCAACGGGGATGTTTACCATTCCCATGATGAAAAAAGCAGGTTTTAGACCCCATATCGCCGGCGGTATTGAGCCGGCTGCCTCCATTGGCGGGATGTTCATGCCCCCCATCATGGGAGCGGGGGGATTTATCATGGCTGAACTGACAGGCGTCCCTTATTCAACCATTATGCTGGTGGCCATTTTTCCCGCATTGATGTATTTTTTCTCAGTATTTTGCATGGTCCATTATGAAGCCAAAATGTACAATATTGTGGGGGAAAAATCCGAATTTTCCGCCATGGAGATTTTCAAGAAACAATGGTTTTATGCCCTTCCCCTTGTGGTTATTACCATTTTCATGCTCTATGGGTTTTCACCGGGGTATTCGGCTATTCTGGGGCTTGTCTCCTGCATCGCCGTGTCCTATGTGAGAAAAGATACAAGGATTGGACCCAAACGATTTATTGAAGCATCAAGAGCTGGTACGGAGAACAGCCTGAAAATCGGTGCCACCGTTGGCGTCATCGGTATTATTATCGGGGTGCTGACCTTTTCCGGCCTGGTCTTAACCTTTGCCGATATCATGATTGAACTGGCCGGCGGTTCTTTACTGATGACCATTTTTCTGGTGGCCCTGGCCTCCCTGGTCCTGGGGATGGGGGTTCCGGTTACAGCTGCCTATCTGATCACCGCCGTTGTGGCTGTCCCGGCCCTGACCCATCTGGGGGTCAATGAAATAGCCGCCCACATGATCGTATACTGGCTGTCCCAGGATTCCAATATTACGCCGCCGGTATGTATTGCCGCATTTGCAGGGGCCACCATTGCCAAGGCCAACATGTGGCGGACAGCCTTTTCAGCTTTTAAGTTTGCCAAGTTTCTTTATCTAGGTCCCATTTTGTTCGGATATGTTCCGGGATTTTCTCTTAACGGAAGTTCCATGGATATTGTAAAGGCATTTGTTGCCATCTTTTTTGGAACCTGGGCTTATTCCTGGTTTTTAAGCGGTATCTGGGTTAAGTACCTGAAAGATTTTTTCTCAAAGAAATCAGCTTCCTAGGCATTTTCTTTATCGCAATTTGTTAGCTGTAAGAAGATTGATCACCCCTTGCGCCTATACCTTTATAGGATCCTTGCCAGGGGTGATTTTTATTGGGGCAGACCAACCTATTTTAAGATTTAGTTGCACAATCAACGTTTTTATATCATATTGTTTGGGAACTAATTAAATCCCATGATACTCATGGATCGTTAATAACGATTTCTGATCATCTCACGGGAATCTAACCCCTAGGAAATGAAATTTACGTATGGATAATAACTATGAGCGTGTTATTGATTCTTCCATTGGATATTTGGTGGGTAGAACCTCAAGGGCCATTGTTAAACGGCTGACAAAAAAATTTGCCGATGCAGGATTTGATATCAGCTATGAGCAATGGAGTATTCTTATTCATTTGTACCGAAAAGATGGCCAGACCCAGCAGGAACTGTCGAATATCGCGGTCAAGGACAAGGCTGCCATTACACGACTTTTAAATGTACTTGAAAAAAAGAATATTGTGTTAAGAATACCGGACCGGACCGATAAAAGGAGCAACCTGGTCTATTTGACCAACAAGGCCAAACAGTTCCAGGAGGAGCTTATGGGACTGGTGGAGGAGATGCTCCGTGAGGCGGACAAGGGAATTTCCTTTGAAGAAATGGAACAATGCAGAACCACCTTGAACAAAATCTTTATGAATTTTGACCGGATTGACCGCTAAAAATTATAATTCTACCAATTTATTTTTGATGGCATACCGGGATAGCTCTGTATTATTTCTGATGTTTAGTTTTTTTAAAATTCTTGCCCGGTAGGTATCTACTGTTTTTACACTGATATTATAAGAGGTGGCAATTTCTCGGTTGGTGTTGCCGATGGCAAGTTTTCTCAAAACCTGAAGTTCCCGCATGGATAGGGATTCTGTCAGGCTTTGATCCTTATTGCCCCGGATCACTCTCAAGGCCAGGGCCTCACTTGCTTTTTCCGTGAGATACCGCCCACCGGCATTGATTCGTTTGACAGCTTCAACCAATTGTTCCGGTGCAGACTGTTTGGTAACATATCCCATTGCACCGGCCTCAATGGCCCGGATAACATATTGTTCCTCATCATGCATGGTCAGAATCAGTACGGGGATATCCGGGCAGTAGCTGGTCATCCGTGTCACGACTTCAAGGCCATCCATTCCCGGCATGGATATGTCAATGACCGCCACGTCCGGCTTTTTTTCCATGGCCTCGTCAAAGGCGGTTTCCCCGTCGGCAGCTTCTGCAATGACCTTTATTTCATTGCTGTCTTCAAGCACCCTTCTTAACCCTTCTCTGACAATACGATGGTCATCCGCAAGCAATACTTTGATCATGGTTTATCCTTTTATCTTTACTTTACAGCAGATTTTTGTTCCCCGGGACTTGGCCGTTTCAATGGTCAGTTTTCCGCCGGCAAGGTTTGCCCTTTCCCGCATGCCTTCAAGTCCAAAACCATTGCGATCTGTGGTGTTCCCAAGATCAAATCCGCAGCCGTCGTCTTCAATGGTGAGGACAATGCTCTCCTGATCCATTTTTAATTCAACCAGGATGGCGGTGGCACAAGAATGCCTTAGTGAGTTGGTCACTGCTTCCTGTCCAATTCTGTACAGGGCTGTGGCAAGGGTCTTGTCAATTTCCGGGAGATCAGCATGGCGGAAGACGCAGGAAACATTGGATCTTTTTTCAAAATCAGACACCAGAGATTCAAGGGCATCGGTCAGGCCTAAATCATCCAGAACCCGGGGCCTCAGGCGGTAGGCCATATCCCTGACATCCTCTATGGTATCTTCGATAAGGGCTGTCATCCTTTTTGCTCTCTCCCATGCCTTGGCATCAATTATAGTCAGATAATTTTCGATCCAGACGGCATCAATGCGCAGGGCTGTCAGCACCTGGCCCAGTTGATCGTGGAGTTCTTGTGCCATCAGTTCCTTTTCCCTTTCCTGGGAGGCAATGATATTTTTGGACAGGTTCTTCAGATTGACCTGGGCCTTTTCCAGCTGGGAAGTTCGTTTTTTAACCTGGCCTTCCAGGTCCAGGGAGTATTGGGACAGCTTTTCCTTGGCCATCTGCAGATCTTTCTGGGCAAGATTTTTTTCTGTGACATCCACGCTGACGGCAAGCGATCGAATAATATCACCTTCTTCATTCCTGACCCCGTAACAGGAAAGCATGATATCCATTTTTTCCTGGTTTTTTTTGACATAGGTGTAGGGAATATCCTTGCAGAATCCCGTGCTAAAAAACCTCGGGAAGATAACATTGATCGCAAATTTTCTTGATTCCCGGGTGAAAAATTGAGTGAGTTGTTGGCCGATGACTTCTTCCCGTTGGTATCCCATTATCTCCACCCAGTGGTCGGACACGCGAGTGATCCGCCCTTTTGTGTCAATGGAGTGGAGCATTATCGGGGTCTTATGATAGATGTGCCGGTATCGTTCTTCGCTCAACCGTAATTTTTTCTCTGCCTGTTTCCGCTGGGTAAGTTCTTTTGCTGCCAATTGGTAGAGAATATAGACAAGAAGACCTGCCAGAATTGAAACAAACAGGACTACAGGTCCAATGACCTGGATAAAGGGTTCGGTTACCTGTTTTTCAATTTCTTTGTGATTCCTCAGGGAGATAATCTGCCAATTTGGGTAATGGGGGACATCCAGGCCTGAATAAAGATATTCAGCCCCCTGATTGTCCGTGACCCCGATATGATTTTTTTTAAATCCCGCCCATTCCCAGGGGCCGTTTCCAAACTGACGGGAATCGGTAATGGTATTTAATTTGGTTTCATCCAGTTTCCACAGGAGCTTGAACCGTAATTTGGGTTTGTTGGATATGAAAATCAGTCCATTGGGGTCCGCAAATAACAGGGTGTCATCGGATTTTGAAAATAGAGTGGCTTCTAAAAATTCCACAGAGGACTTGATCACCGCGACCCCGAGGATGGTTGTTCCTGAGCTGTCATAGACGGGATGACTATAGTAGACCCCCCTTTTTCTGGAGGTGGTGCCCAGAGCCAGATAGGTGACAGGCTTCCCCTTGATGGCATCCGCATAATAGGGCCTGAAGGAAAAGTCGTTTCCCACAAAACTGTCCGGAGCATTCCGATTGCTGGAGCACAGGGTGATCCCATTTTTATCCATGAGGTAACTGACATCCAGGTCCAGTGAGGCTGTAAAATGGTCCAGAATCTGGTTGGCCTGGAAAATAGTTTCCAGGTTGGTGATTTTTAGGGCGGCCTGTAATTCCTGGATACCAGAGAGGGTTTTTACCGGTTTAATATGTTCTGAAAGATGGGTGGACAATTGTCTGGTAAGCAGCGTAAGCCGGGTATAGGCATCGGATTCTGTTTTCTGAAATGCCGCTTCCCGATAGGAAAAATAATAAAGCCACCCCCCGGTGGAGGCAGAGAGAAAGGCAAACAAGGCCAATATTAAAATTATGATTCGCAGTCGCATTTGCGCAGTATAGACCAGAAGTGCATCATTTTTCAATGGGGTTTACGTCAGAGCAGAGGATTGATAAACATATTTTTTTGTGAGTGTGATATAATAAAAACAATGGTGATAAAAAATTTTTGTGGGACACTATAATAATCACTATCAATCAGTGTTTGAATCGAATGAGTCGTCAATTAAGGAGCGGCATGGCAACAATTATTTTTAACGCATTTTCATTTTTACAAAAAAAATTAAAATCAAAGAATCTGGAATATGTCAATGCACACTTGTCCATTGAGCGAGGAACCACTGCCAGGGATCTTATACACCAAATGCACCTGACGGAGAAAGAAGTCGAAGTGGTAATGATAAACGGCAAGGTGGGACTCTTGGATACCATTCTTCAAGACCAGGATAGGGTGGCATTTGTTCCACATGGAACACCCGGGCCTTACCGGGTTATGTTTGGATTCAAAAACAAAGAAACAAACTGAAGCCCGGGCTTTATTGATTTCACTGCCCTGTTTCTACAACGCCTTTGGTTTAAAGTGAAATTTTAAAAAAACATTTACTGGTTCTGTAAAATTTCCAATTTGTAATTCATGGTTGCGTCATAAATTTCACTGAGTGAAAAATTTTCTAAGCTTGATTCTATTTCTAGGGAAGCGTAAATTCCAGAAAAGTTGGTGCCCGGGAATGCTTTTCCTGTAATCTCAATTTTTGAAATGTTTTCCTGGGAAAGAGTCCATTCAAAAAATAAAAATAATTTTTCTTTAAGGATTTTTATTGCGGCGTTGGTTTCTGGCAGCAAAGAAGTGATTTTGTTTTCAAGCTCAATCTTTTTTTTGTCATGTGATTTTTTTGTCGTGTTTATTTTTTTAAGAGAGGCAATCGAGCTTTCAATTCTTTTTTCAAAATTTGAAATCAGGGTAACAATATTTTTTAACTTTGTTTTTTTAACGGTGGCTTTATTTTTTTTAAACTCTGTTACAAGGAGTTGCTTTTTATTTTTTGCACGGTCATGAAAAATTTTTAGTTCAATCATTTTTTGAAAATTTTTTTGAGAAAGATGCTCTTGTTCTTCTTTCTCTTCTTTTAGGGAATCAATTGTTTTTGAGATCCGATCAATTTCTTGATAAATTGATTTTTCAAGTTCCAGAATATGATGTTCTCCTCCGGAGATGACAGTGCAGGATTTTGTTCGTTCACTTCCGACCCCTGCCAGGCGGACCCCTTTCTTGGCAAAAATATTGGAAGAAATTATCCGGCATCCAGGAGAATCTATTTTTCCGCTAATGGTGATTCTGGAATCAAATATTTCATTTTCTATATAAATGTTGCCAAAGGTCTCTATCTGACAATTGTGCAGGTAACGGGCATGGATATCTCCCTGGGATCGAATAATGGTATCGGTGATACCCACATCTGCCCGTATGGTTCCAATGGATTCTATTCTGGCCCCCCTGATTTCCCTGGCCTTGATGCTGCCGGCTGTTATTGGGTAGGCGCCGGTCAATACCCCGGAAATCGACAAATTGGCATAGGCTTCAAGGTGTCCATATCGCAGGTCGGCATCTTCAAGGACATGGATTATGGGGTGGATGAACAACTGCCCCTCAATGGACAAGGAGGGAACCCCTGTTTTGGCAGCGATAATACCGGCACCATCCTGGGAGGGCCTGGTTCCGCTGCCACATTGATTAACAAGGTTTTTACTGCAATCTCGTTCTCTATCGTTGCCAAAAATATCTTTTATGATCAAGGTGTTTGGGAGTGTCGCTTGTTTTGCCAGTTGATCTCCCTTCCTTTTTTCTCCTCGTTCCGTAAGTTTGGTTTCCATATAACATTCCAAGTTTTTAGCCTTCATCCGTTTTGATGAAAGATCAGAACCGGCTGCTGGAAATTCAAGGTTGCCCATATTCAACTGACTCTGGAGCAGTGCATCGGAGTAAATTCCATTGGTGATGCCCTGGGCGCTTAAAGCTGCCTTTAATAGGTGCAAAGTGGTTTGGGGCAAATAGCGTCGATCTATTTTAATGCTTGCTGTCATTTTGTCCGGGCCAATAATTATCTCAAGGCCTGAATCCGGTTCTTTGGAATCGATGGTATCTTTATCCACGGACATGCTTTGATGCTTCAAAATTATATTTTTTTGTTCCGCGGTTATGAATCCCATGGCGACCATAACATCCCCCAGGATTTTTAATCTGTTTTCCTTTTCAAATTCCTCTTCTTGGACTCTTTGGGCAATGGCCACCTCTCGTTCAGATGCCAATCCTTTCTCTGTAACGCGTGCTGCGAACTCCCGGTCCAATACCTTGAGTCTTAGGAATTTTTTTTCATAGACCGATAACTCTGGATCCTCCACGGGAATGAGCTGTTCCACTTTTTGGATTGCTATTGCTTTGGGCTCATTTTTCGGTTTGTCGATAAAAATCTTATCCGCTCTTTTTTCCAGAAGAAGCTGCTCTTTTAAGATATTGTTTTTTTGTTTTGTTGTGATCACCCTGGATTCGACCAGAATATCCCCGATCAGTTTTTTGATTCTGGCCCGTTTGAATTCTTTTTTTTGAAATTCCAGGGCCTTTTGGACATCCAGCCGGGTTGCAAACCCCTGCTCAATGGCGATTTTTCCGAATTCTTCGCCCCTTTTTTTAACAATATAGTATTCTTGTATCAGTTTCAACAGACCGATTTGATATCGGGTAGCAAACTTTTGAACCAGGAGAAGCTTGGCATGATCCATTGGAATTTTATCTTTTTGCCTTAAGGCATGCAATGATGTCAAATGACGGTATTGGTCGTTATCAATGGTACCGTATTGGAGTGCAAGGCTGGCAAGAGTTGGGATGTTATTGGTCTGGGCCACTTGTTTTTCCCACGCTGTTTCAATTAATGGTTTGTTTGTTCAGGATAATGAATTTCTGATACAAAGTAAATAATAAGATAACAGGGGTAACTTGAAAGAACATGTTACCCGTGGCCTTCTGCCAGAATTTGGCCTAGTACAATGCCCCAAGGTCAACATGGGACTCAAAATGGTTTTTAAGTAAATCATAGTCTTTTTCTTTTCGTTCAGCCATGCTTTCCTCCGCAGCCACAAGTTTTGTCAACCCGATCAGGGAAAGCCACTTTGATGAAATGCCCGGGGTGTCAAAAAAGCCGTGGACATAGGTGCCGCTTACTCGGTTGTCTTCAGAAATGCAGCCGTCTGTCTCATTACAGGCATTTGAATTTCTTGAGGTGATGCTGAGAAAGAAAGACCCTGAAAACCGTTGTGTGAACCCCATGTGAATTTCATAGCCTTTGCCCGGGGTGCCATCCCATTCAAATTTGCTCACGGTTGTTGTTTTTGGCGCTTTTAATACGGTTTTTATGGGAAGCAACCCCAATCCCTCGTTTCGTCCTGGTTTGCCTTCCAACCCTTCGGGATCTTCCACCCAAGCCCCTAACATCTGATATCCGCCGCAAATTCCCAGGACATGTCCTTTTTCCTGGTGGTATTTCTTTAGTGCTGATTCAAACCCCTTTTTCACCCAGGCAAGATCTGCCCTGGTGTTTTTAGACCCTGGAAGGATCACTGCATCAAAGCGGGATAAATTGTGGGGCGTGTCAATGAAAACGGTTTGAAGCCCTTTTATTTGTGACAGGGCATGGAAATCGGTGAAATTGGCGATATGGGGCAGGCGCACCACAGCAATAGTGGGCTTTTTTGGGTCTAACTTGCTTAAATTACAGCTATTTTCAATTTCAACCGAGTCTTCTGCATCAATTTTAAAATGGGAATACCAGGGCAATACCCCAAAAACTTTTTTCCCGGTTCTTTTTTCTATCCATTCCACCCCGTCCCTGAAAAGGGCAATGTCTCCCCTGAATCGATTGATGATGAACCCTTTTACCATGTCTCGGTAAGAATCTGGCAGACAGTCAAGGGTTCCCACCAGCTGTGCAAAGACGCCTCCCCTGTGAATATCGGCTGTCAGCACCACATCTGCCTTCGCATACTCGGCCATGGGAAAATTGACGATATCTGTTGCCATGAGATTGACCTCTGCACAGGACCCGGCCCCTTCCAATATGATCCGGTCATATTGAGCGGCCAAGCGGTCAAAGGCCTCACAGGCTTTTTTGAAATAAAACCCCTTGTTTTGATGATACTCCATGGCGGTGTGGTTGCCGTGAACCAGGCCGTTTAATATGACCTGGGATTGTTTTTCCCCGGTGGGTTTGAGCAGGATCGGGTTCATGTCTACATGGGGCGGGACTTTTGCAGCTTCTGCCTGTACGATCTGGGCCCTTCCCATTTCAAGGCCTTCCGGGGTTATCCCTGAATTGTTGGACATATTCTGTGATTTATAGGGAGCCACCCGGATTCCCCTATCCGCAAGAACCCGACAAATGCCGGCGGTGACAACGCTTTTGCCCACATCTGAACCCGTACCAAGGACAGCAATGTTTTTTGTCATTTTTCAATCCCCACCCGGGCCATTACCCCTTGCTTGTAATAATGTTTAATTTCCTTCATCTCCGTCACCAGGTCTGCCTTGTCCATAACCGACTGGGTGGCCCCCCTGCCGGTTATCACAAGTTCCATATTGGCGGGTTTCATATCCATTAATGCCAGTAGATCCGCTTCGGAAAAAAGCTTACACATAACCGCCACGTTCCCTTCTTCGACAATCACCAGGTCATGTTCATTCTTTTTAAGAAGATCACATAAACGTTGATATCCACGGATGCCTGCTGATTTGTCTTCTTGGGTGGGGTTTCCCTTTACAAAGGAGCCCAGGCCGTATTGTTCCACTGTGATATTTTCAAATTTGGACAGGGCTTTTATCTCTGAGTAATCTCCTTTTTTCAGAAATTGGACAATACAGACCTTCAGGTCTGCACCGGCAGCTCTGAGTGCAAGTCCCAGGCTTGCAGTGGTTTTCCCTTTGCCATTGCCCGTATAAATCTGTACATATCCTTTCATCTTCTGTTCTCCTTTTTCTGTTTTGTGACAAATAAGAAAATTGTCGTAAACACTCCTTCACGGGTTACTTTTGGAGGGTGTATTTTTTGGCATATCCCCTGGGGGTGAATAAAAAATCCATATATCGCAGGGATGCGCTGGAGCCTATAAACAAAACCGTCTGCATGCCTACCGCGGCCTTGTCCAGCTCATCTAATCTGGAAAAAGAAACCGCCTGGTTTTCCCTCATGGCCCCTGTAACGATTCCTACGGGAGTGGCGCCATCCCTGTGCTCAAGGATGAGCTTCTGTGCTCTTTTTAACTGCCAGTCCCGTTTCTTGCTTTTGGGGTTGTATAATACAATGACAAAATCAGCCATGGCTGCACAGGTTAATCTTTTTTCTATCTTTTTCCATTCTGTGAGCAGGTCGCTCAGAGAAATGGCGGCAAAATCATGGGTCAAAGGAGCTCCGACAAGGGCTGCTCCAGCGGCAAGGGCAGGGATTCCCGGAACCACCTCCAGTTCAAGATATTTTTCTGTCCCGGAAAAATCCTGGTCCGGGATGGTTCTGAACAGTTTAATGTTTTTTTGTTCACAGAGTTCAAACACCAGACCGGCCATGGCATAAATTCCCGGGTCACCCCCTGACACCAGGGCACAGGAAACGCCTGTCAATGCCATGTCTATGGCCCGTTCCACCCGTTCCACCTCTTTCATCATTCCCGTTGAAATAATTTTTTTATCTTCAACCAATTCTTTGATCAAGTCCACATAGGTGGTGTAGCCGGCAATACAATCGGCCTGCTCTATGACCTCTACGGCCCTGTTGGACATATGGGCTACACTCCCCGGGCCCGTTCCCACCACATATAGCTTCATTCTTTTATGGCCACGGCGATGGTCACATCCTGGTTTTTCTTTTTCGGTACTATCAATGGGCCCCTTCCTGCTGCCAGAATCGCTGCTGCTTCGCATACGCTTTTTACTCCTAAATGTTTTTCAACCATCCTTGATGGGGTTTCTATGGTATCAACTGAATTTAATTGGTTCTTATTATAAAATTTTATTGGCAGGCCCAATCTGTCTGCTAGGTGCAATAAGCCTGTTTCATCCTGTTTTATCTCTGTGGTGGCCAGGGTGAATACCGCATTTAAACTAAGCCCTTCGGCTGTGAAAACTTCCTTGAAAAATCCATGGAGAGTCGCAAGGGAAGTGCCCCGGTTACACCCGATGCCAACGCTGAGAATCATCGGACGCAATATGAGTGTTTCACGTGGAACTTTCATGGTTTTCCAGGTGCAGGCGACGCCGGTTCTGTCTTTTGGGATGGCTTGGCTGCGGATGAATTTTTTGGGTATAAGCGGGTGTATATAATTTCCCGGATCATAAACATCCATGGTGTCAGCGTTGAGGAAGGCCATGTTGACAGGTTTGATGGCTCCAGGATTTTCAATATAGAGGTTGTTCTCCAGGGCCAGCAGGTCAATGGAGGGCAATTTATTGATATCAGTTGCCGTTGTGATCACGGGCCTGGCATTGATGAGGGTCGCTATTTCCTGAGCGAGCCTATTGGCACCCCCTAAATGGCCTGACAATAGGCTGATCACATGAATCCCCTTGTCATCTACTACAATGACGGCCGGATCTGTGGTTTTTGATTGAATCAGAGGGGCCAGCATCCGGACGGCAATACCGGTTGAGAAAATAAAAATATGGGCTGAAAACCGGAAAAATTGCTGGGACAATTTTTCTGATAGCTTTTTAAAAGGTGCCACCCCTCCCTCCTGATCAACCACCTCCGCCTTTGTGCCTTCGAGTTTGAGGGTTAGGGGCGGGGCTGTGTGAGGAGTCACTGTCAACTTTTCAGAAACAAAAAGTCTGGTTCCCGAAACCTTTTTGCAAATATCTTGCCCAAGGGTTAACCCATTCGGGGTGATGGCCCAGACCGCAATAGAAGAAACAGCGCGTTTATTTTTGGGAAGCGTTTCTGTAACCATGGGAAAAACCTGGGTCGTATAATTTGGATTGGATAAGATCGGTATTCCCTCTGCTGGCTTCAACTGCCTTGCCAACGATTATCAGGGCATGTCGGGTTATGTCGTTTTCTTCACAGGTTTTTAGCAGATCCTGTGTCTGGGTATAAAAAATTTGTTCTTCCGGGTGGCTTACCTTGTAGGCAATTGCGCACAACGATTCTTTGCCGTAGTGGGTTTCTAAAATTTTTTGAATTTTTTTAGCATGCCCTATGCTCAGATAGATGGCCATGGAAGCTTTGATGGCAGCAAGTTTTTCAAGATTTTCGCTTTCAGGAACAGGGGTTCGTCCGGAAATCCGGGTCAAGATCAATGTCTGGGTGACTTCCGGAAGGGTGTATTCCATTCCCATCCGGGAAGCAGCAGCAAAGGCAGCCGTAACCCCTGGCAAAACCTCATAGGGAATGCCCAGTTTCTGAAGTTCCCGGATCTGTTCAAAAATTGCCCCATATAACGAGGGGTCGCCTGTGTGGAGGCGGACCACCCGTTTGTCTAGGGCATGCGAGTCTTTGATCCGGGCGATAATTTGATCCAGATTCATTCCAGCACTGGAAATCGTTTCCGAGTGGCTGCCTTTCCAGCAGAGAACTGCTTCGGGAACCAGAGATCCGGCATAGATAATTAGATCCGCTGATTCCAATGCCCGCATGGATTTGATGGTCATCAGTTCCGGATCACCTGGACCGGCTCCGGCAAATATTACTTTGTTTTCCGTGTTGTTCATTTTACCTCAGCCTTGCTTTGTGGTTTTCTGCCTGAAATTATCCAGACAGGGTTTAAGGGTTCCAGTCGGTCTCCGTAGGGCATGGGTTTTGATCGAGATACCTGGATCTGAACCATCTCGCAAGAAAAACCGTTTTGTTTTAAAACCCGGTTGGCGGTTTCCATGTTCTGGATCAATATGGTATTAATGACAATGGTTCCAAGCTTTTTGAGACGAACACAGCAGGTGCTCATGATTTTTTCAAGCTGGCTGCCGCCGCCGCCAATAAAAATTCTATCCGGATCTTTTAATTGATCAGATCCTTCCGGAAAATCCAGGTTCAAAAGTTTGATATTGGATTGATCGAACAGGTTTATATTGTGGATGATGTCACCAATCCTTGTCTGATTTTTTTCCACGGCAAAAACCTGTCCCCAGGGTATTTGGAAGGAGGCCTCTATGCCGACGGAACCAGAACCCGAGCCAATATCCCATAGAATATGGTCTTTTCTAACCAATTCTAATTTTGCCAGGGTAATACTTCGGATTTCCGATTTGGTGATCAACCCTTTGGAATGACGATACAGATCGTCATCCATGCCGATGTGTGTTTCATGTGGAACATTTTTTCTGGGATTACCGTTTTTTAAAAGAATAACAATGTTGGGGTGGGCAAATTTAAGGTTAGCCACCCTGGTATAGTCATCAAACCAGGATATTTTTTCTTCTGGGGCGCCCAGATTTTCCAGTACACAAAGCCTGAATCCAACGAGTTCCTGCCGGATCAACATGGAAGCAATGTAGGCCGGGTCCATTGTTGGGTCTGTTAAAAAGGCAATCTTGGTTTCCCTTGTCAGGCTTGAAAAGGGGAATATCTGGCAGGTTTTGCCATGGAGACTTACAACTTTTGCATCCTGCCAGGGTTCTTTAATGGCGGCAAAGGCTGCTGAGACAGATGAAATGTTGGCGTGAATCACAAGATATTTTTTGTCTATATATCTGGAAAGTGTGCTGCCAATCCCGTAAAAAAGCGGATCTCCCGATGCCAGGACCACTATTTTTTTGTCGGGCATATTTTCTTTTATTCGGTCAATTACCTGCTCAATGGCGCCGGATATTAAAAGGGTATCCCCTTGAAGGTCGGCAAACATTTTAAGCTGGCGTCGGCCTCCCACCAACAGGTCTGCTTCTTGAATGAGCGCTAAATGGGTGGCTGTCAAATCTCGTTTGCCCTGACCGATTCCAATGATATTTATGGGATTCATGCTATACCGCCAAATAATATAAAGTTCCAATAATAATAATACTTGCCACTCTGAAAAATTGTCCTGACAATAGCAGTTGTAATCCTATCTTGGGAGAAAAAATTCCCATGTATCGTGGTAATTGGTGCCGAAGCGCCCGGATGGGAAAGGCCAGGACATTACCGAGCAGCAAGGCAATCACTGTTTGCTTGACGCTAAGAACCCCCGCATTCATAAGCGCACCGGCTGCGGCAAACCCCGATGTGAATTCAGCAGCAAAGCTTAAAATAATAATGGACAAGGATTCCACGGGCATGAGGTTTATGGTCACATGGGCGGATAGTGCCCGGTTCAAATAGTTAAAAAATCCATTCACATTTAATATGTATACCAGGGTATAAATAGGAAGCACCCAGGTGAAAATGTTGGCAATGCGAACCGGCAATCTGTCCTGAATGGTTTTTATAAGCGCAATTTTATCTGGTTTTTCCCCATTTCTCATCCTGCTTTTAGAAAGAGTGGCCGCTGATTGTCCCGTTGTTTTTGCCTGTTCGTTGGAATAACCATGCGTTAACGTTGTCCCGTCAACTGTTGGCGCTTTTTGTTCGTTGAGGTAAAAATGCCCAAAAGTAAGAAAACAAAGGGTTCGGAATAAAGTGGCCAAAAAAGTGATTAAAAAATAAAATCCGCCTGCTATGCCGGTCAGGGGAAGGACAATGAACATGGTGGTAGGAAGGTGAAGGAAAAATGCCGGGAACTGGTTTATATAATTTGCCAAAAAAAGCTGGAGTTTTGAGATCTTTTGTTCTTCATAGAACTCCAACAGCATGGCGTTGGCAGCCGTCCCGGATATAAATGCCAGGGTAAAGGCGGCACTGCAATGGTTCCCCATTTTGGAAAACCTGAATAAAGGTCGAGCCAGAACCGCCACCTCCCTGGTCCAGCCCATGGCTTCGATGATTTGGCCGGCCAGAAGACCGATGGTGATAAATCCCATGAGCCGCAAAAGAGGGATTCCAAGTTTTTTTGCGCCCGAGGCCAGGGACAGGGTATCAAAATAGGCGGTACTGACCCCCAGAATAACCAGGGTGAACAAAGCAGACAGGCACAGCTTTCTATAATTTATCTGTCTTTTATGGGGTGTCTTCTCGTTCATTTTGATGCCAGAATCAATGTCCAATAATCGGGGTCCCGTGTTTCGAGGTCATCCAGGTTGTTTATGATCTCTTCTTCTTTGCGCCCGCATTTGGAAACAGCCACGCCTTTTTTGTGGAGGCCGGCATCTTTAAGCGCCATATTAATGTCTGTAATATTTTTATAGGCTTTCACAATGGCAATGTTTTCCACTTGTTTGACCTGTCTGATCCGGTCCCCCCCATAGGCACCCGAGGTGACCAGCAAAGATTCCTCTCCCTCCACCAATATCCTGTTTAACCTGGCCGAGGCTGCATGGAAGGAGGTGATGCCGGGAATGGTTTCAATATCGGCTTCGGGCATGATACCTTTCATTTTTTTTAAAATATAGCCAAAGGTCGAATAGGTGGTGGGGTCTCCAAGGGTCAAAAATACTGCAGTCATTCCCTGTTCCATGGCCGCGGCAATTTGTTTTGCATTGGCAATCCATGCTGCTTCCACTTCTGTTGTCTCTTTGGTCATGGAAAAACCAAGTTGTTCAATCCTGGCCGAGGGTGAAATATAGGGGGACGCTATTTCAACCGCCAGGCTGTAGGTGTTTTTGCTGGAAGCGGCTGTAAAAATAATGTCTGCTTCTTTGATCACTCTCACTGCCTTGATGGTGATCAGTTCAGGATCCCCTGGTCCAACGCCCACGCCAAATAATTTGCCTGCTTTCTTCATTATTAATCCTTTCCTATGGTTAACTGCCTGAAAATATCAGGATAGAGGAGCTTTCCCATGGTAACGATTCCCTCATATAGCCTGGGAACCGGTCGGGAAACAATATTTTCGTCAATTAAAAATACTTGTTTGTTTTTGATTGCCTTAATTATTTTAAATCCGGGTTCATTGATTATCTGCTCTTTGTGCACTGGATTCATGATTCCTCGTTGTGCCAGGAAAACATCAATTTTAGATGCTTTTTCCAAAATTTGTTCTTTGCCATAAATGGCAATGTTGGTATTTCTGGATGCCCTGGCATCACTAGCCACATTGATACCCCCTGCTGTTTCCAGGGCAAAAATTGGCATGGAGCCGGGGGTAAAGGTTTTCATCCGGGTATGAATGGCCTGGAAATAGACCTTTTTTTTCTCGGGTAGCGCCTGGGTAAGTGTCTGTATATGGGCTATTTTTTTCTGGAACCCTGAGACCATTTTCCTGGCCTGATCTTGTTTCCCACTTAAACGGCCAAGGGTTAACCAATAGACATACATTTGTGGTATGGTGGCCGGTTGAAGAGAAACCACTGTAATACCGTATCGTTCAAGCTGTTGAACAAATTGGGGGTACCCGTTGTCAATCATGGGCCGTATCAATACCAGATCCGGTCTATTCGCGATGAATTTTTCCGGATCATCGTGAAAGGAAAATTTCATTTTTTTCCGGGCCTGGGCCGGAAAGCTGTCATTTACAGAAACGCCAATGATTTCGTCTCCAAGACCAAGGGAAAAAAGGTTTTCCGTATGGGCGCCATAAAGGGAAATTATTCGGTTAAAGGGAGTTTTTATCTCAATTTGCCTGCCGTGGTTGTCAACGATAATGTCTGCGGCCAGGCATGGAAAGAATCCCCCCATGACCCACCAGCAACAAGCCAGTGCCAGGCATTTATAAGGCCTTAACTTGTTTGATTTCAGCCTATTTTGATTTAAAATAGACTTGTTTTGCCTGGACATACTCATTGAATTCAACCTTTGATTCTACATTAAATACCAGCTCAATATTCTCCTGACTCATAACTTCGCTGGTTTTTCCCTTGGCCACGATTTCTCCCTTTTTTAGGAACAAGATTTCATCTGCCCATCCCGCCGCCAGATTCAAATCGTGGAGAACACAGATAATTGTTCCCTTTGTTTTTTGTACCATTTGTTTAATAATACCCAGGTAATGAAGGGTATGGTTAATATCCATATTGGAAAAGGCTTCGTCTAAAAGCAGCACCGGTGTCGCCTGGCACAAGGCTCTTGCAAAAATACACCGCTGCTTTTCACCGCCGGACAATTCGGTCACCCTTCGTTGCTTTAAGTGGGATATCCCGGTTTCCTCCATGACCCGGGCAACCAATCTCTTGTCAATTTGGGAGGGGTGGGAAAATCTGTCGATATAGGGGTGTCGCCCCATCATGACCACTTCCTCTACGGAAAAAGGAAAATTAATATAATAATTCTGGGACACCAAGGATATGGCCTGGGCAATCTTTTTTTTGGACAGCGATAGGATATTGGTTTTGTCCAGGAGAACCTGCCCTCTGTCAGGGAGTATAAATCCAGAAATCAGATCCAGAAGAGTTGTTTTTCCGCTTCCATTGGGGCCGAGTATCCCATAAAATTTGCCCGGGGAAAACTCAGAGGACACCTGCCTGATAATGGGGGTGTCCCCATGGGAAAAACATAAATTTTGGAGATGTATTTTCATGGGCTAGGTTAACCGGCTCCTTTTAAATATCCAGCAGAAGACCGGGCCGCCAATGAGGGCGGTAAGAACGCCTATGGGGATTTCATGGGGAAGGACTGCCCGGGTAATGGTGTCGGCAAACAACAATAAAAAGGCACCCACTATCATGGAGAGGGGCAGCAATTTTCTGTTGTCAGGTCCTGTAATAAATCGGACCATGTGGGGAACCAGAAGTCCGACAAAGCCGATGATACCCGATACGGATACACAGATAGCCGCCAGCATGGATCCGGTTACCAACAACAGAAGGGTTACGCGTTTAATATCCACCCCAAGGCTGGATGCGGCTTTGTCCCCCAGCGAGATAAGATTCAAATCCCTGGCAAAATAAATGGCAATGATGAATCCCATAACAAGAAAGATACATATGACCATAAAATTACTCCAGGTTTTGGAGGCAAAACTTCCCATGAGCCAGAAAATAATAACAGATACCTGTTCATTGGCAATGAATTTCAAAAAACTGATGCCGGCGGAAAGGATCGCCGCCACAATAATGCCGGATAAAATCAGGTTGTTGGAGGAAAGACCGCTCACAGATCCTTTTGATGAGGATGAATAGGATAAAAAAATGACAAAAAACAGGGTGGCGCAGGCGCCTGTGAATGCAAATGCAGGAATGGACACAAAGGTGGCACCCAGGTTCAGTAATATGGCAATACATGCCCCAAAGGCGGCTCCGGCTGAAACGCCAAGGGTGTAGGGGTCTGCCAGGGGGTTTAATAAGATTCCCTGGAATAGGACCCCGGATATGGAAAGGGCTGCTCCCACAGCAGCGCAGGTGAGAATCCTGGGAAGCCGGACATCGAAAATAACAGCGGTAAAGGTCTCGCCAGTGGGAGTGGGTGTATTCATGTTTCCGAAAAGCCTGTTCACAAGAATATCCGCAATTTTTTCCATGGGAATAGCGATATAGCCCATGGAAAGCGAAACCATTATCATTGCAAATAGAAGCAGGGAAAACAGCGCTATCATATATAAAAAAGTGTGATCTGATATCATCCGCTTCACTCTTGAATTGATATGGGGCTTGTTTGAAAGGTATTCTTTTTCTGGAGGATTCATCTATTCCCGGTCCCATTTGTTCCATGTGAAACAACCATGTGATAAAGAATGGTTGTTTGTCTTTTTTCGCTATCGTCGCCCAATAAAAAACCCATACCAGAATCTTTTCTGACATGGGAACCGAATTTATCCACATTCTGCCGATCTGCCCAACTCCTCGCGGGCAAAATGATCAAGCATTCAGGCAGGTTTTCTGGCTTCCGGATCAGGTTACTTGCCACTCCTTCCCGCTGAAAAAATAATTCAGCAGTGGTTGTCGTGATTTTCATCCCCGGTCACAGCGGCGGGTCCGTTCCTGAATTTCACAGGATTCCCTTTTAATTGCACATGGCAGCACCTGAAATATCTCTTCAAAATAACCCTTTCCCCCAAGTGTGTCAAGGAAAAACCAGCAATTCGGTTACCATTAATACAGAGCAGGCCCATTTAGAAAGGCACTTGTTACAAGGCTGAGAACTGGTGCCAAATTGGGCAGACTAAAGCCAGAGGGAAACTTGGTCCATCAGGGAAATAAGACTTCCCATGAAAAAATCGTAACCGCTTTTTTCCTTTGCCTGGCCTTTGCCGCCGGCATGGCTCTGGCTGATCTGTGCCCCCTTACCGCGAATCAGATGAAATAAGAATTACCCGTGTAATGGCCGTGTTGTGGTTTCATGATGCCCCTCTTGTGGAATGTGTCCGGCACCCCTCTTAAATCCTTATTTCCAGGCAATTTTAACACACCCGGGATTTATATTCCGGGTGTGTTGTTTGTCTTTTACTTCCGTGACATTTTAATTCTCCCTGGATAGGATATAGTTATTCATTGCTCTTTTAGAAGAGATGTGTTCTTTTAACAGTGGATCTTTAAGCCCTTTTATAAAAAAATTATTTCACTTCTTTACTTTTTGATTAAATTTGAATAGGTGTTTTAATGTAGTAAAATAATCAAAGGCAATCTCGCTATGGGAAAACATAAAAATTTGTTTGCAGGAAAGGACATCAGGGCAACTTTATACAATTTAGCCGTTATAATTAGCACTACTATATTTTTATCAGGAATGGGCAGGGGAAAATGCAATATTTGAGCGCAATCCTGCCGTTATATTCCGCCATTCTGTTTTTATTTCTGGGCATCACGGTTTATT
The DNA here is from genome assembly GCA_016743945.1 of Desulfobacteraceae bacterium. Lineage (GTDB taxonomy): Bacteria > Desulfobacterota > Desulfobacteria > Desulfobacterales > Desulfobacteraceae > NBML01. Next base: position 206,616 of record JADGFI010000005.1, read on the forward strand.
TTATATCCAGGAGCTCTGTACGCAAGGTCTTTTTAAGGTTCTGCTTCATTACCTTTTATTGGCAGTTTTCCTGGGTTGTCCTTTTTTTGTTAAACAGCCGTGAGTATTCCGATCTCATTTGCAGAATAGGCTATTCGGGTATCATTTTTCTTCCCGTAAGTGGTTATGAAACCGTTGTCCATTATCTGAAATACCCCACCCGGCATATCCGGTTTCTTTATCTGATCTGTTTCGGGTTTCTTTTCAGCCTGTGGACAACAGATCTTTTTATCCAGGGAGCCCATCCGTATTCATTCGGATATTATCCAAAGGGAGGAATTCTCCATTTGTCCTACATTGTCATGGTTTTTTTTCTTATTATCAAAGGCGCATGGGGTCTGGTCTCTGCATATAAAAAAGAAACGGATCGGCTGAAAAAGAAATTGCTTCTCTTCTTTTTCTTTTCAATCAATATCTTCAGTTTTTCCGGGATTGATTACCTTTTGAATTATCCCCATGTGGTGGAAAAATTGAATATCCAGCTTTATCCTGTCGGCGTCTTTTTCATCACCGCCAGTGTCATGGTCTTTATCCTCTCCCATTTCATGGCCCTGAACCTGACACTTGAGAAACGGGTGACCCAGAAGACGATTCAGTTAAAAGACTCCATTCAAGCCCTAGAAGAAGCTGCCAACACTGAAAAGAATTTCATCGCCAATGTGACCCATGAACTCAGGACCCCCCTGACCCTCATCCGAGGATGGACCGATTATATCATTGGAGAAGAATCAGGAAAAGTGCCTGATTCTCTTTTGAAGGTTCTTAACAAGGTCAGACTCCAGACCCTTAACCTTACTGAAAAAATCAATGAATTGCTAAAATTTTCCAAGTTTGATGCCGGCATGGGGACGCTTTCTCTCTGTAAAATCGATATTGATGCCCATATTTTTCGGATTGTATCCAGTTTCAGGGGGCTGACCCAACAAAGCGGTATCCAGTTTAAGTATATCTGTGAGTCAAAAATAAAAGATATCTTTATTGACAGGGAAAAACTCAAGGATATTTTAAATAATCTGATCCGAAATGCCTACAAATTCACTGAAAAAGGCCGGATAGACGTCAGGGTTTCGGATCAAGGCGATACCATCATCATCAAGGTGAAGGATACCGGTATCGGTATGTCCCGGGAGCTGACTCAAAATGTTTTCCAGAGGTTCCGACAGGGCGACAGTTCAAAAACCCGGCAATATGAGGGGACGGGACTGGGCCTTGCTATTGTAAAGGAATCGGTTCAAATGATGCACGGCAGCATATCGGTTCAAAGCCTTGAAAACAAATGGACCTGCTTTACCGTAAAAATTCCCAAAGATCTTGAAATTCTTGAGCCTGACTGTGTTGCGGAAAAAAGGAAAAAAGAACGAAGATGCAGTTTTGATAATTACAGATATAATGAACGCCGGAAAAAGGACCGGCGGGATCCAGACCTTGCCGGTATTGGCAGCATGGATATCATTAAGATTGCAGCTGCCGATAGATTCTTTTCCTCATCAAAAAGCATAAAAAAAATTAAAAGTGAGAATTCCGCTGGCTGTATTGTCATTGCCGAAGACAATCCGGGTATCCAGGACTTTCTGGGCAAGGCTCTCAAGGGATATACCCTGCTTCTGGCCCCAAACGGAAAAGTCGCCTGGGAAACGATCCAGGAAACAAAGCCGGATCTCATTATTTCGGACATCATGATGCCCTTTATGGACGGTTATTCCCTGCTCAAGAACATTCGAAATAACAAAGAGACCTCCGGCATTCCCGTCATCATCATCACCTCCCTTACAGAACAGGATGACCGGATAAAATCCCTTCAAATGGGAGCAGATGATTACCTGACCAAGCCTTTTCACCACCTGGAACTCCAGGCCAGGGTTAAAAATGTTATCAGCCTTCACACTCTTGAAAGAGAAAAAACCCGGACAGAGCAGCTGAAAATTTTTCTCATGGTGCTGGCCTCGGCCATTGAATCAAAGGATACATACACGGGGGGGCATGTGGAACGGGTGGCAAACTATGCAAGGGATCTTGCCCGGAAAAGTAATCTGGCCGAAGATCAGGTGGAAAATATTTATATGGGCACCATTGTCCATGATGTCGGGAAAATCGGAATTAAGGATGAGGTGCTCAACAAACCCGGCAATCTCAATGACAAAGAATTTGAACACATCAAGGAACACCCCCTCATTGGGAAAAATCTGTTATCCAAACTAAAGATTGCCCCTGTTGCCGTGAATATTGCTTATAACCACCATGAGAAATGGAACGGGACGGGCTACCCCAGGGGCATCAGCAAAGAAGATATCCCCCTTGAGGCCAGGATTGCCACCCTGGCCGATTTTTGGGATGCCATTACATCAGACCGCCCCTACCGCAATGCCATGCCCCTGGACAAAGCCATCTGGATCATGCACGAGGAGCGGGAAAAATCCTTTGATCCAGATCTTTTTGACCTGTTCATGGATGAAGAGGATAAACTATATCTGAAATATATCAGCAATAAAACCCCAGCAAATTGATCTCTCAGGCAAGCTGCTCATTGATCATTTCCTGAATAATCTTTGGATTGGCCTTGCCCCTGGAGGCTTTCATGGCCTGTCCCACAAGAAACCCAATGGCTTTTTTGTTCCCATTTTTATAGTTGTCCACTGCAGAAGCATTTTCGGCAAGGATATTCTCAACTATCTCTGCAAGTTTTGAGGCATCGGAAACCTGCCTGAAGCCGAATCGTTCGACAATTTCCTGGGCTGTTTCCTGGGTCTTAAACAGTTTTTCCAACACGGATTTGGCTGAATTTGAATTGATCTCATTTTTTTCAAGCATCTGGATCAGGCCTGCAAACCGTTCCGGCGTGACCCTGGAATCTGACAGGGTCTGGCCATGGGCCTTTAGGGCAGGAAGAAGCTGGGTTGCGATCGTGTTGGCTGCCCTTCGGGGGGGGACATCAAACTTGATGACAGATTCAAAGAATTCGGAAAGTTCCCGGTCGGAACCCATGAGCACAGCTTCATCATGGATCAATGAATAATCCCGGACAAAACGCCTGACTTTCTGACTAGGCATTTCCGGAAGCAGGTTTTTTATCTTGTCGATCCAGGCCTGGGTGAGGACGATGGATGGGACGGAAGGGTCCGGAATACAGGGGCCTTCAAATTTTGCCCGCATGGCCGTTGTAATATGTTTTTCAGGATCCCACAGTCTTGTGTGCAGTACAATTGGTTCGTTGTTGTTGGTTGAATCGATCTGGCGCTTAATCTCATAGGCAATGGCATCGCCCACATGGTGGATGGAGTTCATGTTCTTGATCTCCACCTTGGTGTTTAGCTGGTCGCTGCCCCGGGGCCGGATGGAGATGTTTGCATCGCAACGCATGGTGCCAGATTCCATGCTGCATTCTGCACAGCCCGTGTACCGGATTTGGTTTCTTATGGCCTTGAGAAATTCCATGGCTTCGTAGGGCGTTTTCAGTTCGGGCTCAGTGACAACCTCGACAAGGGGGGTGCCGGCCCGGTTGAAATCCACCAGGCTGATGGGGATCCGGCCGTCTGTCTCATGGACAAGCCTGGCCACATCCTCCTCCATGTGAACATGGTGAAGTCTTAGTTTTCGTGGGTTTCCCTGTTCATCCTGGATCTCGACCCAGCCATGCCTTGCAAGGGGCTTGTGGGCCTGGGAAAGCTGGAACCCCTTGGGAAGATCCGGGTAGTAATAGACCTTCTGGTCAAAGGCGCTCAGGTGTTGGATCTCACAATCAAGGGCCAGGCAGGCGAGACTTGCCTTTTCAAGGACCTGCCGGCTCAAGACAGGCAGGGCGCCGGGCATCCAGAGGCAGACAGGACAGACATTGGTGTTTGGATCATCGCCTGGTCTGTTGGCGCAGTCGCAGAACAATTTGGTGGCTGAGTTGAGCTGGATATGAACTTCAAGACCGATTACAGCTTCATATTTCATGGTGTATTTCCCTTTGTATGTATATCAGATATGCGGGCTGCAAGGGCCAGCAGGCCTGGATCATCAAATCGTTTGCCAATGAGCTGGAGGGCTGGGAAGCCTGGGATGGAAATCGCCGGATTTCCCGTGAGGTTGGCAAGAACGGTCAATGAAAATGTATCATACAGGCCAGATAGGGTGTCAGGCCTGTTCAGACTTGCAAAAGATTTGCTAACGGGTAGAAGGATCAGGTCAACTGTTTTAAAGGATTGTTCAAGGTTTTGGATCAGCCTGGCCCTGGTGCGGCAGGCATCCAAAAAAGCATTGTAGTTGTGGTATTGAAAATATCCCCCCTGGAAAAGATAGGCTTTTACCAGGGGGGCAAAGGATTCTTTCCTGGATTTGATGTACATTTCGTTCCAGTTCTTTGTCAAAGCAGATGTTCTGTGGCCGTAGCGGACACTGTCGAACCTGCCTGCACTGGAAGATGCTTCAACAGAACCTATAAGGTTGTGAACCACGGGGGCAAGGGAAAAGTCTTTGATCTCAACCTTTTTTATTCCCAGACCGGACCGGGCAAGCCTGTCAATGGCTGTCTCCATGTCATCGGTTGTATCCATTTCATGGCGGCACCCCTTTATAAGGCCAAGAGTGATGGGGCGATCCTTATCTTTTGGGTGGCTGAATCCATACATGGCCTTTTCAATGCCGGGTTCATCCATGGATGCATCACCCTGATCAATGCCTGCCATTGTCTGGACTGTTTTTGAGATCATATCCAGGGAGTTTGCCAGGATGCCGCAGGTCTCCATGGACGGGACAAGGCCGATCATGCCGGAACGGGAGATGAGGCCGTAGCTGGGCTTGAACCCGAAACACCCACTGTCTGCAGCTGCCATCCTTGCCTCTCCTGTGGTGTCGGTCTTGAGAACCACATCCACAAGTCCATTGGCGATGGCAGCCGCCCCGGTGTCATTTTCAAGACCCAGGCCAAGTTCCGCCATTGCTGTCCGGCCTTTGAGGTTTGCACCGGCATTGCGAAGATGTTTAATCAGGGTGGCGTCTTCCAAGGCCACATAGTTTTCAAGGGCCAAAGACTGGGCCTGGGTGGGCCAGTCTTTTACGCAAATGCTGGGCTCAATGGCAACCGTCGTATCTGCCAGAAGGCCTTTTGCCCTGGGCTGGGTTGAGTCGTCTATATGGGTAAAAATCCTATCTTCCATGAAAAATCCTTTTGTGTCGTCCTGTTTATATGAAACTTTGGCCAAAACATTGCAACTATAAGAGTTTCGTTTTTCGTTGTGGCGAGAGCAAATACTCGTGCTCCGGCCATGCCGGTTATTCAAGAATAGTTGCAACCTTGAAATAGTCTCCTTTTACCGAAGGCGCATTTTTAAACAGATCTCCTGATTGAACCATGGGTGATCTTGTGGCGCAAGTTCCCTCCCTGAAACGATTCTGACCCTGGGAAACCGAGGTGGCAGGCTCAAAATCTTGGGCATTGCCCGAGAGGGTTTGAGCCATTTTAACTGCATCCTCAAGGGCCGTTTGAATCAAGGGCCGTTCATCTTCATCAAAACCGATCCTGGAGACCCAGGAGATATGGTCGATGGTTTCCTGGTGTTCGTCTGAACCCGAAAGGGTTTGTGCCTTAGCGGTTTCTAACAGACCAAGTTCGGCAAGCTGTTCATCGGCAACCCTGGATGGGGCCTGGGTCAGGGGGCAGAATGCACTCCGGTTCTTGGGAAAGGCTGTCACTTCTCGGATGGAGGCGGTTTTTAAGATCATTGCAACCACCCGGTCCATGCCAAGGGCAAGGCCGCCGTGGGGGGGAGGCCCGAATTCAAGGGCCTTGAGAAAAAACCCAAATTTTTCTTCTGCCTGGTCCGGCGAGAGGCCAAGGGCCTGGAATACCTTTTGCTGGGTTGAGGGGTCATGGATACGGATACTTCCGCCGCCCAGTTCCTCGCCGTTGACCACAATATCATAGGACCGGGACAGAAGGGAGAGAAGATCTCCTGTATCAGCGGGGTCAAAGTCGATTCTGTCAGGGGCCGTAAAAGGATGGTGGGTAGAGGTCACTCCGTCTTCCGTGGCTTCAAATAAAGGAAACTTTGTTACCCAGACAGGTGAATAAAGGTCCCCCGGGATCATGCCAAGGCGGTCTGCAACATGGAGGCGGAGCCTGCCAAGGGCAGAACTTACAAGCTCCGGCGAAGGGTCTGCGATGATGAGGATTACATCTCCGTCAGATGCCTTGAACCGCTGGATGATGGCCTGCTGCTCCCGGTCGCTGAAAAACTGGACAATGTTGGAATCGAGTCTGTCTCCTGCGACACGCATCCAGGTCATGCCCTTGGCGCCAAAGCCCGGCACTATTTGTTTTGCATATTCGTTTTGAAGCATGTTTTTGCTAAGGCTCTTTGAGGCGTTTTTAACGTTGATTCCCTTGATTACCCCGCCCCGCTGGAGGATCTGCCTGAAGATACCATAGTCAGTCTTTTCGAAAATATCAGTGGCCGTCACAAAGTACATCTCAAAACGAAGATCAGGCCGATCCGATCCGGTCAGGTCCATGGCCTCCTGCCAGGTCATTCTGGGAAAAGGCCTGGCAAGGGTTGTGCTGTTGATTTCAAACATTTGGCAGAGAAGCGCTTCAATATTTTTAAATATAAATTCTTCATCTATGAACGAGGCTTCAAGATCCAGCTGGGTGAATTCGGGCTGTCGGTTGGATCTAAGGTCTTCATCCCGAAAGCACCTTGTTATCTGGTAGTATCGTTCAAAGCCTGCCACCATGAGCAGCTGCTTGAAAAGCTGTGGGGACTGGGGAAGGGCATAAAAATTTTTTGGGGAGACCCTGCTTGGAACCAGATAATCCCGGGCACCTTCCGGAGTGCTCCTGGTGAGGATGGGGGTTTCCACCTCTATAAAATCTTTTTGATCCAGGAATTTGCGTACACAGGCGTTGATTTTGTGTCGTTTGATAAGAAAATCCTGCATGACCGGTCGCCTCAGATCCAGGTACCGGTATTGAAGCCTGAGATCCTCTGAAACCGGTTCCAGGGTTGTAACCTCTTCTTTGACCATGGCTTTTTCAGAGATGGGAAAAGGAAGGGTCTCTGACCGGCTTAGTATGGTCATCTGGGTTACCATAATTTCAATGTCACCGGTGCTGATGTTTGGATTCTGGGTTCCCTGGGCCCTTTTGACTATTTTACCCGAGGCTTTGATACAATATTCGTTCTTGAGCAAGACGGATTCCCGGCACACGGATTCCGGAGTGAATTCAGGGCTGAACACAAGTTGAACGATTCCGCTCCGGTCCCGAAGGTGGATGAAAAGAACTTCTCCGTGGTCCCGGAGGGCATCGACCCATCCTGCAAGATGAACCGTATTACCCGTGTCGCTCGACCCTAGCCGGCCACAGTTGGATCTGTCGTGAAAGAGCATATATAGAGCTTCCTTTTTCTAGTAGTGAAAATAGCCTTTTCCATGACTGCTATAGAAAGGAAAACTTTTTTTGTAAAGGAAAATATGAAATACTTCAGGGTGCTTGATGAATTGGATAAAGAAAAGGTGTTCGTTTTAATTGTTTTGGAAAATATTAGTTTTAAGCACATCAAATGCATTAAACCCGGTTTTCAATGAAAAAAGAATGGATAAAATGACACTGAAGTATTCAGCATAGAAAATACATCCCATGATGGCAATCTGATATTTGATGGCAACAATGGGGATGGATCCGCCTAAAATCTGACCGGTCATCATGCCGGGCAGGGAGACAAGTCCGATGGTGGTCATGGATGCCAGTGTCGGGTTGATGGCCGCCACAAGGCTTTCTTTGAACCAGGGTTTTAATGCCTGTGTCCGGTTGTTGAAAAGGGAGAGGGAATAGAGATATATTTTTTCATTTTTTTTCAACCCGGAATAGAAATGAGTGAGCCCGATGATGTTACTTCTCAGACAGTTTCCAAGGAGCATACCGCCAATGGGAACCAGGTATTTGGCTTCAAACAGGTTGTCAATATGAGCCACCACCCCATTGAAGAAGAGCAGAATAATGCCAAAGGAGATGAGCAGGGAAAAAAATAAGGGTTTGAAAAATATGCGGATTTTAAGATTGCTGGATTTTAATATGGAATGACAGGCAATGGAAATCATGAGCAGCAGATAGGCCCCATTGAGCCAGGGGGAATCAAACTTGAATAAAAACTCAAGATAAAGCCCCACAAAGCCCAGTTGCAAACACATTCGGATCATACCAATGAGGATGGTCTTATTGATCCCAAGCTCCAAATGGCGGCTGATGTAAAGGATGGGAAAAAGGAACACCAATAATGATGCAAGGGAGAATATGCTCAGATCCTGGGCACCCATACTACAACCACCTTTCGATTCGAACGGCTGAATGGTCCTGCCAACAATGGTCATGGGAAATAATGACGCAGGTTTTATCCAGGGAGAGGATATGATTTGCTATTTTTTTTTTCATGGCATCATCCAGGGCAGATGTGGGTTCATCCAAAAGCCAGATGGACCGATTCAGCAGAAAACCGATCATAAGCCCTATCCGTTGGCGTTCTCCACCTGAAAGCTCCCTTGTCCTCTTCTGGAGGATATCCGGGGAAAGTTCCAGAAAGGTTAACTGCTGATGTATCTCTTCTTGGCAAAGTTTTTTGGCAAAGTTGAATTCCCAGATATTTGTCAGAAGCCCGAGGATGATTTCATCTTTTAGATCAATATCCTGGCTCAAATAAAATAGTTGCTGCCGGATTCGGTAGATATGATTTTTGTCAAGAGTCAGCCCATTAACCAAAATTTTCCCTGATTCGGGCTGTTCAAATCCAAGGATCAGCCGGAACAGGCTTGTCTTTCCTATACCGGATTTGCCCAGGATTAATACTTTTTCATTTTTTCCTAGGCAAAGGCTTCGGTCTGAAAAAATTTGGGTGTTACCAATAGTGTGGCTGACAGATTCAAATGAGATCACGATATTTCCTTTTTAATATCATATGGGAGTATATTCAAGATTATTATCCCATCTGTCAAATAAAAAAAGGCGGGTACAAAAAATGATCAAAATTGTCAAAGACCCATGAACTGAAAAATCTATACGGGTGCGGGTCTATAATGGGCATCAATATTGACGGGCGAATACTCCTAACACTAGGTTTTTACTTTTTTCATTTCCCAATGACACTTCAAAATTTCATCAACCTCTTTAATATCTATATTACGCCCATCGGAAATATCTTTTATTTTAAGGGTAATTTTTTTAATATCGTCATCCTCAAAGGAAAGGCCTATTTTTTGCGCCCTATCTTTTACTGCATTCCAACCTGTGAGCTTATGGGCTACCATTATTGTTCGTGACGCATTAAAATCTGACGGATCTATAATCTCATAGGATTTGGGATTAAGAATCACCGACTTTGTATGCACACCCGCCTTGTGGGTAAATGCCGATTCCCCCACGATGGGGTGGTCCCATGGGATCCCAATCCCTAAGGTTGTAGCAACAGTTTCATGTAAGTGTTTGAGAGTTCCAAGATTATACTTTTTTTTAACCATCTCAGCCTTAAAACTATAAACTCTGGCAATAAATCCGGCAAGAGAGGTTATCCCGTTTCTTTCCCCTATTCCCAAAACGGTTGTATCAATATGGGTTGCCCCGGCTTCGAAGGCTGTGTAGCTATTCACCACCGCAGAACCGGTATCGTTATGACCATGAAATTCAATATCCATTCCGGTCAATACATGTAATAGTTTGATAACACGTTCAACATCACGGGGAAGAGCGTATCCCACAGTGTCGGCAACCCCTAATCGATCCACCAACCCCGAGTCTCCAACAGCCTCGTAGATAACAACAATATCCTCAATGCGGGTTCTGAAAGTATCTTCAAGGGAAAATCGAATTTCTAACTCGGGAGCATTTGCCCTGGCGAAACTCAACACATCCAATATTTTCTCCAGGGTTTGCGACATCTGCGGTCCAAGACCGAATCTGTCATGGGATAAAGATACTCTTGAGAACAGATTAATACCTGCAACGCCGGTATCTATTGCCGTGATCACATCCTCTTTTAGGCACCTGATATGAGCTAAAATTTTTGATTTCAACCCCATTCTGGAAATGACTTGGCAGTCTTTCTTTGACTGTGAAGATACGCAGGGCGATGTAAGTTCAATATATTCAACACCAAAATCGGATAATTGGGTTGCAATTTTAATTTTGTCTTTTTGTGAAAAATTGGCATTATAAAACTGTTCGCCTTCTCTCAAGGTGGTATCCACAATTGACAATTTGTTTGAAAACATGGTGAATTTATTTCCTTTTATTGACTGCGTTAGGGCTAGGTTGCTGTTTCGTTCGAGATTATTGCCTGTCTTTATCGGATAAAATACTACCCTTGGACTTTACTATTTCGCCCCTGTAATTATAAACAAGATTGGTCAACTCAAAAAAAGAAAAGGGAATTTTCATATCAATTTTTTTTACCATTTTAAAATTAATGGCAATATCTGGCGGTTTAATAACCCCTACCTCAAACTCCCCTGGCTTCTTTTCACCTTTAAGTATTTTTTCAGCATAGATAGATGCAAGCTGGGCATTATTTTCAAACCCCACCCCTATTGCCATCACTGCCCCTGGAACATCTTTGCCCTTCACCATACTGGGCGAGGCCCCGATTACGGGAATCGAACCGGCATGTTGATTGATAATACCAAAATTATTGAATACCGAGGTACTACCCGTAACCCAGAAGATACTATTTTTTAGGCCAGAATCATTTTTTCTCATCTCTTCCACGGCATGGTTCACCTTGAGTTCAAGTTCTGATACGGCATTTTTCTGATCCTCTACCACAACATCGAAGACCTTGACACCAATACGCTTTGCATATTCTTTAAGAGGGAGGGCCTGGGTCATTACAGCGCTGGTATTATTCCTGGCATACATAATTCCAATATTTTTTAAATCCGGTATCAACTCTTTGAAATAAACCATTTGCAGTTTGACGGGGATATTTATGGATGTAAAGGCAAAGTTGGTCCCGCTTTTCATGGAATAATCTGAAATATACTTCATCATTACAGGATCTTTGGCACAGATTGTCACCACTGGAATGGTTTGATTTTTAAAGTTATTATACATGAAATCAACCGATAAAGACCCCATGGCAAAAACCAGATCCACCTGCCGCTGACGGACCTCTTCAAGTATCGATCGCCCCCTGTCAAGATCTTTATGGAAGTTAATTATCTCAAATGTCGGGTATAATTTTTTATCTGAAAAAAAATGAAGAACGGATTCTGCTGAACTTACATAGGCTGAAGATCTCTTGGGAACCAGGATGATAATTTTTTTGTCCTCCAACTCACCTTTTTTGACGCCACTGGACACTGTGAACCTTAGGGGATCGTTGTCGTCATAGGTTACTTCCCAACCGGCAGGCATATTCTTTGTAAACTTAAACCAGTCCGGCCCGGCCCCATTTAAGCAAAAACCTTCGGAGATGAACCCCATGGAAATAATACAGGGGATAAGAAGAACTGCAATCTTGCTCCCCCCCAAGCGAATAAGAAACAAAAACCCGCAGAGTATAATAAACACCCCCAGAAAACTAATCACCATCGTATTATAACCACCCAAAACCAATAGCTGCCCCACAATCAAGGGGCCCAGAATATTCCCGGCCCGCTCAAACACCCTGAAGACAGAAATTGAAGGCCCTGCACCCAGTATTTTTGCTGTCCTGGTCCCGGAAATATGAGTCGTGATGGGAGCTGCGATAAACCCATGGGAGAGCCCTAGAACAATAGCGCCCAAAGCCATGAGCGGCTCAGCCCAGGCATCAATCCCGGGCAGGCCTGTTAAACCTATGAGGACCAACCCGATGCCGCTTCCTTGGTTACCCCGGAACAGTATTTTCCTGAGGTTGCCTGTCTTATCTGCCAGCCTTGAAGAGTACATACTTGAGATCAATACGCCAGCACTATAGAGCATGAGAACCAAGCCGATATCCTCTTTTGTAAAACCACTTCGCTCCATTACCAGGGGAATGGCAAAGCAGATAACCCCTATCATCACAAGCTTTGCATTAACCCCGATTAAAAAACTTGCCTTTAAATGTTCAATATCCTTAAGCACCGTTTTTAAACCGGTCCCGAAGGAGGGTTCAGGTTGTTTCACCGTTAGGGGATCTGCCTGCTTTTGGACTTCAAGCCTTGGAATATATTTGGCCACATACCCGTATAGAAAAAATGCAATAACGCCGCCGGCCAAAAACACCCCGCTCATATCAAAATAGTTAACCGCCAATGCCCCGATTGCGGTACCTGCAATCCTACCACCGTTGTACTGGATAATGACAATAGCCATGGATCGGGTTTTGCGGTGCAAAGGAGTTGCTTTTAATATATAGGACTGAACAGCCATGAACAAAACGCCCTGGCAGAAACCTGCAATCAGCCGAATGAAAAGAATCGTATAATAGTTGGTACAAACCGCCATTAGAAAACTGCTAAGGCCGATAAACACAACTGACCATAACAGGGGGCCTTTTTCTCCGTTTCTCTGGCAATAACTGGCTGCTGGAAAGAGAATCACCCCGTAGGATATGAAAAAAACGGTGAATAAAAAAGACGCAACATTTGCCGACGCACCTATTCCGGCTGTGATGGTTTCAAAATACTGGGGTAAAAAGGAGGCGTACAACGCTTCGATAAACACCCCTAGGAAGAATACAGGCTTAATAACGGCCAAAGATCGCTCTTTTTCTTCGTCTGTACTCAAGTGTTTCTGTTTCCCAGATAGGGTAAACATCAAGTTCAAAAACAGCGCTGACATAAATAACGCTGCCACAAACAGTATTAAAAAATTTTTTGAACTTCGCCATAAATTCTTATAAACAATTTTTTTATCCACCCAGACAAAAATCTCATGATCATCCAGCTGTCTGGCATAGCGAATATAATCGGATGCTTTTCCCGGCACCTCCTTTGAAGTGTCGACAATAACCTTACCATTCACCTTCAACGCGATATAGCTGATCTCATTGTTCAAGTGCCTGTACTGATCAAAAAGGGTGTCGATTCCCTTAAAACTGTCTATTTCCAGATCAAGTTTTTTAATATAGGAGAGCTTATGGGCCAATGAACTGGTGAGATTATCGGTTTTCTTTTGGATACCCTCATTATAGATATCTATAAGGGAAAATAAAATAGTAAAGATGACAATAAGGTTCGCCATGGAGTATGTAACCGTCACCCAAAATTTTTGATTCTTCAAACCTCTTCTATCAACAATATATATCTGGATTAAATAGAGTAATATAACCGCCAGGAGGATAAAACCTAAAGGTTTGAATGTTTTTGCAATACGATCATTGATCGATCGTTTTTCAATTTCAAGCCGCAACTCCCCGGCTTTTTCAAACTTGGTTTCAAGTGGTATGCGTATTCGAAAATAGTCATCATTATCATCGGTGATAAATCTTTTTTTACCGTCCTGTCTTTTTGACGGGCGAAATACCCCCTGCCCCAAACCCGGATTACTTGAAAACACTACCTCATTGAGGTTATTAACGATTGTCATTCTATGGATACTGGGGTCGCTGGTGAGAACCATCTTGGAAACAGTATCAAATCCTGAGAATTGCTTGAGCGGAACTCCTGCCCCCAAAAAAGAATCCACAACGGACTTTATGGTTTCCCCCAGGCCATAACATCCTTCAATTTTTAATTTCGAATAGGTTCGATAGGCTTCACCAACACCGATCCCTGTTATAAAGGCAAGCGCCACCCCCAGGATCAACAGAGAAATAATCGCTTTTTTAAGCTTTATCATAGTATGGTTATTTTGCCGTGTAACTGTCTATGGATGGTGGCTTCGATCTGCTCAGGAGATTGTTTTGATGAATCAATAAGGATGGCACGATCCGAAAGGGTATCTTTTATAAAATTGCTGGCAGCCCCTTGGTCATAATTTTCCCTTTCCTTTAGGACGATTTTAACTTTTTCATACAGTTGGCTTTCAGGTATTTTCGTTTGTTTCACATATTCGAAAAGTTCTTCTCGTTGGGAGGGTGAGCATATCTTTTTAAACGCTGCCACATCCCTTGGGGTGATCCGGCCCTTGATCCTATCGAATGAGTCCCCTCGGACCAGCAGGCGTTTGATCCTTATGTGTTCCGGTGCGCTCAACACAATAAAAAAGGAGGTTGGAATCGATTTTGCAGCATACGCCACCTCATTTACACCCCTTAATCCATCAAACAGAACAGGCGTTAAAGGATCTATATCTCTTATCCTTGTTTTGGACAGCAGGTACCCCATTCCACCAGGATATTTTTCTCTAAAGGCTTTTGTATGGGTAAACCTTTGATTTCGATCCACAGGTACCCCATGATCATCCTGCATCATGGGCAAAATAACCTTATCGGTGAGAATTCTCCTGTCGGGAAAGGTGTAAAATTTATACCTTTCAAGCAGTCTGGATTTTAAGGTCGTCTTTCCAGCACCTGTAACCCCAACGATGATACAGGTGAAGAAACGATCCAGTTTTTTATAGGCCCTATCTTTCGTATCACCTATACCAAGCGCATCGTCAATTTTTATAAACTGCATGATTTAAGAAATCTCTCTATTCTTTTAACCCGTTATACTTAAAGGTCAGTATGGTGATATCATCTGATTGTTCCGCACCCTTTGCAAAGCGCTTCACGTCCTGATTTACCAATTCCACAATTTTATTAACATCATCTGTATCTTCTTTTGAGAGCAGCTCTTTTAACCTAAGTTCCGTATATTCATTAAAATCCGGATTCATGGCTTCATTAACCCCGTCGGTGTATAAAAACATAATATCCCCGGGAGCCATGACAAACGATTCTTTCACATAGCTAAAGTCGGGCATACCCCCTAGGACAAACCCGGTAACCGGTTTCATAAAATTATAGGCATCGCCCCCTTTAAACTCCATTTGAAGCGGCGGGTTATGGCCGGCATTTGTAAAATCCAGCCGCCCGGTTTTAAGATCGATAATGCAGATAAAAGCGGTAACAAACATACTTTCATCGTTGTTCTCACATAATGCATTATTAACGTTGGTAAAGATCTCTTCAGGTGAGATGCCCCTCAACGCCTCGTTCTTGATCAATGTTTTGGCAATTATCATAAAGAGGGACGCTGGAACCCCCTTGCCCGATACATCCCCGACTAAAAAGCAAAATTTATTTTCCGAGATAAAAAAGAAATCAAACAGATCGCCCCCAACCTCTCGTGCGGGTATCATGCTTGCAAAAATGTCAAATTCATCTCTTTCCGGGAAAGCTGGAAAAATCCTGGGGAGCATGCTGGCCTGAATCTTTGTTGCAACTTGCAATTCGCTTTCAATCTTCTCTTTTTCTGCCGTCGTCTCTTTTAGATTTTTTATATAGAGCTTAAGATCGTTTGTCATGGTGTTGAACGCTTCTGCCAGCGTCTGAATCTCGTCACCGGTTTTTATCTTGAAGTTTAGATCAAGATTTCCCTTTCCAACCTTCTTAACACCCTTCGTTAAATCCAAAATAGGTTTACTTAGCTTGTCGGACATCTTAACGGCGACCAATATGGTGATGAGCAGCACACCAATAAAGAATGCCATTAAATATTTCTGGATATCAACTATTACACTTATAATGCGCTCTTTTTTCGAAAGGGTATAATCCATTATATGTTTTTTTGTCTCGTCGGCAAGTTTTAGGGCCGTTTCTGCAGAAATAACAACAGCCATACTCCAACCGGTTTCTCGTATGGGAGCGAACCCTATAAATTTTTCTCCGCTGTTAAGTCGTATCCGGGAAAATCCGTTTTGGCCGGCCACCATTTTTTTTACAATATTGGAAAGTCCCTCATTTTCAGTTTCAAGCAGATTGCCCACCCCGTAATCCTTTTTCCTTTCTTCCTGCCCCAGGGCTGGAAAAGCGATGACATTTCCATCCTTATCCAGTAAAAACGCATACCCCACCTCTTTCACCTGGCAGGATATGACCTTCAGCATTTCATCCAGCGTAACCGTAATCCCGATCACACCCTTGAGCTCGCCTTCCCGAGTCCGAACCGGACCAGAACAGGCGATCATCAGTTTCGATGTGGAGGCACCCTTAAAGATCTCGGTCCAGCCGATACCATCTCGAGTCACCGCATCTTTATACCAGGGCCTGATTCTGGGATCATAGGGTTTATCTGCCTGCCCACCCGTATCCGGCCAGAGAATATTGATGCCGGTCTGAGTTCCAAGAAAGAGGGAGTCTAAATTTGCATTGTCAAATAGATAGGGTTTAAACACATCTCCCATTGTACGCAGACGCATGAACTCGTCCTGCACCACCTTCTTGTCTACCCCCGGCGCTAACCGATAAATGTGGGACAATTCCCTCTCATTTTTATCGGTGGCATATTGACCCATACTCTGCCCATCGGTTTCCCAGAGAAACTTACAGAACTTGGACATGGTATTCACTTCCATGTGCACAGAGTTAAAAAAATCGTTTCCTGTCTGGGCCTGGATACCTACAAGTTGAGTCAAATTAAGTCTCGTCTGATCCTCCAGCGTTGTCCGGCTTTTTTCAGCAGACTCTCTTCCTAAGTTGAGGCTTTGCTCCAATATATATTCCCCCCCCCGGTACAGGGTATAGTTGGCAATGACAAAGAAAGATAACGCACAAAAAGCTGTGATTCCCAAGGAGAGCAAGAGTAATTTGGTTTTGATCCTGAGCCTGGTCATTTCGTATTTATTCCTTTAAACCCGCTGAAACTCATTAAATAATGGCGGGATATTAAGTCAGGCGCTTTGTTCTTGTCAATTAAAATAAAAGAAAAATTAAAGGGCGCAGCATGGATCAGCTGGGTTACTTCGGGTATGAATCAACCGCAGTCTTGCTTTTTACGGAATTCACCTGTATTTTGTTAGATTATAACCATTTAAAAAAAAAGAGTCCCATGAAATTTGATACCTATTATATTGATTCAGCCATAAAGAAAAATTTGGCGGCAGAAGGGTTTAAACGGCCCACAGACATCCAGTTCAAGGCAATTCCTTCGATTCAGAAAGGCGAGGATGTCCTGGCTATTGCCCAGACCGGAACCGGAAAAACCGCAGCATTTGCCATCCCCATTATTGATAAAATTCACCGGGCCAAAACTTCAAAGCACTCCTTTGGCATTCATTGCATTGTCATGGTGCCCACCCGGGAACTGGCAGCCCAGATTGGAGATGTGTTTAACACCCTGGCAGCCCATACAAAGGTAAAATCATTTGCCCTGTTCGGTGGCGTGGAACAGGATCCCCAGATCAAAAAGCTTGCCGACGGGATTGATGTGCTCATTGCCACCCCGGGCCGGATGTTTGACCTCATCAGTCAGGGTGCCATTGATGTCAAGAGGGTCAAAATATTGGTGCTGGACGAAGCGGACCAGATGCTGGACAAAGGATTCATCAAGGATATAGAGGCGGTAAAGAAAAAATTGACCCAGCGGCATCAAACCCTGTTTTTTTCCGCCACCATCAGCAAGGAAATCAAGCGCCTGGCCTTTTCCCAGGTCAAAAGCACTGCCATCCGTATTCAGATATCTCCGGATGATCCGGTTTCAAAAAATGTGTCCCATGGGGTTATTTTTGTGGAAATGGATGATAAGCGCTTTTTTCTCCGTAAATTTATTCAGGATAATAAAGATGCCAGGATCATGGTTTTTGTCAGAACAAAGGTTCGGGCCGAGCGGGTTCTAAAGGCGTTGGCGAGAGTGGGGATTAAGTCTCTGGCCATCCACGGAGACAAAGACCAGGAAGAACGAACCGCTGTCATGGGTCAATATAAAAGTGGGTGGGCAAAGATTCTTATTGCCACCGACGTCAGTGCCAGGGGGATTGATATTCCCGATGTGAATTTTGTGGTGAATTATGATTTGCCTGAAAAACAGGAAAATTATGTCCATCGGGTGGGAAGAACCGGCAGGGGAACCCAAAAAGGCCAGGCCATCTCCTTTTGCAGTACAGAAGAGACACCTTTGCTGGAAGATATCCAGGAATTTTTGACCAAACCAATAGAAACCATTCCCGTTGGCAAAAAAGAATATTCACTTATCATTAAGGCGGCAGAAGAGCCGGAAACCGTCCAAGACCTTATCCAGGCCAACGAAGACTGGGAAAAAAACAAAAAAAAAGCCAGAAAGAACAGAGCTAAACCCAAAAATTCCTGAGGGGTTAGCTCTTGATTCGTCAGCGTTTACACCCGGTTATTTGGCCATCAGCCCGGCGACCCGGTAGGGATTGGTGCTGGCTTGGATCATGGCCTTGTAGCGGGTTTCGTCCAGGGTAAACTCCCTTGCCACGGACACGAACCGCTCCGGGGTTTTTAGATGGGGAATGGTGGACAGGAGACTAGCGGCCTTGGGGGTGTTTTCAGGGTACAGGGCCTTGAACTCCTTGAAGTCAAAGCTTAGGGCCGCCCCTTTTCCGGTTTTTGTCTTGGTGTTCCAGATCAGGAGGAAGCCGGCCGGGTTAGGAACGGAGATCTTCTCCTTCTGGGCTTTGGACAGGGACTTGACCACCAGCCCCTTTTTGCCGGGGGTGCAGTCCAGTATCACCTGCAATGCATCCTCCTTGCACCAGACAGGAGACGACACAATGGTATACCGTTCTTCCGGGGCCAGGGGGTAATGCTCCAGGATAAAATGAGCCAAAAGATACCCCGAGGTCAAGCCGGGGCAGATGTGGTTGTGAAGCTCGGCCGCTTTGAGAAAATCATAGGGCGCGCCCTGGGCCCAGCAGGGCCAGGCTGTCCAGGTTTTTCGGCCTGACATAGGGGGCATTGGTCAGGACCAAAATTTGGGGGTCGCCCTTGGCGGCCTTCAGGGTTTCCATGGCTCGGGACAGGGGCCCCCCGAAATCCTGGGCATGGACCTGGGGAACTATAAGCAGTATAAGGGCGATACATCCGATAAAAGAGAGAACACGTTTCATGCAAATTTTTCCTTTCCTATAAATATGGGTTCAATGGCTCCCGAAGGAGGGTGAGGGGGTGGCCGGACCCTGGAGGGTGGGGCCGGGTGAACATGGGGCTGGCTTGCGGTGCCGAAAACTTCGAATCCGGCGCCCTGGGCGACAATGGCGCCCTTGTCTATAACATAGACCCGGTCGGCGATTTTTCGTGCCAGGTGCAGGTCATGGGTGATAAAAAGCATGGAAAATCCTTTTTCATGCTGGAGTCCTTTGAGCTGTCTGAGAAGGACGGCCTGGGCCGAAGGATCCAGCATGGCCGTAATTTCGTCGGCAATGAGCAGTCTGGGGTCGGTGACCATGCTCCTTGCCACGGAGAGCCGCTGGCGCTGCCCTCCGCTTAAGGCATGGCAGGCCAGCCTTAAAAATTCGGGGTCGCATGGCAGGTGCACCGATGCCAGGGCGGTCAGGGCTTTTAGGTCCTGACTTTCCCTGGTTTCCCATCCCATGATATCCAGGGGCTCGCGCACTGCGTCCAAAACTCTCAGCCTGGGGCTGACCGCCTGGGCAGGATCTTGGAACACCATCTGGATGCCCCCCATACAGGCAGTGGTTTCCCTGCCGGATACAGTCCGGCCCTGAAAGGTGATCTGGCCTTCATCCGGTGTTTCCAGTCGGACCAGAAGATGCGCCAGGGTGGATTTTCCTGAACCCGAAGCCCCGACCAGGGCCACCACTTCTCCGGTTTTTATCAGAAGGTCCACCTTTCGAACCGCTCGGATGGGTGTGGTGCCCAGGACATAGGTCTTTCCCAGACCTTTTGCAGCAAGAAGGGTTTCAATGCCCCCCTTGTGGCAGGCCACCTTCCGTTCCGGTCCTGCCGGTACCAAATTCGGCCGGATTTTGTGACAATCCGGGCCTTTCTGGACGCAGCGGGGACTAAAGGGGCAGCCAGGGGACTGGCCCGGAAGGGCCGGGGTGCCGGGGATGCCCCAGAGGTCTTTGAATCCGTAAAATTCCGGGCAGGCATTGATCAGGCCCCGGGTATAGGGATGGCAGGGATCGGACAGCAGGACTTGGGTGGGTCCTTCTTCCACCACCTGGCCGGCATACAGGGTCATGGTCCGGGTGGTGAGGCGGGCAATGGCCGGCATGGTGTGGGAGATGAGGATCATGGCAAACCCCAGGTGTTCCTGGAGGGACAACAGTAAGGCCATCATGGATTCTTTGGCATCGGCATCCAGGGCGGTAAAAGGCTCATCCACGATGAGCAGTTCAGGCTTGCAGCTGATGGCCATGACCATGAGCACTCGTTGGCGCATGCCCCCGGAGAGTTGATGGGCAAAGGCCTTGCACCAGACAGGGTCCAGGCCCACCAGGTTAAAAAGCTGTGCGGCCTGCTTGTCTGCCAGGGCCCTGGCAAGCCCCAGATGGGTGTAAATCGCCTCAGCCACCTGCTCCCCCAAGGTCAAAACCGGGTTGAACACCTCCTGGCTGTTCTGGAAGACCAGGGCGATTTTGTTCCACCGCAGGCGGGAGAAATCTTTTTCTTTGAGGCAGGTCAGGTCCATACCCTTGAACCCGATGGAGCCGGAAACCCGGACGTTTGTGCACAGCCCCATGATGGCCATGGCCAGACTGGTCTTGCCGCATCCAGATTCCCCGATGATTCCCAGGCTTTCCCCCGGGTTCAAGAAGAGATGGATGTTCTTCAGTGCCGGAATACGATTTTCTCCCTGTCTGTAGTCAAGGCAGAGGTCACGGATTTCCAGCAGAGGCGGTGTGGTGCAAGTCATGATGTTCCTCCTTTGCCCAGACGGGGATCTGTAATGGCTTCCATATCCCTGCCCACTAAGGCCAGGGAGACCACCATCAAGGTTAGGACCAGCCAGGGAAAAACCAGCCACCACAGCCAGAATCGTGTATAATAAATTCCGGGAAAGCTTGTGGCATGGTGAAGGATCATGCCCCAGGACCGGGATGTGGGATCCCCCAGTCCCAGAAAGGAGAGGCCGGCCTCGGCCACAATGGCCCGGCCGGTGAGGCGGATCATGCTTACGGCAGCCAGGGGGAAGATTTCGGGCAGAAAGTGGCGCCGGATCAAATACCAGGGGCCGGCACCGCAAAGGGCTGCTGCCCGGATATACTGTCGCTGTTTCAGGATCAGGATTCTGGACCGGACGATCCTGGCCGTGTGGACCCAGGAAAAACAGGAGAGCACCAGGACGATTGTTGTGAGACTGGGGCCGAAAAAGGCGGCCAGCACGATCATTACCGGCAGGTCCGGCAGTACCAGGATGATATCCACCAGCCGCATGAGCACCGTGTCCACACGACCTCCGGCATATCCGGCCAGGATGCCGGCCAGCCCTCCGCCAAGACCTGCGGTCAGGGCGGTGCCAAGACCTATGACCAGGCTGATCCGGGCTCCGTGGCAGATCTGGGCCCAGAGGTCCACACCCAGCTCGTCGGTTCCCATAAGATGGCCCTGGCCCGGGGGGATCAGGGCAGGGCCTGAGATGGTCTGGTGGGAATGGGGACAGATAAGGGGGGCAGCCAGGGCCAGGAAGATGAGCCCTCCAAGTATGGCAAGCCCGGTCCGGCCGGCAGGGGTCATCTGCCGAAAATATGAGGACAGGAAGGACCGGTTCATGCCTGCACCGTGGTTGGGGAAATTTTCGGGCCGCTGATGCGGGGATCCAGATGTTTGTATACCAGGTCTGCCATGAAATTGGCCAGGAGCACGGCCAGGGTGACCAGAAGGAAGATTCCCTGGATCAGGGGATAGTCCTGGTATAAGACAGCCTGGCGCATGAGTTTGCCAAGACCTGGATAGTTGAACACGTTTTCAACCAGGATGGCTCCGCCGGTAAGCGCCCCCAGGCTCATGAACACCCGGGTGACAATGGGCAGCATGGCGTTGCGCAGGGCATGGCGCCAGAAGATGCGCCCCCGGCCGAGTCCCTTGGCTCGGGCCGTGATAAGATAATCCCTGGCCATGATCGTGACCAGGCTGTTCCGGGCCAGCAAAAAGATTCCGCCCAGGCGGGCCAGGGTCAGGGTGGCCACGGGCAGGGCACCGTGCCGGCAGATATCAGACAATTTTTCGAGGGCTGTCATGGGGCCTGGAAAAGGGGTCATGGCCCCGGAGAGGGGGAACAGTTTCAAAAAGGCGGCAAAGAAAAAGAGCATGACAAGTCCCAAAAGAAAGGCCGGGATCTCCGAGACCACGATGAGTCCCATGAACAGAAAACGGTCCACCCAGTGGTGGCGCAGGGCTGCGGCAATACCCCCCAGCAGGGTGCCCAGGATGGTGGAAAAGAGGACGGCCAGACAAACCAGTCCCAAGGTCCAGGGCAGACGCCGGGCCAGCATGATTGATACCGGCGTATTATAGTAGATGGACTGGCCAAGATCTCCCCTGGCCAGGCGGGCAAAATAGCGGCCGTACTGGAGGTACAAGGGATCATCAAACCCGTATTGGATCATGTAATAATTCTTCTGGGCCTCGCTGATTTCGGGCAGGTCCTCGCCTTCTTCCCCTGAAAGATAGACAAAGGGATCTCCGGGCATCAGCCTGGGTAACAGAAAGTTCAGGGTGAGGATCACCCAGACCGTGATAAGGTAGGAAACCATCTTTCCTGCCGCTCCTTGGGGGAATCTGCCCGGGATCATCCTAGTGCCATTCTTTCCAGTTAAGGTAGGATAGTTTGCTGTGTTCCAGGCTGTGGTGATCGAACATGAACATCCATCCGTCATACTTGGTCGGCCGGAATACGTTAAAGGCCGTGGTGTAAAAGAGGGGGATTTCCGGTACTTCTTCTTCGGCCAGGTGCTGGATCTTCTCAATGAGGTCCCGCCGTTTGGCGGAATCTGTTTCCAGGCGCTGTTTTTCCAGAAGGGATGCCAGGGCCGGAATTGCAAGTCCAATGCCACTGGAAGCAGAGGGAGAACTGGAAGTGGAAAAGGTGTTGGAGCAATGACTGGTCAGGTAGTCCGGATCATTGCCCCATCCGCCGTGGCCGATGAGGGCCAGGTTAAAGTGATGGTTTCTCACCCGGCTGTCCCGGGTTTTGCCGTCCACGGCCAGGATGCGGATATCCACTCCCACAGCGAGAAAGCGTTGTTTGAGGATCTCGGCCATGCGGACCTCCCGGTTGCTGCACAACAGGTCAAAGGCCAGGGGGTGGCCGTCTGCGCCGATCCGGATGTCCTGACCTTCAGGCAGGCGGTAACCGGCATGTTCCAAAAGCGTTCCCGATGTTTCTGGATTAAAGCCGTAACTCTTTACCGGGTCTGCGGCCATGACATGGCCCGGGGGCAGGATTCCTAACCGGCCGGGCAGGGCCGCACCCCTGGCGATCTTTGCCACCAGTTCGTCACGGTCAATGGCATGGGCAAAGGCCTGGCGGATACCTTTGTCCAGCAAAGGGCCTGTGCGGGTCGTGTCGAAAAGCAGCCGGTACCCCCAGAAGGCCGGACTTTTGATGACCCGGTGTCCGGAATCGTTGGCAAACCTGGGCAGAAGATCGGGCGAGACCCGGATCAGGTCAATCTCCCCCTTTTCATAGGCCAGGATGGGCTCACTCACCGGGATGAACTCAATGCGCTTCACCCGGGGTTTCGGGCCCCAGAACCGGTCAAAGGCTTCAAACCTATAGGTGCCGTGTTCCCGGCTGTAGCTGGTGAGCCGGTAGGGACCTGTGCCGATAACTGCTTCCGGGCCGGTCAGGGTCTTGGGATTGTCCACCTTTTCCCAGATATGCCTGGGGAGAATCCGGGTGCGGCCCAGGTTGTCAAGCATGGCCGCAGTCTGGTGTTTCACGGTCACCTTGACCTGGTTGCCGGGCAGGACATCCACCGATTCGATCAGGTCAAATATATAGGACCAGGTCATGGGATGGCGGGCGGCATAGTTTAGGGAAAAGGCCACATCTTCGGGGGTCAGGGGCTTGCCGTCCTGCCACTCAACCCCCTGGCGGAGGGTGAAGATGTAGCCCTTTCCCTGGTCCGTTACCTGCCATCCTTCCGCCAGCCAGGGGATCAGCCCCTTGTTCGACCGTTCCAGCAGGCTGTCGAAGATCAGGCACATTTTATATCCCCCGGGCCCCCTGGGGTAGTGGGCATAGGGAGAGGGATATCCATAGTCTCCGCCGGCCAGATGGACAACCTCCACCTGGCCGGTCCCGGGAGTGGCTGTTTGTTTTTGAATTCTTAGTTCAGGCGTTTCCAGGGAGGCTTTGTCTTCCGGCTCCTGGGAACAGGAAAACACAAGGCCGGCTATTAGCAGGCAGCATAGGGCTTTAAGTGTCTTATGCCCCATGGTCATCCCTCCCCTGGGCCGTCCTTGTGAACGGACCAGATCATGGCTCCCCGGCACACCGGTTTTTCAGGTCGGTACTCCCCGTCCGGACATTGGGTGTTTACATAATCGGCAATCAGATCCTGGGCCTCAGGAGTGATCTCCATGTGGGATTCAAAAAAGTTGACAAAATGGCGGATGGTATGCTCCCGGTCCCAGTTGATTTCCTTGTTCCACCAGGAAAAGGTCAGGTCCGGGCGAAGGCCCATGGCATAGAGCAGGTTGAAAGGATAGATGAGGTCATGGGTTTTTTTGGGCATGGGCGCATTGAAAAATTTTTTCCAGAGCGGGGCAAACTGCTGGTGCATGCCCGGGCCGGAAAACCCGCTCATATAGCAAAACTCCCGGGATGCCCCCATCATCTTCTTTAAGGTATCAGGGCCGTCAATACCCGGGGTCATGGAGGCAAAAACCAGGTCAAAGCTCTTCTTATAGTTGCTTTCTTCCAGGTCCACCTCCTGCCAGGTGTGCTGGTCAATGGTGATGTTGGTCACCCCTTCTGCTTCCATCCTGGCGGCGATGATATCGGTCATGCCACGGGCAGGTTCAAGGGCGGTGACATGGGCGCAGTGCCGGGCCATGGGCAAAGCCCAGGATCCCGGACCCGCACCGATATCCAGAACCCGGGTTTTGGGTGTAAGAATTTTTCTGTCAACAAGCAGCCGGATGGTATTGTTTCGCCTTTGTGTGGCCTTTTGCTTGCCGGTGCGCTGGGCAAAGTCCTTTGCCATCTTGTTCCACCGGGTTATCTGTGCCTGTTCCGGGTTCTTGTCCACGGGGGTCTGAGACCTGGACCGGTCAATTGCTGCCTGCCACTCTGATTCCCAGAAAGCCTGGGAAGCCACTTGGTTATCCATGGTGTATGTTCCTTTTTTTATGGTCATATTTTTATACTGAAAGAAAAACCGAATGTCCGGTCCGTTGCCGGATACCCGGAGGTGTCATAGTAGGACTCGTCCATCAAATTTCTGACATAAAGGTTCAAGGTGCCGTTTCTAAGCCAGCCGACCTGTTCGAAACATTTGTATTTAACCCCCAGATCCACCACGCTGTGGGCGGGAATATCCACTTCCCTGAAGGTCCAGACACCTGGGGAGATCTCATTGGAGTCCTCGGTGGTTTCATCGCTTTGAAAGGTGTAGTCCAGCATCAGGGTGACCTTTTCGTTCAGGGCATAGCGCAGTCCCCCTCCCACCTGGTGTTCTGCCCGCTGGTCCAGTTCAGTTTCACCGGCCGGTTCGTCGCCCTGGTTGGAGAACCGCTGCCAGGCCCAGGTCAGGTAAAAGGAGAGCTCGTCGGTGAGATGGCCCCCCAGTTCCAGGGTGGTGGCGTGGCGGTAAACCTCTTCCAGGTTGATTTTATAGTCGCTGAACCGAAGCGCCCCTTTATCACCTCCCGAATTTTGAGCATAGGTCCTGTTGGTGGCGATGTAATCCTTGATGTCGTAGAAGGCATACCCCATCTTCAGGTTGATGTCATGCCAGAGCCTTCTGTTGAAGACAAGATCATAGCCGATCCCATGTTCCGGATCCAGAAAGATGCCGGCTGGTCGGCCCTGGGGGTTATAGTCACCGTGGTAATCCGGGGCCCGCCAGATCTTGCTGATTCCGGCGGACAGGGAGGTGTCCCGAAGCCAGGAAGCCAGACGATCCATCTTCCAGGTGGTAAAACTCTTGGGGATAAGCTGATCAAATTGACGTTCCACATACCTGCCGTAGGCGGCATTCCAATACCTGCTGCCGTTCCAGTTGCTCGTCCAGTTGTTCACATCCTCGTAGCGCAGGCCCAGGGTGACATCAACACTGGGAATGATACCCCACTTGTGCTGGGCAAAGGCTCCTTTTTTTCTGATCCGTTCGGTCTTGGTGTCGTCCACGCCCACATCATAGAGCTGGGCTAGGTCAAATCCTACAGTGGTGGTCTGGTTGCCGGCCCATTGAATCTCGTCTGTAACCTTGGCGCCGTGCTGCCACCATTTTGTTCGCCAGGTGGAATAATAGGTGCCCAGGGAGTGGTCTTTTTTGTTTACCCAGTCCCAATAGTCCCGGTCCCGGATATCTTCTCCGTAATAGGCGCTAACGTTGATCCTGTTGATGCCAAGGGACTGGGCGTAGGCGAGGCGGTAAGTCTGGGACTTGCTGTCCCAGGTGGGTTCCTGCCAAGGCTGAAAGACGCTTCCGGCCACCTCGGGATAGGAAGAATCCCAGTCTGTTGCCCCGCTTTCTGTCGTGCCGGGATTGTTGACCGCGGTGTTGCGGTCAATGTCCGAAAGCGAGGCCGAGATGGTAATATATCCGTCCTGGGGCAGCAGCAGACCCAGGCGGGCGAACCCGGTGTTCATATGGGTCTCACTGTGGCGCAGATACCCGTCGGTCATATAGTTTTGAAAGGCCAGATCATAGGTGAAGTTGTCCACGCCCCCCTGGATGACTGCGGTATTTGAAAAGGTGTTATAGGAGGAATAGCCGGTGGTCAGGGTTAACTCCGGCACCCGGGTCTGCCAGTACCTGGGTGCCCGGGTTTTCATGTTGATGACACCGCCGATGCCCTTGGCATCGTAGAAGGCCCAGTGGGGGCCGGGCAGGATTTCGACGGATTCCAGCAAAAAGCTGGGCAGGGTGGCCCAATCTATGATATTGCTGGATTTTCTTCCCCCGGTTTTCAGTAGGGTGACCCCGTCCATGGCCGTTACAAAGCGTTTGGAACTGAATCCGTTCAGATAGACGCTATCCACTCCGGGATCCAGGTCGGATGCGCCCCTGAAATCCACGATGGCCAGGGTCTTGAACGCATCCAGTACGGAATTGGTCGGGCCGATGAAATCTATTTTGTCCAGTTCAATGGTGGTCTTGGCGGGGGTGGAGGTATAGCCCGGGGCGCCGGCCTTTCCCTCCACGACCAGTTCGTCCATCTGCTGGACCTGGGTATTGGTTTGTGTTTGCTTTGCCTGAACAGGGGTCAGGCAAAGAAACAAGAAAATAGTCGTCAATACAAGGGCGCGGTGCGTCATCCATTTCATTTATGGTCTCCCGGTTTTGTTTAAATCAGTCATTAAAACCCGGTCTGATATCCCTTTTCAGCGCCATTGACGAAGGGAAGACATAATGGTATTAAATCTTATGTCTCCCGGATTCGTCCTGGAACATGTTACAAAGGCAGCCGCATCATCCTTGCCCGGAGCGCGGCTGCCTTTTTTGTGTGTAAAGGTTTCAGCCGGAATGGTGCTGGGTTGCAGGTTTACATGGGAGTTGTCCTTTTCAGCTGGGCCATGGCGGCCATGGCATCCTTGCGGTGCCGCTTGAACAGGGCAGCCTTTTCAAAGGCGCTGCGGCTGGCCTTAAGGTCATTGTGCTGCCAGGCCGCATACCCTGCCATTAGCCATGCCTGGCCTTTCTGGGGGCAGTCGCCCCGGGCTGCCATGCGAAAGGCCGCGTTCGCCGATTCAAAGGCTTTGGCCTCGTAGAGCAGATCCCCCTTGAGCAAGAGCATTTCAGGATCACAGGCCTTGGGGTCAAAGCGGTTCAACAGGGCCAGAGCCTTATCTGATTTGTCCAGCTGTCGGTAGGCAGTTACCAGGCGCTGGATCATCTGTTTTTGTCCTTTGGCATCCAGGGGGGTGTCCCGGGTTTCGGCCAGAAGGGTTTCATAGGTGCGAACCGCCCGGCCCGGGATCTCAAGCTGGAGACTTAAATCTGCAAACAGCTTTTTTTCTTCCCGGGTCAGGGGGGAAAGAAATCCGTAGACAATGAGGTCATCCAGGGCCTGGGGATAATGGCCCAGGCCCAGGCGGATATGGACCAGGGCCTTCCACCATTTGGCCACGGTGCAGTCTTGCCGGGAAAGGGTTGTGGCATAGGCGAGCGCCTGGTTCAGGTCGTCGGTCTGTAAATAAATTTGGAGCAGGGTTTCCTGCCATCGGATTTTTTTTGCGCCTGTGGCCTGGGCCGCAAGCTCCCGGACTACGGGAACGGCCCGTTTCCAATGGCTGGCTGTCATCAGGGCATTGGCAAAGTTTTCCTGCCACTGGCGCACCACCTGGTGCGGGTGGGCGGCAAAGAGGCGCTCAAAATGGCCGATGGCGGCTTCGGCCCGGCCATGGGCCAGGGTCATGACTGCGCTGTAATAAAGATAATTTGCCTGTCTGGGCTCTGACAGCTCATAGGCGGCCAGGAAGGCCTGTGCTGCCTTGTTGAACTGGCTTGCGTCCGAGTAGACCTTGGCCAGGTTAACCCGGGCATCCATGAAATCCGGTGCCAGTTTGAGTGCAGCCAGATAGGCGGATTCGGCATGGGGATAATCCGGGATCATCAGGTAACAATTTCCAAGGGCCAGGCAGACCAGAGGATGGGTGCAGGCACAAGTCCGGGCGCCGGCCCGGATCAGGACAATGGCGCTGTTGTAATCATTTTGGTCCATCAGGGTCCTAACCTTGATGAGCAGGCGCTGGTCCGAGAAAGAAAGATCCTTTCCCAGGTCCTTTGCCCCGTTGGCATGGGCCTGGGGAATGACCAGGCCGGCAAGGCCTGCCCAGATCAGGATCATGAATATCAGGGGATGTCTATGTGTCATGGGTCACCTCAATTTAATTCAAAGCGGATGCGTGTCCGAGCTCGTGTTCTCACCGTTTCCCCGAGGATGGTTCCCGGTTTGAACCGCCAGGCGGACAGGCATTGGATAACGTTTTTGTTAAAAATTTTTTCCGGTTGGGCTGCTATAACCTTGATTTCTTCCACCAGGCCCTGGTCCGTGACCACGAATTCCACATCCACCCAGCCTTCTATGCCCCGGCGCTTGGCCTTAAAGGGATAGACCGGCGGAATCCTGGACAGCACGGTCAGGGGCTGGTCCAGATCCCCCGGGGAAAACAGGGTGGAAAGATTCAGGGTGGAAAGCGAATTTCCCATGACATCGGGCAGCACCAGGGTCTGGGGGCCGCCCGGCAGCTGGATGTTGATCTCAAAGGGCAGGGCCAGGGCGTGAAGGACCGGGCGGTTGGCCGGGGCTTTGGCCGGGGCGTTGGGCTGTTTTTTTTCGATTATAGGCTTGGGCTTTTTTTTAACCGGTTCCATAGTTTTGCGTTTGAGCCGGGTCAGCTGGATCTGGGGGATCATGGGGCCCAGGGACAGGGGGGGGGGCGACGGCTTCATGAGCGTCGGGATCAGGGCGAACAGGGCCAGGTTCAGGGCCAGGGTACAGGTGACTGCCCCGGCCCAGGCCCACCAGTTCCCATTGAGGATGAGATAGCTGTCCCTCGCCTGTGTCATTGTCCCTCCGGCAGTGCCGCGGCCAGGGATACATTGGTGGCGCCGGCCATGCGGCAACCGTCCATGACCTGGATGGCCGTGCCCGTGCTGGAGGCGGTGTCCGCCACCACCACCACGGCACCCTCCGGGTTTTCGGCCAGGGCCCGCTCGGTGTTGGCCCGTACCGCACGGATGTCAATTTCACGGTGGTCCATGAAGATCCGGTTCTGGTTGTCCACGGCAATGAGGATGGTGGCCTTGGGATGCACAGTGGCCGTGGATGCCGTGGGCCGTGTCACCTCAATGCCGGTCTCCTTGACAAAGCTGGTGGTGACCAGAAAAAAGATCAGCAGAATAAAGACCATGTCAATGAGGGGGGCGATGTCCAGTTCCAGTGTTCCTTTTTTATGCTTTCTGCTTGCCGATATGTTTAACATGGTTTTTCCAGTAATCTATATGTGTCGTTTCAGATAAAGCCCCACCCGCAGGATGCGCTGGCTCAATGTGTCGGCCCGCCGTTCCAGAAACCCTTTCATGTATAGCCCCGGGATGGCCACGATGAGTCCTGTCTGGGTGGTGATCAATGATTGGGAAATGCCGCCGGCCATGGCCTTGGCATTGCCCGTACCGAAGATGGCCAGCACGTCAAAGGTGGTGATCATGCCCGTGACCGTTCCCAGTAGCCCCAGAAGCGGGGCCATGGCTGCCAAGACCCCGATGAGGGCCAGAAACCGGGGAAGCCTTCGGTTGATCCGGGCCACGGCCGCATCCAGCAGGTGTCGGTCCAGTTGGCGGTTTCCCGTGCGGCTGTTCATGAATTGCGTAACCAGCAGGCTGACCGCCCCCCGGTATTTCTCAGGATCGGGCATCTTGTCCTGGCGGATGAGGTCAAGGGCTGTGCGTGCGGTCATGTTCCTGGGGTAAAGCCGTCGAAAAAAAAAGGCCCGCTCGATGATTAAAAGCCACATGGCAAGGCTCAAGAAAATCAACGGGACCATGACCACGCCCCCGGCCTGGATCAGATCGGCCGTGGGCATGAGAACCTTTTGGATCCAACCTTCCATCAGACCCCCTGGGGTTTTTGGATAATATTTATCAGGGCAACGGCCTTTTCTTCCATCAGGCCCACGGTGTTTTCCACCTCCCGGTTGAGAAGGGTGTGGACCAACATGATGGGAATGGCCACGGAAAGGCCCAGCATGGTGGTGACCAGGGCCTCGGAAATTCCGCCGGACATCATTCTGGGGTCCCCTGTGCCGTGCATGGTAATGACATGAAAGGTATCAATCATGCCGGTGACCGTTCCTAAAAGTCCCAAAAGCGGGGCAATGGCCGCCAGCATTCCCATGGTGGATAAAAACCGTTCCATGGGGGGGATCTCCCTCAGGATGGCTTCCTGGACGGTGTTTTCCATGTCTTCCCTGGGCAGTTCCCGGCTGGTGAGCCCTGCCCGGATAACCCGGATCACGGGATTTTTGGCATATTGGGCACAGGTCTCCTGGCAGGAGAGCCAGTTTCGGGCGACTGCCGAAGCTTCAATCTGGAAAACAACCTTTTCAAGCTTGATTTTCCGGCGCAGCAAGGACCAGAGGCGCTCTGTGGCAATGAGGCCGCCGATGGCCAGAATGGCCAGGATGGGCCAGACAATGGGACCGCCCTTGGGAATCTGGTCCCAGAGGCTGAGTTTGTAGGTGAGCTGGCTTAGGGCAGCACCCCGGGAGATGTCCATGGGCACGGCATCCCTTTTGCCTTCCATATACTGGATGATCTTTTTCCCCATGCTGGCCGAGGGCAGCCGGGACAGGGCAAACAGCTTGCCCTCCCCCGGGGTGTAGCTTAAAAATCCGGTTTCCGTTGCCAGCTCATAGGCTGCGGTAAAGCCGCCCAAAAGGAGGACCCGGGCGTCAACCGTCTTTCCGGTGCGGTCCACAATGGCGGCTGTTTCAAGGTTGACCGCCCCGCCCTGGCGAATCCGGTCAAAAAGCAGGCCTGCCATTTTCCGGATATGGTCCATTCCCGGAAACACAGACTGTTCGGCAATGGCCTTTAGAAAGACCGTGTCCGGGTGATAGACCCCGGATAGAAAACTGCTGCTCAAAAAGGTGTCAATGTCCTTGGCGTTCATGCGGATGACCCCGGACAATTCTCTGACCATGCCCTGGGATTCCTCAAGCTGCCGGGACAGGATGGTATCTTCTTGGGTAAGGGTTTGGTTTTCGGTTTCCAGGGCCTTGATATCTTTCTTAAGGTCCCGGGCCTGTTCTGTCAGACGGGCAATGGTCCGGTCCAGGGCTTTTCGGTCCTGGGTGATCTTTTGCCTTGCCCGAGCAGCTGCCTCCTGGGCTGTGTGCAGTTCCCGGGCGGCCTTTTGTCGCATGGTGGCCTCGATTTTTCCGGCCTCCATGGGAACCAGCCGGAGATCCTGCCCCCATGCCGGTGCTGCAAAGAGGTAGATCCCGCACAGGAGAACGGATATCATCATGATACAGGTATCTATAACTTGCGATTTCATTGGACGGCTATCCTTCCCAGGGGCAGGTCCAAGATCTCCACGGGTTTGCGCTTGGATCCCATATCAACCGCTTCCTGGATGTCTTTGAGATAATTGTTTTCAAGGGGTTCCCAGTTTTTTTGGGCTATGTTGTAGGCCCCGCATTGCTGCTTGTCCAGAGTCTGGTAAAAGAGGCTGAGACGACCCAACCTGAAAATGTTGACCAGGGTATCCTGGCCGGACAGGTCAATGGTTTGCTGATAGACTTCAACGGTCTGGCCGTACTCCGCCTCCACCATCAGGGCCTCCATGATTTTTCTGAACCGTTCGCTCACCGGAACCTTTGGGTCATATGCCAGGGCTTCTATCGCCCCTAACCGTTTGGCGCGCTCCTCCTGCAAAAAGGGCAGGTCCCGGTGAAAAATATCCTGGACCTGTTCAAGAAGCTGATCCAGGAAGGGGGAAATCTGGGCCGAAATCTGGGCAATATCTGACAATTGCTGTCTTTTTTGGTCAACCCTTGCGGTCAGGGCTTTTTTCTGATCCGTCTGCCGGGCACTTTGCGCTTCAAGGGCCTTGATCTGTGTTTCAAGGTCTTCAAACAGTTTTGTTTTTTTCTCTCGTTCATCCCGCCATTGAGACTTGGCTGCCTGGGTGGTCTGCTCTATTTGGACAGCCTTGTGAACGGGGGCTTCAATCTGCTTTTCCACGTTCCCGGCCCTGACCGGCCAGGGCCGGGCAAGGACGGTCAGCACACAGATCAGCACCGCTAAATATGGTAAATTCCTGTTTTTATCCATGGTCTTTTCCTTAAGCTTGGGCCTGCACCAACATGCCCTGAAAATTAAAAAAGGCCAAGAATTCCAGTTCACCGGTATTACCGGTGTCTGGCCTTCTTGGCCTGGTATCGTTATGTATGACCTACTCTTTTTTTTTACTTCACCTGCGCCTTCTTGACGCTTGTGTGATAGGCTCCTTTAAACATACCTTATCACACCCTGTCAAGGGAAAAATTGTTTGCCTTTAGCGGTAAGGCGCTATATCCACAGATAGAGAAAACAACTGATATACATGAGGGTCACCGAGGTGGCAATGGTCATTTTGAGATTGGACAATTGAAATGCCGCCTTGATCACCCGTACATTTACGGCAAAGGCGTAGAGGGAAAAAATACCGGTCAAAAGTGTGATCACAGGCGAGACGGTCCCGATCTGAAGAGCTGCCGCAAAGGGAGCCACTATCCAAAGTGAAATAGTGGCCATCCCGATATTAAAATAGGACATCAAAAAGTTGGCCTTCCCCCCCATGGCCTTTAAAAAAACCCAGATAAAAAGAGCGGCCCCCGCGTGCATGAAAAATGCCACGGGAATTCCGGCCACAATGATTTTAAGGGGATTATAGGCGGTGGCCTCAAAACCCTTTTCCACCAGAATGGATTGGCTGAACAGGGCTGCTGAACATCCATAGATGATGCCTAAAATCAATACATTGAGGATGGCGTAATATTGCAGCCGTTTTATGTCGAGCCCTTTTTGAAGCCCGATGGGTTTAAAGGCCAAAATATTTCCCATGGATGTCAGATAATTCATAAAGGATTCCTTTTTATCTGTTTGGTTATAAAGCCCGGGGTGTTTTCCCGGGCTTTATGGATCAGGTTATGCTTTAATAACAAACTTAAGCCCAGGGTACCAGTCCCCAGCAAAATATTGCAATACAGACGACGGAAGCAATCAAGGGTACGGTGATCCCGTTATAACGGGTCTCTTCATAATCTGTTCCCCAGCCGTGGATTCGGTCAATAACTTTTTTATCCGCCAGAGTAGGCGCATAGGCTTTGAAAATGGCCATGCGGTTAAAGGCAATGGACAAGAGAATAAACATGGCAAAGCTCAAGGGGATGGTGACCATTCCGCCGGACATGCCAAGGGCTGCCACAAGACCTTTTCCCACAACGATTGACGGAAGCACATGGGGAGAGATCAGGATATACAAAAACCCACAGAACAGGGAAGAAACCATAAGAGCCAGTTTGTTGGCTTCCTTCCACCAGACACCCAGGAGGATGGCAGGCGTTGCGGTGGTGGCCAGAAGACCAAAGGCCCACAGGATACTGGTAACCAGAAATTTTGGGGGGCTAAAGGCCATGAGGATGGCAAGAAATCCACCCATGGCAAGGGCTGCATATCCCCATCTCATTTTTTTGGAAGATTCCATGTCAGGCGCAATGATACCCAGCAGATCCGAGCCCACAAGTCCTGCAATGGCCATCAGATTACCACCGATGGTGGAAAGCCCGGCTGCCACGGCACCGCCCATGACAAAGGCCGCCACCAGGGTCGGGTTATAAAATACATTGAGGATTAACAGGGTCTGATCTGCTTTTTCAATAAGTCTTCCCGTGGTGGCCGTAAAAAAGTTTCCTGCAAATCCCACCACATAGGTGCCGGAAAAAAGCAGTCCCAGAAAAAGGGCGAACCAGACAACGGCCCACCTTGCACTTTTAACGGAAGAAGCGGTGAAAACCTTCATGGCCAGATGGGGAAGGGCCACAGGACCTAATGTAAAGGCCGGGATCAGGGCGAAATACCATCTGAAATCATATTTCATATCAAAAAAGGTGGGAACGTTTTTCATCATGTCCGGAACCATATCCCCATAGGCCAGGGGCGGAAACCACCATCCAGAGGATCCCATCAATTTCATGATGGCGCCCATGGGAACAATCATGGCAATGGTCATGACCACCATCTGAAAAGCAGCATTGTAAGAAGCTCCGTACATGCCGCCCACGGTGATAAACCCGACGGTTGCAAGGCCTGCAACAACGATGGCAATGTTATAGGGAACCCCGAAGAGCAGCTCAAAGGCACGGCCCAGACCGATCATCTGGCCCAGGGCGTACATGATCATGATCAGGATCATCCAGCAGACAATTACGATGGTGGAAGGTTTGCCGTAGCGCTGGCGAATAAAGGTGGCCGGTGTAAAGGCCTTCATCCGTCGAAGGCTGGTGCCGTATAGAAGTGTCAGCAAAGGAATGGAGATGGCCCACTGGATCCAGAGGTAGACAAAGGGAACCTGGAGTTTCATGATCAGGGCAATTACCCCTAGAAAGGTGGCAAGGCTGGCCCAGGTGGCGGCCATTCCAAGTCCGTTGGTCACGGGACCTATGGAAAAACCCGCGGCATAAAAATCTTCATCGGAAACGGTTTTTTTGGAGGAGGTATACCCCACATAATAAAAAATCATGAAAAGGATTCCCACAACTCCGAGTCCTACCCAGACGTTGCTCAATGCATATTCAGCTGGCATGGTTGCCTCCTTATTGGATTAAAGTGTCTGTATCGTTTTGGGTAACAGGGGGAAGAGAATTGACATATTCCTCCATTTCATCATCAAACTTATTACACATGATGGTCATCACAAGACACACCGCAGCGATACCAAACCATCCCAATAAAATAGGCAGAATGTATTGAATGGGAAACCCCCAGAGGGTTCCCTGTTGAAGGGAGGGGAAGAGAACAAAAATGGATGCCGAGTGCCCCATTAAAAGCAATAAAACAGAAAAAACAATGGTCAGTCTGATCTCTTTTTTGTAGAGCTTTTCTTTCATGTCTTTAACTCCTGTTCAAAAAGTATTTTTGGTTAGATCTATCATATGCGCGAATGATCCTAATAGTTTTCCGGTCACCTCCTTTTTGTGGCATATCATTGTTTGAATTTTCATATAGAGCTGTGTCTGTTATTTTTTCTTGGAACTCAGTTCAGGGAACTGATGATAGAAATATTCGCTGGGGTTTTCTCCTTTTTTGCCGTTTTCGTTTTCCCTC
Organism: Desulfobacteraceae bacterium; assembly: GCA_016743945.1. GTDB lineage: Bacteria > Desulfobacterota > Desulfobacteria > Desulfobacterales > Desulfobacteraceae > NBML01. Next base: position 242,485 of record JADGFI010000005.1, read on the forward strand.
AATTCAATCCTGCGGATTTTGCCGCTGATGGTCTTGGGCAGCTCGGTGACGAACTCTATGATTCTTGGGATTTTGAATTTGGCCAGCACCTCAATGGTGTGCTTGAACAATTCAAGAGCTAGTTCGCGGGTCGGCTCATTTCCCTGGGACAGGATAACAAAGGCTTTGACCAGTTGATGCCGTTTGGGATCGGGAACCCCGACAACGGCGGTTTCCATGACAGCAACATGTTCTATGAGTGCACTTTCTACTTCAAAGGGCCCCACACGGAAATCCGAAGATTTGATGACGTCATCGGAACGACCGACAAACCACCAGTATCCGTCTTTATCAAATTTGGCCTTGTCACCGGTGTAATACAGGCCGTGGTGGAATGCTTCTGCGGTTTTTGCCTCATTGTCAATGTATTTATGGAACAGGCCCAGGGCCCGCCAATTGCTCAGGCGAACCACAATGTGACCGGTTTCGTCGGGTGTGGTAATTTCCTGGCCTTCATCATCGGCCAGGATGACGTCGTACATGTCCGAGGGATACCCAAAGGATCCCAGCCGCATTTTGCCTTCCATCCAGGGCGGGTTCCCGATCATGGCCGTGGATTCGGTCTGGCCGTAGAAATCACGGATCTCTGTGCCGGTGCCTTCTCTCCACTGGTCAATGACTTCCGGATTTAGGGGCTCGCCGGCGCTGATGGAATATTTCATGGCGGAAAGGTCGTATTGTGAAAGATCCAGACCAACAAAGGCTCTCCATGCCGTTGGCGGGGCACAAAAAGAATTGACTTTATATTTGGCCACGGCCGCTACATATTTTTTAATATCCAATACCGTGAAATTGAAACCCGTGGCAGTGGCCCCCATGTTAAAGGGAGCGAAAAAGCTGCTCCATGCCCATTTTGCCCATCCGGGTGCACTCAGGTTATGATGGACATCTCCGGGTTCCAGACCGATGATGATGGCGGTGGACAGATGTCCCAGGGGGTATGAGACAGCAGAATGTCCGACCCGTTTGGGCAGTCCCGTGGTTCCCGAGGTAAAAAAGCAGAAAAAAACATCTTCATTGCCTACATCCGCAGCTTCGGCTTCTGGGTTTTCCTGGGCCATATCCGTATAGGAGGTCCATCCCTCTTTTTGTCCCAGAACAATTTTTGCCTTGGGGGTGCAGTTGGCTTTTTTCAGGGCATCATCCACCAGATTCGTTAATCCTTCAAAGGCAATGATGACATCCGGCTCATATGCTTCAAACCGGAATTGGATTTCTCGTTCCGTCATGCTGGTGGCCGTAGGCACAGAAACAAGGCCCCCTTTGATGCCGGCAAGGGTAGCAAACCATGTTTCTGGAACAATGGGGGTCAGCATGTACAGGTTATTCCCTTTTTCAACCCCGTTTTTGCGTAGAAAATTAAGAAACTTATTTCCGTTGGCAGCCATTTCTTTATAGGTAAACTGCTGTTCGGCATCCGTATCCATATCTGTCCAGATAAGGGCAAGCTGATCCCCTCTTTCTTTGACATGTATCCCCTCAAAAATCTCTGATGCCCAGTTAAAATTTTCTGGCAGTTCAGACTTATTCAGCCTCTCGAAGAACGCTTTTGCTTTGGTTTTACGCTCTTCCATATCCTGGATTCCATTGAGCACCATTGCTTCTCTGTATGTGTTGTCCAACGACATTTGATTCCTCCGAATTTAGATTTTTGTCAGATACTGTTTACCTGCGGTTGCCCTGTTTTTAAAAATTTTGGACTATACGCAGCCCTGGTTATAGTTCTATAAAACTGTGGCGTTTCTACAATCGGTTGAAACCCGATTTATGATGTAGGGTTTTGGGGGCGATTTTCTAGGGAAAAAGAGGGGAGACGTGTAGGTGGATGAACCTACAAGCAGATGGTTAGCCTTGCTGGGTAGTGACCTGGCCGGTTTTTTCAAAATGAACGGCGCACCGGACCAGTTCATTGGCATGTTTCAGGGAAAGTTTTTCCTTGATCCGTTCCCGGTAGGTACCAATGGTTTTAATGCTAAGAAAAAGTCTTGTTGCAATTTCACGGGAGGAAAACCCCCGACCGATCATTTTAAACACCTGAAGTTCTCTGTCCGTGAGCCGATCTACAGGGGTTTTCTCCCGGGCTTTTTGGGGATTGGACATGGTGGACAGAATATGTTCCTTGACCTTTTCGTTGAGATATATTTTCCCTGCCAGAACATGGTGGATGGCAGTTACAACAGATTCCATGGCTTCTTGTTTCATGATATACCCACGGGCACCGGCGGTAAGGGCCCGCTGGGCATATAGATATTCATCGTGCATGGACAGGACCAGGACCGGAATTTGCCCATGGTGAAGTTTAACGTGTTTGACAAGATCAATTCCATCTGAATTTTTTAATGAAATATCGGCGATAATCAGATCAGGCGCCATGTTTTCAATTTCAATAATGGCCTGGTTCACATCACGGGCTTTGCCAAAGGCACGAAGATCTTCTTCCTGGTTGATCAGTTCAGCAAGGCCCAGCCTGAATATGGGGTGATCTTCAACCAGCAGTATCTTTTTTTTATCCGGCATGTCCTGTCTGCAATAAAAATTTTAAGTTAGACGAGCGTATCACCTTTGGCGAGAGATTTCCAGTTCCCATGTAAATTTAGGATTTCCAGTCAGACCAACGGGTCGGTCAATGCTGCCAGGGGCATGGCCAGTTTTATCCGGGTCCCTGTTTTCCTGTCCGAGGAAATCATGAGGGAGGCCCCTATCATTTTGGCCCGATAGTTTATAATTCGAAGCCCCATGCCATTGTGATGGATTTCCGGGTCCATCCCCTTGCCATTGTCCTGGATAAGAAAGCTGAACTGATCCTCCCGGATTTTTAAGGAAATGACAATGGTTGTGGCATCACCGTGGCGAATGGCATTGCGCACAGCCTCCCCGGCGATATGGTAAAGGTTGAGGGTGACCATATGATTTTTTATTTCTATGCCATCATCTGTTTTTAGTTGACAGTCCACCTGGTGGAGCATCCGGGTGGTCGTGACCAGATCCTCAAGGGAAGAGACCAGACCATGGGTGTAATAGACCGGGCAAAGGCCCCGGGCCAACCGCCGGGTTTTGGAAATGGCCTCCTTGATAAGCTGCGTAATCTTGTCCGACAATTGGGCTGCCCCCGGAGATTGTCCTTCGGCCTTTTTTTTCAACACCTTGGTCAACCCTTCGATTCCTATTAAATGGGGACACAGGTCATCATGGAGGTCATTGCCTATGGCCTGACGCTCCTTTTCACCTGTTTCCATGATGGCCTTTTCCAGGTGTTTGACCTCGGAAATATCCCGGTGGGTGATGACCGACCCTATCGGGTTTTTGTTTTTGTCACGGTAGACCGATCCCCGGGTGGTGACATCAATGAGCTGGCCGTTTTTTGCCATTCGTTTGGTTTCTACCCGGGGCAGAATTTCCCCTTTTAAAATGGTGCCAATTCCCTCCATGGTCTCCTTCCAATGGGCTTTGGGCACGAAATGATCCATGGTTTTGCCCAGGCTGTCTTCAAGGGTATATCCGAATACCTTGGTAAAGGCCGGATTCATATAGGTGACCCGGCCTTCCATGTCGTATACCACGATGGGGTCAGGGACCGCTTCCATGACGGACCTGTATTTTTCTTCACTTTCTTTTAAGGCCTCCTGGGCCTGGCGGCGATCCTGGATCTCCGTTAAAAGTTCCCGGTCATAGGTGGCCAGCTTGTTCATGAACGAATTATAGTAAAAGGTGAGCTGTCCCACTTCATCACTGGATTCCATTTTTACGGCCCGGTTTGAAAATCCCCCGGCAATATCCTGGTTGAACCGGGTCATCAACGATTGGAGGGGCTTTGTTATGGTGGAACTTAAAATAAAGGTAATGGGGATAAAAATGATCAGGGAAGCCACCCCTACCAGGATGATGAAATGCCGGATGGTTCCCAGGGGGAAGTAGAATTCGTCCAGATAACTCGATGAGGCGACGATCCACTCATATTCGGGGATATAATTAAAGATCACCAGTTTCTTTCGATGTTTTTTTTCCTTGGGGTTTTTCCAGGAATAGATCAGCTTGCCATTTTTTCTTTTCATCATATTCTGGAAAAATCTGTTGGGAAACCGTTTGTCCTCGAATACATTGATTCCGGGTAATTCAGGATGAATGATCATCTTGCCCCGGGTGTCCATGACATAGGAATAGCCGGTCTTTCCAAACTGCAGGCTTAAAATACCCTCCTTAAAATCATTTATTTCCACCAGCTTTGAAAATTCTTTTCTGTAGGAGGAAACGGTAATCATCCAGTCCCAGGGCTCAAAATAATTGAGATACAACGCCTTGGGTCTTGCCATGGCGTCTTCCGGGTTTTTCCAGAAATATTCGATATACCCGTTTTTCTTGGCGATCATTTCCCGGACAAATTGATGATCGGAAATATCCAGCCCTTCCAGGGTTTTTTTGGGGTGTTTGAGCACCCGCCCTTTTCCGTCCAGGATACAGATATATCCGCTGATGCCAATTTTCTGGCAGAGAATGATATCGATAGCCCGTGCCTTTGCCTCCTCCAGACTGAAGTCTCCTTTCTTTTGCCGGTCATAGAGGTGCTGAATAATATCGTAGTTTTTTTCAGCCACTCCCCTGAGACGGTTTTTAATGGACACAGACACCGCTGTTTTTACCGTGTTCAGGATGGCAGAGGTGGAATTTTTCAATTCGCTTTCAATATTTTTTTTCACATTTTGTTTGACAATAAAATAGATGATCAGGCTGGACAGACTTATGATGATAAGAAAGCAAAAGGAATAGATAAAGAGCAGTTTGTACCGGATGGGAAAATTTTTGATCAGACCAAAGGGGTTCATATCATCTCCTCAAATAAAATCATTTCCCTAAATAAAAAAAAGGCTCACACATTGGTAAAAGAACCTTTCAAAATGAAGCAGCTTTGTCAATGGGATTTAACTTAGGCCTCCCGGAACTCTCCGGCAAATTTTGATTAAAAACCCCTTGACATTTACTTGCTTATCTTAGATAAACAAGTAAATTCAGGTGCCGCAAAAGGCATAATAGGGAACTCCTGTTAAAATCAGGGACGGGCCCGCCGCTGTAATCGGAGACGAACACTGCAACATAGTCACTGGCTGTGCAAGCCGGGAAGACGCAGTCATTAGGATAACCCGAAAGTCAGAAGACCTGCCTGGATAAGGTTATATAATTGTCAACCCCCGTGGATAGGGGAGGGACAACCCAATCTGTGGATAAATCAGGGAAGCCCAGATCATTATATTAATGGTCCGGGGTCTTTTTGTAACTCCCCGGCAAAAAAATCTATGTCGGTATGAGTTATATGAAATTTCGTCCAAGACATTACAATTATAAGTGTTTCATTTTTCGTTGTGGCGAGATCAAATACCCGTGCTCCGGCCATTCCGGTTATTAACTAAATGGAAATTAAATCACTGATACTGGGCCTGTTTTTGTCCTCCGCCGCTTTTGCACTTAAAAGCGGCGGGGGCTTAGGTGTTGTTCTCCTCCAGGCACCGGGCAACACCCGGCGACTGGTTTCGACTCTGGTGTTCATGACAGGATATGCCATTGTCTTTGCAGGAGCAGCTCTGCTCCTTTCCACGGTGGATTTCATGGATCATGTGGATCTTGTCCAGACATTTTTCAGAAGCGGCATGACCCTCCATTTTCTTCTGGCACTCCTTTTGGCAGGGTGGGGAATTCATCTGCTCAAAGATCCTGGGAATTCAAAACAAACCACCAGGGGATGGATTCCCCTGGTGGTGCCTTGTCCGGTCTGTTTTTCCGTCATCCTCCTGTCCTGCAGTTTTGTGGGAGCCCTGTATCCGGATCAGCCTTTGATCTTTTTTGTGCTCTATGCAGGCTTTATCCTTATCAGCCTTGGGGTGGCCCTTTGCGTTGCCCTGCTGGTCCGGGACTTGACCGTTGTCAGGCCATTTTTGGGCGCATTGATGCTTTTGCTGGCCGTTTACTTTGGTTTGTCCGTCATCGTGATCCCTCAGTTTGCAGACCTGGATAAAATTTACAGAATCTCCAGGAATGAGGTTGAGATATCCCGGCAAATAATCGTTCTGATCATCCTGTGCATTGGCGCTGTTGTCCTCGGTTTTTTCAACCCTTTTAAAAGAGAATAATTATGCAGATCCTAGCTGTTTTAAAAACCTTTATCTATCTGATTGCCTCGTCACTTTTCCTGCCGGTATTGCTGATTTTATCCGTCCTCTTTGTCTGGATGCTGGTCTATTCCGGCACTTTTTTTAAATCATGGCTTCAAAGAAGCCGACTTAAAAAACAAGGAGAAAACCTGCCGGAAAAAATTCTTTCCGGTCAGTACAAGGACAGCCTTCCCATCAGGGTGGTGACTATTTTAACCCGGCTTGAATCCTTTAAGGGCAGGACCGCTTCCGTTCAGGTACTCAATCTGATCAGGGATACCGAGCACCGGATGTTCACCTCTCTGGATGGATTGAAAATGATGATCCGCATCGGGCCGGGCCTGGGTCTCATCGGCACCCTCATTCCCATGGGCACGGGGCTTGCCTCTCTGGGTCAAGGGGATTTAACTCAATTGAGCCAGGATCTTGTGGTGGCCTTTACCACAACGGTTGTGGGCATGGCCTTAGGGCTTCTGGCCTATTTTTATTTTACCATCCAGCGCCGGTGGGTGGAGCAGGATATTAAAAATGTACAATTAGCAGCCCAGCTGCTCATGGGAGAAACAGGCCATGAGATATCTTAAGCCTGTACAGAGCCTAAATACAGGGTTATCCGACAATGACCCCATGTCCGGGGTGGCCAATCTGTTTGACCTGGGCCTTGTCTTTATTGTGGGGCTTTTGATGGCATTGTTTGGGGCCTATCATCTTGAAGATCTCCTGTCCGAGACATCGGAACTGACCATTATCAAAAAATCCGCCGACGGGCAAATAGAGCTCATCGAGAAAAAGGGGAAAAAAATTACTGCCGTTAAAATGACCAGGGAAACGGCCAAGGGCAGAGGAGAGCGCCTTGGCACCGCCTATAAACTTGAAAACGGATCCATGATTTATATTCCGGATTAACCCTGAGCATACCTCGGCACGCCCCGGGTAAACCCTGTTTCATCTGCAAAAGGAAATTGTATCCATGACCCACTTAAAACACCTGTTGCGCTTTTTATGCCTTGTTTCATGGGTGTCATCTCTTTTAATATTGGCGCCATTGCCGGCCATGTCAGCGGACATCGCTTTGCTGGTTCTGGACGCAAATTCCCGTGTTGCAGGTCTGGCAGTTGAACAGATTGATCTGCCCGTCAACATTCAGCTGATCACGGCCGATGAAATCACCCGATATCCTGAACAGGCAAAAGAAGATATTGATGGGGCCAAAATTATCCTGGTGGATGTCATGGGCCGGGAACTTGCATCCTTTGTTGCCCAGATTGATCCCGGATCAAAAATCATATATGCCCTGCGCGGCTCCCTGGATGATGAGGCCCTGAAAAAAAAGGGTTTTCTCTTTGATGAGAAGATATTTGCCTATTACCAACATCTGTCCCTGAAAAATATTCAAAACATGCTGCGTCTTGCTGTCCACCGCCACATGGACAAGTCAATCGCCTATGAACCGGTGATAAAGAAACCGGCCTCAGGTCTTTACCACCCAGATGCAGGCGGATTGTTTACAAGGGTTCAAGCCTATTTGGACTGGCAGAAACAACAGCCCGGATTTGATGCCCGGCAACCGACCATTGGGTTTTGTTTTTTTTCATCTTCTCTGACCCCGGGTCAAAAGGAACCCATTGATTACTTAATTCGCCGCCTTGAATCGGAAGGGTTCAATGTGTTGCCCTGTTTTGGCAAAGAGCAAGAGGTTCTCTCCTCTTTTTTATTGAACGAAAAAGGAAAGCCCCGGGTCAATATGATTCTGGCCTTTTCCTTTAAATTCTATAATGCCCTGACTCCAGAATTGGGAAGGGGTTTGTGCAAACTTAACGTTCCTGTTATCTCTGGGGTCAGCCTTTATAAGGACAGGATTGACCAATGGCGTAAAAGCCCTGTGGGCATTGATACGGCTGAGGTGGCATGGTCCCTGGCAGTCCCGGAAATATCGGGACTTATTGAACCCACGGTGCTGTCTGGCATTGAGAAAAGAGAGGATCCAAATACCGGCACCTCCTATTTTATAAGCTGCCCTGTCATTGAAAACATAGACCGGCTCATTCCCCGGCTCAAAAATTGGATACAGCTTCAACAAAAACCAAATCAAGACAAACGGATTGCCATCCTTTTCTACAACCATCACCAGGGCAAACAGAATATCGGCGCCTCTTATCTAAATGTGTTCAAAAGCCTTGAACAGATCATGACGGCCTTAAAAAAGGCGGGGTACACCACGGGAACACCTTTGTCCGAAGCAAGGATAAAAGAGCTGATCCTGTCCTCTGCCAGGAACATCGGCTCCTGGGCACCGGGTGAACTGGATAAAATGGTGTCAACGGACGCGCTTATCCATCTTCCCGTTGACACCTACAATCACTGGTTCGAATCTCTTCCTGAACGTTTTAAGGAAAAGGTTATCGAGCAGTGGGGGGAACCTGAGCAGTCCGGAATAATGAAACAGGGCAATGATTTCATTATTCCGGCTGTCCAGGTTAACAACATTTTACTGTTGCCCGAGCCCGCCCGGGGCTGGGGGGACGACCCCATGAAACTCTACCATGACGCCACCCTGTTTCCCCACCACCAATACCTGGCCGTTTATCTCTGGCTGTCAAATAAATTCAAGGCCGATGCCATGATTCATCTGGGCACCCATTCCACATATGAATGGACCCCGGGCAAGCAGGCGGGGCTATCACCTGCCTGTTCGCCGGAAGTGCTGATAACCGATATTCCCAACCTTTATCCCTATATTATGGACGATGTGGGCGAAGGCATCCAGGCCAAACGCCGGGGAAGGGGGGTGATCATTTCCCACCTCACCCCCACCCTGAAACAGGCCGACCTTACCCAAGAGTACCGCCGGATGGCGGACCTTACAAACGAGTACACCCTTGCCAGGTCAATGCAAAGTTCCACGGCTGGGGAAAAGTACAAGGAACTTATTGCCCTTGCCCAGGAAACGGGAATTCTGGCGGACCTGGAAGACAGCATCCCAAAAAACAAGATAGCAAGTCAGCCTGACCAGGATCAAATGGTCCAAACCCTGGGCCACTATCTGGAAGAGATCAGGGAGAACCTTATTCCCTATGGTATGCACACATTTGGCACCTCCCCTGGCCCTGATGAAACCTTTGAGATGTCAGAGGCTATCCAGAAAAACAACCCCAAAATTGCCCAAACAGATTTGTCCAACCGTCTGGCCCGGTCCGGATCCGATGAAATGACCAGCCTGATCCAAGGGTTGTCCGGCCGGTATATCCCCCCGGGCCAGGGAAATGACCCGGTGCGAAACCCCGACGCCCTGCCCACGGGCAAAAACTTTTACGGGTTCAACCCGAACAAGCAGCCAAGCCCTGCTGCCTGGGAACTGGGCAAACGAGCAGCCCAACAAATTATCAACAACCATTTGAGTAAAAACAATGCCTACCCCCAAAAGGTGGCCGTCATCCTCTGGGCCGTTGAAAGCCTGCGCAACGAAGGGGTAAATGAAGCCACCATCATGTATCTTGTGGGCACCCGTCCCCGCTGGTCAAAAACCGGACGGGTTCTGGGGATCGATCTCATTTCCGGGAAAAAGCTTGGCCGGCCCAGAATTGATGTGATGATCAATGCCTCGGGCCTTTACAGGGATCTGTTCCCGGAAAAACTGACCTATCTGGACCAGGCCATTGCCCTTGCTGCTAAGCAGATTGATGTTGAAAACCTCATCGCCCGCAACAATTTGCAGATCAAAACCCGACTCATCAAACAAGGCATGAACCCAGGAAAGGCAGACCAGATGTCCAGGTTTCGCATCTTTTCCGAGACCCCGGGGTCCTACGGAAATGGGGTCTCGGAAATGGCCTCGGGCTCCTCCAAATGGGAGAACCCGGATCAGGTGGTGGATGTGTTCGAAAACCGTATGGGATTTGCATTCGGCCAGAATAAATGGGGTATTCGGGCAAAGGCTGTTTTAAAAGAACAATTGTCCCAGGTGGATGTCACCGTCCATTCCCGCTCCTCCAATGTCTACGGCCTGTTGGACAATGATGATATGTTCCAATATCTGGGAGGACTGTCCATGGCGGTTCGCAAAGAATCGGGTAAAACCCCTGAAACCCTGATCACCCAGCAGCAGAAAAAAGGCCGGGTCCAGGTGGAAGATATGGGCAAAACCCTCGGCCGTGAAATGCGTTCCCGGTATCTGAACCCCAAATGGATACGGGGGATGAAGGCCGAAGATTATGCCGGGGCCAAGGCCATGTCCGATTATGTTGAATATCTATGGGGTTGGAACATGACCACCCCGGAAAAGGTGGATGACGCTAAATGGCAGCAAACCTATGAAGTATATGTTCAAGACAAGTACGGCCTTGAAATGGAAAAATTTTTTAAAAGGTCTTCCCCCTGGGCCTTTCAGTCCATCACCGGCCGGATGCTGGAAACAAGCAGAAAAGGCTATTGGAAACCCGACCAAAAGGTTCTGGAAACTCTGGCAGCCCAATATGCCAAAAGTATCATTCAAAAAGGAATTGCCTGCTGCGACCATACCTGCAACAATCCTCTGCTCAACCAGATGGTGGTCTCGATCATTTCCATCCCGGGGGTCCTGAGCCCGGACCTTGTTGCCCAGTTCAAGCTGGCCGTTGAACAGATGGCCAAACAGCCACTGGAAGACCAGGCAGCCGATCGCAAGGTTCTGCTCGAACAATTGGCCGCCCCGGTATCGGAAAAGCAAAAATCGACCCTGTCAGATTCTTTTGAGTCCAACAAATCCCTATCCGAGAAATCCGATCAACCGGATAACAGCGAGATGGTGGAAGGGTATAAAATGGAAAAAATGGAAAAAAATGAGGACACCACCCAGATGACCTCTTCGGGCATTGAATGGATGGCCGTCCTGGCCGTAATTGCAATCATGGGACTTATCGCCTTTGGTGCCTTCCGGCAAAACAAATAAAGGAATAGAAAAATGAAGACAAGAAAATTGTTACCAATCGCCTTGATATGCCTGTTCACCCTGGTGGGGTCCCTTGGGTTTGCCCAGCCAGACAACCCTCAAGCCCTCCTTGAACGAGAGGCCGGCATTGACGCGGCAGCCCGCTGGCTGAAACTTACGGATGCAAAGAACTACAATGCATCCTGGCAGAGTGCAGCAAAGATGTTTAAATCCGCAATAACCCCTGAAAAGTGGGCAACAACCATAACATCGGCAAGGGATCCCTTGGGCGAGGTTGTATCAAGGGATCTTTCCAATGACCAGCTTACCGTCACCCTGCCGGGCATGCCCGACGGCCGCTATCTGCTTTTGCGATATGTCACCCGTTTTACCAACAAAGCCCATGCCGTTGAATCCATCACCCTCATGAAAGAGCCCGACGGCACCTGGCGGGTGGCCGGTTATTTTATCAAGTAGATCATGAAAAAGATTCTAACCCTATCTGTCTTTCTGGCCTTGTGCCTGGTATCGGTACCTCTTTATGCCACTTCCCTGGATGCAGGTTTTTTGTATTTTAAATTTTTGGACATGAAAAAAGAAAAGAACGGCCAGGTGTCCCAGGCCATTGAACTGATCTGCACAGACCCTGCGGCCGGTGCTGTAAACGTCTTGTACCAGGAAGATCAGAACCCGACTGTCTTTTGGGCGCCTGTGACCAATGGGGTTGTCACTCTCTTTGCCCATAGGCCAAGCCGGATCCGGCTGTTTGCCTTTGCTGTCAACCAGACCGCCCTCCCCAAAACCCTGGTGGCCCATACCAACCTGGTATTGTTTGGTAAATCGTCAACCCCAGCCCCCAGGGGTGTGGCAGATGATCTCCATGCCAATCTGCTCACCCTGCTGCCGACCATTGAGCTTGTGTCGCCTGAACTTTATTATTGGCACCAGACAGGGCAGCCCTTAGAGTTTCGCATTCAATCCCCTGCCCTGGTATCCACTGATCTGTCCCTCCAATTACTCGCTGTCAGGCCAGTTCCCCAAATGGCGATTCTTGAAAACCATGTGATTCGGTCCCTTAAATTGACCCCTTCCTTGGAGTTTTTCCATACGCCGCCCCATGATGAGCATCTTAGAAAAGCAGGGGCTACTGCCATTCGCCAGGATATCCTGTATACCTCCATGACGGACAAAACCATGGAATACGCCCTGACCTATACACTGGCGCTGCACAGGTCCAGACATGGGTTTGACAACCCCGTTGCCGGAGTGCTTGTCTGCGGTTCAAGCCTGGTTTTGTTCACAGGTTTGATCCTGAAAAAAAGGAGAACCCCATGGTGGAAAATCTAAGGCTTTTCAGCCAGCATTTTTCTTTTTTTCTGCTCATGTACGGCGGTCGCCTAGGGCTCCATCTGGGCAGCAGTCTTCCCTGTTTTGCCTGTCCTTATGTCAGCGGCTGTGCCGGGCATTGTTATCTCATGGTGTTACAAAGAAGTTCGGTGGGCTTCCAGACCGCCTTTGACATCCTTTTTTCCAGTGCCGTTCTTAATATTCTTTGGCCCTTTGTGATCTTTCTTCTTTTTTTTGCTCCGCTATCCAAGCTCTGGTGCGCCTGGATCTGCCCCTTCTGCCTGGTCCAGGACTGGATCTCCTGGATACGCAAAAAACTTAGGATACGGGAAATAATTCTGACCCGAAAAACCCGGAAACGCCTCAAACCCATCAAGTATCTGCTCCTGGCATTGATGGTGATCATTCCTGTTGCCATTGCCAATTTCAACCTCCATCCGGACTGGGCCATGCCCTTCTGCCAGATCTGTCCGGCAAAACCGATTCTTCCCCTGTTTGAAGGAAATTTGGGCCATTTTCATATTGATTTTACCAATGGGGTTACCATGGGGTTTTCCCTTGTTTCCATGGTCATTGCCGGCGGTATGCTCACCGGCATGTTTTTCAAGGAACGGTTTTTTTGTATGTTCTGCCCCATGCTTGGCCTCATGCATCTGTTTAAAAGAATCAGCCCTGTCCGCTTTGAAAAAGAGGTTCATACCTGTATTGGATGCGGCAATTGTGAACGGATGTGCCCCATGGATATCCCGGATGTCCACCTTGAAAAAAACAAAAAAGATGTCTTAACCCAGGATTGTATGGGATGCATGAGTTGTGCACAATCCTGCCCGGGAGATTCTACCCTTACCTTTAAATGGTTTGGCGTTCCGCTTTTTTCCTCTTCACGACATTACCTTGCCCGAAAATGGAGCCAAAAATGACCCTGCCCAAAACCGATCAACGCCGGTTGCGCCTGCAGCAAAAAACCCGGGAACAAATGATGGCAGAATGCCGGGATCAGGTGTCTTTGATCCAGGACCGGGACGATTATATCCCGGCCCTGGATCCCTTTGTGGAAAGCCTGAGACTCAGCCTCTTTCCAAAAGAGTTTATGGACAAGGCCATCCCCCCTGTCATGGTCCTGTGCATTCAGGCACCCCTGGAACTCTTCTTGGCCGCAGGCCTGCCCGTGTTTAAGCTTGCCTGCGGGTCCCATGCCGTCCAGAACACGGCCCCTCTCCAATTGCCTAGTCTGACCTGTCCCATGATCAAATCATTGGCAGGTCTTCTTGATGTCCATTCAGGACTGGGTATTGCCCGACAAAAATTTGTCATCCCCACCACCTGTGACTGGGTGGTCAAATTCAGTGAATTGACAGGAATTTACAAGACAGCAGATATTCATTTTATGGAGCTTCCCCATTTAAGGGAGAACGAGCGCTCATCCCGCCGTTGGCTCGAAGAGATCCAGGCACTCAAATCCTGGATTGAACGAACAGCCCAACGAAAAATCACGCCCAAGGCCCTTTATGCCGCCATCAAATGCCATGCGAAAGCCTTTGAACTTTTTAGCCGGCTCATTGAGCTTAAAAGGTCCCAACAGATGCCGGGTCTCCATTTTGCCATTATTGCCAATGCATTGCCCTATCAGGATATAAACCAGTGGATCAAGAATGCCACCGTCTATATCCGCGGCTTGAATCCATTAAACGATACAAGGACCCCCATCCTTTTGATGGGCAGCCCCATTGTTTTTCCCAATTATAAGCTTTTACACCTCATTGAAAATGCCGGCATGGCAGTTGCGGCCGATGATATCTGCTCCCTTGAAAGAACTTTTCCGGGAGCTGTCACCTTTGAAGACAGATCCGAATACGGACTGTTGCGCGCCCTTGCACAGCGGCATCACAAGGGGTGTATCTGCCCGACCTTTGCCGACAATCAAAGGCGGGTCAATGCCATTTTCAATATTCTTGAAAAAGAACAGATAAAAGGAATCATTTTCCATGTGCTCAAGGGCTGCCATCCCTATGAAATTGAAGCGGGCATGCTGGAAATCCAGCTCAAGGAACGAGGCTATCGGTTTTTAAAAATTGAAACCGACTATGTCAAAGAGGATGAACAAAATATTGTTACCCGCCTGGAAGCCTTCAGGCGAACCTGTACCCTCTCCAACAATACTTAAGGAATCATAAATGAAAATAGGCATTGATGTCGGCAGTACCGGAATAAAAATTGTATTTGTAGGGTCAGGCGGATCAGAAGAATCTGCCGATCCGGATCAGATCATCTGGAAAATTGTCGTGCCCACAAAACCCGGCCAGTCCGCCATGGTCGATGATCTCATCCAACAGGGGCTGACCGCTGTCTGTGCCGCACCATCCGACATAAAAAAAACCTGTGTCACCGGTTACGGCAGGAACCTGATCAATTCCACCAGCCATGTGGTGGACGAAATCTCGGCCAATGCTGCCGGTATAACACGTCTCACCCGGGGCCGGGCGCGCACCCTCATAAATGTGGGCGGCCAGGACGTTAAAATCATCAAGCTTGACGAATCAGGTCAGGTGACCGATTTTAAAATGAACGACAAATGTGCTGCCGGCACCGGCCGTTTCTTTGAAATTGCCGCCACCATTTTAGACACCCCCCTGGAGGAATTTCACACAAAAGATATCCAAGCCATCAACATCAATTCCACCTGCGCCGTCTTTGCAGAAAGTGAAATTGTCTCCCTATTGGCCAAGGGGGTCAATAAATACCGTATTATTAAGGGTATCAATAACGCTGTGGCCAAGAGAATCGCCACCCTTGCCGGCAACGGGTTGCTTGAAGAAGATATCTACCTGGACGGCGGCCCTGCCCAAAACAAGGGGCTGCGGCAAAGCCTTGAGGAGTATCTTTTCTGTGATATAAAAGTGGTTGAATCGCCCCAGTTCACAGTGGCCTTGGGATCGCTTTATGTTGATGAGAGATAAAGCAAAACTCTTCTTAAATCGCCTCCTGTTTTCACTTGACTTTGTATTTTTTTATCAGTAATACTATTTTTGTTCAGGTGCTCACTTAAGAGCTTTATAGGGAACCGCGTTAAAATCGTGGACGGGCCCGCCGCTGTACTTGGGGACGAAGGCTGCAGTATGTCACTGACCTTATGGTTGGGAAGGCGCAGTTGGTAGAATGATCCAAAAGTCAGAAAACCTGCCTGGACGATAGTAAAAGGAAAACGCCTCGGGGACGAAGGTGCTTCCTGTTTATATTCTAAGGATAAAAAGGGAAATCCCTGGATTGAAAGTTAATTTCGGTCCGGGGATTTGTGTTTTCCGGACAGATCACAACCTTTTTAATGGAGATTTTTAAATGATGAAACATTTGTTTGTCCGTTGCTCGGCACTGCTTTTAGGCGTATTAATGTTTGCCCTGCCTGCCTGGGGAGAAGAAACGATTCCTTCTGAAACATCCCCCCAGGTTATGGAAACCATGGTGGTAACCTCGGGAAGAATTAAGGAAAAAAAAGAAAACCTGACCACCAATATTACGATTTACACACAAGAGGATATCCAGCAGGCATCTGTTCAGGACTTGAGTGATGTATTGGCCAAAGAAGGATTTATGATCCGGGAATATCCCAATTCAACCATTTCCGTATCAATCCGTGGGTTGCGAACAGATACCCATGGCAATGACCTGGCCAGCAATGTGCTGATCCTGATCAACGGGAGACGGGCCGGTACCGGAAACCTGGCAAAAATTGCCATGGACAATGTTGAGCGTATTGAGCTTATCCGGGGCCCCGGGTCGGTTCAATACGGTGCTTCTGCCATGGGAGGGGTTGTAAATGTCATTACCAAACAAGGGGATGGCAAGCCTTCCTTCTTTGTTGAAAGCAACCTGGGAAGCTGGAATTACAAGGATGCCTCTGCCGGATTTTCCGGTCAGTTCAAGGACTTTGACATTTCAGCAACCCTTTCGAAATCATCCCAGGATGATTATGACACGGCTGACGGTGCCCGGTATTACAATACCGGGTATGATTCCAAGGAACGGGTCAGCTTCAACGCGGGCTGGACCTTTGCGCCTGATAACAGGGTCGGTTTTACTTACTCCGGATATGAAGGGGAAAAAATCGGAAAACCAAATTATTTGAGCAAAAATGATCTGGACGATTATATAGACCATTCCTTAAAAAGCGTTGATCTTGTTTATGACGGGCAGACTTCAGACGGATTTTTATTATGGAACCTTCGCTATTTTAAGGGAAAAGACGAGTATGAGACCTTTGACCCGTCAACCAGCAGCGAACATGACTACTATCGGGATACAGATCACCAGGGAGCCCAGGCCCAACTGACGGCCAAGTGGGATTTCGCCCATGTAACAGCCGGAATCGACTGGACCGATTATGCCATCAGCAATACCAAGACTATTGCCGGAAAGGAAAACACCTATGAAAACCCGGCGGCATTTCTCCTGGTAAAGACCAACCTGATGGACGACAAGCTGATTCTTTCAGCCGGGGGCCGCTATGACAAGTATGAGGTAGAAAGTGATGACGGCAAGAGCAAAGATGACACCAATTGGTCTTCCAGTGTGGGAGCGGTGTATAAATTCACATCAGACTTAAGTGTCCGGGCCAATTATGCCGAAGCCTTCAGGATGCCGACGGCCAATGAGCTTTTTATGTACAATGATTACAGCGCCTGGGGAATGGGTATCTGGTCCGGAAACCCTGACCTGAATCCTGAAAAGAGCAAAACCTATGAAATCGGGCTGGACTACAACAAAGGCAGTTTGACAAGCGGTATCACCTATTTTCATACGGACTTTGATGATAAAATCGGCTATGCCTATGATGCGGTTGCCAATGTTACGCGCTATGAAAATATCAAAGGTGCTACCATCTCCGGTATAGAAGCAAACCTGCAGTGGGATATGGGAAGCTTGTTCGGTTGGTCCTATGAACTGGTTCCCTACGCCTCTTTTACAGCCCTAACCGAAATCAAAAATGAAGAAACGGGGAAAGATCTTCAGTATACACCGGAATGGACTGCCGCCTATGGTCTGAGGTTTGCCAACGGCGAGCAGGGGTTTTCCTCCCGCCTGAATTTTTCTTACATCGGCGAACAGGATATCACCGATTATGAAAAAACCGGCGCTAAAACTCTTGACAGATACACTGTGGCCGACCTGGTGATTTCCAAACGGCTTTTTTCCTTTGAAAAATATGGCGCTGTTTCTATAAAGGCTGAGATAACGAACCTTTTTAATGAGTCCTATGCTGCGGTTCAAGGGTACACCATGCCGGGCCGTACCTTTTATGCCGGATTGAGATATGCCTTTTAAGGAAAGGACTTAAAAAGTGAAATCAGACAACATTGCCTTGAATACATGCATTGGTCTGGTAGGATTTGGCCCTGCCTTGCTTGGGCGGGGCCTTTCCAATCACCCTGTTTGATGGGGCACAGCACTCCCACAGGATAATGGAAAGACCCAAACAGCTAGTCTGCATGGTGCCCTATGCCACATAGTCGTTGCCCCTAGTGCTGGAGCAGGATTGATTCCAGGGCCGGGTTTGCGATCCAGACCTTAAAATTTTTATTGCGCCCTAAATTTAACCAATAAAAGTCTTGCAGGAAACTGGAATTTTTTTGCTGGAATTTTGGTCGAAAAAATTGTAACCTGCGGGCGGTTGGAGATAAGGGCGGCATTAATGCCCGACAACCACCACACAGGTTTTGTCCAGGGACCGAATGGCCACCCACATGGCTGTGACCTGAAGATTTTCCCTCTTTTGAACAGGTCACGCCGGTCTCTGGGACAATTCAATTTTTTTGGATACATACCTTAATGAATTTCTAACCGTCTGCCTATATATCTTATGGATACCCCTGTTAAAAACAGGGTCAAAAACAAAAAAACCTTTCAGATAAATTCCATCTGAAAGGCTGCACCCTATTTCTTAGGCCTTAAAATTCATTTAGCACGCATACATGTATACACCGCATGTTTGAGCGAACTCAATGTGGCAGGTCTTCTGGCTTACGGATCATCCTAATTACCGAACCTTCCCCTGATAATTGTTTATCAAAGTGATTTTTTTCGGTTTTCGTCCCCGATCACAGCGGCGGGACCACTCTCGAATCAAACGAGATTCCCTTTTAAGTATTTTTACACCACATAAAAACGATATCCCAATTTCAGGGCCGTGTCAATGTTTAAACCAAGGCAAATGGATCTTTGTATGTAGGAACAGTGCAATCGTGCGACTTGTTCATATTATGATCAGAATAACCACCTGATAATATGTGTACTATTTTTCAAATATTTTGGTATAGAACTTGCTAATTTTCCTGATAGAGATACGGTTCAATTGTCATTAAAGGAGGATACCCGCAGATGAAGATTTCAGTAACCCTGGATAACGGATGTATTCAGACAGCAATCAAAAGGCAACATGAACGATTGGTAACGGCTTATCTAAAAATGCCTCCCAGGGGCCGGGAAAAAATTTTTATGGAGGAACAAATTGAGGGATTAACCTATCTGCTGGAAAATGGTGATTTTGCCCATCTGCGGGCAACGTTTCCGGTCCTTTCGGGTCAGAAGAACATAAAAGTTCTTCTGTTAATACCCGAAGCCTTCAAGGAGACACGCCTTTTGGCCGATGGAAAAATCATTTTGATGAAATGGAAAAATGACCATGTTCACACAAACAAGTGATACCTTATTTTAATATTCAGCCCGGGGTCACTTATAAGGGAATTACATCCAAAGCATCGGAAATGTGATCACAAAAGATCCCTGTGATGCCGTCGATATGGCCGATGCCGTGATCCACCACATGGACCTGAATTCCGTTTCTCTCAAAGGTTTTTTGCCAGGAATCTTCTTCGCAGGTCAGATCTTCCTTAAAATGAACGCCTGCCACCAGCATGAGAGGCACCAGGCAAACCTTTGTGAATCCGGCAGCTTTGATCCGTTCAAGGGTGTGGTCCATGCCGGGGTATTTTTCCACCACCCCCAAAAATAATCTTTGGCCGTAGTGGTGGCGCAAAATTGATTCCAGGGCCGGGTATGCGGTCCAGGCCGGGTGGTCGGTGCCGTGGCCCACAAGGATGATGGCCTGGTCCTTGTCCTGGGGAATTACGGGAGACAAGGCCTTTGCAACAGCCGCATAATCTTTGTGGGAAGTAAGCAGGGGCAACCCCATGGCCGACCGGATATCGACCTGGTCCCGTTGTGTGACCAGGCGGTCAAATTCATGGCCGCAGATCAGATGCAAAGACTGGATCACCACCCATTCATGGCCCTTTTCTGCGAGGGATCGGGCCGTTTCAACGGGATCTTTTAAATTCAGTTTCTTTTTTTTCTTCATGGCGTGTTTCACCATTCTGGAAGAATAGGCCCAATGGATCTGATGATCCGGGAATCTTTGCCGGAAGACCTGATCCATTCGATCGTAGGTGGAAAATGCCCGGGCAGTGGTACCGAATGCGGTGAGGATAATGGGGATACTATTGTTTAATGGGATTTTTTGCATGTGTATTTTCCTGTTGAAAGGTATGGGTTTTACGTATTTTGATCTGTCCAAGGGCGGCCCTGGCAGATTTTTTCTGGGATTTAAAGGTAGCAGCCTTTGAAAAGGCTTTTTGAGCCCTGTCAAGGCAGTCATGGTCCTGGGGATTTTGGTCCTGGGGATCCTTGTTCAAGGCGGCATATCCCAGCATGAGCCAGGCCCGGCCCAGGGCTTTTGGGTCGGGCTTGCCGGCAGCCGGTGTCAAAAGTGCTTTCACCAGGCCCTCATAGGCATCGGCTGCCCTTGCATATTTTTTTTGCCGATACAATATCCGGGCTTTCAGGCCAAGGAGCCTGATATCCTGGTCGGCGGATAACCCTTTTTTAATCCAGACAAGGGCCTTGTCCGGGTCATGGGCCATGGCACAAGCCTGGCTGATTTTCAGAAGATGTTCTGGGGTCCGGGTCTCTTTCATGGCTGCCTGATAGAACCGGACAGCTTTGATGGGAACACCAAGACCAAGATACAGATCTCCTGCCAGTATGAGTTCCTTTTGGGTCAGGGGGGTGAGATATCCGTAGATGACCAGGGCGGACACCCCTTGTTTGAGGCGATTACCGTTTAGGTGGATCTGGCACAGCGCCTTCCACCATTTGGGTTCCAGGGGGTCTGTCCGGGTCAGGAACCGGGCAAAGGCCACGGCCTTTTTTTCCATTTTTAAGGAAAAATATTGATATAAAAGGATCTCCTGCCATTTTCTCTTTCGTGCATCCCGGGTCTTTGCGGCCAGTTCCTCAAGGATCGGCAGGGCCTGGGAATAACGTTCCAGGGAAAACAGGATATTGACAAGACTTTCTTTCCATTCAAGACAAATCTTGTCCGGATGGGCTTGGATCAGACGATCAAACACGGCCAGGGCCTTTTGCGGATCATCTGCCTGGAAATGGCAGATCCCGGCATAATACAGATGACTGGGTTTGGGGGGCTGGGCAGTCTTATATCCGTTCTCAAAGGCAAAACCTGCCCTGGCAAAAAGGTCTGACTCATACAGGCTTTTGGCCAGGTTGAGCCATCCGGCACAAAAAGCGGGATTTTGTTGCACCGCCGCCTCAAAGCATAAGCTGGCGCTTTTTCTTTGATCGAGGGTGAGGTAGTAGTTGCCCAAAAGAAAATGGATATAATAGTGGCTGGAGGCTTTCTTTGCTTTGAATTCTTCCAGCAATGAAATGGCGCGATTGACCTCTCCGTTTTGGAACAGGGTCTGGGCACGGGTCACACAGATGCCGGCGGCCAGGGAAAGCTTGTCCTGGTTGGTATGGAGATTTGCAGCCTGGGCATTGGCAAAGGTCTGGGTAAGAACAATAAAAAACCAGAGGAGTGTGACCAGGCGGGGCATAACCATCAGGGATATGGGGTTTTGCTGTTTCATTCCTTCTCCAGTCTGAACCGGATGGTGGTCTGGGCCAGTGTGTCAACCGGGATACCCTCGATGGTTCCGGGCTTGAATTTCCACTGGGACACGCAGGCGGTGACGCTTTTATCAAATATATGTTCGGGCCGTGATTCAAGGATTCGAATTTGTTGGACCAGACCCTTTTTGTTCACCAGAAATTCCACGGTTACGTATCCTTCAATTCCCCGGCGGGTTGCCAGCATGGGATAGATGGGCGGGATCTTCACCAGGGGAGTAAGGGGGGAATCCAGTTCGCCCATGGTATAGTGGGCTTTGAGTATGGGGCCCTCCATGGAAAAGTGTTCAAGGCCCGGCATCACAAGATCCATGGAGGCCTTCGGCAATTTTGGATTCAATTGAAAGGCAAGCTGTGGTCTCAGCGTTGGTTTCAGGCTTGATTTTACCTGAGACCTTTGTTTAAAAGATTTTAGGGCCGTTGTTGCAGATTTTACTTGCCTTGGTTTTTCCGGCTTTTTTTTGGGGGGTGGGGTTAGGGTTCTTTTGATCCGAATGACCTGGGTCTGACAGATATCCGCAAGAGCGCAGGGCAATTCCGGAACCTTCTGGAGTCCCGGCATGAGGCCAAAGAGGCCGATATTGAGCAGAACGGAACCAACCAGGGCAAAGGTCCAACCCGAAAAGGATTTAAGGGAAGGCATGGTGATCAGGCTCCCTGATCCTGGTTTGCGGCGATGGCAACATTTAGAGCCCCGGCAAGTTTGCAGGCATCCATCACCGTGATCACAAGACCTGTCAAGCTGTCCTTGTCCGCCACAATCACCACGCTGCCTTCCGGGTTTTCCGCCAGGGCCCGTTCCACATTGACCCGGACCGTCCGGACATCCACCTTTCGCCTGTCAATGTGGATGGTGTTATCCTTTGTAACGCCGATGAGGATAGTGGTTTTCGTTTTACTGACGGCCGTTGAAGCTGTGGGCCTTGCGATGTCCACACCGGTTTCTTTTACAAAGGAGGTGGTGACCAGAAAAAAAATCAATAAAATAAAAACCATATCAATGAGCGGGGCAATATTCAACTCAAGGTTTTTTGAATTTGTCCGCCTGGCAGCACTGATGTTGAGCATGGGAAGTTTTTCCTTTTTTTATAAAAAATGTCTATAAAAAGCGTTTTAGATAAATGCCCGTGGCAGCGATCCGATACTTTAGGTTATTGGCTCTTTTGGTTAAAAAACCCGCCATGTAAAGGCCGGGGATGGAGACCATGAGCCCAGTTTGCGTGGAGATCAGGGCCACGGAAATACCCCCTGCCATGGCGTTGGCATTGCCGGTGCCAAAATGGGTAATGACATCAAAGGTCTCCATCATCCCCATGACCGTGCCCAAAAGCCCCAAAAGGGGGGCAACCCCGGCCAGGATACCGATAACACCAAGATAGGTGTCAACAGATGCCACAAGTCTTACCACAATCTCATCCAGGATAAATTCATCCAGATGGGGATCATGGCTTCTGGTCAAAATCAATTGCCTTACCAGCAGCGAAGTTATGCCCTTGTATCGGTCATGGGGCATCTGGTTGGTTTTTACCAGTTCTCCTGCTTTTTTTCGGGGTATGTTCTTAACATAAAGCCTGCGCATGAAAAGAGCCCGGTTAATGATCAAAACCCA
Organism: Desulfobacteraceae bacterium; assembly: GCA_016743945.1. Taxonomy (GTDB): domain Bacteria; phylum Desulfobacterota; class Desulfobacteria; order Desulfobacterales; family Desulfobacteraceae; genus NBML01. The sequence continues at coordinate 265,487 of JADGFI010000005.1, forward strand.
CATACAAAGGGATATGATCAGGAGGGGGACCATGACGATCCCGCCCGATTGGATATAGTTTTCCATGGAAAATAAGAGCCCTTTGACCATGATTTTATTGCCTGGAACCCTTCCGGTTCATGAACACCAGGTTGACAAAGGCCACGGATTTTTCCTCCATTTTGGATATCTGGGTTTCAACTCTGCGGCTTAAAAAGGTATGGGCCATCATGATGGGGATGGCCACGGACAGGCCCAGCATGGTGGTGACCAGGGCTTCTGAAATCCCGCCGGACATCATGCGGGGGTCTCCTGTGCCATAATAGGTGATCACATGAAAGGTGTTGATCATTCCGGTGACGGTTCCCAAAAGACCCAGCAACGGGGCGATGGCCGCCAGCATCCCCAGGGTGGATAAAAAGCGTTCAATCCTAGGAATCTCACCCAGGATTGCTTCCTGGAGGGCATTCTCCATGTCCTGCCGGGTCTGGTCCTTAAAGGCCAGGGCGGTCAGCAGTACCTTGGGAATGAGTTTTTTACGGCCCGATTCCAGAAATGTCCGGCAGCCTTCCCAGTCATCGGCCATGATTCGTTCTTTGAGCGTTTTCATCAAGTTTTCCGCATTGGTTTGTCTGCGGGTAAAAAAGATAATTCTTTCAATGAGAAGACATCCTGCCAGCACCAAAATGATCAGTATGGGCCAGACAATGGCCCCGCCCTTGGGAACTTGCTCGGCCAGGTTCAGCTGATGGGCCAGCTGCCGGATGGCGCCGCCCTTTGAGATGTCCATATAGACATCATCGCTTTGGCCCTGGATATAGGCGGCAATCTTGCGAGTAATCCTTGGTGATGGAAGTTTGGAAAGGGCAAAATATTGCTGGCTAGTGTCGGAATACAAGAGGAACCCCAACTCTTTGCCCAGTTGATAAATCCCGGTAAAATTACCCAGGATCAAAAGGGTTGCTTCCTGTTCTTTTCCTTTTCGGTCGATGATCTGTCCGGAGGTCAGGGTCACCTGGCCGGATAGATTTATTTCGTTAAACAGGTGGTCTGTCATCATTTTCAGGTCATCCATGGAGGGAAATTTTCTCTGATTTGATTTTCCTTGATCTGATTTTTCCCGGCCCAGGAGGGGATCTAAAAATGCATGGCGCCCCGGGGCAAGCCCCGATTGAAGGCTTTGGAGCAAAAGAGCCTTCAGATCCTTGGCATTGCTCCTGACAAATCCTGCAAACTCCTGGTTCTCGGTCTGGGTCTTTTCAAGATCCTGGTTGAGCCGGCCTTCCTCCTCCTTCAGATTTTTGATACGGGTACTGATTTTTTTGTTTTGGGCTTTCATGGTTTGAATATTTGTTTTAAAATCTGCAATGGCTTTTTTGAGGGCCTGGCGATCATTTTTAAGTATAAGGGACTGGGTCTTGGCCTCTTTCAGGGCTTCTTGTTTTTCCGCAATGGCTTTTTGGATCAATAGGCTGCGTTGCTGGGCAAAGGCCTTATGATCCGATCGCATATCAGATCTTGTGTCCGATTTAATGTCTGGTTTAATGCCCGGGTTGGGTGTGTCTGCCTGGGCAGCTACGGGTAGAGTTACCAGAAAAACCATATACATACCGATTAAAAGCGAGGAATTTCTCATTGATCCCCTCCTTGCAGGGCCAGATGTCCGATGGGGAGGGACAAAAGTTCCACGGGTTTTCTCTTGGTGCCGATTTCCACTGCCGAGCGGATGGCGGGAAGATACGCGTCGGCAAGGGGCTGCCATGTGGATTGGGCCACATTAAAGCGGGCGCAGGATTGCTGGTCCAGGGATAAAAAGAAGAGGGAGACCCGACCCAGGCGGAAAATACTGCCTGTGGTTGCTTTGCCTCCCATCATCACCTTTTTCTGGTATACTTCAATGGTTGTGCCATATTCGGCTTCAACAAACAGGGCTTCCATCACCCGTCTGTATTTTTCAGATAGGGATACCCCGGGGTCCTTGATCTCCTTTTCAAGGGATCTCATCCGCAGGGTCCGCTCTCGTTTTAAAAAAGGGGTATCCGCTGCCACAAGGCTGGACAGTCTGTCATACACCGCCTGTACAAAGGGGAATAATTCTTTTTGAATTCTCAATGAGGCCTGTTTTTGTTGAATAAGGGCCAGGTTTCGGGCTTTTTGTCCTTGCTTCGCTGCGGTCATCTCCCTATTTTCCAAAACCAGTGTTTCATACTCTTGTTCAAGCTGTTCGTACAAGAGGACTAGGTCTGATCGTTCCTGCTCCCATTGGTCCTTTTGTTCCTGGCTTTCCTGGCGGATGGTAACCGACTGTTCAACGGGCAGGATCAGTTTATCTGTAATGTCGGTCTGGCCGAGTGCGGGCGAGGCCAAGGCAATAAGGGCCAATCCCCACAAAAAAAAATTTGCCCGGATAACCCTTGTCGGCTTTTTTGAAAATTTCATGGCAATCCAATTATTTTTAAAAGTTTATATTCATCCCTGCCAATACCTTAAATCCGTCATCGGGATACCCGTAGTGTGACGAATAATTGGTATCAAACAGATTGTGAAAATGGACAAAGAACTCGGCCTTTTTTTGCACCAGGAGGACGGGATGAACAATTTTTGCGTCTGTGGTGATGTAGGCTTTTATTCGTTCTGATTCAGTGTTCAAGTTGTCTGTGTATTGCTCGGTGTATCCCCGGCCTGTCAGTTCAAGCCTTGTCCCGGTTTTAAATTTTGTTTTCAGGATCAGCTTCAGGGTATGCTCCGGGGCATAGCTCAATTTTTTGTCATTGTCCCTGTTTTTTGTGTCCTGCCATATATAGTTCAGATCCAGATCCATTGTCCGGGTAATAAAAAACTTGAGGCTTGCTTCCAGCCCCTGTTTGTATGCCTGGCTGATATTTTCCGGGCGGCTGATCAGATCTTTACCCCTGTTGTATTTAATCAGATCCCGGGTATCGGTTCGGAACAAAGACAGGTCCAGCTGGGTTTTGTTGTCAAAGGTGTGGATAATCCCCAGGGTCAGGGAAAGAATTTTTTCTTTTTTCAGGTCCGGGTTTCCCCTGACCTGATCCATGGAGCCGTGACTTGGCTGGTACAACTGTCCAAAAGAGGGAATGTTTTCAGAATAACCAACATTGCCTTTCATAATAGTCTGTTCGTTCATCTCATAGCTCAGCCCGGCATTGCTCCCTAAGGAAAAATGAAAATCACTGGTATAGTCGGATCGTAAGCCTGTGGTAAAGATAAAGGGGGCAGATCTGAGGGTATAGACCCCGTTGATGGATGCCAGGTCTCTTTCATGCTCTCCTGTAAGGGTATGGTCCACACGGCTGTGTTCCAGAAGGGTGCCGAAACGAAACTCTTTATCCTCTCCCGCATTGGTATGGAAAAAATTGGTGCCAAATCCTGTGGTTATGGCATCCAGTTCCGACCGGTCCCCATTGTTTGCCGTGTCATCCAGGTGTTTGATATCCAGGTAAGCATTGACATTATAATCCAAGTCACCGGAATCCAAATCTTCAAGGGCCATCCCGTCAACTTTGAAATCCAGACTTGCTTTTTCATAGCGCTGGCTGGCATTGGGGGTGGGGTTATAGGTGGGGCCTGCCACACCATGATCTGATACAAAGGTGCTGGCGTTGACCTGGTAGTTGAACGGGTCGACATTTTTTCCATAATGAAGGTTTAAACTACCCTGGTCTTTTTGGCTGTTCGCCCGCTTTCCATCACGATGGCCATAACTGCCTGACAGCAGATAATCGCTGTCATCTGCATCCACTTTAAGGGTACCGCTGGCATTGGCCTGGCCATAGGACCCGCCTGAAAGGCGGACCCGGCCCTTTTGGACGGCTTTTTTTTCGGTCTCTTCCGATTGAATCTGACCCGGCTCAATCGGGCCTGGTTTTATTTTACCCGATGATATCTCGCCTGATTTGGTTTCAATATAGATGGCACCGGCGCTGCTGCCCGGACCCAGCCAGACAGGGACAGGGGGTTTAAATACCGTAATTTTTTTGACAATATCAATGGAAATGCTGCCCAGGTCAGTCCCACCATACTGCTGGGTACTCAAGGGCCTACCATTCACAAGAATCAGGACGGATCCGGAACCGCCGCCCCCCCGGATGGAAATTCGGGTGCTCTGACCATTGGATCCGTATTTCACATCCACCCCGGCCATGGTGCTGATGGCCTCGGTCACCTGGAGAAAATTTCTCTTCTCGATTTCCCGGGCTTCCATGCTCACCACCTGGGCGGGATTTTTTTGTGTATAATCATCCACTTTCCCGGTCACCACAATCGTTTCCAGCTCAAAGGGTTTCTTTACTTTCTTCTGGGCGCTGGATGTCAGGGGAAAAGCCATGCAGAGCAATACCATGGCCATGATTCCCATGGTATTTTTGATGATGGATCTTGAGTATTTATTCACCATTAATTTTATCCGCCCCATGGGGGTTGACTAAAAACACCCAGGGTTTGCTGGATATGGGATTGGGTCTCACCTCAACCCTTGTTTGATACACCGCCTGGATGGATGCCTGGGTTAGAACTTCTTTTGGAGTGCCGGCCTTGTATATTTGACCGTTTTTTTTGTCCAGCAGCACCAACCGGTCGGAATACTCGGCAGCCAGATTCAGGTCGTGGAGCACCATGAGAACGGTCAGGGACAATTGGGCTTTCAGGGTGTTGACAAGATTGAGCACCCGCACCTGGTGGGTAATATCCAGGTGGGCCGTGGGTTCGTCCAGGACCAGCAGGGCCGGTTCCTGGGTTAATGCCCTTGCAATGGCTGCCAGCTGCCGTTCGCCTCCGCTGATTTCATTTATTTTGGCATCGGAAAGGCCTGCAATCCCGGTGAGTTCCATGTAGCGTTGGGCAATGGCCAGATCTTTTTTGCTTTCAAAAAACTGGTATCGTTCAAAAAAAGGCAGTCTGCCCAACAGGACATAATCTTTAACGGTCATGGCCGCAGGATCTATGGTTTGCATCACCACGGCCAGGTGACGGGCAAGGGCCTTGTTGGCGAGGGTTTTGACCTCCTGACCCTGGATATGGATGGTGCCGGTTTCAGGCACAACGCTCCTTAAAATTGTTTTGATCAGGGTGGTTTTCCCGCAGCCGTTGGGCCCGATGATGGAAACAAATTCCCCCGGGGCAACGCAAAAATTGATATCCTTGAGGATGATTTCCTGCTTGTACCGAAAGCTTAAGTTTCTGACCTCCAGCACTTTTTTTGCCAATATTTTTTTCAAAGGGTCACCTGTTTTCTTGATAGGGCCCAGATAAACATGACACCGCCGATGATCCCGGTGATCACTCCCACGGGAAGCTCTAAGGGCGCAATAATCATCCGGGCGATCACATCGCACAGGGTGAGAAAGGCTGCCCCTGAAAGAAAGGAGGCCGCAAGAAGAATTCTATGGTCCGGGCCTGTGAGCATCCGGACAAAATGGGGTACAATGAGCCCCACAAACATGATGATACCGGCTACGGCCACGCTTAGGCCCGTTAAAAAGGAGGCCGTGATAAAAAGGATTTTTTTGGTTCGGGGGGTGTTGATTCCCAAATTGGCCGCTTCCTCATCCCCCAAAGCCAGGGCATTGAGATCCATGCAAAAAAAATAGGAGACGAACAGGCCAATAATGGATCCGGCAACCGAAATTTTGATCAGGGTGGTATCGGGTTCATCCAGGGATCCCATGATCCAGAGAACAATACTCTGGAGGTCATCGGTTCTGGACAGGGCCATGAGCAGCATAACCAAAGAGGAGGCCACATAGGAGATCATCACGCCGGTCAAAAGCATCCGGTTGGACCGGACATTCTGGTGGTCCCGGTTCAGGTTGTAAACCAAAAAAATTACCAGGCTGGCCCCGATAAACCCGGACAACGGATAGGCAATGATACCGATGACGGCGTAAAACTGGCACAGGATATTGACACAGACCCCCAGGGATGCCCCACCGGAAATGCCCAGGGTGTAGGGCTCCACCAGAGGATTTCTGAACATGCCCTGGAGAAGGGTTCCGGCAAGGCTTAACGCGCCGCCGATGGACATTCCCAATAAAATCCTGGGCAGCCGGATTCCCATGAGGATATTGTATTCTGCCGTGTCCTTTCCCCCCAGCAGGATGTCGGGAATTTCGTTTATGGGAATACCGGCACTGCCCGTGCACAGGGCAAGAAGTCCCACGGCCGCCACAAGGACTGAAAGTCCCAAAAGGATCAGCCCCCATTCTTTTACCCGCCGGTTCATCGGACCCCCGGATGAAGCAGGGGCAAAACGATCCCTATCCCCTCAACAAAGGTATCAGGGGTGGGACTGCAGATCATTTCAGGGTCCAGCACATGAACCCGGTTGTTTTTCACCGCATCAATGCTCTTAAATCCCATCCAGCGTTCCCGTTCAAGTTGTCCGGCGCGTTTGGAGGTTCCCATGGTGGCAATGAGAATAACGTCAGGATTTTCCCGGATCACCTTTTCCCTGCTGTAAATGCCGGAAGATTCATTCTCCGCTATGTTGATCCCCCCGCCATAACGGATATATTCATTGATAAACATCTCTCGGTTGGCAGAATGGAGGGGTTTAAGCCCGATTTGTAAAAAAACCTTGGGTTTTACAAGATCCCGTGTTTGTTCAAGAATTTGGTTGGCCTGTTTTTGGGCTTTGTCCACAATTATCCGGGCAGCCGGTTCTTGTCCCAGGGTTTTTCCGATCATGAGGGTCATTTCGCACATCTGCTCAAAGGTTTTTGGATTTTGGGCTCGAAGGATGGAGATGGATTGCCCTTCTAAAATTTTGAGTTGTTTTTCCCGGGACAGGGCACTGGCAATAACCAGATCCGGCTGCAAACGGATAATTTTTTCAACATTCATCTGGGTGACCGATCCGATTTTTTCTTTGAATTGTGCCGCTTTCGGGGTATTGCAATAGGTGGTATCGGCAATCAGCTTTCCTTCGGCCCCCACAAGATAGATGGTCTCGGTGATAATGGGGGAAAGGGAGATCACCCGCTGGAAAGCAGGTGCTGCCAAAACCGGCCGAGCCGCCCCCGCCAAAACGCTTGCAACAAGCCAAAAAAGCATCATTCTATTCATGGGCCAGATAGTCCTATACCAGTTGGTCATTGGTTCACCTGTTCCAGGGCGCCGGTAAATATGGCGTTCAGGGCCGTTTTAAGAACTGATGGTATTTGCGGGTCTTGAATGAACTCCTGGATTTTCCCCACCTCTTGTCCGGCAATCTGTGAGGCAATGGTTCGGCACCATTCCTGATAAAAATTTAAATCCCTGATCAGGCCCCGTTCGTAGGCATCACTCAGGGCAAGAGCGGATTCTAAAAATGCGGCATATTTTTGTTCAAGCACCAGGTGCTCCACAATCCCGGCAAAATTATTGATTCCTTTTTCACGCATACAATCGCAGGTCACACCGGTTGCAAGGCTGTACAAGGAGATTTTTCTTTCCTTGAGACGCTGGAAAATATGGCGGTTGGACGTGATTTTGTTCTGCTTTAAGACCGCCTCTTTTACTCCTTCGTAGACCGCCTTTCCAATGAGTTCCCCCATTTTTGAATGGCCGCCGGCATTTTTGATGAGCCCCCCTTCCCCCTGCACCATCAGAACGTTATCGGTTCCCGTCCCCGTGGCCTGATTTACCAGGGGTGTATAGGCACTTCTGATGTCCATATCCACAAGGGCGGCTGTTTTGGCCTCTGTTGCGGCAATAATAGCCCGGGTCATGGCCCGTTTGGATAATTTCATGTTGGTCAAAACAATGATATTGATGGTACCGGGTTCGTAAAAGGCTCCTGTATCCTTTGACATGCGAACCGCATTGGACAGGACACCGGCCGTGACAAGGGATGTCACCTTCATCTCTTTGAACGTTTTTTGGGTCACACTCAGGTTGTCCATATTCGCCCCGGTGATCAAAAAGGAAGCGGTGTCCTTTTTTTTACCATTGGCTTTTAAAATTTGGGTACGAATATCATCGATCCCACGCTTGTGCCCCGGTCCCCAGGTGGGGGGGGGGGAATAATGATTGCCAACCGTAAAAATATTGTCCCGCTGACCTTCAAGGGTGGACACAATGGTCTGGGGCCGTTTGAAATCCACCACCAGAGTTTTGTTAGCAAAATCATAAATATCAGAGGTGTTGATCACAGCGGACTTAACATAATCCAGATCAAGCGGGATGGGGCTGGACCGGGTGATCCCTACCGGAAAAATATCATTGGCCGGATCTGCAAATTCTTCGGTGTAAATCATGGAGGCGAGCCAGGAAACAAAATAGCCCGAATGGGTGGATGCCCTGCAGGTGAGCTCACAGGGGAAATAATAGATTTGATTATTTTTTACGGCATTTACCTCTTTCCAGCCCGGTCGGGAAAAAAATTTTTTGGCCGCTTCTCTGTCATTGCCGCAGCCGTAGATCACATCAGGATTAAAGGTCTGCCACTCTTGGCGGGACACCTCAACCACACTGCCTTTTTTCCCGAAATCCGGCGGAATTCCGCCGGCCAGGCGAATCAACTCATTTTGAAATGACGTATTCCCCGGGGTCATGATTTTGTCACGGCCCATGAGGCGGATCACCCGTTTTCGACTGTTGGGGACGGCCCGGGCCAGTTTTTTTTGGATGTGCGCTATTTCCAGGCGGTTTTTTTTGACCACCTGCCGGGCCTGAGCCTCCCGGTTGAATATTTTTCCCAGGGACAAGATATTTTCAAGGGAGATCTCAATGCTTTGGGCTTCATAAACAAAGAGGGGGATTTTTGTGTCCTTTAAATCCTTTATGATCTGCTTGTGAAAAGAGCCCAGGATAATCAGATCCGGTTGAAGCTTTTTTATTCGTTTAACCGAGGGCATGAAAAATCCGCCTACAACCGCTTTTTTTGCTGCTCCCTCCAGGGTGGCATCGTGATAGGTCAGGCCGATAATGGCTTTTTGTGCTCCGATTTCAAACAAAATTTCACTGGCAGATGGCACCAGACAGACCACCCGTGTGGGCGGATTTTCAAGCACAAGATCATTGCCCAGGGGATCTGTTACCTCGGGGGAGGCAAAACAGGTGATGGTGTACAGCCAGGTAAGTCCCATACACAGGGCCAGAATACGGATCCGGCCCTTATTCTTTTTTGTTCTCACATTCAGTTTCCAATTCGCTTAAGGTGATTAATCCGCCATCTCATATTCCGGTGTTTTTTCTTCCCCATCCGGGTGGCTTGGGGTTCTATATAATTTCATATCTCGTCCAAATTCATAGTCCGGCAATCGTCCAAAACCCTGGGGATGATTTTCTGTCCGGTATACCCGCCCATCATTTCCCAGGTCATAATCTGGCTTTTCACTATGGCCCTTGGGATGGAATACGGTTCTAAAAAATTTTCCTTCGCGAACCAGGTAGATGGGTTCTTTGTTTTTCAATGATGTTTTGCCGGTTACCTTAAAGATCTTGAGCTGATGGTGTTTCATTGCAAGCCTCCCATTTGGCGTTTGTCGGTCCCCTTAAAGGAGAACCTATATTTAAAACAACCCGCTGTGGATCAGACTTGAAATGCCTGATGGAACAAAAAAAAATCCGGACCGATTTAAAAAATCGATCCGGAGTATCCCTTTGCTTCATCCAAGATCCAAAAACACCCCTTCGTCCTCGAAGGGTGTGCAACATTTCAGGTAGGTCTTCTGACTCTTGGATCTTTCTAACAGCTTTTGCCTTCCCATCAAGTTCATTATTGACAGTGGCGTGAGTAAAAGCGTTCGTCCCCAATTACAGCGGCGGGCCCGTCCCTGTTTCTCACAGGTGTTCCCTATTAAGCATTTTCATGCACCTGAACTGGTATACTCTTATTTTGAATAAAAATTAAAGTCAAGATTAAAAGAAAATGGTGGTAACAGTCTTCGCCTTTTGGAGGGGGCCAGTGCCACTCATTACAACGGTTTTAAGAGGACACTTTTTGTCCCACATTTTCAGGGAAGCAACTCTTGTTTGAGCATGCAGCAGGCAATTTTATGGCGGGGCCGCCCGTCAGCTCGGTAGGCAAGGTTAGCAGGCTGGATCATTTTATTCATGACACAGCCTTCGGGGATGGTAAGTTTGAACAGATCCGTTTCATTGATCGGGGGCATTGCCACAAGATGATTGTCGTGGATTTCATGGGAATGCAGGGGAAAATCTTCACAGATGGGGCATTGATACACCCTTCCGTTGGGAAATACAAAATAATTTTTAGCCACATTTCCGGCGCATTGAAACGCTTCATCATTGGATAAAAATACTTTGGGATAGGTGACGATGATGCCCTGGGCGGCAATCTTTTCTGCCACTTGGGGGATTATTTCAAGCCAAGAGTCCTTTGATACCTGGAGCGCCCGGGGTGTTTGGGAAGAAGATGTTGAGGATTCCCCCCGCATGCCGATGACCTGGATAAAAAACCGGTCAACATCAAGTTTTTGGACAAGGGCGGGCATCTGGGTAAGTTCGTGGATATTTTTATCCGACACCGTGTAGATCATGGAACAGGCAAACCCTCGTTCCCGGGCTTTTTTAATGCCGGAAAGAACAGCATCATAGCACCCCTTTCCCCGGATGGCATCATTGGTGTTTCGTGTGGCACCATCCAGGGAAAAACTTAAAAAATCAAGAAGGTCCGGGGTGATTTTTTCCAGAATATCATGGAAGAGATACCCGTTGGTATCAATGGTGATGGATTTAAACTGGAGGCGCCGGGCCTCTTTGACGGCCAGGTGAAGATCCGGGTGAAGGGTGGGCTCTCCCCCCAACAGGACCAGGTTTGTCTGATTGGCTTTGGGGGAAAATATCCCCAGCCAGTCTCGGATGGTGTCAATGGGAAGTGTCTGGTCCCCATGCTGTTCTCGATTAATATAGCAATGGGAACAAGACAGATTACAACGGGTCAGGATGTGGAAAAAAAGATTGGACGAATCCTTTGAAAACGCAACGGTCTGGTTTCGCATATTACCCCATGCATTGTTTGGTAAAGTTGGAATCAAAGGGAACGGGATAGTCTCCGTCAAAACAGGCTTTGCAAAAGTTAAGTTCCGGATTTTCAACCCCGGAGGCTTCCAGCATCCCTTCCACGGAAAGATAATGCAATGAATCCAGTCCCAGGTACTTGGTAAGTTCAGCCAGGGGCATTTGGGCGGCAATCAGCTCGCCCTTGGAGGAAAAATCGATACCATAGTAACACGGATTCTTATGGGGAGGGCAGCAGACCCGCATGTGAATCTTTTTGGCTCCCAGTTCCCGCAGGGCTTTGACCCGGGTTTTGGCCGTGGTGCCCCGGATAATGGAATCCTCAATAATGATAATTTCCTTGCCTTGGATCACTTCTCGGACCGGGTTGAGTTTTACCCTTACGGCAAAGTCCCGCATGGACTGGGTGGGCTGGATAAAGCTTCTGCCCACATAATGGTTGCGGATCATGCCCATTTCAAAGGGAATGCCCGATTCCTTGGCATAGCCGATGGCGGCATAATTGCCCGAATCCGGAAAGGGCATGACAAGATCCGCCTCCACCGGGGCTTCCTGGGCCAGACGTTTGCCCATCGCCTTTCGCATCTGGTAGACATTTTTGCCGTCAATGGTCGAATCGGGTCTGGCAAAATAGATATATTCAAAGATGCACAGGGATTTATGGGCGGCGGCCTTGGGGTGTTGGATGCTTCTGATGCCGTCTTCGTTGATGATGACAATTTCCCCCGGCTCAAGTTCCCGGATAAATTCCGCCTGGACCAGGTCAAAGGCACAGGTTTCAGACGCCAGAACATAGTGGCCGTTGAGCTTGCCCAGGGCCAGGGGCCTGAATCCGTTGGGGTCTTTTATACCGATGATCTCTCCCTTGCAGGTGAGAAGGACCATGGAATAGGCCCCTTCTATCTTGGACACGGTATTTAAGACCGCTGTTTCAATATCGCCTTTGATAAGATTTTTGATAAACAGGTGCAAGAAGACTTCCGAATCCATGGTGGTCTGAAAGATCGAGCCGTTTTCTTCCAGCTCCTCTTTCAGAATATGGGCATTGACCAGATTGCCGTTGTGGGCAACGGCATAAGACCTATGGCGATGGTTGGCCACAAAGGGCTGGGCATTGGTGATCACCGAGTCCCCGGTGGTCGAATAGCGGACATGTCCGATGGCTGATCCGCCTTCGATCCGTGCCAGATCTTCCATGTTAAAGATATCGTGGACAAGGCCCATGCCTTTGTGGGAAAAAATCTTGTCGTTTATCCCTCTGTTTACGGAAATGCCGGCACTTTCCTGACCCCTGTGCTGGAGAGCATACAGCCCGAAATAAGTTATCTGGGCGGCTTCCGGGTGTTTATAAAGGCCAAAGATTCCGCATTCGTCTCGGGGTCGCTCACTTGGGTCAAATATCTTTTGGTTACACATGGTGGTTTTCCTGGTGATAGTACTGGATCGGGTTGATGGATAGAGGTGCTTTTTTCATGGCCTTTATGGCCGAACAGATGGCCTTGGTGCCGTCGGTGGTGGTGGCATAGGGTATTTTGTATTTAATGGCAGCACGTCTGATTTCATACCCATCTCTCTGGGTCTGGCTGGAGGCACCGGTGTTGAGAATCAGCTGGATTTCATTGTTTTTTACGGCATCCACCACATGGGGGCGGCCGGAAGAGACTTTTTTCACCATTTGGGCGGGGACATTGTTTTCCTTTAGAAAGCGCGCCGTCCCCCGGGTTGCCATGATGGTGAATCCCATCTCATGGAACTCTCGGGCAACGGACAGGGCGGAAAGCTTATCCTTATCCTGGACCGATATAAAGACCGTACCTGACCTTGGCAGTCTTTGGCCTGCGGCAAACTGGGCCTTGGCAACGGCCGCTCCCAGGTCCTTGTCAATGCCCATGACCTCGCCTGTTGATTTCATTTCAGGACCCAGTACCGGATCCACATTTTCAAACCGGTCAAAGGGCATGACCGCTTCTTTCACGCAATAATAGGGGGGGATGATTTCCTTGGTCAAACCCAGTTCTCCAAGGGTTTTGCCCAGCATTACCTTGGTGGCAAGTTTTGCCAGAGGCACACCAATGGCTTTGGAGACAAAGGGAATGGTCCGGGAGGCTCTGGGATTTACCTCAATGATATATACCTTGTCATTCATGATACCGAATTGAATGTTCATCAATCCTTTAACCTGGAGTTCCTTTGCCATGGCCCGGGCTGCAGCGGCCATTTCATCAATATGGGTCTGGGCGATGGAATAGGGAGGCAGAACACAGGCAGAGTCCCCGGAATGGATCCCGGCCTCTTCAATATGTTCCATCATGCCGCCGATAATGGTGGTTTCTCCGTCTGAAATGGCATCCACATCCAGTTCAAAGGCATCTTCTAAAAACTTGTCGATGAGAACCGGTTTGTCCGGAGATGCCAGGACCGCCAGGTCAAAATATTCTTTCAAATCCCGTTCATCATAGACAATCTTCATGGCCCGGCCGCCTAGAACAAAGGAGGGTCTGACCATAACAGGATATCCTATGTCCCGGGCAACTCTCTGGGCTTCGTCATAGGAATGGGCAATCCCGTTTTCCGGCTGGCGCAGTCCCAATTTGTCCATCATGGCCTGGAAGAGATCCCGGTCTTCTGCACGGTCAATGTTCTCGGGACTTGTACCGATGATGGGCACCCCTGCCTTTTGCAGATCCGTGGCCAGGTTCAGAGGCGTCTGGCCGCCAAATTGGACAATGACCCCAAAGGGCTTTTCCTTTTCAACAATGTGGAGCACGTCTTCCAGAGTTACGGGTTCAAAATAAAGTTTGTCCGAGGTGTCATAGTCCGTGGAAACGGTTTCCGGATTGGAATTGACCATGATGGATTCAACCCCCTCTTCCCTGAGGGCAAAGGAAGCATGGACACAGCAATAGTCAAATTCAATGCCCTGGCCGATACGATTGGGCCCGCCGCCCAGGATAATGACTTTTTTCACATCCGACACCCGGGCCTCACATTCACTTTCATAGGTGGAATAATAATAGGGGGTCACGGCCCGAAACTCAGCGGCACAGGTATCCACCAGTTTAAACACGGGTACAATCCCCAAATCCTTACGGCGCTGCTCTATCTGTTTGTCCGTGAGTCCTCCGGACAAAAAGGCCAGCTGCTTGTCGGAAAACCCGTATTTTTTGGCCTTTTCAAACAAATCGCGGGGAAGATCCTTGCCCGCAAGGGTAATCTGTTTTTCCAGATCCACGATCTGCTTCATCTGGTGAAGGAACCAGGGATCAATAAAGGTCAGTTCATGGAGCATGGTGATGGGCATGCCGTGTTCCAGGGCATATTTAATATAAAAAAGCCGCTGGGAGTTGGGGGTGGACAGCTTGTACTCCAGTTCGTTGCCTGCTACACTGCCGGGCGCCGGGTCCTTGCCGTCCGCTCCAAATCCTGATCTGCCGATTTCAAGAGACCGCAGCCCTTTTTGGAAGGCTTCCTTAAAGGTTCTGCCGATGGACATGGTTTCCCCCACCGATTTCATGGCCGTACTCAAGACATCGTCGGCTTCGGGAAATTTTTCAAAGGTCCACCTCGGGATTTTGACCACAACATAATCAATGGAGGGTTCAAAACAGGCAAGGGTTTCGCCGGTGATATCGTTGGGGATCTCGTCCAGTGTATATCCGACGGCAAGTTTTGCCGCAATTTTGGCAATGGGAAACCCGGTTGCTTTGGAGGCCAGGGCTGAGCTTCTGGAAACCCGGGGATTCATTTCTACGATAATGATATCTCCGTTTTCCGGATTTATGGCAAACTGGACATTGGAGCCCCCTGTATCCACTCCGATTTCCCGGATAATGGCAATGGAGGCATCCCTTAGTCGCTGGTATTCCTTGTCCGAAAGGGTCTGGGCCGGGGCCACGGTGATGGAATCCCCTGTGTGAACGCCCATGGCGTCAATGTTTTCTATGGAGCAGATGATGACCACATTGTCGGCATGGTCCCGCATGACTTCCAGTTCATATTCTTTCCATCCCAAAACCGATTCTTCCAGCATGACCTGGGTATTAAGGCTGGCGTCCAATCCTGCCTTGCAAAAGGCCGCCAGCTCTTCAGCGTTATAGGCCACCCCGCCGCCGGTCCCGCCCAGGGTGAAACTGGGCCGAACAATGATGGGAAATCCAATCCGTTTTGCAACATCTTCCACCTCGTGCATGTTGGTGGCAAATCCGCTTTTGGGAATCCGCAACCCGATCTTGTTCATGGCATTCCGAAAAAGTTCCCGGTCTTCGGCCTTGTTGATGGCGTCAATGGAGGCACCGATCATCTCAACATTGCAGCGTTCAAAAATGCCCGTTTTTTCAGCTTCTATGGCAGTGTTCAGAGCAGTCTGACCGCCCAGGGTAGGCAGAATGGCGTCGGGTCTTTCCCGTTCAATAACCTTGCACAGGGTCTCCACGTTTACCGGTTCAATATAAACCTTGTCTGCGGTTTCAGGATCCGTCATGATGGTGGCGGGGTTTGAATTGATGAGCACCACTTCAAACCCTTCTTCTTTCAGCGCTTTACAGGCCTGGGTTCCGGAATAGTCAAATTCACAGGCCTGGCTGATAATAATGGGTCCGGCACCAATGATCAGGATTTTTTTTATGTCGTTACGCTTTGGCATGTTTCATCATCTCTGCAAATTGGTTAAAAAGATAGGCTGCATCGTGGGGTCCGGGGGATGCTTCCGGGTGATACTGAACGGCAAAGGCCTGGACCCTGTCATTTTTAAGCCCCTCAAGGGAATCTTCGTTCAGATTGATATGGGTGAGTATGGCATTTTCTTTATCCAGAGAGTTGAGATCCACGGCAAACCCATGGTTCTGGGAGGTAATCTCCACACGGCCCGTGGCAAGATTTTTCACGGGCTGGTTGCCGCCCCTGTGGCCAAATTTTATTTTCAGTGTTTTACCGCCCATGGCAAGGCCCAAAAGTTGCATCCCAAGGCAGATGCCGAAAATTGGCGCAACGCCCAGCAGTTGTCGTATGGTCTCAACCGCATAGATTATAGGTTCCGGGTCTCCCGGGCCGTTGGACAGAAAAATTCCGTCTGGATTCAGGCCTTTGATGGTTTGGGCAGAAGTTGTTGCCGGCACCACTAACACCTCACACCCCTCCTTTTCAAGGCAGCGGATAATATTGTATTTAATTCCGAAATCAAGGGCTACAACCGATTGTTTTTTGCCTTTATAGTGCCAAATCAGGGGGTCCTCAAGCTTTTTAATATCCACATATTCCGGTCGGTTATGTTTCCAGAAATAGGGTTTTTTGGTGGTAACATTTCCCACAAGGTCGCTACCCTCCATGGAGGGAATCTGTTTTGCACGTTCCACCAGGGAATCGGGGTCAAGGTCAGAGGTTGAGATAATGGCTCGCATGGCACCTGATTTTCGAATGTGGCGGGTCAGGGCTCGGGTATCCAAATCCTCAATTCCCAGGACATGTCCCTTGATCAGATAATCGGCCAGGGTGCCTTTGGATTGGAAATTGCTGGGAAAATCCTGGTATTCTTTAACAATAAATGCTGCGACTTGTATCCGGTCCGATTCAATATCATCCGGGTTGACACCATAATTTCCGATTAAAGGGCAGGTCATGGTCACCATCTGTCCTGCGTAGGACGGGTCTGTCAGAATTTCCTGGTACCCGGTCATGCTGGTGTTGAAGACCATTTCCCCGGTAGCTTCTCCCTGTCCTGTAAAACTTCTACAGGAAAAGGTCCTGCCATCTTCAAGGGCTAATAATGCTTTCATATCGATTTGCACCTGTTCAAACTTATGGTTGATAAAATTAATCCGGGGACTTCCCGGATTTAAAATCCCCCTGCAATCGTTTTATAAAACGAACCTGTTAAAATACCATGGATTGGGTCTTTTTTGCAAGCCTTGTATTTATCCCAGATTCCACAGGAATATACTTGCATCCTTGTCATGATTATGAAAATTTAAGAGAGAATGTGGGTGTTCGATGGGATGCAGGGTTTAAGAAAGATTAGGGATTTATTTGCAAAACCATGTAAATGCGTGTAGTCTGATATCTTCGCGTAGCGAGTCAGATTTGGGATAAGCCAAGCTGCGTATCACCAATTAATTAGGGTTTTTATGCCTTCGTTACGCATTCGTTACCAGACCATAGAGTTTGGTGACGTGGATATTCATGTCCGAACTTTACGAAATAATCTGGAATACCTTGACGTCGGAGGTGTCGCCAAAAAATTAGGAATATCGTCGGCCACATGGCCTTTATTCGGAGTGGTTTGGGCCTCCAGCGAGATCCTGGCCCATCATATGCTTGATTATAAAATTGCAGGCAAGCGGATACTGGAAGTGGGGTGTGGGATCGCATTGACCAGCCTGCTGCTGAATCATAGGCTTGCAGATATTACGGCGACCGATTACCATCCGGAAGTTGAATCATTCCTTTTGAAAAACGTTCAATTAAATAAGGGGAACGCCATTCCATTCGTTCGCACGGGATGGGGGGATGAAGATAGCAGTTTGGGTGTGTTCGATTTGGTTATCGGTAGTGATATTTTATACGAAAGATGTCATACCAGCCTGTTGTCCAATTTTATTGAACAGCATGCAAAACCAAAATGTGACGTGATCCTTGTCGATCCGGGGCGGGGTCACCATGCCAATTTCAGTAAAAAAATGGTGGCCTTGGGGTATTCCCATTCCCAAAACAAACCCGCCAACTCAGACTATTTGGACAAGCCATTTCCAGGGCAAATTTTAAGTTATCATCGGTAAAAAATGGATCGATACGCCAGAGAGGGCTTGGTATAAAAGATGCCGATGGCTTTCATCTCTTGGCATTATCTGACGGTTTTTATTGATTTGTTCTCCAGATCCGTCCCGGGCCTGGAGTGGTTCAAAGGGCAGGGAGGAATTAAGCCGATTCGGTCTTCTCGTTCATCAGGGACAAGAGTTGGGTCGTCAGCTCAAGCAGTTGGGTTTCAAGGGCCTTACGCTGTTGTTGTGCGGCCTCGGAATTGTTGTTGGCCAGAGCGGTAATTTTTTCTTTGATTTTCTTGATTTTTTCCTGGAGTTCCTTTATCTGCTCATCGATATTGGATTGAGGGCTCTCACTCCCGGAAGCTTCTCCTGCCACCTCTCCAGAGCTGCTCTTTTCTGTTTGCTCCGCCTCATCCTTTTTAGACGGGTCGCCTTCTTTTGCTTGAAGGTCTTTAGCCTCCTGGGAAATGTTGATCCTATAGGCCCCCTCAGGCCCCGGAGACACCTGTTCCTCTGTCCTTACCTGGACATTGCTGGCCAGAGAAGATTGCCTCGTGGAAATGGCTGAAAATAAATTTGATACGATTATGGGCTGGTTTTCTGAAATGGTCATGGCCGATTTCCCCCGTGTTTGATCTCCGAATTAAGTGGTCTGTTTTGAATAAACGCCGGACGAAAACGGCTCATTTTGGTACAGCTATAGTATCGGCCAAAGGTCAGAGGGGCTTTAACAAAAAACGCAGCTTTCCCCAAAATACCTGGGGCCATTCACTATTTTTGAGACTTGCCTTTGGTGGGTTTGCTGGTCAATATAGACCGGTTGTAATCTGTCTATAACCCTCTTATTTTCAGGGTTTGAACTGCTGGAAAGTGTACTCCAATAAATTTTATTACTTGAATGAAATAGTTTGTCTTTTGGCCTATCTATCGCGTTGCATCAAAGGCCAAATAGGCCAGCTATTAAACCTTTGATGCGCCTTGTAGATGAATCAAAAGTCTGCGCTATTTCTGTTCAATTTATTTTTGCGGTCCTTACTTCAATCTGGCGGATACGTTTTTTAATGGCATCAAGCCCGTTATTATGGTATCGCAAGAAAATAACCTTTAATATCAGGCAGGCGCATGTATCCGACACTATACCTAAAATTGATTGACCGCATTTTTCCAAATCTTGAACCTTCCCTATTCACCCTTTTAAAAAATCGGCTGGATTCTTTTTATGAAGGGATTGAAAAAAATCGGCTTGAAATGGCCCCTATGGTACAGACGTCGGAGTTCATAAAGGTAATGCTGTTCAGTGAATATGTTGCTGTCACCATCTCCCAAAACCCTAGTCTCTATCAAACACTGGTCAACTCAGGGGATATTTCTTGCTCCTATTCCGATCAATCCTATTTTGATCGACTCGAACGCGCCATGGCCCGGGAAACATTGGATACGGCCTTTGTCAAAGAGACCCTGCTTCAATTCAAACTATATGAATCCATCCGCATTGCCTGGCGGGATCTGACAGGTATGGCAGTGCTCGAAGAAACCTTAATGGACCTGTCAAATCTTGCCGAAAGCTGTGTTCGTTATGGGATCAATTTTTTATACGATGATTTTTGCCAGCGCTTCGGCGTCCCGGTGGATACCCAGGGGAACCCGCAGCAACTTATTGTCCTTGGGTTGGGAAAGCTTGGGGCCAGGGAACTCAATTTTTCATCTGATATTGATTTGATGTTTGTCTATCCGAGGGAAGGGGTTACCACAGGCAAAAATTCCATTTCCAATGATGAATTTTTTACCCGACTCTGCCGGGATTTTTTAAAGCTGTTTACCATGGGGGGCGGCATCAATTTTTTTCGGGTGGATACCCGGTTAAGACCCTTTGGGGACAGCGGCCCCCTGGTCATGAGTGCTGCTGCCTTTGAGGATTATTACCAGGCCCAGGGTCGGGAATGGGAACGGTATGCCATGATAAAAGCACGACCCATTGCCGGAAATATTGAGGAGGGGTATACGCTTCTCAAGGGGTTGAACGCCTTTATTTACCGCCGGTATTTTGACTATGGCTCCTTTGATTCTTTTCGGGAAATGAAGCATAGGATCACCCTCCAGGTAAAGAATGCAAAACTCAAAGACAATATCAAACTGGGCGCTGGCGGCATCCGGGAAATTGAGTTCTTCGGCCAGTTATTCCAGCTTATCCGGGGCGGGGTGGAACCAGAACTCCAGGAGCAGCAGATCCTCAAAGTATTGGACCTGTTGCAGGTTCATAAGTGTATCAATCAAGAGACCCGGCAGGATTTAAAGGAGGCCTATTATTTTTTGCGACGGGTGGAAAACAGGCTCCAGGAATACCAGGATCGCCAGACCCATGATATTCCGGCAAAGGCAGACCAGCGTCTGATTCTGGCCATGTCCATGGATTTTGATTCCTTTGAAATATTTCATCAGGAACTAACCCGTGTTTTGGGCCGGGTCCACGGCCATTTCTCCCAGTTATTGGTAACCGAAGAGGATGAGAACACAGACGACCAAACCCGACATCTCAGGGAAATGTGGACCAACATCAATGATCCCCAGTTTGCATCGGATGCCCTTAAAGTGGAGGGCTTTGGGGACTCGGATCAATTATTGGCTAGTTTAAGGACCCTTGCCAACCATCTGAACACCCAGCGTCTGACCCCCAACGGCCGAAAAAAACTGGCCCGGCTCATGCCCGTTCTGGTCAAAAAGGCGGGCCGGGAACAAGACGCCCAATCCATCCTTAGCAAATTGGTCGATCTTATCATCACCATTGAGCGTCGAACCTGTTATCTTTCGTTGCTCATTGAAAACAAGGGAGCCCTGGATACCCTGATTGTCCTGGCCCAAAAAAGCCCCTGGATCATTACTTTCCTGAGTCAGCATCCGGTATTGCTGGACGAGCTCATGCATCCAGCCACCTTGTATTCACCCCCTAAAAAGGATGCCCTTGAACGAGAAATGGCAGACCGGATGAAAAAGATTCCCTCGGGGGATGTGGAATATTTGCTGGAAGAACTGTGTATTTTCCGCCAGGTCAATACCCTGCGGGTGGCTGCAGCAGATGTCAGCGGGAATTATCCTCTCATGAAAGTCAGTGATCATCTGACCTATATTGCAGAAACGGTTCTGGCCCAGGTCCTTAAGATCTCTTGGGACATTGTGACAAGAAAATACGGAATCCCCCAGGGAATGGATGCCAACTCGAAAGATCCCCGGGGGTTTGCCATTGTGGCCTATGGAAAAGTGGGGGGGCTTGAAATGGGATATAAATCAGACCTGGACCTTGTCTTCCTCTTCCAGGCAGAACCCGGTATGACAAACGGTATACCACCAGGGGAGGAGTTGTCCCCGGGCAGATCAATTGACAATGTTTTGTTCTATTCAAACCTGGGCCAGAGGATCATCCGGCTTTTAACCATGCACACCTCTGCCGGTACCCTCTATGGTGCGGACATGCGGCTTCGGCCCGGGGGCGCTTCGGGCATGATTGTTTCCCACATGGATGCCCTTGAGGACTATCTTACAACCCAGGCATGGACCTGGGAACACCAGGCTCTGATAAGGGCCCGGCCCGTTACGGGAGACCCCGTCCTTTTTTCACGGTTTGACCGAATCCGGGAAACCGTGCTGGGAAAGGAACGGGATCCTGCCACCCTGCAAAAAGAAGTTATGGACATGCGCGAGCGCATGCGAGAAGAACGGCTGACCCATGTGAGCGGTCTGTTCGATTTAAAGCAGGATCCCGGGGGAATTGTGGATATTGAGTTTCTGGTTCAATATCTTATTTTAAAAAATGCCCACAGTTTTCCCGATGTTTTGGTGTGGACCGACAATATCCGGCTCATGGAAGCCTTGAGTGTTGAAGGCATTATTTCAGGGGATGAAAGCCAGGTGCTCCAGGAGGCATATGTGGGTATCCGCCTGGTCATGCATCGGTTGACCCTCCAGGAAAAAAGTCTGGTTGTGCCGGATGAACTGTTCAAAGAGATGGCAACGGCCGTGGCAAAAATATATGCTGCCTGTTTAAAACAGGGGGGATAAGATCTATGTGAATCCGGCAGGGCTCCACAAGGCTGCGGAGAATGGTCCATTTGGGGTTGAATGCCGTTCCCGGATGCTGAAAACATCTTGACTTTTGGCGACCTGTTGTATACGACACTTCAAACAAGGTGGCTGAAGCTGCCGGATAAATATTAAAGTATCAATCATTATTTTCTGCATGACCTAAATTTTAGGCCCGTGCAGAACCTTTTAACCGCGGCCATGAAGGTCCTCTGAAACCCGTAATCGGGGGAATGGATATTCATGGCTTTTTTGCGCATGCCGTCCCCTCCATATTGAAGCTGAGTTAAATTTTGAAAAGGAGAAAAGGAAAATGAAGATAATGTATGGGACTTTATGGACAGGCATTATGCTGTTTTTTGCTGTTTGCCTGGTTTATCCGGCAATGGCGGAACAAGGCCAGGATGATACCAGTCAAATTGATGGAATTACGGTGACGGCCACAAAAACAAGTGTGGATCAGGAATTGTCACCAGTTTCAGCCTACAGTGTGGACCGGGAGGATCTGGATTTCCAACCCTCCTATTACATGAATAACTTTGGTGAATTTATCCGGGATCTTCCCGGTGTCAGTGTGGGCCAGTACTACCCCTGGGGTCCTCCCTGGGTGCAGTTGAGGGGAACTGGTCACTTTTTGCAGCGTACCGCTTACCTCATTGACGGCATCCCGGTTCATGCTTTTCTATCGCCGGCGATTAATCCCAACGATATTGAGCAGGTGGATGTGGTCCTGGGACCGTCGTCTGCCCTTTACGGTCCCAGCGCGGCTGGCGGGGCCGTCAATATCATTACCCGCAGCGGCAAGGCAAAAGAGGGCATTAATGCCCAGGTGGGCTACGGATCTAACAATACCTTCAAGCCCAGCCTTTCCATCGGCGATGAAAAAGACAATTTTTCCTATCGGTTTTCCTATGCCGGAGAGATATCCGACGGTTACAAGATGAAACCGGTTGAAGGTATGGTTAAATTGTCCACCCTGGGCAAGCCTCAATATATAAAAACATCCTCCGTTGAGGACAATGACTACAGCTACCAGTGGCTCAGCGGGAAAATGGAGTGGAATAACCATCAAGATACCATCGTGACCCTGGCGCTTAACTATATGGACCGCTACCTTTACGGGGGTCAGAAAAATTTGATCACCAACGATCATGGCGATACGGTGGTGTCCAACCTGAGAGTGAGCCATAAATTTACGGATCAGGTGAAGTTGACAGCGACCACAGGGTATCAGTACCAGTCCATTCCCTCCCAGGCTAACGGGGGGGCAAGCCTTGTGAATGGCGTGGTTGTGGTGGATGATACCATTACTGAAATTGAAGACTGGGACCGCACCCGGGTGCCCTTCGAACTTCAGGGTGATTTCACCATTTTGCCCAACAATGTCCTGACGGTCGGCCTGTATTTTGCCCGGGAAGAAGAGACAAGCTATGATTACGACCCTGACGGCACCCAGACCTACCGCTATGAATTGACTACGGATCAATCCGCCGTGTACCTACAGGACCAGATGTTTTTCATGGATGACCGGCTCAGTATTCTGGGCGGGGTTCGGTATGACAAGTGGGAGTATACAGATATTTATGATTCCGGTTCTTCCAACAGCACCCCGGATGACGTGGAAAAAGATACAGTCACTTACAGGGGCGGCGTCAAGTTCAGGGTCAATAACATGCTGGCACTGCATTCGTCTGCCGGTACTGCCTATTGGCCCGGCAACGCTAAGTGGCTTTTCAAGAATAAAAACACCGGCGACACCTGGCGGGAAGCCAATACCGACCTGGAACCCGAAGAAACCTGGATGGTGGATCTGGGCGCTGACATCACCATTCCCGACTGGAATACCCTGATCAAGGTCACAGCTTACCACGGGGTTATTGAAAATATCATGGCCTATACCTATGAGGACAATATGCCTCATTCCAACCAGTTGATAAAAACCCGGAATATCGGGGAGGCAGAGATCAACGGTGTTGAATTTTATCTTAAACAGCCCATTACAAAGCATTTGGCGTTTACCGGCTCACTGACCCTGAACAATTCGGAAATCACCGAAGACAAGACCAACCAGGCCAACGTGGGCAATCAGTTGAGAAACTCCCCGGATTATTTTGGCAGCCTGGGACTGCGGTACCAGAATCCCGACCTGTTTAACTGGCAGGTTCTGTTCAGATTTTCAGACGACAGGTTTTACGATGACAAAAACGAAGATCTGCCCTATTATCACATGGAGGCCTATGAAACACTTGATGTCAAAGTCTGGAAGGACTGGGCCTTGTCTGAAAAAGTCACTCTGCGCACCCAGATTTCCGCAGTCAATCTTCTGGACGAAGAATATGCCACAGAGATTGTCTATGTTAATCCCGGCCGGTATGTGGAATGCATGATGGGGGTAAGATACGCGTTTTGAGATCTGCATCCCTTTTAAACCTCTGGAGCCGGTGCCTGATTTTCCTGGTGCCGGCCATTATCGGGATGGCCCTGGGACCGGATTTTTCCGGTGCCGGGGCGGTCCCGGACAGGGAACAAACCCTGATTATCGGGGTCGGTCGTGATTTTTTGGACGGGCCTGCCAGCCGGACCTATCTGCACGGGTCCACCCATACCTGGGAGGCGTTGACCTATCTGGATGAGAATCTGAACGCCTGCCCCTGGCTGGCCCGGTCCTGGGAATCAGAAGACCAGGCCCGTACCTGGATTTTTCACCTCCGGGAAAATGTCCGGTTTCATGACAACACGCCTTTGACTGCAGATCTTGCCAGGCAGTCGATCCTGCGCATTGCATCAAGCCCGCGCTATGATCCTTCCGGTGTTTTTCGGGATCTTGAGCAACTGGAAGCCCGGGGCGATCTGGATCTTGTTTTTCATCTTAAAAAACCTTGTCCTTCCTTTCCTAACCGGGTCTCCTACTATCAAAGCCCTGTGCTTCATCCCAAGGATTTTGAGCCCGACGGCCGCCTAAAAACCGTGACCGGTACAGGCCCTTTCCATCTGAAACAGGCCATCCCGGGGGATCGTATCATTCTTGCGGCCTTTGATGGGTACTGGGGAGCCAAACCCTTTTTCCGGCAGGTGATCTTCAGAGCGCTGACCGATGCCCAGACCCGGATCATGGCCCTGATGGCCGGCGAGGTGGATGCGGTTGCCGATGTGGGGGCGGTTCTGCCCCAGCAGGTGGAAAACCTG
This sequence comes from Desulfobacteraceae bacterium, assembly GCA_016743945.1. Classification (GTDB taxonomy): domain Bacteria; phylum Desulfobacterota; class Desulfobacteria; order Desulfobacterales; family Desulfobacteraceae; genus NBML01. The sequence goes on from JADGFI010000005.1 coordinate 290,464, forward strand.
AAAACCGTACCCGGGCTGATCCTGGACAGTGTTGAAGTGGCCACCACCCATTATCTGGTGTTCAACTGTGCCAAGGCCCCTTTTGTGGAAAATTCGGCCCGCCAGTGGCTGGCTTCGATTATCGACCGGAAAACGATTGTGAACGCCCTGGTTGCCGGATGCGGCCGTGTGGCAGAGGATCCTTTTACTCCCCTGGCAAAAGACTGGCGTTTCGGGCATCTTGACGGCAACTGGCACCCGGTGAAGATGCCGGCACCTGGGTCAGTGGACATCCTTCTTCACGCCGGTACCCTGGAGCGCTGGCCTTACCTGGATATTGCCCAGTTTATCCAGATGCAATTGGGCCAGTATGGGTTTCGGGCCGCCATTCATATCCGGGAACCGGGTGCCTATTACAAAGAGATGAAAGAAGGCAACTTCAGCCTGGCCCTGCAGCCCAACACTTTGATGACAGGTGAACCTGATTTTTTCTATGCGTATTATTTGGCTTCTGACGGCCCGAGAAGCTATGGGTGCGGCTGCGCAAAAACCGATGAATTCATTGCCCGGGGGCGGCACAATTCAAGTGCGGCTGAACAAAAAGAAGTTTACCGCCAATTGTCTAAGGATTTTTCCCGGAACCTGCCCCTGCTGCCCCTGTACCACGATATTTCATTTTTTGCCTATACGGACCGGCTGAAATTTTTTGGTATGGACCATAATTTCAGGCCGTTGCTGGTTCAGGCAAAGCCTGTGGTCTCCATCCGTCAGAAAGGGGCGGTGCAATGACAACCGATATTTGTGCTGATGATACTGGCGATGCCGATTGGTGTGCCCGCTGGAAGGATCTTGGGAACAATTCTTTTTTAAAGCAAAGCCAGGCAGTACACCCTGAAAAATGGCAGGTTTTTTACGACCGGGTATCCGATGTCTGGGAACGGATGGCCGGGATCTCTCCTGCTTCTGGCAAAGAAATGGCCCGGGTTCTGGCCGGTCAGGGACTGCTTGGGTCTGAAAATTTTATTCTTGAGCTTGGCTGCGGGCCGGGAAATTTTTCCATGGCACTGGCCGGATACGGTTGCCGGGTTACAGCCATTGATCTTTCCCCGGGCATGATCCGGGTATTGGAAAATAAGATCCAAACCAGCGGTATTTCCGGGATACAGCCATTGGTTGCAGACTGGAACACCCTTGACCCCACACCGAATCATGACCTGGTTGTGGCCGCATTTTTTCCGGAAGCCTGTAACCCCCACGGAATTTGCCGCATGGAAAAACTGGCGAAACAGTTCTGTGTGCTTGTACTGGGCAACGGCACCAGCGCCTTTCCTTTGTACCGGCAGATATGGACCCAGGTCATGGATGCACCCTGTCCAATATCCGGAGACCATCTGGACTGTGCCGTAAAATTTTTAAGACAGACAGGCAGGCACCCTGATATCCATACGCTGGTCTGCCCGGCTGTCCTGGATGTACACTTTTCTCAGGCCCGGGAATACTTCAGGGCCTATTTTGGCATGTTCGGCTGTTCGGGGTCTCTTCCGGATCAGGTGATTGACGATGTACTTAACTCCCATGTTAAAAACGACAGAATTTTACTTGAGGGCCAGTCCAGTGCTTCCATGGTCTGCTGGCCTGTGCCGGTGCATTCCCCTGGCCAAAGGAATGCAGATTGATCCTGGTGCCAAACTGGCTAAAGCGGCTGGCCTATACAACCTTTGTCCTGTGGGGCATCAGTCTGGTTATATTCATTCTGTTTGCCCTGAGCCCTGGAGATCCTGCTGAAATCATTTTGTCCATTCAAAGTCAGAGCCCCGGCCGGGAGCAGATTGAAGCCCTTCGTCATTCCCTGGCGCTGGACAGACATTGGACTGTCCAGTATCTGTCCTGGATGGGCAGAATCTGTACGGGTGATTTCGGAACAAGCTGGCAGACGGGCCGCCCGGTTTTCCAGGAGGTGGCACTTTGTCTTGGGTCTACCCTGGAGTTGGCCCTGACAGCGTTCCTGATGGTCGTGGTTCTGTCCGGGGCCGGCGGCATCGTTTCTGCTGTGTTCCGGAACCGTTTTGCCGATCATATGATTACGGTTTTGACGGTTGTGTCATCTGCCATGCCGCCTTTCTGGCTTGGAATTATACTCATTTGGACAGTCTCTCTCAAATTGAGGCTTTTGCCTGTCAGCGGGCAGGGCAGCCTTGCCCATGTCATTTTGCCTGCATTTTCCCTGGCTTTGGGACTAGGACTGCTCCAGGGCAGCATGCTCCGTTCGGCCCTGATCCGAACCATGGAAGCTGATTTTATTGGTTTTGCCCGGACCAGAGGGCTTGGTCCCATGAAAATATTTTTCCGGCACATCCTGCCCCATGCCCTGGTTCCCATGATTTCTCTGTGGGGGATATGTCTGGGTCAGCTTCTGGGCGGGGCCATGATCGTGGAATCGGTTTTTGCCCGGCCCGGGCTTGGGCGCCTTACGGTTCAGGCTGTCATGGCAAGGGATATCCCCATGGTCCAGGCGCTTGTGCTGCTCATCTGCCTGGCCTTTGTGGCCGTCAATACCCTGACGGATTCGATTCACCGCCTCCTGGATCCCCAAATGAGGCAGAATTTGTGAAAAACAGCCGTGATTTCATATTCAGTAGGATTTTCTTGAGCACCATGTTTTGTCTTTTTATCGGGGGGGTGGCCATTCTGGCACCATGGCTGGCCCCCCAAGACCCCCTGGCCGTCGACCTGACCAGCCGACTCGTGGCTCCTTGTATGAAATTTCCTTTGGGAAGCGACCAGTTGGGAAGATGTATTTTATCCCGGGTTATCTGGGGGCTGCGCCTGTCCCTGGGCGGTGCTGTGGCCTCATCTGTCCTGGCTGTGGCCGCAGGGGCTGTGCTGGGCATAGGAGCTGCCCTGGCAAAAGGCTGGATTGAAATTATATTCAGAGCCGTCATCGACATGGGGCTTGCCATGCCCGGACTGATTCTGGCCATTGTTTTTGCAGGTCTTGCCGGAGGAACCATGCAGGGGCTTATCCTGGGTTTGGCGGCGGCCAACTGGCCCTGGTGGGCCCGTCTGATCCGGGGACTTGCGCTGTCAGCCGTCCAGAAGGAATTTGTGCTTGCCGGCAGGGTTGCTGGACTTAAACCCTCGAGAATTGTTTTTGCCTACATTCTTCCCCAGTTTAAGAATCCTGTTTTTGCCGGTGCCTCCCTGAAAACCGGAAGAATGATCCTGGCCTTTGCGGGTCTGAGTTACCTGGGGCTGGGTCCGCCCCCACCGGCTCCGGAACTGGGGCGGATGCTTCAGGAGGCCGGAATATATATGGTCCAGGCACCCTGGCTGGCTTTTGCTCCTGGTCTTTCCATTACTTTGGTGGTGGCGGCTTTGAGTTTTGTGGGAAAAACATTTCAAAGGGAAGTTCATGATGTCTGAACCAAATCTTTTATCTGTACAGAACCTTTGTATCGGCTGCCCCGGCAAGGCCGGTCAGGTTGAAAATGTCAGCTTCAGGTTGAACAAGGGTGATATCCTTGGTATCACAGGCCAAAGCGGGTCCGGGAAAACCTTGACCGCCATGGCTCTGGCCGGTATTCTTCCGCCACCGCTGGCCGTTTATAGCGGAACTGTAAGGTTTTTGGGGAACCCTGTCCTGCCGGAAGCGGGTGCGCAAAAAAATCTTACACCCGGCAGGGATATCCTGATGCTGTTTCAAAGTCCGTCCAGGGCCTTGGATCCCTGGACCAGAATCGGGGTTCATCTGACCGACGCCATTAAAGCTGTTAACAAGGCCTGTGGCAAAAGCTGTGGTGAAGATCCCAGAAAGGCGGCCGCCCATGCGCTGGAAATGGCCGGGCTTGATTCGTCAGCCTATGGCCGCTACCCTTTTGAACTCAGCGGAGGCCAGCGCCAGCGCAGTCTTATGGCGCTTGCCCTGGCCGTTAAACCCCGCATTCTTATTGCTGACGAACCCGTCACGGGGCAGGATGACGTCAATAAGTCCGTTGTCGTTAAAATTATCCGGGAACTGACACAAAATGAGGGCACGGCCGTCATCGTCATTTCCCACGATTTAAGAGGGCTTCAGGGGCTGGCACAGAATCTGGTGGTCATTTATAAAGGACTGCAGATAGAAGCGGGTCCGGTTGGGGAGCTGATTGAAAATCCCTCCCATGACCATACCCGGGATCTGGTTAGGGCCATGATGTTCCTGGAAGGCGGTGCCGGATGAGGTCATCTCTTCTCTGCCTGGATCGCATCAGCAAGTCCTACCCCGGCCAGGGCCCCAAAAGGGAATCTGTTCTGTCCGGTTTTTCCCTTGACATCCGGCCCGGCGAATCTTTGGGGCTTTTTGGCCCCAGCGGCAGTGGGAAAAGCACCATCGCAAAAATTATTCTGGGTGTTGAACCGCCTGATTCCGGACAGGTTTTTTTTCAGGGCAGAATGGTTTCAAACCGGAAAATCCGGCCTGATCGCCTGTTTTACCGGAATGTCCAGATGGTCTGGCAGGATCCCTTTGTCTATATGAACCCCTTTGTGTCTATTCGCACATCCATCATTGAGCCCATGGCCGCTTTTGGGATAGGCACGACCCGGGAGCGAAGGTATCGGGCGGACATGCTCATGGAAGCCATGGGTATTCCCCTTTCTCTTGGCCGGTGTAGGCCAGATAGGCTTTCCGGGGGGCAGTGTCAGCGTGCAGCCATTGCGAGGGCTTTGGGCGTTTCTCCCCGGCTGCTGATCTGTGATGAGGCCCTGGCCGGCCTGGACCTGGTCCTACAGGTGGATATCATCGAGCATCTGATATTTATTCAGAAAAAATTTGATATGGCCCTGCTGTTTATTTCCCATGACCGGGGATGCACCGCCCGGATGTGCAGTCGGATCATCACCCTTACCCTCTGTCCAAGAGCACAAGGTCCTCCTCAAGAAGATTCAAGAAATGAGTAGCTGTCAGCTGTCTTTTTTTTATAAGGGGCTAGGAAATAAGGAACAGGCTCAAACTAGGCCAATAGGTGATGATCAGAACCGACAATAAAAGGATCAGCATAAAGGGGATGGTGGCCCGGTAGATGTCCACAATGGGTTTGTTGAACCGATAGCTTGCAATGAACAGGTTCATGCCCACCGGCGGTGTGAAATATCCTATTTGCATATTGGCCAGAAAAATAATCCCCAGGTGCACCGGGTGAACACCATATTCCAGGGCCACGGGCAGCATCAGCGGCACCATGATAATGATGGCCGAAAAAATATCCAGCATGGCACCCAATATCAGAAGAAAAATGTTCAGCAAAATCAAAAACACCAGTTTGCTGCTCACAAAAGCCTGGCACAGGGCAAACAGCTTCATGGGAATTTCGGCGTCAATCAAAAAATTGGTGAGTGCCAGAGAAACCCCGAGAATAAGCAATATCCCCCCCACCATGACCATGGATTCCCGGATAATATCGGCCAGTTGGGACAATTTTATTTCCCTGTAAACAAACACTTCCACCACCAGTACATACATGGCCGTGACCGCAGCTGCTTCGGATACGGCAAAATATCCTGAATAGATCCCTGTAAATACAAAAATTGGTAACGGGATTTCCCATGCTGCTTCGCGTATGGCGGTAAAGGCATTCTTCCAGGAAAATTTTACCAGGGGAATGGGATTTTTCTTGTTGATCCAGATGCTCCATAGGGAGAGCATGAAAATCATGAGAATGGCCGGAAAAATACCGGCTAAAAAAAGATCCTCAATGGATATCTCAACACCGCCTCCCATCTGCTGGGCAATGATCCCGTATAAGATCAGGGGAAGGGAGGGGGGCAGCAGTAGACCCAAACTACCCGAGGTGGTGACCAATCCCAGGCTGAAATTGTCCTGGTATCCGGCTTGTTTCAAGGCGGGGTACAATAAAGCGCCCATGGCCACGATGGTCACCCCCGATGCGCCGGTGAAGGCGGTAAAAAGTGCACAGACCACAAAGGCTACGATGGCAAGCCCTCCTGGCATCCATCCTAGAAAAGCCTGGGTCAGCCGGACCAGACGCTGGGAGGTATTGCTTTCTCCTAAGAGGTAGCCGGCAAAGGTAAACAGGGGAAGGGCCAGTAAAATCGGGGTGTCGGCAATCCGGTACAATTCAATGGCCATAACGGACAGATCAATCTCAGCCATGTAGAATCCGGCCATGGCTGCCGCAATGATTACCGTGAACAAGGGGGCCCCAAAAAGGGCGATGAGGATAAGTAGACCGATAAACAGATAGATCATGGTTTTTTGCCCCCCTGTCTTTTGGACACCAACTCAATAAAAACTAGGATTGAAAACAGGGCGTATCGAATACTGATCACCCCAAAGGCAATGGGAATGATACTTTCACAGACCCAGGCCGGCACATTGGCAAAGGCAATGAGGTTGACCCCCATTTCCATTTTTACAAATGCCAGGCTAAACCAGGCCATGAGAGCGGTTACCACGGTTGTAAATACATGGGTTGCAAGGCTGGTGAACCGTCTAATTTCCGAGGGCAGATACCGGGAAAGGATGTCAATACTGATGTGGTTATCGGTCCTGCTGGCGATCATGGCCCCCACAAGGCCGATCCAGAGTACCAGGACCCGGACCAGGGAATCCCCCCACACAATCCCGGAATCAAAAAAATTTCTTAAAAAAATCTGAAGGACCGCCATGGTGATCATAATCAGCAAAAGGCAAATCAGAATATAGTCTTCAACTTTTTGAACCAGAGAAACCATTCTGGGGAAAAATTTGAGTTTATTGATCACCCGTCGATCCTTTGGCCTGGAATTTCTTTAAAAGACCGTCCAGCTGATCCGCAGCATCCTTTGGCAGGGTTCCAGATTCCACCATTTTTTGGGATGCTTTCCCGGCAGTTTGACGCCATTCCTCCAGGACAATCTCATCCGGGGTAACAAATTCAATTCCCTGGTTTTTTAATGCTGCAATGGCCTTGCCGTCATCTCGCCTGTTTTGAAGACCAATTTCATTGAAGGCACGGGTCATGACCCGGGTGACAATTTCCTGGTCCTGGGGAGTAATTTTTAAAAATTTTTTTTTGTCGATGGCCAGGACCGCATGGAGATAAATCAAGGGGATATTGGTAACATATTTAATCTGGGTGTGCCATTGGAGTACAATGGCACCAACCGGAGAGGTGGCCACCGTGTCAATAAGGCCAGACTGCAGACTGGTTCGAACATCTGCGATGGGCAAAGGGATGGGGGCGACGCCAAAGGCAGCCACCGCGTCCTGGGAAAGCTTGTCATTGTCAGGAATCCAAACCTTTCGCTTCTGGAGATCCTGGATGGTTCTAACGGGTTCCGTGGACATGATGTAGGCAAATCCCCCGCCGGCAATCCCGAAGGTGACAAATCCGGCCTTGTTCAGCCCCTCAATAATAAAGGAGTCCATGTGTTGCCGTACATAATCCACCTCGCCCAGAGTTTTAAATTTCATGGGCTGGGAATAGATCTGGTTTGCGGGAAAATAAGAGGACAGACTTCCCGCCACAACCGCGCCGCCCTGGAGCTGGCCAATCCGGATTTTCCGAAGAACAGCCTTGTCGTTGCCCATGACGCCGCCGGGATAAAATTTGAATTTTACCCGATTTTGGGTTTGGGTGGCAACCTGTTTGGCACCCTGGCGCATTTTTTCCATCCACATGGAACCTTCGGGTGATATGGTAGCTATTTTAAAGGTGGTGGCATATCCGGGTACAAGGCCTATCATTAAAAATATAGCCATCAGGGTAAGTTGTTTAGTAAGGGTCATTTATTTCTCCATAATCATGAATTCAATTGGTTTTACAAAAGATTAAAAATAATCCTCCGCATTCTCCAGCAATTGCCTGGCCTGTTTTTGTGCATAGGTATTTACAAGGGTATACCCGGGTACAACAGGATTGGTGTCCAGGACTTCTTTGAGCAGCCTGTCATGCAGGTCTCGGTCGAATATCATTCGTGCATAGAGCTTGGCGAACATCACCTTGGCCATGAGGTTTTTGCCCTGGGAAAGGTCAATAGCGCGCTGGAAATAGCGTTTGCCCTGTTCTGGTTTTCCGCCCAGGGCCGGCGGCAGAAACGTGGCCATGGATCCCAGATACAAGAACGCTGCACCTTCTTTATAGGATTCATCCAGCAAAACCACCTTGAGCATGATAGCTTCAATTCGTGAAATATCTGCCAGGGCATTGAAATCATTTGAATTGGCCATGATCCAGCTGGCCCAGGCATTGCCCAGTGTAAAGAGGTAGGGCAGGTTATTTTTGTCCATGGCAGAGATGATCTCTTGGAATTTATCAAAGGGCATGTTCTTCAACCCACAGGCATCCTTGTCGGCGATACAGATGGCCTGGTCTGCATAATCAAAGGCCTTGTTTACCATTTTACGGGATCGCTTTGCATCGGTCACAAACACATCTGCATAGGCCGTGTATAATTGGGCGGCCGTGGACAGCATCTCCTTGGAACCAGGGTCTTCACTGATCAAGCTGTCGATCATGAGAAGATAGGCGGGAGCCCCCGCTTCAACCAGGGGCAGGTCATCGTTGTTCACAATGGTATTAGATAAATGGGTCATCATATCAGACTTTACGGAACACCCGGAAGACAGCATTACCCCCACAAATCCCATGATAAAAAACGATAGTAAGAACTTTCCCTTGATCCGGGGCGTTTGAATTGAAAACATCATAAAATGATCAAACCCTTTCTAAACTCAATAAGTATCCAGAATAATGTTTATGCACAGCCATGAAAATTAGCTTGTTTTTTCCAAAAAAGCAACCAGGATTCTGGGAAACCGGTAATTCTGATCCTGGACGGGTATGCATATGTCTTGTTTTCGAAAAATATATTCAATTTTTTGCTGAAGGCCTTTTCAGGCATTTTTATCAGTGCATCCACTGAAAATTGCTGCAACTTGTATTTTTTTTGACAATGCCGGGTGAATTTTACTTTGAATTGGATAATTCCATGGTATAGTAAATTAATTGGGCTCCGTTGGCGGAGATCCAAAAAAAACAATAACCGGCCATAAAAGCGAAGAAAAGACATGAATATGAGCGCTTGCCTGAAAAATTTTTCTTTCCTCTTAGGGGGTATCCTTTTTTTGACAGGTCTGACCGGATGGGTGGCCGCAGACCAAAACAAGCAAAAAATTTATGTAATTCCCGTTGAGGGAACGGTTGAACCGGGAATGGCTGCCTATATCAAACGGGCTGTAGAAGAGGTTAAAAATGAACCCGATGCCCTGCTCCTTTTTAAAATGGACACCTTTGGGGGACGAGTGGATGCCGCCTTTGAGATTGTGGCGTCCATTTCAAGCGTTCCAAAGGGAAAGTCCATTGCCTTTGTGGAAAAAAAAGCCATTTCAGCCGGCGCTCTGATCGCCCTTGCTTCCAGCACCTTGGTGATGAAGGAAAATACCCTGATCGGAGATTGTGCTCCCATTATCCAGTCGAAAGAGGGGCAAAAAGAGGCCGGGGAAAAAACCCAGACCGTGCTGCGGGCCCAATTTCGTTCCCTGGCAAAGAAAAATAATTATCCTGAGGTTTTGGCTGAATCCATGGTGTCCAAGAATATGGAGGTCTACCGGATCACCATCGCTGGAAAGGTTCAATACATGGATAAGCATTCCTATGACGACTTGACAGAGGACCAAAAGAAACAGGTGACGCAAAAAAAGACCATCGTGGCTGCAGGAGAGCTTTTGACCATGGATGATCAAGAGGCCTTTGATCTGGGCTTTTCAAAGCAGAGCGTGGGGGATCTGGACCAGGCCCTGGCCTTTCTGGGGTATGAAAAGTATGAATTGATATTTCTGGGGGAAACCTGGTCTGAAAATTTGGTTCGCATGCTTCAACCTTTTTTGCCGGTTCTCATGCTGCTGGGGATCGGTGCCCTCTATACTGAAATCAAGGCCCCTGGATTTGGACTTCCGGGTATTGTCGGCATCATCTGTCTGGGGCTGGTCTTTTTTAATCAATATCTGGTGGGACTGGCAGGTTATACGGAATTTTTGCTCTTTTTAATAGGATTTTTGCTGCTGGGAGTGGAGGTCTTTGTCCTGCCGGGATTTGGTGTAGCCGGTATCTCAGCACTTGTGGTCATTGCGGGAGGCCTGGTACTTTCCTTCCAGGGTTTTGTCATCCCCGATCCCTCTTTGCCCTGGGAAGGCCGGCTGCTGCTCCGGAATCTGGGGGTGGTGCTGGGGTCTTTTATGGGGTCGTTGCTGATTTCCCTGGCTCTGGTGAGGTTTGTGCTGCCCAGGCTGTCAAAATTGGTCAAGGGACCCTATTTATCGGCTACATTGGAAGATTCCCATGCCGACTCGGATGAAATACTTGGTGTCAGCCCAGGGGAAGTCGGGGTTGCCCTGACTCCCTTCAGGCCTTCGGGTAAAATAAAGATTGGCAGCAAAAAAATTGATGCCATTGCCCAGGGAGAGTTTATCCCTTCGGGAACCCCTATCCGGGTGGTGTCGGTGGAACAAAACCGGATCATTGTTAAACAAGATGTTGATAATAAGAGGATTCAATGAAATTGTATATACTTCCTGTCCTCCTGCAATTTTTGGGGATACTGGTAATTCTGGCGGAAATATTTATTCCGTCCCTGGGCGTGTTAGCGGCCATTGCACTGGGACTGCTCGGTTATTCCCTGTATCTGGCCTTTACTACTATTTCAACCTTCAGCGGTATGATATTTGTGGGGTTTGATCTTTTGGCGATTCCCATTCTTTTGATCCTGGGATTGAAAATTCTGGCCGTTTCTCCCCTGTCCTTGAAAAGCAGATTGGCCAGTAAGGACGGGGTGGTCTCCCAGGCATCAGAGCTTGAAGAATATGGAGGCAAACAGGGGACTTCGGTTACAGATCTTCGCCCTGCAGGGATTGCCCTTATTGAGGGGAAACGCCTGGACGTTGTTACAGACGGAGATTATATTAATGCCAATACCCCCATCATTGTTACCGGGGTTACCGGCAATCAAATAATCGTTGAAAAACAAATAATGGATAAGAATCAAGAAATCAGGACAAAAAACTAGGTAGATTAAAAAGTAAGGAGAATCGTTCATGGATATCATGTATATTTTGTTGATCATTGCCGGTATCATCGGTCTGGTGTTGTTTTATTTTATTTTTTCCTACATTGCCCTCTGGCTTCAGGCCCTGGTGTCAGGTGCCAGTGTGGGTCTGCTTAATATTATTTTCATGCGGTTTCGAAAAGTGCCTGCCAAATTGATTGTTGAATCCAAGATCATGGCTGTCAAGGCCGGAATTGAAATCCCCACGGACAGCCTGGAGTCCCATTTCCTTGCCGGCGGAAATGTTTCCCGGGTGGTCCAGGCTTTGATTGCAGCGGACAAAGCCAATATTGACCTCGGGTTTAACCGGGCGGTTGCCATTGACCTGGCAGGTCGGGATGTGTTGGAAGCTGTCCAGATGTCGGTGAATCCAAAGGTGATTGAGACCCCTCTGGTGGCGGCCATGGCAAAGGACGGGATTCAGCTCAAGGCGCTTTCCCGGGTTACGGTTCGGGCCAATATTGATCGCCTGGTGGGCGGGGCCGGAGAAGAGACCATTCTGGCCCGGGTGGGGGAAGGAATTGTCACCACCATCGGGTCCGCCGTTACCCACAAGGAAGTGCTTGAAAATCCGGATATGATATCCAAGACTGTTCTTGCCAAGGGTCTGGATTCCGGAACGGCCTATGAAATTTTATCCATTGATATTGCCGACGTAGATGTGGGCAAGAATATCGGTGCCGAGCTTGAAACCGATCGGGCCGAGGCAGACAAGAAAATCGCCCAGGCCAAGGCAGAGGAAAAACGGGCCATGGCATTTGCCCAGGAACAGGAAATGAGAGCCCGGGTCCAGGAAATGCGGGCCAAGGTTGTGGAGGCAGAAGCCCAGGTGCCCCTTGCCATGGCAGAGGCCTTCAGAAGCGGAAACCTGGGTATCATGGATTATTATAAAATGCAGAATATTTCCGCCGACACCAAAATGAGAGACAAGATTGCCACTCCGGAACCGGATCAACAACCATAACCGGGTTAACTATCATTGGGATCCCTGGCCTTTTTTTGGCAGGGATCCCCTCTAAGGATCTGCCATGGATTTTGATTCAATCATATCATTTTTACTGATTATTTTATTTTTTATCATGCCGGCTGTTTTAAAGCGGCTCAAGAAGAAAATACCGACATCAGCCCCGGCGGGGAAGGCCAGAAAATTATCCTTGTTTGAGAAACTGGGCGAACAGATCCGGCAATATGCCGAAAATCTTGAGCAGGAGGCTGCAAAGGGAAAGCAGTCCCAAAAAACCCAGGAAACCATCTGGGACCAATTAGCCGGGGAGGAGGAGTTTCAAGACATCCATGGGGATTTTCATGAAGAGGCGCTTGGGCCTGTGGCTGAAGCACCTGTATTTACCGCAGATCGGGTAATGCCGGCAAAGAAAAAGGAGCGCCCTGCCCCAAAGTCTGAAAAACAAGTTTTTGTTCAACAACCTTCTTTGACAAGGGGTTTTGGGCCGGCAAAATTTTCATCGGATCAGCTTCAGCAGGCCGTTATCTGGTCAGAAATCCTTTCAAAGCCCATTGCTCTGCGCAGGGATTAGAACGAAATCGATAAAAATGACAATGGACCATGAAACAAACCACACTCAAATACTACGAAAAAAATGGGAAAAATATAGCAGAACGGTATGAATCTGCAAATGTATCAGATTTGCACAGGGTTTTAAACGCTTCTTTTAAATTGCCGGCCACTCTTCTGGAATTAGGATGCGGCTCAGGACGGGATGCTGCTTTTATGACAAAACAAGGATTTAATGTCACAGCTGTTGACGGCTCGGCCGTGATGATTGAATCTGCAATGAACTATCACCCTGAATTATCCGGCTGCCTCCATATCCTTCAACTTCCTGAAGGACTATCCGGCAGATTTGGTAAATTTGACGGGGTCTTTTCCATTGCCGCGTTGATGCACTTTTCCCGGCCTCATATTGAAACGATCATACAACAAGTTAACTCCCTGCTGGTTTCAAAGGGGAATTTTTTCTTTTCAGTTCCAATTCAAAGAGATGATATCCGGAACGATGAATTTGATGCAAAAGGACGGCGGTTTACCACAATGACAAAGGCTCAATGGCTATATATCTGTGGACAATACGGATTTGAGCCCATCTGGTCCAGCACAACAAAAGACGGACTCGAAAGAAAGGGCATTGCCTGGATGAATTGCCTGACTAAAAAATCAGAATAAATATATGAAATTTTTCCCGTGAGCGTATCCCGGATTTGATAAAGACCTTCTCCAAAACAGAACCTGGTTTTTTATCGGGCATAATGATAGAATATTTGGGAATTTATAATTTAATATTTTATAAAGGAAAGATGAATGATGTGTTTAAATAAAAGAAGGGTGTGGGGGGGGATGATACTGGGTGTTTTGATCCTGGCGATGACGGGGTGTGCCTCAACCAAATTGGTTCAATCCTGGGAGGAACCGGCCTTTAATGACAAACCCCTGGAAAAGATTCTGGTTCTCGGCGTTTTTAAGAATGACCTGAATCGTCGGCTATACGAGGATGCTGTTGTAAAGGCACTTGAAAAGGAAAATCGGGTGGGCATCACCGGTTATTCCCTCATGCCCAATACTTCGGACTATGATGAAAAAGAAGAGATCGTGGCTGCCGTGGGTAAAGCCGGTGCCGATGCGGTCATGCTTGCCACCCTGGTGGGGGTTAAAAAAGAGGAAAAGTATATGCCGCCAACGGTTACATATCAACCCTCCATGGGTTTTAGTCATGGTATGTATAACTATTATGCCGTTTCCTATGACAGGGTGGTTGACCCCGGATATACGGTTACCAATACCATTGTCAAGCTTGAAATTACCGTTTTCTCCGTTAAAACAGAAAAAATGATCTGGGCAGGGGCCACCCGGAGTTTTAATCCGAAATCCGAAGAAAAACTGGTGAAAGAGACGGCGGAACTCATTACCAAAGATATGAAAAAGGTCGGGCTTCTCTAAGTCTTTTTTTTATCGTTTATGAAAAAGGAGGCTGCTTTTGAAAAAATTTAACCTCTTTGTTTTCATGGCCATCTGCGGCTTGGTCTGGCAATGGTCAGTTTTGATTCCCATGGTCCGTGCAGAGGACTATATTGGGGATGATATCGATTGTACGGTAAGCGTTCACTATGTGGACGATCCTAATTTGACCCATGAAGAGCGTCTTCGTCTTATGGACAAAGCTTTTTTGGAGTCACTCAATAGATTTGAATTGTGCCGGTCTGCAAAGGAGGCGGCAGCCTCTTCGGGTGGGACTGTCAGCAACGGCCATGGGGCAGCGGCAGATTCTGGAGATTCCCCACAAGATTCGAGTGGCCAGACAGGCGGTACCTCGGCCGGTGAGTCTGCTGCAAGTTCAGCAATGTCGGGGACGCAAGTGCCTGAAAACACTTCTTCTGCAGATGGGATTGAGGTGGTGACCCAGGGCGGCTTGCAGGATTCATTGAATCAAAAAGAGGCTGTCGGCAGTACTGGAAACAGGAATTACTCGAACGGGAAACTTCCGGAGGATATTCCGGCAGCTCAAAATGATGATGCCCTTGCCGCACAGATACGGTATGCGGCTGAAAACGAAACAGATCCTGTCAAACGTGAGCAATTGTGGAACGAGTACAGAAAATACAAAGGCCTGCCCGTCCAATAACGACAAGAGAGGCACCATGATGTTTAAAAAAACGATCACTGTCTTTATTATTTTTACCTTTTTTCTTTCAGGGTGCGTAACCCACACTCGAACCACATCAACGGTGGGGCCTCTTCCATCTTCGGCTTATTCAAAAGGGCTAAAAAACCAGCCCGTAATACCCGCTCCCCTGCTGGAAGTGGTAATTCCTGTTTTTGATCCGGGTTTGCCTGAATCCGAGGAGGATGTGAAGGAGATCTGGCCGGAACTGCGCAGGGCAGAGGCCAACCGTTTTGCCCTTAAGATGAAGGAAGCACTGGAAGAAACTGGAAAATTTGGTGCGGTGCGGGTAACGCCTGATGGAACTGCCACGGGCGATTTGTATATTCTTGGCCGAATTGAGGCATCAAATGGGCTAGAGGTTGCCATGGAAATAGAGGTGGTGGATATAAGCGGTAAAAGATGGCTGGAAAAATCCTTTGAACATGAAATATCCCAGGAATTTCACAGGGATCAAAGAAATAAAGGCATGGATCCCTACGATCCGTTGTTTGAAACAGCTGCTGCAAAAATTATTGAAGCGCTTAGTGATCGCTCTTTGCAGGAGTTGGAAGACCTGCAATATATTGCAGATCTCAGGTTTGGCACCAATTTTTCTGAAGAGACTTTTATGCAGTACATGGAGATCAAGGGCGAAAAATTTTCCCTGGTGAGCAAACCCAGTGACAATGACCCAATGCTTGATCGTGTAAAGGCGATTCGAGTGAGAGATCAGCTTTTTATTGACAGCCTCCAGGATAATTATGCCTCTTTTTCCGACCAGATGAATGAAAGTTATCTGATGTGGCAGGAGCAGAGCCTTTTTGAGACCCAGGCTGCCCGGGCAGCAAAGAGAAAAGGAGTGGGTCAGGCCCTGGGGGGGGTGCTTCTAATAGGCCTGGCGGTTCTAGCGGGGGTGTCGGGATCAAATTCCAATAGCACCGGTGCCAGTGCAGCCGGTGCTACGGGAGCGATTCTTGGCGGCCTGGCGGGTGCTTCTTTACTTTCAAAGAGTTTTAAGACCAGCGAAGAGGCAAAGGTGCACCGGGAAGCCCTCAATGAACTGGGTCAATCCATAAATATGGAATTGTCTCCCCGGGTCATTGCCTTTGAAAAACAAAGTGTTGAACTGACCGGTGATGCAAAACAACAATTTGCCCAGTGGCGTGAATTTTTGCAAAAAATCTATGCTGAAGAACGGACACCCGATGTGCAGCTATAACCCTGAGAGATATTGTGCTTAAAAAATATTGTGATTGAAGATAAATTGAAACAAGCGCGTCTGCGCACTGCCAAAGGCAGACTGCAATTAGGGATCGGTTTACTTGTCACCCTTTGCCTCTGCGGTTTATTGGTGGCGGGTCTTTCCTTTTTTGATTTTTACCCGAAGAACTTGCCGGCACCTGCCCCCCCCCAACAGAGGCCGATGGAAAATGACAAAGAAAAAATTCGCAAAAAATTCATGGAGATACTCAAGGAATATGAAAACGAGCTGGAACCCCGCCTGGAGGCGTCCAACGTCCAAGGCTGGAATTCTGCGGGTCTCTTTGAAATAAATGAGCTTAAAAAAAAAGTGATGTCAACCTTTACCAATGGCGAGTATGGGATGGCCATGGAAAATCTTTTGCACCTCAAAAATTTAACCCTGGAGACGATTATACAGGCAGATCAAATTTTTGAAGAAAATATGGAGAAAGCAGCTTCTCTGCTGGCAGAAGAGCGCTATGACGGGGCAAGTCGTCATATTAAAAAGGCCTTGTCAGTCCATAGCCAATCGCCTGGGGCATTGAAGCTTGCCCGGGAAATTGAAAAACTTCCTCATACCCTTGTGCTCTTAAATGGTGCAAGGGCTGCCCGGGCCGAAAAGAATTTTCAAAAGGAATATGATTTTTTACGCCAGGTTTTAGATGTTGCACCGGAGCGTCAGGAGGTTAAGGAGAGACTGGAGGTGCTGGCCGGGCTTATTAAAGCCCGAAACTTTGACCTCCATATTTCTTTGGGCTTTGCCGGTATTGACGATCGACAGGCAAAAAAGGCCAGAACCCATTACCAAGAGGCCAGAAAAATTGATCCCCGACGGCCGGAGCTTTCAATTCTCATGGGTCAATTGTTGGATCTGGAAAAATCGTTTCGGGTCGATCAGGCTGTAAGAAAGGCGGAACTTGCAATCCGGCAAGATGACTGGCAGAAGGCCAGAATGTATTTTGCCAGGGCCGCAGAGGATGGGCCGGAAAATAAAACAGTGGCAGAAGGGTTGAGGCGGGCCGACCATTTTCTGGAACTTCAGGCAAGCCTGGGCCAGTATTTAAAAAAACCCTACCGTTTATCCCATGCAAATGTTCGCAAAGAAGCAGAAAATACCTTGGTTCAGGCTGAAAAAGTGTCTAAATACAGTTTGAAAATAACGAAACAGGCCCGCCAATTGAGTGGGCTGATGACCCGGATCAACCGATTTATTCCGGTCACCATCATTTCCGATAACAAAACCAATGTATTGGTTCGCAGTGTTGGGAAGGTGGGGGTTGTTTCTCAAAAAAACATACAGCTTAAACCCGGCCATTATACCTTTGAAGGGGCACGAAAGGGGTTTAAATCAAAATTGGTCCAGGCCTTTATTCCCTATGATCAGGACAGCTTTCGTGTGAGGGTAATCTGTGATGAACCCATTTAATAAAAAGTTAGCCCAGGCAAAGAACCGGCAAAAAAGAGTCTACCTTATTGCTGGAGGGACACTTCTGGCAGTTCTCCTGCTGATGACGGTGCTGTTTGTTGTCTTGCGCGGAACCCGTATTGAGATTAACCCCAGAGATGCAAAGGAAGATGCCGTTTACAAGGTCGACCAGGGGATAGGCTTTTTCCTGGGAGACACGATCTATTCTTTTGCCGGGAATTTGGTTGTTTCGGTTTTTTCACCCGGTTTTAAGGCGGCAAGGGTCTTGATTGATTCTGCAGATCTGGGCAAGGTTTTCCCCCTGGCGCTATCTGAATTACCCGGGCATCTGGTGGTTAAGGTTTCAGGAGATGATATCCTTGCGGCCGAGACATCATGGCGAATCAACAATCGGGTTATGGGTCCCTCAGATACCCTTGATATAGAACTTGATGCAGGCCGTTACACCTTAATTATCGACAATCCTTTTTTCCGGTTAAAACAAGTGGCCCTTGAGATTGCACGGGGGGAACAAACAGCGTTGCAAGAGTTGCTGCCGGCTGTCAACGGTTTGTTGAGTATTGATTCCACCCCTATGGGGGCCGCGGTGTTTCTTGACAATGAAAAGGCCGGGCAAACCCCCTTACAACTGGAAAGAAACGGGGGCCACCATGAGGTGCGCCTTGTATTGACAAATTATGCTGAAACCCTTGAGCAGCTGTCAATTACCCGGGGCAGTCCAAGGGTGAGCCGCAACTATCAACTGGCGTTTAAAAAAGGGAGGGTACGGCTTAACCTTGTGCCCAAAGGAGGGACTCTTCTGGTGAATGGGGTTCAAAGATCAGCCCCCCTTGTCCTTGACGCAACCTTGAAACATCGTCTGACCTATATGAAGCCGGGGTTTTATCCGGAAACCCGGACGATACGGCTGGCCGCCGGCCAGGAAAAGCAAATTTTTTTCCAACTCAAACCTGAAATGGGAAGGGTTGAGATCATTTCCCACCCCCAGGCAACCGTCTTGATTGACAACAAAGACTTTGGGACAAGCCCGATTCGCACAGATCTTTTAGCTGTGCCCCATGAAATCACCATTAAAAAACCCGGGTATCGTTCTGTTGTTAGAAGGGTTAAGCCCAAAGGGGGCAGGGTTCAAAAAGTGTCGGTCTCTCTTCTTACAGAATACCAGGCAAGGTTAAGGCAAGCGCCCCGGGAATTTACAAATAGTGCGGGTATCAAATTCAAATTGTTTGTTGTTTCAGACGTCCTTACCATGGGAGCACCCCGATCGCAAAAAGGCCAGAGAGCCAATGAATTTGAGAAAAAAATCCGTTTGACAAAGCCTTTTTACGCCAGTATTTTTGAAATAACCAACCGCCAGTTTGCAGCATTTGATTCGAAAAAAGCTATTGGCCCTGCCAATATCCCGGTCACTTCGGTCAGCTGGCAGGCGGCGGCAGTTTTCTGTAACTGGCTGAGTGAAAAGGAAAAAATTTCTCCCTTCTACAGAACAAAAAAGGGGAAGGTGACAGGGTTTGATCATACTGCCGAAGGCTATCGACTGCTCAGTGAGGGTGAATGGGAATGGCTGGCCCGCAAGTCCGGGAAGACAGAACAGACCCTTTTTACCTGGGGAGATGCCAGGGTCATCCCGCCTAAAACTGCCAATGTGGCAGACGAAAGCGCTAGAGGGCAGGTGAAATTTTTTGTTCCCAATTACAAGGACGGGTATTCCGGTGCTGCCCCTGTGGGCAGTTTTGCTAAAGAACCCTCCGGTCTTTTTGATATGGCAGGCAATGTCAGTGAATGGGTTCACGATGTTTATTTCATCCTGCCGCCCAAGGGGAAGAAAATAGCGGACAACCCTTTGGGAGAACAGCGCGGCGTTGCCCATGTGGTGAAGGGAGCCAATTGGCGTTCGGGTACGATTACCACTTTGCGGCCGGCATTTAAGGAAGGGCTGACGGCCGGCCGTGATGATCTGGGTTTTCGAATCGGACGTTATTTATATGGAGGAAAAAATGAATAAATTGAGCAGTATGATCCACACGAGACCTTTGGTGTTCCTTTTGGTACTGGTTGTTTTTTTTGTCACCGTTGCAACCGTTTATGGGGTGCTGCCGACAATCAGCCTGAATTCTCCAACCTCTTTTCCCGTGGATATTTGAGATGTCGGAAATAGTGAAAAATTTTATTGCCCTGATCATTTCCATTGTCCTGGTCCATCTTGTTTACATTGGCTATGTTCGGCCGCAAGCGGATATTTTGCTGGAGGCGGCAAGGCTTTCTGGCCTATCCGCCCCCCGGAACCTGGTGATTGTCCTCAAGGATTATGAACAGGAAATCTGTTTTATTCTGATGCTCTGGGGAAGTTTTCTTATTTTGAGCAAGTGCGTGATGATATTGCGAAATAATTATCTTTTTACCGTTGATTTGATTGAAGAAACAATTGAAAAAACAGGGGACCAAAAGATTGTGCCCGAAGAGATTATTGCCAAACTTGACACAGCGCTTTCAGCGGACCGCAATCTGGCACCCCTTGTTCAGACCCTGCGGGCAGCGCTGTGGCGGTATGCCGGAACAGGGAATGTACAAAACCTTTCCGACGCCGTTGAAAGCCGTGTTGAAGCCCTTGCCCTTCGCCAGGATGCAGAAAATTCAATGATCCGCTATCTTATATGGGCAATTCCTTCCATCGGTTTCATTGGGACTGTTCGGGGAATCGGTGGAGCCCTTTCCCTTGCAGATAAAGCCCTTGCCGGAGATATTGCCGGCATGACCAACAGCCTGGGTGTCGCCTTTAACTCAACACTTGTGGCCCTGTTGATCAGTCTCTTTTTGATGTTTATTTTTCATCAGCTCCAGCGTCTTCAGGATGGTCAGCTCGTGGATATTCAGGCCTATTGTGATCAATACCTCATTGCCCGGATCAAATAATTGGTGACGGTATGAGACGGCACCGCAGGTCAGAAGGCTTCAACCTTGCATTTCTTGACATCATGTCCTGCGGCCTCGGGGCGGTGGTGCTGGTGTTTATGTTGGTAAAGCACGATGTTGTTACTTCAGTAAGTGAAACCGATCTTTTGACAAAAGAGGTGCAGCAGCTTGAATTAACCCAGGCGGAACTTAGCCAAATTCTTTCGCAGCTGCAAACGATTTCACACTCCCGGGCAGTTAAAACAGCGCAGCTTCGATCCAGGCTTGCACAGCTTGAGCAGTCTCTCGCGCAAAAAAAAATGAGCCTTGCCCAAAAAAAAGTCCGGAAGGCTGCTTTGAAAAATGATATCGCCAAAAGACCCATTGCCCAGCGGGAAGATCTTGTGGACGCGGATACGGGGGGAGAAGAAAATTATCTCATGGGCCTTAAAATTCAAGGGCCTCGTATTGCTGTTCTTCTGGATGCCAGTGCGTCCATGACCGACGAGAAACTTATCGATATTATTAAAAGAAAAAACGGATCCGATGTCGGCAAGCGACAGGGTCCCAAATGGCTTCGAACAAAAAAAATCGTGCGCTGGATTCTTGCACGTGTCCCTAAAACTAGTCAGTTATCGGTTATCGCTTACAATTCTTCTGTACGACCAATTGGCAGGTCCAATTGGATGAAACTCGACACCGTAGCCCTTGGGGCTGTCTATCAGGAGCTGGACGAGATTATCCCCCAGGGTGCGACTAATTTGCAAAAAGGGCTCCAGGCTATTTCCGGGCAAGGGGTCACAGACCTTTATGTGATTACCGACGGGCTGCCCACTGCGGGTGAATCCCGCTACGCAAATCTTAACCCCTTTGCCGGCTGCAGTTCTCTTTTGGGAAAATCCTCAACAATTTCAGGTGAATGCCGGGTAAAGCTGTTTCGACAGACCCTTAAGGATACTTTCCTAGGACCTGTGAAGGTCAATGTGATTTTATTGCCCATTGAAGGTGATCCCGATGCTGTAAATGAATATTGGGGGTGGACTGCTCGATCAGGGGGACTTTTGATAAGTCCTGCGGTGAACTGGCCATGAAAATCAAGAAAAAGGATCTTGATATATTCAACCTCTCGTTTCTGGATATCATTTCCTGCGGGTTTGGCGCGGTGGTGCTGCTGGTGTTAATCTCCAACACCGCTGAAAATGCCTCTCCATCAAGTGTGATGGAGGTGGAGAGACTTTTGAAACAGGTGACAACCCTGGAAAACAGCATCGATACCCTGGCTCAAAAAATCGATGCACAAAGTAAAAATAACGAGGTCCAGGTTGCAGCAAGCCATCAATTGGAAAATGCTGCCCAGAGGCTTTCAAAGAATCTTTCCATACGAGAACGCGAAGAAAATGAACTGGCGGGTGATTTGCAGGGGCTTGCCCTGGTTCAATCGACCCTGGACAAGGTTTCCATTTTGTCAACCACCTCCACCAGTCTTCGTGATGAGGAAGTGGGCGGCATTCCGGTGGACAGTGATTATGTTATTTTTATTGTTGACACCTCGGGCAGTATGCAAGCTATCTGGGATCGCGTCTCACAAGAAATCCTTAATGCCTTGAGTATCCATCCCAAAGTGATTGGGTTTCAGATTTTAAACGACATGGGAAAATCTCTTATTTCAGGTTATGGCGGCCGTTGGATTCCCGATACACCCCAACGGCGGAAAAGCGTGATGCGGGTATTTGGCAGTTGGGCGGATGCATCTAACTCCAGTCCTGTGGAAGGGATAGAAACGGCATTAAAACGCTATGCAAAATCGGGTCAGTCAATGGCGATCTATGTTTTTGGTGATGATTATACCGGTTCCTCCTATGACCGGGTTATTGCCGGCATCACAAAAATGAACAGGGATCAGAAAACCTTGCAGCCCCGGGCAAAGATTCATGGGGTTGGCTTTCTCTCAGAGCACACCACCAGCCGCTTTGCTATTTTAATGCGGGAGCTTACCCGAAAGAATGGGGGAACTTTTCTGGCGCTGCCGTTGTAAGGGCAGACCTCTTTGGTGTAGCCCGGCCAGGAGATACCACCCTCACCGGGTCAGACAACTTCTGGATATAGTTTTTTAAAACAAAATAAAGTCCGGAATCTACTTAAACTCGAATAAATTGACAACATGGAGTAAAAATAAAAATGAAACTCAGAAAGATAACTTCTTTGACAGCAGGGCTCACTTTTATCGCAATGGTGGTCACCAGCATCATTCTCTACATAGTTCCCCAGGGAAGAATTGCATACTGGGCAGACTGGCGACTTTGGGGGCTTAGCAAAGAACAGTGGGGGAATATCCACATCAACACAGGAATCTTGTTTTTGCTGGCCCTGGGTCTCCACACCTATTACAATTGGGCTCCCATCATGAACTATCTCAAAAACAAGACAAAAAACCTTAACGTTTTTACCAAAGAGTTCAATGTTGCCCTGGCCCTGACCCTTGTTTGCATCCTGGGAACCCATTTTGAAATTGTGCCCTTTTCAAGCATTCTGGCGGTCAGCGAATCTATTAAAGAACAGGCCGCAAAAAAATACGGTGAACCACCATACGGCCATGCCGAATTGTCCTCTTTAAGTACGTTTACCAAAAAAGCGGGACTGGACCTAAACCTGAGCATGGAACGGATCAAGGCAGCTGGATTTACCGTTGAGAGTGCAAACCAGACCCTGGCCGACATCAGTAAAAAAAACCATGTCCCGCCCCAGCAGATTTATATATCCATGAAACCCAGGGCTGGAGAATCAAAAACCAAAGTTATCCCGGCTGGAAAAGCTGTTAAACTTCCAGATTCCCCGCCTCCTGGAACGGGTATTATGACCCTGGCGGATCTGTGCGCCCAGTTCAACCTGAACATCAAAACCTTGATCCGGGATTTGTCCAAAGTCGGGATCAAAGCAGATGAAGGCCTGACTATTAAAAAAATAGGAGAAAACAACCAGACCGGCCCCATGGACATTTATGAACAGATTAAAACAGCCAGCCTTGGACACATGTCGGACTAGCTTAAACTTTTCCAAATTTGCAGCAGGGATATATGAGATGTCATGCTTTTTCAGCAGGGGAAAAATGCTATTTCAATGATTCAGGCCTTTTGCCTGACAGGGCAACAACAAAGGAAACCCCCCAGGCCCCGGCCAGACACAATATGGTGAATATCAGTGAAAACCGCCACCCAAAATACGCGATTAATATAGGTATTAGGACCGGCTTCACGGCCCTGCTGGATAAAAAGTTGGCCAGGTATACATCGGCCATGTTCTTATCTTTCAATGTTTTGAGAAAGGGAAACCAGGCAAAAACAGGCCCCATTGAAATAATACCGGCCAGGGATGAAAATACCATTCCTTTCATTCCAGCCTTTTGGCCCATGAACCGGGTGATATGGGCAGCAGAGATATACAGATTGAGCAAAAACATCATGACAAGGGCCATGAGCAAGGGAAAGGCCATCTGTAAGGCAATGATTTTTATGACCTTGAGGGCTGGAATGAGCCTGTCCGGCATGGTCACCCACACCAATAGGTAGACAACAGCGGCACAGACTGGAAATATCCAGGATTTTAGCTGCTTTGACAATTGCATTACCATACCCCCGCACAAAAAACCGTCAACAGGGAGGCCAGGATGGTCACGACAAAAGCGGCCCCGTTACGGACCAGGGAAAACCGAATTCCCATGGCATGGGCCTCGGCAGGCATCTGGACTAACCCGATACTCACCCAGGACATCATCAGGGCACAAACCCCGGCCCACCCAGCTCCCAATTCCAGCAAAGACTGACCTATGACATAGGAATTCACCGGGTTGCCGGCAAAGATGCTCCCGACAAAGGCCCCGATGATGGTGTCTGCCAGCGGGTTTCCAGAAAAAACTTTCAGGATCAGCTCCCGGGACAAAAAAGACTGAATCAGCCCCATGATCAGGATGACGCCCATCAGAACCGGTGCCATGGAAAAAAATTGTTTCGCAGTTTTTTTAAGGGCAATGTGAACAGGTGTTGGTTTTTGTATAGACGCCTGGGGAACCGGGGAACCGGCATATTGCTCAATCCGGTCTTGCACCCGGCCGCTAAGGCCGGTAATCACCCGAATGCCGCTGTTTTCAAGGGACTGGACAATATGGGGGGCAAGATAACCGACCATCAGCATTTGGGCTTCCATTTCAAGCAGAAGGGTAAGGGCCTGGATGCCGGCACCGGATCCGGTTGACATGGGCGGGGCCTGAACCGCCTCAAAACTCATGTCGCAGGTGTCCACAACAATGAGCCAGTCGGCATGGCTCACCCTGTCTGCAATCCTGGCATCAAGGTGGTTATTATCCGCGGGA
The DNA here is from genome assembly GCA_016743945.1 of Desulfobacteraceae bacterium. Lineage (GTDB taxonomy): Bacteria > Desulfobacterota > Desulfobacteria > Desulfobacterales > Desulfobacteraceae > NBML01. The sequence continues at coordinate 315,107 of JADGFI010000005.1, forward strand.
AAACCAATCTTCATAGGAAGGCCACCATTATTTTTTTCCATGGAAAAGGTTTAGTGAAAAAAGTATCTGCTTCCGCCAGAACCTAGGAATGGACATCTCCAAACTCTTGAATCAGGTTTCGGGCAAGGCCGAAAATCACCTGGCCGTCCCCATCTCCTTGCACCTTTGACTGTATAAAAAACAACGCCTCTTTATTCCTCATTTTTTTTCCCCATGGCTGCTACTCTCATTGGAAGGAGAGACTCTATCATAAAACCAGGGCAATGGGCAAACCACTAAGATGTGTGTAAATCAACCCTGTTGTAGTAATCAGGCTGCCGTAATGTTCAATCTGGTTTTTTTAATTAAAATTGACTGCCCGACAAAAGCTGAGAAGCTATAAGGACAGAGTTCTGGCGATCAATCTATGCTGCCCAGTATGTTATGAGACGTACAAACTCTAAACAATTAAACCTAAGTGTGGTAACAATTTGAAACCAAACATATTATTAAAGGTTAGGTTCAAAGAACCTGACAATTTGATATTGATCTAAAAAATGAGGAATCAAATCAATGCATACAAAAAAAGTTGATATCATCATCATCGGAGGCGGCCTCAGCGGTATTTATGCGGCCTTTCTACTGGCGGCAAAAAAAAAGTCCTTGGTTCTGCTTGAAGCCCGATCCCGTGTGGGGGGCAGGATTTTAAGTCCAGAGCACCAAGGCTTTTTTGCTGATCTGGGACCATCCTGGTATTGGCCCATGGTTAACCCGAAGGTCAATGCGCTGATACAGACATTGGGTCTTAAAGGATATTCCCAGTTTGAAACAGGCCTGGGCAGATTTCAGGCCAAGGATGGTCATGCTGAAACCATTGCAGGTTATCCAATGAATCCGCCAGGATGGCGACTTGCCGGTGGTATGATTTCTCTTGTCAAGGGGCTTTGCGCCCAGATTCCAAAAGATATCATCCGGCTGAATCATCCGGTTTGCGAAATCCAGCGGCGGGACAATGGTGTTCAGGTCATTGTGGGGCGTCATGACCAGGAGCCCAGGTGCCAACTACAGGCATCCAGAATCATTCTTGCGTTGCCGCCAAGGCTTGCTGCCGGCTCGATTTTGTTTACCCCTGATCTGTCCTACACTCTTACCCAGGCAATGTTGAAAGCAAGCACCTGGATGGCAGGGCATGCAAAATTCTTTGCCCTGTATGATAAGGCGAATTGGCGGAAAATAGGCCTTTCCGGCCAGGGATTCAGCCTGTGTGGCCCCTTGGGGGAGATTCATGACGGATCCTGTGAGGTAAACACCCCCTATGGTCTGACCGGATTTGTCGGTATCCCGGCATTAAGGCGCAAAAATAGAGAAAGCATGATCCAGGCCATTCTTACCCAGCTGATCCTTCTTTATGGTCAGCAAGCAGGACAGCCAGTGAGTATCGATTATCAGGATTGGGCAAAGGAAGAGTTTACAGCCACTGAATATGACCAGCGGGCTGTCCATAATCATCCCGAGTTCCATCCGCCTTCCGGAAAAACAAGCATCTGGGATGGCAGGTTTCATTTTGCTGGTACAGAAACCGCAGATCATTTGGGCGGTTACCTTGAAGGTGCATTATCCAGTGCGGAACGGGCTGTTTCAAAGACAATCTAATGCGTACCAGAATTCATTTCAAAAGCATTGAGTTTGAGTTGACAATTTGCTGTTTGAGAAGGAGAATACCGTATGAATTAATATTACGGGATTTTAAGGCGCATGGAAACTATATGGATTATCGGGTCTGGGAAATTCGGTCTAAGGGCTGCCAAAGGGATGACAGATCAGGGCAAGGCCCAGAAAATTACCCTTGTGGACCAGGATAAGGCTGCCCTTGACCGGGCAAAGGGCTTTGGCTGTGAAATTGTAGCTGCTGACGGGATTGACTTTTTGACCCGGCATTTAAAAGCCAATACCGGGCCGGACTGGATTGTCCCGGCCGTGCCGGTCCACCTGGCATGGGAATGGTGCCTAAACGTTTGCACCGAACTTGAACGGATAAAAGTTCCCCATGGGCTGGACAGGCAATTGCCCAATTTCATGGAAGGGGAAAACGGTGATGTCTATGCCAGCCATGCAGATTTTATCTGTCCGCCCAATTGTAGTGAACCAGATGCAAATTGTACTGTCACAGGCCTTCCCAGAAAACAGCCCATGCATGAATTGTTTAAAGAATTGTCCTTTGAGACGTTTAGCTCCCTGATTATCAAAAGTCATCAATTGGGGCCTGGGGTGGGCGGTTATAAACCAGAATCGCTGTTTACCCTGAAAAATGATCTCAAACAGGCCAGAGGGGCAGTTTTGGTGGGCACTGCCTGTAAATGCCACGGGGTTATTTCCGCCGGTATTGTCAGGTTCTGACGTTATCCCAAATTTTTTGAGTGAAAAGATTGAAGGCGTTATCAGAAGCCATCTGTAGCGAAATAATAGTGTTAGGTTAGGTATTCGGTATTTATCCCCCAGGGCGCCCCCTTGGTCCGGGGTCGCCGGTGATGCCAAAATCAATGCACAAGGGAATTCTCAAGAGGGCTGACATGGTGTTCAGGGCCAGGGCAAACCCAGCCGATGGGCCCTCCCCCCTTTAAACCATCGCCTGGAGTGACTCTATTTGATTGGGCATTCTTCTTCTCTGTGCTGGCCTCCCGGGGAGATCCACTTTTTCAAGCAAAAATTCGAATATTACCTTTGGCTTGGCGTTAAAAAATCTTTCAGCAGCCGTCGTTCCGTCCTTGCGTTTTTTAAAAAAAATATGAACACAGGTAAGCGCGCTAATTTTCGGTCGCTCAGGCGATGAAAGCTGTTATGCCTGAGTGATAGCTGTCCGTTGTGACCTTCTACGCATGAACTGGATTGTTAAAACAGACTGGCGCATTCCTTGGTTACGGTTTGAATCACTGTCAATCCTTTTTGGGTGATCCCGGAAAAGGGATCTTGCATGCATCCAAGGGAAGAAAATATTTTCTCAGATTTCTTTTGGATACGATGTCGGGCATCAGAAATCTTTGCCTTATTGGAAGCATAATTGAGGTAAAAAGCTGGGATTAATTTTTTGGATATAATCCCCTTTATTGTTGGGGAAAGATAAAGTGCTTTAATCTTCTTTTGAATTGTGAGATGAAACAAAATCATGATTGCCACCATGGCCTTGAATTACTCGGCATTATTAAAAAAGTGACTCCGGCATTGGTTGAGATTTGTGTGGCAATGGGGTTCTTTGTCCTTCCACGTTCCAATACAAGGCATTCCAATATAGTGGGCTGCCAAGTGCTATTCGCAGGATTATCAATCTTGGAGTGAAAGGCGCAGGAATGTTCTGGAAAAGACAAAATACTGAAAATATTATTTTTTTACGCTCATTAGTTTTGATTTGAACGAAATAGTTTGCTTTGTAGATGAACCAAAATTTTACGCTATTTTTGCTCAACTTATTTCATCTGCGGTCCTTCTCTATATTTTTTTTAAGATTTTTCTTTATTTATTGAGAAGTTACTTATACGTTTAGAAAAACTCAACTCAGAAAGTTGAGCAAATAATTATTAGATTGCTACTTTTGTGTGCTGATTTTTCAAAATATGAACATTATTGAAAACGAGATTAGTGGAAATGGTAAATCAAAAACGCGAAACAACCAGTGACCGGATTTTCCAACTGTTGAGCGAGGAAATTATAAATGGTCATCTGAAATCACAGGAAAAAATTAGCGAACCTGCCCTTGCACGCCGTTTCGGAACAAGCCGGGCACCAGTAAGAGAGGCCATCCGGCGTATGGAAGAGCGTGGTCTTATCGTTAGGAAACCACACTCCGGTTGTAGAGTAGCCGCCTTTTCCATGAAAAAATTTTTAGAGATTTTTGAAATTAGAGGGCACCTTGAAGGACTTGCCTGCAGACTGGTAGCAGAGCGCATGAGTGATGAGGAGTTGGCCAGGCTCAGGGAATCTCTGGAAAAGCAGTTACGCATCATCCAGTCCGATGGTGAGGTTTCTGCTGAAAGATATGATAAATCTATGGATTTTCACTATATAATCGCTCACGGGAGTGGAAATGCCGCTTTGGCCCGGCTTTTATGTGACGATTTCAAGGATCTGATCAATCTTTACCGTAAACGATACACCTGGATTGGTTCAAACGATACCAGAACCCGGTCCATACGAGAGCACATGCGTATATTAGAGGCCTTGGAAGAGCGAGATGGTTTGTTCGCAGAGACCATTATGCGTCGACACATTGCCAGTGCCATGGATAAAATTAAAGAAAACGATCAAACCAACCTCCTGGGATAACCAGCCTTATTGAAGAAATCGACACCTTGTTCAATGACGCCAAATATTTCTTTGTAGATGTGATAGAAATATAGAGGACCTGCCCTCGCATTAATCTGTCTTGGTGATATTATTGGTCATTTGTTAATTTATATGAACGGCCATGGCCGTTCATATAAAAAATGGATGGTTTACTTTTGTTTGGCAGAATCAAACACACACTGCTTGACCAGTTCAAGCCTCTCTTTGGGAGTTGAAGGATCAATGACACATCCAGGTCCCATAATGATTCCTTTATCATTCTTTCTCCAGGATGAAACCTCTGCCACTTCTCTGACAACCTCTTCTCTGGTTTTTGAAAGCCAATTTTTCCCCCAGCTGAGGCCACCAATAAACGCCTTTTTGCAAAAAGTGCGAACTTCAGCCATGGAGGGCCCATCATCCCTGTCATGCCAGCTTATGGCCTGAACCGGATAATCCTGAACCTCCTTTATCATACAGTTTGCACCATGAAGATGAATGATATTGAACCAGGTTTTATCCTTAACTAAATTAAGGATTTCAAGGTCATATCCTTTCACAAAATCAGTGTGGAGTTTTTCTTCTAATCTGCCATAGGTTGACATCTGGGTCGCAAAAAAAATACCATCTGCACCACCGGCAACCACCGCAGTTACAAACTGTTTTGTGGTTTCGGTTATGATCTCAAGGGCACGTTTCACTTTTTCGGGTTTTTCATGGATATGTTTGATAAGCGTATCCACACCGGCCATCTTGGCTGCAGTGGTCATGGGGCTGAAGACCGTCTGAAGGAAAGGAATACGTTCATCCATCATTTCAAGACACAGGCGTTGGGCCTCAAGAACCATTGCATAATCGCCTGCTGTTCCAGAGATCATGTGAATATTGTCCCAGTCATCCACTGTTTTGATAATATGTTCATTCGCAACAGGAGGGGTGTTGTAACCGCTAAAAACTTTAAGGTCTATTCCATAATCTATTGTCGTATAGAGCCCGCAAGGCATAAACTTAATAAAATCCAAATCCAGTTCTTTCTGGGCCTTAATACTAAGTTCTGCCAATCTCCTTGGACTGCGGTCCTTATTGGGGAAATGCCCCCATAGACTGAAGGGTGTTCTGTCTGTTTCTTTAAATGCCAGTGCTTTTTCAATTCTTTCCTTGTGAGTCATCATCTTAAAAAATTCCTTAAGTCAAATATATTATTTCCTTGAAAGCGGATATTCACATTGCCGCCTTCATTACGTATGCCGTTTATTGCTTCTTTTTCCATCTTTTTTTATGCATAAATTGCCGCATTTTTAACGGCAGTCGCTTTGAAAATATTAATTGAGGCTGCTTTTAGTGTAGCCGCGAATCGGACCGCGCCAAACCTTCGGACCCGGAGTCGTTTAACTCCCGTTTGTTTATCATATTCAGACATAGTGGCATTGAATCCCAGTGTGATGCGATCTTTTTTATTTTTGGTGAAAACCGGTGAATGCCCATGGGGGCATTGCTCAACTTGACGGTTGTCCGAAATTTCAAAGTCGGGAAAAGCATGCCAGTGATTTATCGGATACGTATTTTTTTACCACGTGGGTGTCTATTCCTTTAAAAAGATCAGGGTATTTTCTTTTCAAATTGATAAGGAATTTGTGTATGCCTGAAGAGAAAATGCTGATTCGATTCAAACGCCGTATATTGGATTGAATATGAACATAATCAATGCGTTGCTTGTCGGTGTTGACATTGAAGCACTCTGCCAGTTTCCCGCACATTCTTTTTTTCTTTAATGCCTCACTTTTTGTTGAGCTGTCTCACCGTTCTTGTTTGCTTCCATTCCGTCCGCCTTTCCCTATGAGTCATCCCAAAGGGGTATCAACAAAGGATAAAAATTATTATTTTATCCTCGCCAGCAAAGGGCTATTCGTCCCCAGGCTCAGTTATTTATATTTCAATCACTTACACAAAATGACACGCGCACAGATGTCCTTTTCCATGATCTCGATATTCAGGTTCTACATTCCTGCAAATATCTTGTGCGATCGCACACCTGTTGTTGAATCTGCACCCAGGAGGCGGGTTTATGGGGCTTGGGACATCCCCTTTCAATCGAATTCTTTTGTTTTTCATGCCGAATTTGGGAACAGGGATAGCAGACAGAAGTGCTTTTGTATACGGATGTAATGGCGTTTGGTATAAATCATTGCTTTTTGCCGTTTCGACAATTTTACCAAGGTACATTACTGCAATGGTGTCACTCACATGCTTTACAACACTCAGGTCATGAGAAATAAAAAAATAGGTTAGATCCAATTCTTTTTGTAACTTTTTCATAAGGTTAAGAATCTGAGCCTGAATCGAGACATCAAGAGCGGATACGGGTTCATCACAGATTATTAACTTGGGTTGTAATGTAAGCGCCCTTGCAAATCCAATTCTCTGCCGCTGGCCTCCGCTGAATTCATGAGGATATCTGTGTTTTTGGTCCGGCCGAATCCCAACCATATCTAACAACCGCTCGACTTCTTTATTTTCTTTTCTTTTATGAAGCCCATGAATAATAAAAGATTCTCTTACGATTTGATTTACTGTCATCCTTGGATTCAATGATGCATAAGGATCTTGAAAGATGAGCTGTATATCCTTTCTAAGTTCTCTCATTTCACCAGGGGACAAGGATACGATATCGGTTCCTTCAAAATATATTTGGCCGGCTGTCGGTTCGATCAACCTTGAGATAACTCTGCCTGTTGTGCTCTTTCCACATCCGGATTCACCAACCAGGCCCAGTGTTTCTCCTTTTTTTATAGAAAATGTGATACCATCTATAGCTTTAACATTCGCCACGGTCTTTGAAAAAAAACCTTTTTTGATGGGAAAATATTTTTTTAGACCATTGACTTCTAAAAGCGAGTTTGTCATAGGTGTTACCTTCCTTCCTGCCATTGATCTGAATATTTAAAACAACGTACCAACCTGCCATTATGAGAATAAAGCATAGGAGAACGAGATCTGCAGATATCCTTGGCATAAGGACAGCGAGGGTTAAAACAACACCCACTGGGCATTGCAAAAGGACTGGGCACCGTCCCTTCGATTATGGCCAGTTCTGTCTTGACCTCATCCAGAAAAGGGATGGAGGATAGCAACCCTTCAGTGTAAGGATGCAATGGATTTTCAAATAAAGGTTTGATGTCTGAATACTCTACTGCGCGACCCGCATACATGACCATTACTCTATTGGCCATTTCAGCGATAACGCCAAGATCATGGGTTATCATTATAATGGAGGTGTTCAGTTTCTGCTGCAAATCATTCATTAAGTCAAGTATCTGGGCCTGAATCGTTACATCAAGTGCTGTCGTGGGTTCATCTGCAATCAGTATTGCAGGGTTGCACGCCAATGCCATTGATATCATAATTCTTTGTCTCATCCCGCCGCTGAGTTCATGGGGATAGTTTTTTATCCGTTTGTTAGGATCTGGAATACCAACAAGGTCAAGGATTTCCAGGGTTTTTTTGATGGCTGTCTCCTGGCCGACACACTGATGCAAACGGATAACTTCAGATACCTGATTCCCAATCGTGTACAAGGGATTCAACGAAGTCATTGGCTCCTGAAATATCATGGAGATGTCGTTACCCCTGATTTTTCTCATTTCAAAGTCATTTTTTAAAAGCAGGTCCTCTTCTTTGAAAAATATTTCACCGGCATCAATTTTTGCTGGAGGGGATTGAAGTAGGCCCATAATCGCAAGCGAACTGACTGTTTTACCACAACCGGACTCTCCAACAATACCAAGCGTTTCTCCTTTTTTCAGATCATAAGTTATATCATTTATGGCAAAGGCCTTTCCTTCATCTGTTCTGAAAGAAACGCTCAGGTTTTTCACACTAAGAATTATATCAGACACACTGCTGCCTCCTTTTGGTTTGGATGCACATATTGTACTATTTAAAAAAGTCTGTTAAACATTTTTCAATTTTGGGTCCAGGTAATCTCTTAACCAGTCACCAAAAAGGTTAACACCCAGAACAGTCAGGGTAATGGCCAAACCGGGAAAAATAGCAATCCAAGGATTTGTCACAATATATATTCGTCCTTCAGAGAGCATTCTTCCCCAGGTTGCAACATGAGCAGGTACTCCTAATCCAAGAAAACTTAAGGCTGCTTCCATCAGGATGATTCTTGCCATTTCCAGCGTAGCGACAATCAATACAGGACTTATTATATTCGGAAGTATATGCCTGAATATTATTCTAAGGTCCCCGGCTCCCATTGAACGAATTGCTTCAACATATTCTATCTCTTTTACAGAAAGGATTTCTCCTCTAACCAGCCGGGCATACCTCACCCAGCTGCTTATGCCGGCAACAATTATAATATTGAAAACTCCAGCGCCTAGAACGGACACGATAAAAATGGCCAAAAGTATAAAGGGAAATGCCAATTGAATATCCACCAGGCGCATAATGACACTATCTATTTTGCCGCCGTAATACCCACTGAAGCACCCCATGGTTATACCAATAGCACCACCGACAATGGTCCCCATAAAACTAATGATCAGAGAAATTCTACTGCCGTAGATAAGCCGGCTTAATATATCTCTTCCCATCTGATCCGTACCCAAAAGATGACTTGAATCACCACTTTCTTCCCACACGGTTCCTTTTAACCGTATAGAAATATCTTGCTCATTGGGGTCACATGGTGCCAAAAACGGAGATAACAGCGCAACAGATATCACACCTATCATTATTAAAATACCGATCAATCCGCTTTTATTTTTAAGAAGTTTTTTCCACATAAAAAGATTCCCCTTCCAGTCCTTAATACTTAACCCTCGGGTCGATAACAGAATACAGGATATCGACGAGAAGATTGATAAACACAAATACTATCGCCATAAGGATAACGACGGCTTCAACAACCAGAAAATCTCTGTTATGAATGGACTCTACAGCAAGGCGGCCAATACCAGGCCAGCCAAAAACAGTTTCAGTAATAATAGAACCACCTAGTAATGAGGCAATTTGAAGACCCAGGATGGTAAGGACTGAACTTAATGCATTTTTAAATGCATGTTTCATAACCACAACGCTATTGCTTAACCCCTTTGCACGGGCAACCCTTATGAAATCCTTGTTGAGAATTTCGATCATTCCTGAACGTAGCAAACGGGTGATGGTTGCGGAAGAAAAAATGCCAAGGCAAACAGCGGGCATAATCAAATGAAGAAAAGATCCCCTTCCTGAAGTCGGAAGCCATTGTAGTTTTACAGAAAATAGCATTATCATCATTATTCCTAACCAGAAAACGGGAACGCATTGTCCAAGTAAGGCCAGGATTTTTACCACAACATCGGTTTTTGAGTTTCTTTTAACTGCGGAGATTACTCCGGCAGGAATACCCCATAATAAGGCAATAATAAAACTTGCAAATGTCAGTTCCAAGGTTGCAGGAAAACGTTCCAAAACAATACTGATAGCAGGTTCATCGTAAAAATAGGAATTTCCAAAATCTCCGACACTGATCCCTTTAAGGAACCGTAAATATTGCACGATAACCGGATCATTGAATCCCATTTCTTCTCTTGCAATTTCAATGTCCTGAGGAGTAGCTCCAGGCGGCATTAGAAGTTCTACTGGATCCCCTGCCAGGTTCAGAACAAAAAAAACAACACACGTTATTCCAATTAAAACAATAACGGATTGGAGCAACCTTTTTATAATATATTGTCCCATGGGGCACATATCCTATTTTTGACAGTAAAGACGAATCAAAATAGATCCGCCCTCAAAAGTGTTACAAAGAGAGCGGATCTTTCATAATTAACAATTACAGTTCCGGGTAAACCAGTTTATTTTTCAATGGAAGCGCCATACATAAAAATAAGTTCATCCAGTTTGGGTTTCCAGTTTTTGAGCCTTTTATTGTATGCATAGGTATCAAACTGCTGGTATAAGAAAATAGCCGGCGCCTCTTCCTTTGCCATTTCCTGCACTTTTTGCCAGGCGTTAAGTGCTTCATCATTATCCACTGTGGATGTGGCTGTTTGCCGTAATGCGTCAAATTCGGAATTGTTAAAGGTCGAATATCTTTGTTTCGTTCCAAAGGCGATAAGGGTGGTCAAATCGGCATCATTATAGCTTCCACCAATTCCGAGAAGATACATTTGTTTTGTTGTTTTCTTAAGAAGCATGGATCGATGAGCACTACTTTCCATCTCCACAACCCGAACTGTAACGCCGACTTTTCCAAGCTGACCTGCTACTGTCTGTGCAACTTCCTTATTATTGATGTATGCCCCAGGGACCACTGTCAAATAAAGGGGAGTTTCATCTTTGTATCCGATTTCCGTGAGAAGCTTTTTTGCTTTTTCAGGATCAAAAGGATATGGTTTTACATTCGGGCTGAACCCAAAGAAGTTCGGTGCAACAACCGTTGCAATCTTGTTTGCTTTGCCACCAAAAATATGTTTTACAATGGCATCAACATCAACAGCATAATTTAATGCCTGTCTGAATTTTTTATTATACGTGGGTGATTTTTCGTCCAATGTGTTTAACCCAATAAAGATAACTCGAGTTGTTGCATTGTTTATCACGTTGATGTTGGGATTTTTACTCAATCTTTTTGCCTGGTTCTCCGGAACAGAAGAAATCAGATCCACCTCTCCGGCTTCAAGAGCTGCAACTCTGGAAGCCGCTTCCGGAATTACCCTGAAGATCACTTTTTTAATTGCAGGTGCACCTTCAAAATAACCGTCAAATGCATCCAGAATCAGTTTTTCGCCTTTATGCCATTTATTGAATTTATATGGACCGGTGCCCACTGGATGCTTGGTCCAGTATTCTATCCCATTTTTTTTGATATATTTCGGGGGAAGCATCACAAAGTTAACCAATCTCAATGCAAAACTGCCAAAGGGTTTTTTTGAGATCAGCCTTACGGTGTAATCATCCACAATCTGGACTTCCTTGAGGAATGAAAAGTCTTTTACCATTTTGTTTTTATAATTTGGGTCTTTCATCTGGTTAAATGAAAACAAAACCGTCTGCGCGTTGAATACCTCTCCATTATGGAACTTAACACCTTTTCTAAGTTTGAATTCGATGGTCGTGGCATCAATTTTTTTATAAGACTCGGCAAGATATGGCACAACCTTTCCATTTACATCCCGCTGTGTGAGGCCGCTATACATATGGAGCTTAATAATGGTCGTTGTTGTTCCAAGCGCATTATACGGATCTAACCCTGATATGTCTCTTCCCTGGGCAAAAGTTACTGAAGAGACTTTTTGAGCAGCAAATCCATTACCGGCGCACATTAATAGGCACAGGATGGCGGTTAGCATTGCGCTAACAGAAACGGTCTTGCGAATACGGTTTTTCATAATTGATAACTCCCTTAAAAAAGTCATAATTGATAATATCTTTAAAAAATATTGATTTTTGATTTCAAAAATTTTTTCCTAAAACGTTGGCGGTTGTTTCAATACCCCCCCCCTTAAATAAAATTCTTTGCCTCCTTTTCATCCAAGTCCCTAAATCGGCATCATTATTTATGATCCGCTTATTGGTTTGTGTCTATAATGAACTGTGCGAGCAAAGCTGTTCCATAGGGTAATGCCGCTTCCGGGAAAACAAAATTCCCATTGTGAAACAAGATTTCTGGTTTGTTTGGCTCTTGAATTCCAAGGCGTGCAAACACGCCTTTTGGCACCACCTCCAGATATCGAGAAAAATCTTCGGAACCCATTGCCGGAATATCAATGTATCTCACATTGTCAGCACCCACAATTTTTTCTGCACTCTTCCAGAGGGCCTTTGTTACCTCAGGAGAATTTATTAAAGCGGGCACACCATAATGATAATTCAATTCAGATTTACAATTAAATGAAGATGAAACACCGTTGATAATTTTTTTTATTTTTCCCTCTATCGTTTTTCTGATTTCTTTGTTTTGGCATCTAACCGATCCGGAAAATTCAACAGTTTCGGGAATGATGTTTTTGGCCGTACCGCCATGAATTGTACAAATTGAAATAACCACATTATCAAGGGCATCTATTTGCCTTGTTATGATGCTCTGAAGGGCCATAACCGAATTGGAGGCCGCCAGTATCGGGTCGCAGCCTACCCGATGGGGGTAAGCGCCATGTCCGCTGGTACCGGTAATCTTTACATTAAAGAAATCGGACGAAGCCATGGAGCTGCCTTCTCTTAATGCGATCTGGCCGAGTTGATAGCCTGAATGACCGTGCATACCCATGATATAATCAACATTGGGGTTTTTCAGAACCCCCTGTTCGATCATATGCTGGGACCCAAAAAGATTTTCCTCCGCTGGCTGGAAAATCAGTTTTATGGTTCCAGAAAATTGATCTTTCATTGAGACCAATATCCTGGCTGCACCTAAAAGCATTGCTGTATGACAGTCATGACCACAAGCATGCATTACCCCAGGAACGATGGATTTGTCTACCAAATCGGTTGTCTCCTGGATCGGTAGAGCATCCATGTCTGCCCTGAGAGCGGTAACGATTTCTTTTCCTTTTTTTTCTCCCTGAATGAGGCCCAACACGCCAACATCTGAATCAAGTGGAACCATATCGATCCCTATTTTTGTAAGTTCCGATTTTACAAAGGCGGTTGTTTCAAATTCAGACATGCTTAACTCAGGTTTGATGTGGATCTGGCGTTTTGCCGCAATAATATAATCTTTTAAATCGAAAGATTTTTGGAGAATGCTACTTTTCACTTAAATAACCTCCTGTTTTTTATCCAAAAAATTCTGCAATAATATAATATACAAATTTTTTTTATTTAACCCTATTAAAGTTCTTTATTATTGATAATCGTCTGCATAATGTCGACTATTTTATAAATAGCTAAATGATTTATGTCAAATCTTATTTTTTTATCAATCAATAGTTTTGTAGTTTATTGGGGCGTTGAATCTTATATCTATTTTTAAATACAGCATATTATTCAATATTCAAAATTTATTTTTCTATATATGTCGACAATATATATATATTTAAAATATCTATATTGTCGACATATATAATGCGCTATGAAAATACAGATCTTTAAAAAAATGGCAAGAGATAATTTAATGACCAAATTGATAGAGGTCGGGAAGGGCTAAGCC
>JADGFI010000060.1 GCA_016743945.1 Desulfobacteraceae bacterium
GTTCAAAGGAAAAGCGTTGACCAAAGGTCCTTTGGGGATTTATTCAGAGTCTGTAATGAAGAATTGGCCAACATAACTTTCCTTGATGCGCTAACAAGGATAATGCAATTAGCCAAGGCTACGTTACGAAAGGTTCATAAATTGTCTGAGAAGGTCATAAATTCTATGCTCGACCTGATAATGGGCCAAGCACTTGTATATTTCGGCCTTTCCAATAGGCAAACGCCCCAATTGGAAGGAAAATAGAGATGGATTTACTTCTCAGAAAAAATAATTGAGCCATGAATCTGTTTGAGATCGAATAAAAGTCTCTCACAAATTCACGCCATCAATTATTTTGTAAGGTACCAGTTGAGTTAGTAAGTAGAACTCCATAGTAACCACCCACTCCGCCAACCCCATAAAAACATATGTTCATTTACGGCTCCTTTATTCAATAATTATTTTAATTTTTAACTTTCATGATATTCGTTGAACAAATATCTGGGTAAATACGTATCAATTAATTTTTGCTTGATCATAATTCTCAATATATTCCGCTTTTTGTGAAATCTAATTTGGTTATCTTTAAAAACGTCCGCCGATAAAAAATCCGGTTTCCGATACCCCTCCAGCAAAAAAAGATCATTTAGTGCCCGATTAAAGGAGAAGCATCCTGTCGGCGGCGCCAAGCCTGTTCAACCATATCCCGCGTCCGGGCTTTCCCGTGGGCGGGCAAAAAGAGGCGGCAGTCGGTATCGAGAAGGGTTTTCCACGTTCGGACCATCTGGCCTGCATCTGCCCCAAAGGGGGTAAGCACCCCGTTTTTAAATACCCCGAACATGGCGTCGCCAACCATGGCTATCTCATTGTCCACGATGAGGCTGACCGATCCTCCGGTGTGGCCGGGGGTGTGGAGCAGGTACCCTGGAAATCCCAATGCCCCAAGGTCGAACCGACCCTGAACCCGGATATCCGCCCCGGTCTGACGATACCGAAAGAAGCGGTGGATATGGCGGGCCGTGACCGCCCGGATCAGCAGCCGGGTGGGCCAGACGGTGCCGCAGATTGCAGCGTTCTCTCCCGCTTCAAGCAATGGGGCTTCGCTGGTATGCACCGCGATGGAGGCTTTGAACCGCTGCCTGACAAAGGCGGCATTTTCCGTGTGATCAAAGTGACAATGGGTGAGTACGAGAAGAGAGAGTCTCGTAATGCCCAGCGAATCCAGGGCCTGGGTAAGATTTTCCCTTTCCATACGCCTGCTGGTGTCCACGAGAAGAAAACGGCCCCGATGCCTTACCACATAGCAGTTGCAGCGCCGACTCAATATTCGGGATATTTCAACCCCGTTTTTCGTTGTCCAAGTTATCATTATTCCCCCCAGGAAACATTCACTGTATCCTGTGTTATCGGTTTTTAATATTTCAATATTGTTGTCAAGTATCCTATTGTCAACAGATACCGAACAAATTCTTCCTGTCTATGGGTCCCCACAAACCGACGGTTTTTTAATTTTGAACTGCGGCTTGTCACCAATGTCAGCATGTTTTTGTTAAGGCATATTCCGGTTTTCAGCTGCCCCATACATTCTTTACTTGACCCTGCTAAAAATGATGACATAGTATGGCCCATAAATCGACTTCATAAGGATATGACAGGCTTCAGCAAAATCGAAATGAGATTAACCATTCCCGGACATATGGGTTATCTGTCCATTGCCATGGGATTTATCAGTGAGTGCACAAAAAAATTCGGGTTTGAAAAAAAAGACCAAAACAAAACCTGCCTGGCCTCTGAAGAGGCATTGGTGAATATTTTTTTGAATGCCCTGATGACCAAGCAGCCAAACCAGTCACAGACTGGTTTTTCAGGCCTTTTTCCAATGAAGATGCCGTTGAGATCTCCCGGTGCTGCTACCACACCTATGGATATTCCTATGATGCCTATATTTATTATCCTGAACAGCTGCGGCATCATGCTGGGCACCACCCATTCCAATGTGAATTTCAAAGGTCTGACCGGAGAGACGGGATACAAGGACAGCGACCACCTCAGCTTCCTCCCTCTGAAAGCCCCGGTAAGGCAGATTTTCCCTCCTGCCAGGTATAAAAACCTTATAGATGAAATATTTGGAAAACTTTTTCCGGGTGGAGCCGGCAAATCAGTTGCTCCGAAAAAAGCGTTTCCTGAACCGGATACAAATGGGACACGGCTGGCCTTCAGCCGCACCGGCAACTATAATGGGTTATAAGCTTTTGTTCGGTCCGATCACATTTCACCAAAGGTTCTTCCTATTTACAGTTTCCTATCCTGAGGAAAAATTCGTCCAAAAAATTGTAGATCGCCTGATCATGATATGTTAAAGGCTTTTTCCCTCCCCGAAGAACTATTGACAATAGCCCAGGGTGTCTGTAACTGTCTTTACCTTAACTGTCGCCCCTGATCGAATTACAAATTCACTCAAGCCGATCTCATTGTCCGGATTTCCCCAGTCATATGTATATCCCAGCCTTGTCCATGGATATCCATCAGGGCCATATGAGATTTTTATCAAGTCGTTTATCCACTTCCGGTGGGACTGACTGACCGTGACATATCTACGGGATTCAGGAAAATCCAGCTCAGCCTCATGGTCGCTAATCTCAGGATCCGGGGATGGACGGAACAGATCCTTTGGGGAAACCCACATTTCCACAAATTTTGTTTTTCCGTTGCCCGGCGGTAAGCCCAGAAGCTGTTCAAGGCGCAGGGGAATATGGGCTGCCGGGATAGGCTGCCTGTGGCAAAAGGTTTGTATTTCGGGGACAACCGTGACCCATACCGGGCGGGATAACTCCACAGGTTTGCCGATATGATCATCATATCCGTTCCAGGAGGTCCAGGTGACGACCAGAACATTTCCTGTCTTTTTTTCCCACCTGAGACTGTCATTTGACGGTACAATCGCCACAAGATTTTTATAGATTTCATTTTGCTGTGCCACTTTTGCATCTTCAATCGCATTTGAATAGGCATGTTCAAAAATGGTCTGGGGCATGACCTGTTGTGGTGAAAGATGCGAGCAGGCCGATAAGAGTTGGAGAATGACCAACAACAGGATGATATTTTTAAGGGAAAAACGGCTGGGTATGTTTCCCATGGTACAAGGATTCCTTTTTTATTTTAATTTATCGGTTTTTCAAAAAATAAAGACTGGCCTCACACCCTTCCACACCCTTAAAAAAACCGCAATATACTGTGGTTTTGACCTGTCTGAAAAATACAACGGCTTGTGTGTATAACAGTATGAGTCCCGTGCCCTTCAACCTGGGTGTTAACCCGGCATTTGTCTATATCAAACCCTGGATAATGTTATTGCTTTTGCTCAATCTTTCCGACAGGTTTTGTGTTATATATTTATAAAACTTGAATGAAAGTTCTAAATCGGTTTTTTCCAGCATGCCAAGCCCTGCAGGGGACAAATAAAAAATCTCGCCGGATTTTTGAATCTTCACCGAAGGGGTTACACGGTTTCCTTCACCCTCATCCCATTGGCCTATAATATTTCCGGGACCCATTTCCCTTAACCTTGTGGGATTATTTTCTTGTTGATCCATCATAATTGAAACTTGCCCAGATTTAATAAAATAAAAGCCTTGAATGGGCTCTCCCTTTTGAAATAAAAATTGCCCCTTCTTAATGTGAATCTGTTGTAAACATGGGTCCATGAGACTTAACAAGCGCTCAAAATGTTCCATCTGCTCAAGTGCTTTGTCTATATCGTCAAAGGTCGACTCAAAAATTTCATCCCTTTTGGATCTCGAAGGGGTTGCCTCTGACGCTATAATTTTATTTTCGCACCATTCAAGACCATGATCAAGATCTCCAAAGATGTTAATCCTGTCCGATGTAAAGTTTGACGTCTCAAACTGTTTTTTTAATCCAGCTGTTATATTCACAAAAACAAGGCTGATATTCTTGTCCTGGGTATACTGACGAATTCGTTCAAAACTATTCAAAGCTGAAGAGTCAAATCCATTAACATTTTGGAAATCCATAACAATATATTTCAGAGGATTTTTTTCCATGGCGTCTACCTGACATTCAATTCGGCCCTTAAGCTGGTTGGCTGATCCAAAAAAAATAAATCCATGGAGCTGTAGAATCAGAACTTGATCCCCTTTTTTATTTAGTATCCACCGGTAGGGAACTGATCTTTCAACATTGCTCTGGAGGTGTTTGGCTGAACTTGATGACTTAATTATATTAATGCGGCTGTAGTTGATCACAAAAAGTATGACGGCAATAAATATGCCTGTGGCAATCCCCTCTAAAAATCCCACCCCGGCAATAACAACTATAATTACAAGGATTATGCAATAGTCTGTTCTAGGCAATTTGCCAAAGCTGTCATAAAGCCATTCCCATAGCATATCAAATCCGATTAACACCAGCATGGCGCCTGCCAGCAGTCTTGGGTATCCGGAAAATATGGATGCACCGGTAATGAGAACACATCCACAGATGGAAAACGTAATAATACCGGAAAGCCTGCTCCCGGGTGTTAACCTGTAGCTAAGTGCAGAAGTGCTAAGTGTAACATAACCCGGTGAGCTTCCAACAAATGAAGCCAGAATATTTGCCATGCCGTTGGTTGCAAGTTCGTTGTCCAGGTCAATGTCTGTTTTTGTAATTAATTCAAGACCACTTGCATTTAACAACAGAGAAATCGTACTAATTATGAATATTGAACATATTGTAAAAGATTGTGCAAGGATCAGATCCCAACGAACCAGGGAAAGACCGGACAAAGAGATGGGCTCCCACAAGGATCCCGTGGGGAATGGACCCAAAAACCAACCGGCTGACTCTGCCTGGGCAAAGGAGATACCAAGGATGTTGAGGAGGATGAAAAACAGAACAATTGCGCCTACAACCATACCAGGTAAAATCAAAAAATGATTAAATTTTCTAAGCAAATAATATAAAAACAAACCAAACACAAGACCTGGAACCCACTTTAAAAGGGTCATCGGTTCAAGCAATTGAGAAAAAGAGTGTAGATCAACGGAAAATCCAGCCATAACATCGATACCACCCTTGAACAAAATCCAGCCAATACCGGCAAGGAATCCACCGATAACAGGATAAGGTGTAAACCTTACAAGATTTCCTAATTTAAAACGGGCAATGACAAGCATGAAGAGTCCTGTACCCAGAGTGGACGTCATAAGGGTCAGCACAATGGTATAAAAAATAGTTTCCTGGGACGCCGCATCTGCTGTCATTTGTGCGCCCATGGTAACCAGAGGGATACTTAAAATCGCAATGGGTGCATCCTGAACTTCCACCATGCAATTGGGATGTGAACTCTTAACTGCATTAATAATTCCAAGAATAAACGTTCCGAAAAGAAGAAATCCTATTCCTTGCACCAGAAAGGATGAAAAATTCTGGGAGAAGAGCATGGCAGCAAAAGAGATCTGGCTGGCAATGACCAATACTGCACTGGTTATTCCTGCAGCGACTGCGGGAACGAGTGAATCCGGCTTGAAAAGCCTGATGAATCTAAATAAAAAAGTGTTACCAGAATGAATTTTGGTAAAATCCATAAAACCTCTTCCTCAACTTGTTTGCAAACAATTAATTTTAAAGAGGCTTGCAATACCATAACCAGAACAAATTGTCATGGGATGTTATCTGTGCACATCTAAACGCCATGGGTAATCTTATGATATGGATATAGTGAATCTAATCAACAAATTATGCTTGTTTTTGTTGTTGGGAATTTGATTGCTAATTGCACAACGATATAATGAACATGCTCTTCAAGATATTTATAAATTTCCTGATAGATATGTGGAGAGCATGTCACAGGCTTTGTTCCGGCCAGATGGCCCCGACATTGAGGCCAAGAGTTCAAACAGATGAAGAATCCCGTTGAGAATCAGCTCTGAAATACCCATCCATACCTATCCCTATCTTCTATCTTTTCGGTGTCATATGGCCAGGATCGCCCGGCGTTCTGGAGAGATCAGCCTGCGGATATCATCAATGTCCCGCCGGGCGAACCCATTGACGAGCATGAGGTTGTGAACCTGGCCCAAAAGCCTGAAACGGAAATCAAACCCCACGGCTTTTTCAAAGGCTGCATCCCCGCGGAACACATTTAACAGCTTGAGGAACAGGGACAACCGAACCGCCTGATGGTCCATCAGTGCAAGCATATCTGGGGTATACCCGGACTGGGCAATAGATTCTGTGACCACATACATCCCTTCAATGATGGTGCCGTAAAAATAATTGATAACAATGCAAAGTCGTTGGTCAGAATCCAGTCCCCTGGCAATCAGCTTTTGGAGAACATCGGTCATGGTATCGGACCAAATCTCATAATCCTGAATCCGGTCTGGATTTTCGATGAACTGCTTGAGCTTCTTGGACAGGGGCATGGTAAATCCGAGTTTTTCGTTCAACATTGTTCTGGCTTTCAAGCTGTCGGCCAATTCACGTTTTTTCATAAACAGGGCCGCATACCCCGCATCATAGGTATAAACGCCTGCCATCTGGGCCCGCCCCACACTGGTGATGTACCGGGACAGTCCAGAGACCTCTGCGGTCAGATGCTTCTGATAAGATGCACCAGCCGCCTTGAGCTGGCGGTTGGCATCGGAAGCCCCTTTATATTGGGCAATAATGGCCTTGACCTGGTCACGGTATTCCGTCCCTATCCGGGAAAGCCCTTCCTGAATAGTCCCTTTTGTTTCCGTGGCCGAACCGGTTGCACAAAAGGCTGTCACCGGGCTGATCACCAAGACCAGTAAAAGCATCCCAATCGTAAATCGTTTCATTCTATTTTGTCTCATTTGAAGTTAATAATTAAAAAAAGAAACTCATAGGATAGGCACCGGGTTTTGTCAAGAAAAACATAATTTTCAATGGTGTATCATCCCGCTTCTGATCTTAAAAGGTGGGTTTCCCGGAGTATATTGCCTTAGAACCAGCCACAACGAGTCTTTGGAGGAACTTTGCAACAAGAGCATTAACAAACCCTTCTGCATTTTTGTATTCATTCCCGGGATATCGACTAGTAATCAATGATCAGAGCCATGAAGTGTTCATAAAATTCTCGCCATTCTTTGTTTTCGGGGGGTGATTTTGCCCAATGACAGAGGAGCTGAAGATCGTGTACTATTTGTTTGCCGAATTGTTTGGTAACCTTATCTTTTTTTTCAGCAAGGGCTTTGGCTTTTCGAATCAAGTGAGCCAAACATGTCTGCCTGAGATTTATCCATTTTGCATAAACACCATAATTGTCGCTGACCAAAATCCCTTCCCAATCCTGAATCAGTTCCAGGAAAGCCACTTGATCGGTTTTTGTGAATCATGAAGTATGCAACGGTATTATTGACCATGACCCACATCCAGTTCAGCGATTAGTGCACTGAGTCTTGGACTCATAGCCTGTTTGACGTTCTTTGGGAAGTTGTACTTTCACAAAGTTACCGCATTGGGTGCATTTACCCTGATTGAGAATGAAATGCAGAACATCCATTTTGATTTCCGGCAGTTCTATTACCTGATGCGTATAGAAGGGCTTAATGTTTTTCGGATCAAAAGAAGAGCAGCCACAGCCACATGCGCCTGGAAATAATAAATTTTCGGAAGTTGGTTTCATTAATTTCTGTTGATGGCCCTTGTGACCTTTTTGTCCCCCTTTTGTACGCTTCAATTGAAATGTGTTTAGAGAGCCGTGAACTTTATATAAACGGATGTGTATCAAATATCGTGTCGTAAGCTATTTTTTCCTTCCTGAGACCACTTCTGCCGCATAGGTCAGCTGCCTTTCCGCCTGGCCCAATCAAGACTGCGGAGAGCGCCACCCCAAAAACCTGTTGTGTAGGGTATTTCAGCTCTTGCAAAAACATATTCGGCAAGTAGGTCATAATTAGGAGTTGCCACGTGGAGTGGTTTGTTATTTTCAGGTAATTTTTCAACCAGCCTCTCAAACATGTTGATTGCTGGCCAAAGGATATCCCCATTTAGGATTCCAAATGCGTTTTTTCTATCAGCATTTGATACATGCTCAGCTGTTTTTCCAATAATTCTATTCAGCAGATCTATGTCTTGAACAGCATTCATGGCAGATTCAAAATCAGAATTTAACACCATTGCCTCGACGAGATTTGCCCATTCTAAGGCTTGATCCGAAGTTAAGTCGAATTTTGGTATTTCACTTTTTAAGTACTCTTCTAATGAAACCATTCCAAAATCAAGATCGACAGCACATGAAGTACCTGTTGCAAAAAGTACAAATGGTACTTGATTGAAAAAATCTTGTAGGGCATGATATACATTTTTTTTCGTAAGCTTCATTACATCCTTATTAAAAGGTATAACGGCCAGCTCACAATCCCAACCTTGATTTCAGTAACAAGCAAGGAACCCTCCGGGGTCTTGTGACGCGACAGGTTATATAAATTATTATAAATATGTTACGCGGTTATTATTTTCAATTTTCAAGAACTTTTCCTTTTCTAGTTTACTAATTAAAATTTCTTGATCTTCTTCTGATATTGCACCTTGGAATTGATACATTGCACTAATTGAATTCAATAAGGTTTTCTTCTTTGATGGGCGTAACTTTGATAAACGGTCAATAACATACTGTATAGAATTAATATCATTGGTAGACTCTTCGGAAATTTTATCAGTTTTTATTTCTTTGAGGTTACTTCTTTTTTGGGGATTTTGAATTTCTTCTTCCTTCCTTGCCATTTGTAATAGAAGCTGCGAAAGACGGAGTTTATCTCTATAGCCTAAATTTTCACAATGTTTTGCTATTTCATCGTAGTCCATGTTTGCAATTCTTTTCATCATTTTCATTTTTTAAAAACATAACCTTTGAAGATAACCGGTATCACCCTGTTCATTTTCGTTGAAAATTGTCAAGATATTCCCAGATTTCCGGTCGACGATTTTTTTTTGAATAAATATTTAATGAAATGAAATTTTTAGGATAGACTCAAGTCTGATTGGTGATATGCCAATCAATAGGCTTGATTCTATTGCTTATTTTACCCAAAGTATCAAGCAGATCGGACTCTGGCGGTAAGTCCCCATAAACCATTTGTTTAAAAGATGTTTGATATGCATCCATGATATGCGGCCACACCTTTTCAGGGGAATCAAAAATAACTGCTGAACCGGGATGATTTTTTAGCCAGGCATTGTTGTTCTTGTATTCTATAAAATCATCCTCTCCAACTTTGATAATCATCTTTATAAAATCGTTTTTATTAAAAAAAGATAAAATGTCTTCATTTTTCAGCATAAGATGTAAGTCGTAAATATGTCGAACTTTGCTAGGCAGGATGACATCACGATCTTCAACCTGTGAAAATCTGACAAGGCTCATGATTTTCTCGCACAGGGTGCGCTCAACACTTAAGGCCTGCACATTAAACGCGGCCATATTGTACTTTTCAATCAAATCTTCAGTTCTAGCATGGATCATAAAATCCTGGATATAGCTGCTGATATTTTGTTTGGTGAATGGTTCAAAATTACCAAGTAAAGAAGCCTCAAGTACCAGGTGCTCACCAACTTGCCCTATGTTGCCATCAACAACTTTGTCATACTGGTGAACTGTTTTTCTGATATTGCCTCTTTTGTTAGTGACGCCCTCAATATGCTTTTCAGGTAAAATTTTGTCAACAATCTTGCTTACCATTTTCATTCTTTTGGAAAACTGATTTGTGGCCTCTCCTTCAACTGGAATGATAACCAGGTCAATGTCTTCTGAAAACCTTTGTATGAGATTGTGACATTTTGAAAGGCATGTCCCGCCTTTAAATACAACCAAATCAGAAATATCAGACGAGAATATTTCAAGCAGAACCAAAGAAACCCAATAGTCTTTTTCTACATACACCTCTGGGATGCCAATGTGTTGAGCTGTAGCTTGAATTGCGTCTTGGAAAAGAGCTTTATCAAGATGTAGTTTCATTCAATAAACCAGCTTTTAGAGTTTGGGAGAACATCTTGAGCCACTCCAATAGAGTATGAAGACAAAGGATTTAAGCTTTGCTTTAAAGTAACTAATGCTTCTCTTTGTTCAATTTTGAGTGATTCCAATAAAGCTCCTAAAAAAGCCCGAGCTCTTGGTGGATAGCCCAAAGCATACTTGACCAGATCTTTTTTCTCGCTATCCGTCAGTTCAGCGATTATGGCCTTGATGCGTTTTATTGCTGACTCTTTATTTAAATCGGGGATCCTCTTAAAATCCTTAAGGGCATCAAGGATTCCCAAAAGATTATAGTTCTTGTTGTTAACATCTGCGTAGCTTTTAACAAATCGAACTTTTATGTTGCCAACTTTTGAAACCGGTCTTTTTGCTCTGCTGGCCAGATCAATGTCTTTTGGGACTTGCGTGGTTAAGCTGAGCTTGTTAAACAATGCCGCGCCAGTAACATAAGCAATTCTTTTTCTTCCGTTAAATAAATATGGTCGAAGCTGCTCTCTTTCATTCGGGCCTAATTCTCCAAATACTGTTGCTTTAGATTTGTAGAAAACCCCAGTGGAAAGCCTTTTAACAGCCTTTTCTTTAACTAAACGGCTTAACGTTTTTACAGCAGCACCATACTCATTACCGGAGACCCCAAGATCAGAATACTTAAAGATCCGTCCAGGCTGAATCCTATTTATTTTGGATTTAATTTTTGCTGCCACTTTCATTAAGAACCTCATTTTAATGTGTTACTTTTTTATAAAGAATAGGGTTTCCCAAACAAAATGTCAAGTTTTTGAGTGTCAATACTTGACAGAATGGGCCTTGGAGGAGTCGAACCTCCTCGCATTAAACTTTCAGTTTCTATGTACAAGTTTTTCAAACTTTAATATCGATGTTCTCATAAAACAAAGACGAAAGTGTGATTTTTTAATTTCAAATAATATAGAAATTACGATCTATCTAAATACAATCACTTGCAAAAAAGAAAACCTAAATCACCGGTTTTATCCGGTGAATTTTTAAGTTGTGCTATTTTTTTAAAAAAGTAGTTTATTCCAGATTAAAATTTTTAAGTTACGGGTCGCTTATCTTATCTGTCCATCAAGTGGATCATAGATCAACATGCTCATACTTTTTACTTGAGCCCTTATTAAAAAGCAATTACTAACGGCCCAAGCCTTCAGATTTGCCGTTCCTGCACAGCTCTCCTGGTAACCGTCCTCTCTTAAATTCACATAATCCAGTTCAAAAAAAGGTTCCAGCTCCGTTTTCAGACCCGATAGCCAATTGTACCTATAAATAGGTGGCTTCGTGATCACTCACAGCCTGGGTACCCGTAAAATTAATTTGGCGCGTAGAATCAATCTTTGAATAGCCGATCCCTGCATGGGCAGGCGCCAACGGCGCGTAGTTGATTGACTTGTCAAACGATTGTCCATTCACAAATATTCTCTATTGATACACCGTATACAAAAGGCACTAACTCAATACGTGCCTCCCATGCTTTACCATTCTCCTATATTTGATAGGGCACTATATTTTTCTTGGAAATAAACGTTTCCGGTCAGACACTAAGTATTTAAAAATCTGTGAACTCTATTGAAAATTTTTGGAATTCCACCTCTAGGCCGTCTTTAATCGCTTTTTCAAAATTCGCCAGCGATACCAAGCTCAAAGCTGCACAACAGGTTTTTCCTTTTCCCAAACGATTTAAAAAAACGATGAGTTTTTGAGTCTTTTCCACATATCTAATTTTTCCCACCAACCCCAATTGCGCAATTGTCATGCCGGATTGAGGATCTTTAATATGATCCAAAACATTATCAATTTTTTTTTGAATTATATAATCCATTTTAATGTTTCCTAAACAAATTAAACGTCTGTCAGACTATCCCAAAATACCGGCCAAGACATTTTGTATTCTTGTACATAATTGAAAAATAATCAAGCCTGCAGGGTTGATTTGGTATTCGCAATTACCCTGGCCAGGTTATCATGAATTAATGGTGGCTTGCCAAAATGCGATCACGCCACCATTAATTCATTATGCTGTCCCCGCAGCTTACGAAATACATGCTTAATAGATCAATATCCTCTATTGATCAGGTTCAGTTCTTTTTCGGCAATCTCTGCCCAGCAGAAATTAGATAAAAATGTAGTTAAAAAAGTGACAAAACAAAAGATAAATAGTTTTTTATATATACTCAATTTTCGAGTTGTTCCTATATCAGCCATATGAAAATAATTCTCCGAGACTATATTTAGTACTCTATTGTCGATGGTCATGTTAAATTGAGCCAAAAATGGTCATTTAAAACTGAGCCACTAGGAAATTGAACAGGGGGGACCGCAGGTTCACTCCCCCCTGTTCAATTTTTCGGGTAAATGCTTATACTGATATTTTTATCCGGGAATAAAGTGTCGCCGCCAGGGAACAGCGTCGAATCGAAACTGCATTAAAGATATCTGGTCTTCCATATATCAAAAGATCACCCGTGAGGAGTGCAATTTATTCTTTCGTTTTATTGCGAACCGCTATGAAAAAAATAGCACCATTATTACGTCAAATAAGGCCTTTGGTGACTGGACTGAGCTGTTCATCCGATTATTGTAACGGCTATTCTTGACCGGTTGCTTCACCACAGTGTTGTCGTTAACATTAAAGCTAACAGCTACAGATTAAAGGGAAAGTTAAAAAATATGAATAAGAGAGAATTATAAAATGAATCGGTGTGGCTCAATTTTGATGACCATAAATGGCTCACTTCTTCATGCCCCTTGACAAGCAAAAAGTCGCAACAGAAAAATACCATCTTTTCAGCAGCATAATGCCAATATATTTCTGCAATGTACGGAGGAAAATGTGCAGTCTCCATATGGGCTGCTTGGGAGAAATCTTACGTAAAATAAAAATGCCTAACGCAAGAACAAAAGAAGGGGTATCTTCATCTTCATCGTACATGAAATAATTCGAATGTTTAAGGGCCATGCGTTTTGTAATTCTTTTAACCTCTTCAAGGGAAACCGCCTCTGGTTCAAAAGCCACAGGCGTCAAAAAACAATCTGAAGTGCAATGAGGATCGACTGCCTTCATATCTTCCGCAATAGAAGATCCTTTATATACCCTGACTCCGACCCCCAAATTTATAAGATCCCATTTTGAAGCGGCTTTGTTTATCGTCTCAAAGGTCTCAGATAAAGTTTGCCTTGTTTCGCCAGGAGCTCCTACAAGTAGATACCAGGTCACTGGTATCTTTTTATTTTGAAGTAACTTGCCAGCTTTTATAACATCTTTTTTTGTAAAATTTTTCTTGAGTCCTTTCAATGTTATATCAGAACCGGATTCAACACCGAGATCAACATCCCGAAAACCCACCCGGCTCATCAGGTCCACAAGTTCCTCGTCAACAGCGCCAGGATTAAGTCCCATGGTCCTAAGATTCAAATGAAGCTTTTTTTCAGAGAGTGCTCTCAAAACATTTTTGCAGTGCTCACTCGGAAGATTGAATGTACTGTCGGTAAATTCAATATGATTAATTCCTGTTTCTTTGACAAGTCTTTCCATATGATCCGCAACGATTTGAGGTTTTTTGAATCGATATTTCCCCCCTTCTATTCGCTTATAGGTACAATAGGAGCAATCCAGAGCACATCCACGCTTGGTTTGAATTTGAATCGGAGAGTCGAATTTACGATAAGGAGTCAAGTCGATATATTTTGCAGGATTTACAAACGGTAGCTCATCAAGATTTTCAACCCTCATAGGGGATGCATTTTGTATGATTTTACCATGTTTTCGTATAATAAGGCCTTCCATTCCTTCCAAAGGGATACCTTTGTCTATCCGTTTGACAAATTCTCCAAAAGCTTTTTCACCATCACCACGAATAGCGTAATGCAAATCGAAATAATCCAACATCTCGCCCCCGTTTATACCCACGGACGGTCCGCCAATGACAATTTTGCCCGAGTATATTTTTTTGCATGGAGAAATGATTTCAGACTTCGTCTCTTTCAATAGGAACTGAGTCTTATATCCAACAGAATTATCGATATTTCTTATGGAGATCCCTATTACATCAGGAGAAAAATCATCAATAGCCTTGGTCATATCTTTAGTACAATTCTTTGAAAAGCACAAATCGAGCATTTTTACATTATAACCAGAATGCTCACAAGCGGAAGCAACACAACTCAAGCCAAAGGGAATCACTGGCCATGGTTGTTTAAATCTATTTGCATTTATTAATAATATTCGCATAAAATTCCTTTTAAAACATTTAAATTGTCGTTTTTTCCCTTTTTTATCTTAAATCTGAAAAGGGTACTTGAAACTGGCAGGCCTGCAACCCAAGACCATCGAGGCCTACTCAAGGGCGATCAGGCGAATCGGCAACTATTTCGACTGCCGGGTCGAAAACCTGACCACAGACCAACTCCTCGATTATTTCACCGACCTGCTCGCATGTCGTTCCTGGAGTACGGTCAAGCTCGACCTTTATGGTCTGAAGTTTTTTTACACCAGAGGGCTGGGCAAGACCTGGGAGAACATCCCCCTGATCAAACCACCGAAGACCACCAGAATTCCGGATATTCTTTCGGTAGAACAACTCCAACAACTTATCTGCGCTACGCGACAGTTGAGTTACCGGGTTTTCTTCTTCACCGCCTATTCCCTGGGCTTGCGTCTTGGAGAAAGGTGCAGGTCCACATCCGCGACGCCAAGGGAAACAAAGACAGGTTGGTTCCCCTGCCGGAGAATACCTTGCAGATCCTGAGAAACTTCTGGTCTGTCCATCGACACTCAGAGCTCCTCTTTCCCAATCGAAAGCGAGGGCTAAAAAATGCACATCTGGTTAATACACCCTTGGACAGAGGCGGTATTCAGACCGCCATGAAGGCTGTGGTCAGGCAACTTCGGACCTTGGCATGGAGGCATCAGAAAATCGTCTATTCCCTAATGTTTGATTGTGTTCAAGATACTTTGAAAACTTTCACCCGGAACAACAAAAAACTTGGCGGAGCAGCCAGGTTCACCACCATACTCCATACGCATTCACGAGAACTCAAGTATCATCCCCATATTCATGTCGTTATGCCCGGGAATTGCCCCGAAAAGTGGGTTGTTCATTGCAAAAACGTCAGTAACGGTGACAAGGCCCATCTATCTTGGAAAATATCTTTACCGGGGAGTCATTCAGGAAAAGGATATCCTGCGATGCGAAGACGGCATGGTGACCTTCCGCTACCTGCGCGCAAAAAACAGCCTTTTTTGTTTCAAACTGTCTCGATAATTTGATGAATTTATTTCAAAGATCAATTTTTCGAAAAAAAACCGGTCCTGCCCCACATCCGTCTGATCAGGCGGCCTTGCTCCGAAAAAGCTATTTTCTATATATAGTGTGACCGGGCTTGTCCAACAAAAGGTTCAGATTGTGGCTCGCTGCGCTCACACAATCTAACCTTATTCGTTAGCTGGCATTTGCAATCCAGCGATAAGCCCGTCGTAATGGAAGATGACTACTCCACAAGCTCAAAATCACACGGCTTCCAAGTTTTGTCGAACCACGGCTCCAGTGGACCATTGATCCGAAGGGAAATGAATCGGTTCTTGTCAATCTCCTCTACTTTATTTTCTCGATTTTATTCATTGGGAACGTTTGGTCAAAATAAGCCTGTTCAGGGCCATACAATCTCAGATAGACAAAAAAGGATTGACCTTTATTGCTCTGAATCCAGTTATTTTCATTCCCTTTTGGTGCTTCGGGACCAAAATACAGATCGACTGAGCCATCAGTATTCGTAACTAACGCCTCTGAGCGTGAAGAGAGATCTGAACGTCTGGTATCATTTTGAATGATTAAACGATTCGCTATGTCATAGACCGTAATGGACCAAAAAAGTGCCGCCGGAGGATTAGGATCCATTCCTGCCATAGCATCTTCCCATCCCGAGTCATTTCCATAAAGCGATGAAGTAAATTTCTCTTTAGTTTTATTAAATGCGGTGGCTTGAGCCATAGCCATCCCCGTTTTTACACCTTCGAACAAGATTTCTTTTTGATAAATTGTTGGATTAAAAGGTTTTCCTTTCTCAATGCCCAAATCTTTTAGCCAGGCGTAGAAAAAGCGATCACGATCGGCCATAGGTTCTTTTTGCACATACTCATTGCCAAGTCCCAATATTCCATACCGATAGGCTGGGTACCTAAGACAACATTATCTCCCGGTTTTGGATTGTAAGTAAGAAATCTTGTTTTCGGTGGATTAGCAGCATCAGATAATTTGTAAGAGGTTACGGCAGTTTTTAGCTTTTCTGCCTCTGCTCCTGTACCCAATACCCGGTAAAAGTATAACAACATAAAATTATCATTATGTATGATTTCACCTTTAAAACCTTTCGGATAATCCTGACCAGGTCCAACAAAAAGAAGGCCCTCTTTTTTCCCAGAACCAATTTCTTTAATAGGCTCTTGCCAAGCATTATTAGCCACACCAAAAACACCTCCTTCTGGAATATTAACAATCAAAGGGCCTGTAACAGATAAATCTACCATAGATACAATATAGGGTGTCGTAACATTTGCTGTAATGAAAGGATAAACACCATCATATCCTTCGTATATACCGATAACAGTGTCTCCATCATTAAACCCTAAGTTCTTTTTTAAAGCCTTGTACGACTGATACATACTGGTTATCGGCATGGCCCAAAGCGTAAGCTGAGATGCACGCTGTAAATCAACTTGTCGATTCAATTTTGCAGCTGAAGCTTTGGTTAAAGTCTAGTCCTGATATTCAATTTTTCCTAAATAAGTGTCCTGCGTGGTCTGTGCCACCACTGTAGTGATCAGACCCGATAACAGTAATCCTGAAAGAGCCAGTTTCAAAAAAAGTATTGTTTTCATATTGATTCCTTCAAATTATTTTTTTTTATACACTAAAACTATTAGTCCAATAATCATTACCCATTTTGCAAGTCGTGGTAGGAATGCCGGTTACCCGACACCCCCCACACATCCCCGGACGTGCGGTTTTCCCGCATCCGGTTCCTC
>JADGFI010000061.1 GCA_016743945.1 Desulfobacteraceae bacterium
TCATTCCAGGATGCTCAATAAGTCCTTTGGGTTAACAGGGCCCCAGCTGATTGTGCTTCAGGAAATTTCAAAGCAGGATAAAATTTCGGTCACCCCCTTATCAAAAATCACAAGCCTTAGCCAGGCAACCGTCACAGACATTACCAAGCGCCTTGAAAAAAAAGGGTATCTCCTACGCATAAAACGGGAAGATGACAAGCGGGCTGTGAGTCTTTCTCTTTCAGAAGCCGGAAAAGAGATCATCAAAGAACTTCCGCCCCTCTTGCAAAAAATATTCACCCAGCGATTTTCCAAGATCAAAGACTGGGAACAACTCATGATTTTAAGCTCATTTGAAAGAGTGGTCAGTTTGATGTCTGCCGAAGAGATTGAAGCTTCTCCCATGATGATAACAGGTCCTCTAATTGAAGGGAAAACATCCTGACCTATATATTTTTTCCTCCCGCCATGTTCTCTTGGAAAGACTTCCATTGCTATTGGCGGACATATGTTATGATTGTGATTTACAAATATCTGAACTGTGGTGACCCCCATTTTGGTTTTACCAGGGTACGTTGTGAAGAATGCGGTCATGAGTATTTATTTGATTTCTCTTGTAAGCCCAGGTAATTTTGTCCATCTTGCCATCAGAAAAGGGTTGTAAAATATGGCGAATGGCTGCTTACCAATGTCTTAAAAAATGTTCCCCACCGGCAATGGGCCCGTTTTATATAATGTGGCAGTATTCCAAAAAGGGTATGCATATTTGATTATTTCTTGACATTAAGATCAATTTCCCGTAAACAGAAAAAAGGTCAATGAATGGACATTGTTTACTGAATTTCATTCACACATTGATTTTTCTCTGAACATTAATCTTTCTCTAAACATTGATTTCAAAATCAGCCATCCTATTCATTTGTATCCTTTTTTTAACTTGGAATTCGATCATTCGATCGTCAACACCAACCAGGGAGGAAAACATGAAAATGAGATCTTTGGCAACAATATTCGTTCTGGCGATTTTCACATTGTTTTTTTGGGGATGCGGAAACGAACAGGTCGTTGACGTTGCTGCCGTCACCGCACAACCCCAGGAATTTGTGGGTTCCGACACCTGCAAAATGTGTCATCTGGAACATTATGATTCATGGAAAATGACCATGCACTCTCGCATGCTGCAGGATGCCAAGGCCAACGAAGATGCCATTATCGTCCCCATAGACGAAAAGACCATACGAACAGACCTGGCAAAGCTGAGTGATAAGTTAAAAGTACCGGCAGACAAAATCTATGTTCCTAAAAAGGATGAAATCCTCTACACCATTGGCAGCCAGTGGAAACAGCGATATCTGGTAAAAAAGAACGATGTTTTTTATATTTCTCCCATTCAATACAATGCAGATACCCACCGATGGGTGAATTACCACGAACAAGACTGGGACCAGCGCCCCTGGCTGTTAAAATGCGGGGGGTGCCATGCAACGGGTGTTGACCTTGAGACCAACACCTTTAAAGAGCCGGGCGTTGGGTGTGAATCCTGCCACGGCAAAGGCTCATGGCATGCAGCCCTGCCCAAAACAGCCGTATTTGAAAAGAGACAGACCATTGTCAATCCGGCCAAGCTGACCATGGGTGTAGCCGCACAAATCTGCGGGTCCTGTCATAACCGCGGCAAATCCACCATGAAAAAAGGCGGGGGATGGCCTGTTGGTTATGCACCGGGTAAAGCCCTGGCTGCCTATTACAAATCCACCTCCTTTGCGAAAGGCGATGTAAAACATGTATATGCCAATGAATTCTCCAAGGGGCATCATCAACAATTTATTGATTGGCAGCAGTCCAAGCATGCCAGTGAAGGCGTTACCTGTACCTCCTGTCATTATGTCCACCAGATCGGTATGCCGCAAACCCGTTCCCAGACGGACAAACCCGGTTCCATGCAGTGCTTCCAGTGCCATGTCCAGGTGAATACAAATATGGCCCATTCCATTCATTCTTTTGCAAACTGTGTGGGGTGCCATATGCCCAGGATTGCCAAGAGTGCGGAATCAGGGGACATTCGCAGCCATGTATTCGTAACATTACTGCCCGAAGATACTATGAACAATCCCAAAGTGCCCAACTCCTGCCAAACCTGTCATAAACATAAAAAAGATAATTTGGAGGAACTCCAGGCTGCGTGGAAAAAATTATCCGTATTACCAAAACCGGCGGGTAAGATTGTTGATCCTGTTGAATACAAATATACCAGGTAAAAGATTAAGGAGTCCGATATGAAGCGAAAAAATAAAATTTGTACGCTCATACTCACAGGTCTCCTGTTGACATTCGGGTTCTCATTTTTTCCAGCCATAACTACTGCCCAGGAAGAAGTGACTTCAAGCCTTATGCGGTATAAGCAATATGAGGCCAGTACGGGCTATTATGAAGAGTATGAAGCCAAGCCTCAAAGGCAGCGGCCACTTATCGAGATACCGGGACTACGCCAGGGAATCTTCCCCTATAGTCCGGTTGCGGCAAGTATTCGAAATAGATCTCGTCTGTCTGATTCTCACCGGGGGATTAAGTTCTATAACCGCAGGCGATGTGAAGAATGCCATGTTGAACAGACAAGGGACATGCACACGGTCCGGGCAAATCTAACCTGCCGTCAGTGCCACGGAGGAGAGCCCATTGCAAGCAATAACCACTATTTTTCACCTATGAATCCCATCAGACGCCATGCCTATGTCTGCTCAAAGTGCCATGAAGGGGCAAGTGCCTCTTATGCCGGGTACATCATCCATGAACCCAACCCTTCCCTGGCCGGCACTTTACAAACATTTCCGGTTCTTTTTTATGCCTTCTGGATCATGATCGCCCTGGCAGTGGGAACATTTGTCGTTTTCCTCCCCCACACGATCTTATGGGGTCTGCGGGAACTTCTTTCCAGAAAAGGAGGCGGCCACAAATGAGTTCAGAGAAAAATAGAATTAAACGGTTTACCGTAACACAACGATTATTTCATACTCTGCTGATGCTGTCATTTCTGCTGCTTGGTGCCACCGGGCTTTCCCGGCTCTATTTAAATACCGGTTGGGGGAAATGGCTGGCAGGAATATTCGGTGGATATGAAGCAGCTCTTGTGGTCCACAAATATGTGGGCTTTTTCATGATTTGTGGATTTATCATTCACTCATTATATTTATTAACAAAAATCAATTGGAACAACTTTCCCAACAATTTAGTAGGGCCTGATTCACTCGTTCCCAGAGGAAAGGATGTAAGCGATTTTTTCTGCCATATCGGCTGGTTTATCGGGTTCAGGGAACTGCCCAGATTTGATCGATGGGGCTATTGGGAAAAATTTGATTACTGGGCCGTATTCTGGGGAATGCTGGTCATTGGCATAACCGGGCTAATGATGGCATTTCCCCTTTTTGCCACTCAATACATGCCGGGATGGGGGCTAAATGTTGCGCTGTGGGTTCATAGAATCGAGGCATTTCTGGCCATGGCCCATATCTTTATCATTCATTTTTTCATTGCCCATCTGCGCCGCCACAATTTCCCCATGGACAGAACCATGTTTGAGGGCAGTGCAGATCTTGAGGCTGTTAAAAGTGAAAAGCCCTCATGGATAGACCGACTTGAGAGCAAGGGAGAACTTGAACAAATTCTGGTTTCAGAGGCAGGGTCGCAACAAAAAGCGGTTTTTTACATGTTTGGATATGCCATGATCGCCGCTGGTCTTTTCCTTTTAATCGGAGCATTGGTGAACTGGCATTCCATTTCCTGGTGATTAAGGATTATAGTTCCATAGGATGATCATAATATCAGCAAAGGCAGGTAAATTTTCTTGTGTTCACCCGGGCAATCTGACTGGCTGGTTGCTTTAGAAATCCTCTTCAGTGCTTCCGCTTCAAAAATAGATCCGCCACTCAATTCCGTAATAGAAGGTTCTGGGTCCTTTATTTCCCATTGTGTCGTGCAGTTGGTCGATGATACCGATTTCAGGAATGAGACAGAAATTTTCGGATAGATAGATTTTTGAAAGAAGATAACATGCCTGGGCATCATCGGTGGATGGGGCCTGTTCCAGGCATGATTCCTGTTGCCCTAATCCCGCTTCCACCATCCATTGGTCATTGAAATAGTACCGGCCCAGAAAAACAAACCCGAATCCCTGGTTGTTCCGGACCTGGCCGTCGGTAATGGCGGGATTTCCGTCCGTGGCAATGATCATCCCATAGGGGGTCAGGTTTTGACCGGTATAGATATTACCTGCAAAATAGGCCCGGTTCAGCCTAAGTTCTACCCCCAGTCCCAAAATATAAGCGTTGATTTCATAGGTTTGATTCCGGCCCAAAAGTTCATAGGCGTTGATCCCGCCGGCCACCTCAATGGAAACATTGTCAATATCCTTATTATAACTTGCTTCCAGTTTGGGCAGGGTGGTGTGGGCTGTCACACCGGAGGTCCCGAATTTTTTGGCCCTGGGCTGGATGGCGGCAATCTTGAATCCCTTGAATCGAAGTTGGATCATCGGCCGACGTCCACCGGAAAGTCCCCCGTACTCTTCCAGGCAATAATCCATATAAATAGGGGTATAATCCTGTCCCACCAATAGTCTGCCCCCGCCAAATTTCCATTCTCCCCACAATTTTCTGACGTTGCCTTTAGTCCCATACTCAAATCGGGCCCGGAGGGTATCATTGACTCTCACCCGGGCGCCAATTTTGGAATTGCTGTAAAGATACTGGGCATAATTCAGGGTATCGGGTGCGTTGTCTTTGTTGTCCACCTCATGGACAACGGTTCTCAGTTTTGCAATGCCATAGAACCGCCAGTCCGCGGCCCGGGCCGGACTTGAAAAAAACACAAAAAAGATCAACAGCACCAGGGCCCATTTGCCCTGGTGCTGTATTTTTTTTTTGTTCATTTCTTGCCCCCGTCTCGCCTTTCTTTCCGGGCAATCAAAGCGTCAAATGTCAGAGGGGATATTTTTTTGCGGAAATTGATTTCTTGGATCAAAAATGAGAGAAAAGAAAAGGCTGGGGCCGTCATCTTTCTGTGGTGAACCATGATGCCGCATTGCCCTGAACCAAGCCCCTTGACCAGATCATCAAACAGAAACTGCCATCCCTGTTCGGAATCTGCTGCCTTTCGGGTATGAAGATCCACATGGACTGGCAATTCCAATAGCCCCGGGCCCGGGGATGGATTGCTATCCCTATCCATGGAGACAGCTTTAAACCCCAAATTTTTCAGAACAGACAATGTCCTGTCACAGCAGCGGTTCCAGGGAGGGGTAAACACAGGACTTATCCCCTGGCCCACCAGGGCGGCAAGCTTTTGAGCCCCCTTTGCCAGGTCCTGCTCAATGAGTTCTTGTGACCGGGAAGGGCCGAATTCCTGTTTTTTTCCAAGGAGTTCATGGTTGATATGACGCCATCCGTGCTGGTGCCAGCAAAAAAGGGGATTTTTTTTTCCGGCATGGTATTCCAAAGTCTCCCAACGTGCAGCGGTGAGCCAGCCGGGGACGACGGCCAGATTCAAGGGCATCTGGTGCTGCGTGAACAGGGCCAGTAAAAGGGCGCTGTTTTTCCCGGGCACCCCCAGATCATCGGCCCTAAAATAGAGGGTGACCTCGCTTTGATTGCCGATTCCCTCGTCCAGGGCCCGGGCGGTCCGACAACGGATGGACAGGGGCACCGTCTCTTTTATGGATTCAGACAAACGGGCGGTCATGGTAAAAATTGTTCCATCACCCAATCATAGGTTCTGGCCGCCCCTGTAAGATCAAGTATGGTAGAGGGTCGGCTGTTTTGTTGCTGTTTATCCAGGCGTTCCTGGATACGGCGGGCAAGAACAGCGGGTTTAATCTCCTGTCTTGCAAGCAAAAACAGCGCTCCGTAGGAATGGAGCCGGTCCATTCGCATTTTTTGTTCCCGATTTTGATCAAAGGGCATTATAAGGGCCGGCACCCGGGCTGCCAGACAATTCATCAGGGTATTGTACCCGCCCATGCTGACGGAAAGGTCTGCGGCATGGAGCAGGGAAACAAATTCCGGGTAAAATTCAACAACCCGGATATTTTCGGTTGCCAATGCTTTTATCTGATTTCTTTCACGGTCATCCATGTATGGGCCTGTGATCAGAAGCATCTTCACACTTGCCCGGGTCTCCAAAAATTCATGGGCAAGGCCTGTTGCCACCAACAAGTCCCCCCCCACATTGCCCCCCCCGGCACTGACCACCACCAACGACTCTTTGGGAGAGACCCCCAATGAACGTCGGATGCCGTCGCGTTTACCAGGGTCTGGAAAGGGGGTGACAAACCCGGTATACACCACCGGGATCCGGATGGTCGCCATGGATGAAAAACAGGACTCCAGCTTCACCGCTTCAGGATCGGAATGAATCAACAGGGCGTCGAACGATTGGTTCAGGGTTTGTGTCACCCGGGCTTCATAGACGGCCCGGTCGATTTTTTCCACCAGGATATCCCTCAGGCTGCAGAAAACCTTGCAGGTTTTATCTTTCCGGGTGTTATTTTTCCGGATTTTTTCCAGTAAAGGGTCCAACTCAAAGCGAAAGGCTTTCCTGCCGAAGGGATACAGCTCTACCAGGAAAAGATCGGGCTGTTGTGTTTCAAACAGGTCCCAGAGTATTTTTTGGCGTTCCTCTTTGATCTGATCAATCGTTTTGCCCGGCAGAAGGCTGTGCAGGGCGGAAAAACTTTGGTCCATCATGAGGCCGGGCAGGCAAATCTGTCGGATAAAGGCGGGCAATTGGACAGGAATATCCCCCCCGCCGGTCACCAGAATGACGGTATGGGAGGCAAAAGTTCTGGCAATTTCCAGGGTTCTGAAAAAATGTCCCATTCCCAGGACATGCTGGCAATAGATCAAAATCTTCATGGGACAACCTTTTTTTTCCCCTTGTCCGGCATCAGATCCAGGGCGTTGGGGATTAATAGATCAAGGGCGGGGGAGGCCTTTATCCTGTGGAGATGACAAGGATGCAGGATGACCGGGTCCTGGGGAATAAATTTTTTGTTCAGCAGATGATAGACCAGGGCTTTGATGACGCTTTGGTGGGTGACCACCAGTAGGGATTGATCTTTGAAATCGCGTCCCAATTGTTCCAGTGCGGTGACCGCCCGTTTTGCCACCCGAAATCTTGCTTCTCCGCCGGGCGGGCAAAATTGCCACCCTTTTTTCTCCTGGTCCGCCAGGGCCGTGGGGAATCGAGCGGTGATCTGTCCCAGGGTCATCCCCTGCCAGCTGCCAAAATCCTGCTCCCGGAGGTCCGGCACCAGGGTTATTCCGACATTGAGAAATCGGCCAATGAGGGTTGCGGTCTCCTGACTTCTTTTCAGGGGGCTTGACACAATATGCTCAATTTTTTCTTGGCTGAGGACCGGTTCCCAAGAGACCACCTGGGCACGTCCCTGTTCGCACAGGGGGATATCCGCTGTTCCCTGGAGCCGTTTTTCAAAGTTCCAGGCCGTAAGCCCGTGGCGGACGAGGCTGCACAGGGTTGTCACGACACCATCCCTTCAAGGCAGGCGTTTAATCTTTCATAGGTCTGCCCCAGATCATGGTGTTCACGGACATGGGCCCTGGCGCACTGCCCCATCAGCCTTGTTCGGGGCAGATCCGTGACCATACGTTCCAGGGCAGCGGCAAAGGCGTTTGTGTCAAAGGGAGATGTCAAATATCCTGTTCTTCCCCGGGCCACCACCCCGGAAATACCGCCGGTATCAAAAGCCAGAACCGGCAGACAGCTTGCCTGGGCTTCCAGAAACACCATGCCCAGGGACTCATTGATCCCGGGGAAGGCGAACAGGTCGCCCAGGGCATAAAAATGCGGCATCTTTTCCAGGGCGAGGCGGCCCAGAAATCGATGGCGACCGGGCAGATGAAATCGGGCCCATCTTTCCAGGTCTTTCCGTCGTTTGCCGTCACCGGCGACGACCAGCTCAAAGTCAATGCCCCTTGCTGCCAATTGTCCACAGCACCGGATCAGCCAGAGCAGTCCCAGGGTTTTAACATCTTTTCGGAACATGGCGGCGGTGAGGATAACCGGTCTTTTAGCCCTGGCAAGAACCTGGGAACGATTGGCTTGCCTGGCATAGGGTTCAGGGTCGATACCCGGCCGAATATAAACCAGGCGTTTGCCCGGCAGCAGCCGTTTAAGGTTTTTAAAGTCCCGGCGGCTGTTGGTAAATACCCGGGTGGCCCGGGTCAGGGCAAACCGGTTCAGATAAAACCCCAAAAAGGTGTTCACCTGTTTCCTTTTTTTTGTGGCATAACTGGCCCCGAAAATGGCGTAGGGGATGTTCAGGAAAATGCATACCAAAGGGCCCAGCACATCTGGCGCCTTGTAATAGGTGTGATAGGTGAGCCAGAGATCGGGACGTTTTTTTTTCAACCGGATAAGGCAGATCAGCAGCTGTTTTACCGCCCCGGGCCAGGCCCGGGGGGTATTGAAAATCCACCGGGTCCGAAGCCGGCTTTGCACCTGAACATCATGTCCTTTCACTCGTAGAAACCGGACAATCCCCCTTGCAATGGTACGGTCTCCCGAGGGGACGGGGTGATCCATGGGCTTAAAGGGGGCATAAAAGGCAATTTTCATCTGTCTTCTTTCCCTGGGGGCATTTGGGGCCTCGAAGCCTTTGGAAGCGGACACAGCTTCATACCCCGGGCATAAATTCGGGCCAAATCCGGGATCAGACGTTTATTGTCAAAGCAGTCTTCCACCTTTTTTCGGGCGGTTTTGATCACCCGTTGCCGAAAAGGGTGATCCAGGAGCAAGCGTTCGCAGGCCCGGGCCAGGGCCTCTGGATCTTCCGGCACCACCAGCAGCCCTGTCTGTTCATGAACCAACAGCTCCGGGATGCCGGATATTTTCGGGGCCACCACCGGCACCCCCATGGCCATGCTCTCGGCGATTACGTTGGGGATGCCGTCCCTGTCCCCGTTGCCGGCAATGCGGCAGCCCAGGAGGAACAGGTCAGCTCTTGTATAGTGACCAATCACCGCGGCATGGGTTAGGGTACCGGTGAGGGTGATCCGATGTTCAAGACCCAGGGCGTGGATCTGTTGTTCCAGACATTTTCGTTCATCCCCCTCGCCGATGATGGTGTGGGAAAAATCGATTCCCCTTTGCTTTAACAGGGCCATGGCCCGGATCACCAGGTCCAGCCCTTTTTTTTCGGTGAACCTGGCCACGGTGAGAAGCCGATAGGGCGGACAGGGGATTTTGGCTTTTTGGGGCAGGAAAAAATAGGCCAGGTTGATGCCGTGGTAAACACAGTCAACCGGCGTTTGAGATCCAATGGCTGTCAGGGTGTTTTGGTTGTACCGGGTGCAGGTCATCACAAAGGCGGCCATATCCATTTTTTCCCTGAGCTGCCGGATATCCTGGGTGTAAATATCCTTGGCATGGGCAAAAAAACTGAAGGGGGTGCCCGACAAAATACTGGCAAACAGGGCCACCGAGGTGGGGGAATGGGCAAAATGGGCATGAAAATGGACAATATTGCTGCCGGGCAGCAGGTGATCCACCAGGTATCCGGCCTGCAACAAATGCTTGAAGGTGGCGGATTTGCGGGTCCGCATCCACCGTATCAGGGCTTTTCTCAGGGCCCGGCCATAGCGCCGTGGCGCTTGAACAAGCAGGTGTAAATTGTGGGTCAGCAATACCTTGAGATGGGGCCTTATACGCGAGGGCAGATAATCCACCCGGGCTCTTATCTTTCGGATATGGTCATGGGCGAAACTTTCCCTTGGGTGCCGCATGGAAATGATGTGGATCTTAAATCCCAGGCGTTCAAGTTCCAGGATCTCATTGGAAATAAAGGTTTCCGAGATTCTGGGGTAGCCTTTGAGAAGAAAACAGACCACGGACATTTTTTTTTTCATTGTAAAAGAT
Source organism: Desulfobacteraceae bacterium (assembly GCA_016743945.1). Classification (GTDB taxonomy): domain Bacteria; phylum Desulfobacterota; class Desulfobacteria; order Desulfobacterales; family Desulfobacteraceae; genus NBML01. The sequence continues at coordinate 9,907 of JADGFI010000061.1, forward strand.
CTCCTTTGAATCCAGCCGTCTTTAACCCGTCCGCCTTTAACCCATCCACCCGTTCCAGAATTTTTTCGAGGCCGGTCATTTTAAAGGCGGTCATACACGCTTTAAAATGGGTGGAAAGGGCCAGCACCTCATCTATTTTCTGTTCCAACAGCCCTGGGGTCAATTGGTCCCACACAATAAATTCCAGCAAATCGTTTTCTCGAAGGGCCCTGGCCCGGATGAACTGCTCTTTTCTTGGGGTTTCCCTGGGAACGACCAGGGTGGGGATGTGGGATGAAAGAGCTTCACACAGAGTGTTGTATCCACCCATGCAGACCAAAGAATCGCTGGCAGCCATGAGGGAGGTCAAGGGATCAAAGAATCGAAAGAGGGGGACCCCCACCATTTTGGCCCGTTGAACCAGGAGTTGAAATACCTGGTCCTCAAGAAAGGGGCCTGCCACCAGCACCAGATCAAAAAAAAGAGGTTTTTTGGCATGTTCCACAATCTTAAGGCTTGCATCCAGCAGGGGAAACCCATCCTTACCGCCGCCGATGGTCACCAGAACCCGGGGCCGTGGACCGGGGGATACTAAGGATTGGGGCAACTCCTGACCCTGGGGAAGTTCCCTTTGAATATAACCGGTAAATTGTATTTTTTTTTGGATCACTTCAGGGATCTCATATTCCACAATGGGATTGTAAATTTTTTTTTCTCCATATACCCATATTTCCGAATACAGGCGGGCCAGGTACTTAAAAATTTTTTTTTCCTTCCAATTTGCTTTTACAATGGAAGCCTCATCCATGACATCCCGAAGTCCCAGGATTGATCTGGTTCGGGGCAAATAATTTTGGATCCATACAAGTCCGGGAAGCACCTCTTTTTTTAATCCAAGGGGTTCCTTGTCCACAATGAACAGATCGGGTTCAAGATTTTTGATGGTGGCAAGGATGAGCTGGGTGCGAATTTTCATCACCTTTTCCCTGGAGATTCCCCCGTTGGAAGGCAGATAGTCCCCCTCTTCTGTTTTGACCATGCCGGGTATGCGGATAAAATCCACGCCCCTGGGCAGGGAAAATTGACCGGCCAAGGGGGATCCGGTAATGATGAGGATATGGGTGGCTTTTGCCGCCAGGGCCTTTGCAATGGCAAGGGTCCGGCGGATATGGCCAAGGCCGTAGGTGTCGTGGGAATACATCAGAATGGTGAACTCTTGTTTCATCGGGGGATATTTTCTGGCTCTTGGGGGTGGGGGGAATCCAGGGGAACAAACCGGGCCACCACCTTGGAATGTTCGGGTTTATTTATATCCTGTTCAAACAGGGGCAGCATCTGCCATTGATTTGAAAAATACCGGGCAATATGATCCAACAGCCGAAATCTGTTTCCTTGAATGTCTCGGTGCCCGTACCATTTGGCCAGATCCGCTTCGGTGGTGCCCAGGTCATTTTTAATCCGGTAGGTCCGCCGAACACTTAGGACCAGCATCTGGTTGGAATATCGGGCCAGTCCGTCCAAAAAGGGGTTCAATAGTCCTTTGGCCAGAATGGTTTTTCCGATAAAATCCACCAGCATGGCAATATCATATGTTTGGGGGGGCGGGTCCTGGATATTCCGGCAGAAAAATGAAACCCCCGGGGTTTGCTTGATCTGGGCTAACCTGCGGGCGGCCCCTATGATATCAAAATTGTCATCATATCCGTCAACTCTCAATGCCCCTTCCCCATGGGCCAGGAAGGAGTAGTATCCCATGTTGCATCCCAGGTCGGCCACGGTTCGGCCCGTAAACTCAATGCCGGAAGGGGCAGCCAGTCCGTCTTCCATGTAACCGATCCCTGGAAAAATGGTTTTGCCGTCCTTGTCCGTGACCCTTCGCCAGATCCTTTGGGACCCAATTTTTTCAAGGCTTGTGACAAAATTTTGAATCTCTGTTCTCATTTTGAATCCGAAGAATTTGAATTTTTAAAAGAGGTGATCATTTCGTGGAAGAGACCTTTTCGGGCCATGAGTTCATCAAAACTGCCGGTTTCTTTGAGCTGACCCTGGTCCATGACCGCAATCTGGTCAAAATGGTTGATCTGTTCCAGGTTATGCTCCACGGCAATAATGGTATGGGTTCCTTTCAGGCGGTTGTAAAGTTGTGCCACCCGGGCCCGGGAATGATGATCCAGCCCGGACCCCACTTCGTCCAGAAGAAAAATTCTGGGCTGCTTCAGCAAAATAGCCGAAAGTGCCAGCCGCTGCCGTTGGCCCCCGGAAAGTCGTTCTCCCTTTGAGCCGATCCGGTATTGGAGGCCGGCACTGACCGTTGTTTCCAACAGGTCGTGGGCCATGAGCATCGGAGTGATCCGGGGCAGCCATGCCATTGTCGCCGTGGTGTCCTTGGCCAAAAGCTTTCCGCCCAGAATGTTTTCCAGAAGGGTGTGCCCGCAAAATACAGGGGTTTGATCCCCATCATCAAAAAAGTCCAGGTGGCCAGCCAGTTCCAATGAGGCTTCTTTTCGAATCACCCGGCGCATCTGGAGGATTTCCTGGCTTAAGGGGGTTAGAAACGCTTCATCCAAGGTTCTGTTCAACCCGAACAAGAGAAGATCCGGATAGAGCCCTGCCTGCTGGATGGCCAGAATCATATCATCCAGCGGCGGATTATTTGCAGGATCCAGGCAACGCAGGGGATAAAGCAGGTTATCTTGGAAGGTGCCGTCAAACATATAGGGCGCCTGGGAGACCCCCCCCATGGATGCGGCCAGATCGTGGTTTGTCAGGTTTTTCAGATCCTGTCCATCTGCCAGAATACGGCCGCTGTAATTGCGGATTTTCCCGGCCAGGCACCGCAGTAGCATGCTTTTACCGCTGCCGGACCGGCCCACCAGAACGGTTAGTTTCCCAGGTTCAATGGTCAGTGAAATATTGTCCAGTATCCTAGTGCCCTTGTCTGAGTCCAAAACCAGGGACTGGATGTAAAATTTTCCCTTGAGCTTAGGCACGGATCCGACCTTGGCTGCCACCTGGGCCGGGGGATGATCAAAAAAAGCCTGGACCCGCTTGTATTGAACCGATGCATCCTGCTGGACCTGAAGATGGTTCATTAATTCCGTCCAGGGTGAAAACATCAATGCCTGGGCCGATAGGAATGCCAATAATTCTCCCATATTAAGCTGACCGTTGATGGCATAGATTCCGCCCCCCAGAAGAAAGAAAAACGGGCTCAGGTTAATAAAAAAATTATTGGTAATTTTGCCCCCCAGTTTAAACAGTCTCCATCGGATTCTGGCCCGGCGCAATTGATTGGTCAGGGTGGAAAAAATTTTGCCTTCCATGGCATAGCCTGAATGGGCCTGGATATCCTCAATCCCTGAAAAGGTTTCTACGATTTTACCACTCAGGGTTTGTCCCAGGCGTAACCGTTTCCGGTTGGACTGGTTGGCCATTTTCTGAATTTTGGGCAGCAGCAGAAGTGCCATGGGGTATACCATCATGGAAAGCAGGGCCAAAAGGGGGTTGATGCTGGCAAGATATCCAGCCATGGCCAAAAGGGTGAGGATATTGGTCAGGGGAAGTGCCCAGGCGGTTCCCAGGTAATCCCCCACCGGTCCCAGGTAGTTGATCAAAGGGGTGACGATCTCTCCGGGCCGGTTATTTAAATAAAATTTCCAGGGCAGGATCAATGCGTGGTTAAAAAAATCATTGCGCATCTTCATTAAAATCCGTTCGCCCAGGATATTTTGCATAAACAATATCCCGTATTTAAGCAATAGCCCTGTAAGGGCGCTGATGACAAAACCGGCGCAGTACAGGTAGAGAGAATCGATCTGTTTTTTCTGGATGGCCTCATTGACAATCAGCCGCTGAAACTCAATGGGCAGAACCCGGACGATGGCCGCTGCCAGACTTGCCGCAACAATGCCGAACTGAATTCCCTTTCCGCCTTTTAAATACCAGAAACTTAAGGGACGCCGGGTAACGGGGATTTCATCTTTGTCCATGCAGGCCCTTGAAAAAATGTGTATTTACAAAAAAGGCGTCCCACACCCTGTTTTTTTCGTGGCCGTTGTGGGCAATCTTGTCTTGGCAGATAAATTTCCGGGTTAAAAGCCAGGCTTCAAGCTCATCTGCCAGGGCCTGGCCTTTATACCGTTCCTGCTGGGACATTTCAATCACTATCCCGTGGATCTGTTGCAAAAAGGATGAACATCCTATAAGCGCTTCCTTTTCACTTCCCTGTACATCCAGTTTAACCATTCCGGGAGGCGTTTGAATCGTTTTGTCCAGCCGAACCTGAAAGGTTCTGATGGTTTCTTCTATCCGGGTCCGGGAACCATGGATTGACCTTAACAGGGGGGTATGGGATAAAACCGATGAAAAGGGATTTCCTTTTCGGATATGAAAATCAATGTTTTTTTTGCTTGCCCCCAAGACCAGGGCATGGACCTTAAATTTTCCCGGCCCGGAACCATATTTTTTTGCAAGTTTTCTGGCCCGGTGGGGAATGGGTTCAAAGGCAATGATTTTTTTGTCGGAAAACAGGGTGTGGCACTCTTGTATGAATTTGCCCTTATATGCTCCCCCATCCACCCATGGGGAGGGCATGCTGGAAAATAATTTTCGATGCTTTTTTAACAATTCCGATAATGGCGTGTCATCCCCCAACAATTTTGAAAAAGCCTCCCCTCCAAAAAAAAGAATCAATTGAAAACAGCACTATAGGGGCTTGCCTAGTGTCTGTCAACAAGAAGCGAATTTTCAGGCAAGGGGCGCCAATGTAAATCATGTAAACAAAGTTTTTGAGAACATTTTAACCACCACCCGGCTGGTCAATGGGTGAGGGGGTTAATTTTGAAAAACTACTACTGTAAACTAAAATTAATTTTTTTTATTTTATATAAGGGAG
>JADGFI010000062.1 GCA_016743945.1 Desulfobacteraceae bacterium
TTTGTGAGCAATATTCTACAGTATAATTCTTCACAGGACGATGAAGCCGGTCTTTCTATTTTACAGAAAATGCCCATGCAGTTTGGCAAATGGAAGGGCCAGGATTTTCAACTGGATGAAACAGTTTATGATATACTTGAGACCAGAGCCATTATTCACAGGTCATTCACTGCAGAGAGTGGGGGCAATGTTTTTCTATCTGTAGTCCATTACAATGATACAAGGGTAGGTTTCCACACACCCGAAGCCTGTCTTGGCGGGAGAGGAGAGCTTACAACGAAAAAAAATAAAACGATAACTTTATTTTCAAACGCTAAACAAAAAACCTTTGATATCGCTGAGATAATCGCAATGAGAACAACAGGAAAAACTTTAACATACTATTTTTTTAAGTCAGGCCAGTTTATGGGCAGTAATTATATTAAAATGAGATTGAGTATAGCTGCTAACAAGCTTTCCAGGAATGATACTAGAGGATCTCTTATCAGAATTTCCACAGCACTGGCTCCAGGAAATGAGGCAGCAACAGAATCTCTTTTAATTGATTTTTTAGAAGACTTACTTCCATATGTACAACAAGCATTGTAAGTTATTATATTAGCCAAAGATAGTATAATATATCAGGACATGATGTGGACGAAGAAAAATTATAACAATGGAGATTACAAGATGAAGGCTGTCATTCTAGCGGGAGGATTTGGAACGAGAATAAGTGAGGAGAGCGCTATTAAGCCAAAGCCAATGGTTGAGATAGGTGGTTTACCGATTATCTGGCATATTATGAAGATATTCTCCAGCTATGATATAAATAATTTTATTATTTGTTGCGGATATAAGGGGCATATTTTAAAAGAGTATTTTGCTAATTATTATAAAAATTGGTCTGATGTTACGTTTGACATGAAAGAAAACAAAATGACAATCCATAAAAATGATGTCGAACCATGGAGAGTTACCTTAGTTGATACCGGAGCAGATTCCATGACTGGTGGTCGTCTCAAACGGGTGAAAGATTATCTTGATGACGAAACCTTTTGTCTCACTTATGGTGATGGTGTTGCGAATGTTGATATCGGCAAACTTGTCGATTTTCATAAACAGCAGAAGGTGTTGGCAACTCTGACCGCAGTACAACCGCCTGGCAGATATGGAAGTTTTCATTTTGATAGGGAAAAGACAAAAATTTCAAGGTTTTATGAAAAACCTTCTGGGGATGGTGCCTGGATTAATGGAGGTTTTTTTGTTCTTGAGCCTGAAGTGCTGAATTATATAGAAAATGATCAAACTAGCTGGGAAAAGGCGCCTTTGGAGCAATTGGCCCAGGAGGGCAAACTTGCAGCTTTTAGACATACTGGTTTTTGGCAGGCTATGGATACCCTGCGTGACAAAATGGTGTTAGAGGAGATCTGGCAAACAGGAAACGCCCCTTGGAAGGTTTGGGAATGAACAAAAATTTCTGGAAAAACAAAAAAGTGCTTATCACAGGTCACACCGGTATCAAGGGGAGTTGGCTCTCGATATGGCTCCATAGTTTGGGGGCAAAGGTCATTGGTTATGCTCTCGATCCCCCCTCCCTACAAAGCCTGTTTGAAGTGAGCAATATTGGTAAGGAAATTGTCTCAATTCATGGTGACATTCGTGATTTAAAGCATTTACAAAGTGTGTACGAAAAGTACCAACCGGAAATCATAATACATATGGCTGCCCAGGCATTAGTTCGTGAGTCATACCTTAATCCGGTTGAAACCTATGATACCAATGTAATGGGAACGGTTAAGGTTTTGGAAGCTGCTCGCTATGTGGAGAGTGTTCGCGTGATAGTTGCGGTCACGTCCGACAAATGTTACGAGAATCGCGAATGGCATTGGGGCTATAGAGAAAATGAAGCCATGGGTGGATATGATCCCTACTCGAGCAGCAAGGGATGTTCAGAATTGGTAGCATCTGCATTTCGGCGTTCTTTTTTTTCAAATGCCTCTGAAAACCAAAAGCAACCCATCTATTTGGCGACTGTAAGAGCCGGGAATGTTATATGTGGAGGTGATTGGGCAAAGGATCGATTGGTGCCGGACCTTATGCAGGCCTTTCTTGATAAGCGAAAAGCCGTTATTCGTTATCCAGAAGCAATCAGGCCTTGGCAGCATGTTCTTGAGCCTTTAGCCGGTTACTTAATGCTTGCGGAAAAGTTGTGGAACCAGGGAAGCATCTTTGAGGGGGGCTGGAATTTTGGTGCTAACGACACTGATGCCCGCCCGGTTTCCTGGATTGCTGAACAGCTATCCAGTTTATGCGAGGGACGATTACAATGGGAAACCAGCTCAGATCCGCAGCCTCACGAGGCCACATATTTAAAACTTGACTGCTCCAAGTCCAGAAACCTGCTTGGTTGGTCTCCTGTGCTGAATCTTTCCATGGCGTTACAATGGGTTGTCGAGTGGTATACCGCATATGATAAAGGAAAAAATATGTTGCAGGAGACCAGGAATGAAATTAAAAGATATGAGAGTTTATTTTAATGATTTTTGAAGAAACAAAATTAAATGGTGCATATATTATATATCCTGAAAGATTAGAGGATAATCGCGGTTTTTTTTCCAGGGTTTTCTGTAAGAAGGAATTCGAGCAACATGAGCTGGTTACAGAACTTGTGCAGTGTAATATTTCATACAATAAAAGCCGTGGTACTCTGCGTGGAATGCACTATCAAGAAAATCCTTACGAAGAGACCAAGTTGGTGCGCTGCACAGCAGGAGCGATTCTTGATGTTATTATTGATATAAGGACTGAGTCTTCTTCCTATAAAGAGTGGATTGACGTTGAGTTGACCGCTGAAAATCGGACAATGCTATACGTCCCACAGGGATTTGCTCATGGGTATTTAACACTGAGTGACGATGCAGAGGTTTTTTATCAGGTGTCGCAATTTTATACTCCAGGAGTTGAACGTGGAATACGATGGAATGATCCTCTGTTTCAGATAGTGTGGCCAAAGATCGATAATCTGCTTATTTCAGAAAAAGACAGTATTTGGCCGGATTTTTTAAATGAATAATCTGTTCGAACTCCTTACCAAGATTCTTTGCGATTCACGACCGGCGGCTTCAGTCGATGGTGCATATCTTTATTGTCAAACTGAAAGCAGCCAACAATCATTGTTCCAGGCAGCTCTTACTCTTCTTGATAACTCCCTGACTTCAAAAGTTTTTATTTTAAATTCAAGTGCGAAGAGTGGTTATCCTGGTTTTGCTAAATGGAGTGAGCGTTTACAGGAATTAGGACTTTCCCCAGGACATATTGAAGGGGTGGAGATTGGAGAAAGAGAAGCTCTTAATACACTGATTGAGTCGGAAGCTCTGGTCAGATATGCACAACAACGTGGGTATCATTCGTTATTCGTGGTTGCGCCGCCATTCCAGCAACTCAGAGCGGTTATGACTGCTGTGACCATTGCAATAAGGGAGTATCCCCAGTTACGGATCTATAGCTATCCAGCAGTTGCCATGTCCTGGCAGGAAGAAGTTATCCATTCGCAGGGAACTTTAAGGGCAATAAGGAGCGACTTGATCCATACAGAGTTGGAAAGAATAGATATTTATCAGCGCAAGCGTGATTTAGCTTCAGTCGAAAAGGTATTGTTTTATTTAAATGAACGTAAAACATTTGCCTGAAAGGGTATGGCATGATTACTGGAAAAGTTTTAACTTTTCCGTAGACTACTAATCTTTACATGAGATAATTATGATTCTTATTGATACAGCATTGAAAAAAAGGCGGGCAGAAAACAGACCGATTCAAGTGGGCTTAATAGGAGCAGGATTTATGGGGCGTGGCATAGCCCTGCAAATTCTTCTCTCTGTTCCAGGAATGCGCCTTGCCGGAGTGGCCAACCGTACTCTGCCTGGAGCGGAACGGGCCTATAAACAGGCCGGTGTGGATATATCAATTTCCAAAGTAACCAATGCCGAACAGCTTGAAGACTGTATTGTAAATAATCGCTATGCTGTTGCTACGGATGCATCCATATTGTATCAGGCAGAAAACATTGATGTTATTATTGAATCAACCGGTCATGTCGAATATAGTGCTGGGGTTGTTCTCGGAGCCATTAGACATAAAAAACATGTCGTTTTGATGAATGCCGAGCTTGATGCGACCGTTGGGCCGGTTCTAAAACAATATGCTGAAAAAGAAGGCGTAGTGTATACCAATGCCGATGGTGACCAGCCGGGAGTGATCATGAATCTTTTCCGTTATGTCGAGTCGATCGGTTGCAGACCGGTTCTGGCTGGTAATATGAAAGGGCTTCAGGATGTCCGCCGGACTCCTGAGACCCAAAAAGCATATGCCAAACAATTTCATCAAAAACCGCAAATGGTAACCTCGTTCGCCGACGGTACTAAAATATCCATGGAGATGGCTGTGATAGCAAATGCCACAGGTTTTACTGTAGGCCGGAGAGGAATGTATGGCCCGGAGTGTTCTCATGTTACCGATGCCATAAACCTGTTTCCTATGGAGCAGATGATGGAGACAGGGCTTGTGGATTATATCCTTGGTGCGGAGCCAGGAGGTGGTGTTTTTGTGCTGGGATATAATGAAAACAAAATTCAGCAGCAGTATTTGCAGTATTATAAGATGGGGGACGGTCCTTTGTATACATTCTATACTCCTTATCACCTTTGCCACCTGGAAGCCCCGTTGACTGCTGCTCGGGCAGTTTTATTTAGGGATTCGGCTGTAACTCCCCTCGGTGGGCCCGTATGCGATGTCATTACCAAGGCCAAAAAAGATCTTAAGGCGGGAGAAATATTAGATGGTATTGGTGGTTTTACTTGCTATGGTGAACTCGAAAAATCAGAAATATGTCAGTTAGAAAATCTTCTTCCAATGGGTTTGAACGAAGGGTGCAAATTGAAGAGAGATGTTCAGATAGACCGACCTATTACTTATGATGATATTATTTTGCCACAAGGTCGATTGTGCGACAGGTTGCGTGAAGAACAAAATCAATTGTTCAAGAAGATTGGATCTATTTAGAGAAATAAGTATTTAAAAAGGAGAAAAAATACATAACTTGTGTAATATTTTTCCTAACCTATTTATTTTTTTTCCATAAAAACATGATTAATTAATGCTTTCACGTTCTGGTATACATATTGCTATTTTGATTATCATTAAGTTACTATTTAAAATAGGGATAAAACGATAATGAACCAAAATTTAAAAAAAATAATATTATTATTTTTCAGCGTTATGTATCTTTTATTTTTTGGAGCAAATTTACTTGCTCAAGAATGTCCTGAAACCATGGTTTCTTATTGGCATCTTGATGATGCGACCGAACCATTTCAAGACTATGTGTCCTCAAATCCCGGTACTTGTGCCAATTCGTGTCCAGTCTCTGTTTCTGGTGTCATAAATGATGCTCAGTCTTTTGATGGAATCGACATGGGAATAAATGTTGCAGCCGCCGCTGCATTCGACTGGAATGCAGGTGATAGTTTTTCCATTGAATTTTGGATACAAAGAGATGCTGCTGACTTTGCCGGCCTTGAGGTCATTATTGGCAGGGATGATGGGGAAGACAGCGCGCTGCAATGGTGGGTAGGGATAAACAGTGTGGGTACAACTGAATTTTCCTTGGTCGATAAGATCGGTTCCGGTCCTGTGGAAACACTTATTGGGGATACTCTTCTTGTTGATGGAAATTGGCATCATATAGTACTGGTCAGAGATGGAGCCAATAACCAGACCCGTCTCTTTGTTGATGGGGCCCTCGACAGTACACCCCAGGAGTTCACGTATCCGGCTGGATTTCAATCTGTTACTGCTCCTGTTAACATTGGCTGGTTGCAGAGTGGTAATTATAATTACGGCGGCAACCTTGACGAGTTAGCAATCTATAACGGGGTTCTAAGCAATTTTGAAATTTCACAACATTATACCGATGGGATGAAAGGGCTTGGCCTTGGCTATTGTTATGACGGAACACCGATTAAAATTATGCCCCTTGGTGATTCCATTACTAAAGGTACCAGTACAATAATTGATGATGAAAATTACATCGTAGGCTATCGGCAACAGCTTTTCAGAACACTGCAAAAAAAAGGCTATTCAGTTGAATTCGTTGGAGGCATACAGGCAGGATCTCTCGCAGAGCCGACCTTTGATCCTGACCACGAAGGACATCCCAGCTGGAGAGATGATCAAATCGCTGCAAATATTTATTCATGGTTGGTTGACAATCCAGCAGATATTGTATTGCTTCATATCGGTACAAATGATGTAAATTCTGACCCTGCTGATGTTGAAAATATTTTAAATGAAATCGATCTTTATAGTGAAAATATTGTTGTCCTGCTGGCCAGAATTATTAACAGGCAGATATATAGTCCGGAAACAGCGGCTTTTAACAACAATGTTGAGATTATGGCAATGGCACGTGTTGCCAATGGTGACAAGATCATTATGGTTGATCAGGAAGGTGCACTGTTATATCCGTACGACATCACGGATGATAACCTTCACCCTACTGAAGCAGGATATGAGAAAATGGCAGATACTTGGTTATCGACGTTGGAAAGAATACTGCCAACAAGCAACCCCTTACCGGTTCTTACGTTTTCAAATGATCTCTTACATTTCAGAACCATAGACGGTCAGTTTTCCACGGCGCAGGATGTAATCATTGATACCCTTGATGAACTCCCATCAGATTTTACTATTACTTCTGATGCAAGTTGGTTAAATATTACCTCTGATGCGAGTATTACCCCAGCAATAGTGACTGTTTCAATTAACGATAATACATTGGGTCCTGGACTTTATTCTGCCCTTATAACAGCATCTTCATCAGGATATGTTGATGCTGTATTAGAGGTTACTCTTGTCGTGACAACAGATAACAGCTATTCTCAATTGCTTGTTTCGATGCTGCCAGACCATTCCAGTCCCCGGAATTTACAGGACGCTGAGTTGGCAGGAGAGGTGTATGTGTTTAGTTCACCTGAGGTTGGTGTCGATCAGGTGACTTTTTACATAGATCATGCCCTTTATCGAGTGGAGAATTTCGCTCCTTTTGATTTTTCCGGAGACAGCCCATTTAATACGATTCAACTTACTGATGGGGAGCATGAAATTACCGCAATGATAAAATTAGCAAGTGGTCAAAATGAAGTCATAAGCTCCACTTTCATAGTGAATAATTTGCTTCCGGGTTTAATCCTTGACCCCTGGGATATCGTTTTTAGCTCAGAAGAGGGGAACCTACCTGCCGATCAGATTGTTTATTTAGACACCTCTGATTTGGCCGGGGTAGATTTTACGCTGGCCTCCAGCGCAAGCTGGCTGACAGTTTCTCCAGTAACTGGAACCAACCCGGCAGCAATAACAGTATCCGTGACAGATTCAACTCTTGTTCCTGGAGTCTATAATGCCACCATTACTGCGGTTGCAGATGGATATGTTAATGCGACAATCGCAGTGAGTTATAGTGTTACAAGTGTCGGTGGCAGTGTTTACAGCTTACAGTTTTCCACATTCTCAGATCGTTCAGGAGCAGTGTCCCTCGAAGGCAGTAACGTTTTCGGTGATATTTATGTTTTTACCGGTCCCGATGACGGAGTAAGCCAGGTGGTTTTCTCGCTTGATGGAGTTGAGTTGAAAATTGAAGGGGTCGCACCTTTTGATTTTGCGGGATCCGCCTCTGATGGTGGGCTTCCTTACGATACGAGTCAGATTGCCGACGGTCCTCATGAGATCAGCGCATTTATTACACTGACGGATGGTAGTTCTGAGTTTATCAGCAATACATTTATCGTAAATAACAATATTATTGCACTGGTTTTTGATAGCAGCAGTATTGTTTTTAGCTCAGAAGAGGGCAGCCTTCCGGCAGAGCAGGTTGTTAATTTGGGTACCTCTGATTTGACAGGGGCAGATTTTACGCTGGCCCCCAGTGCAAGCTGGCTAACCGTTTCTCCAGTAACTGGAACCAGCCCGGCAGCAATAGCCGTATCCGTGACAGATTCAACTCTTGCTCCTGGAGTATATAATGCCACCATCACGGCAATAGCAGATGGCTATGCCAATGCTAGCATTGCAGTAAGCTATAGTGTTACCAGCATCGGTGGCAGTTTGTACAGTCTGCTGATTTCCACTACCTCAGATCGTTCCGGCGCAGTGACCCTTGAAGGCAGCACCGTTTCCGGAGAAATATATGTCTTTACCGGTCCTGATGACGGAGTAAGCCAGGTTGTCTTTTCTCTCGACGGAGTCGAGGTGAGGGCTGAAGGGTATGCGCCTTATGACTTCGCGGGATCAGCCGTAGAAGGGGGCCTTCCTTACGATACGACTCAACTCGCCGATGGCCAGCATGAGATCAACGCATTTATTACACTGACGGATGGTAGTTCTGAGTTGATCAGCAATACATTTATCGTAAATAACAATATTATTGCACTGGTTTTTGATAGCAGCAGTATTGTTCTTAGTTCAGAAGAGGGGAGCTTACCTGCCGATCAGATTATTAATCTGGATACCTCTGATTTGATAGGGGTAGATTTTACGCTGGCCCCCAGTGCAAGCTGGCTGACAGTTTCTCCAGTCACTGGAACCAGTCCGGCAGCAATAACAGTAGCTGTGACAGATTCAACTCTTGCTCCTGGAGTATATAATGCCACCATCACGGCAGTAGCTGAAGGCTATGCCAATGCTACCATTGCAGTACGTTATAGTGTTACCAGCATTGGTGGCAGTGTATACAGCCTGCTGATTTCCACTACCTCAGATCGTTCCGGTGCAGTGACCCTTGAAGGTAGCACCGTCTCCGGAGAGATATATGTCTTTACCGGTCCCGATGACGGAGTAAGCCAGGTTGTTTTTTTTCTCGACGGAGTCGAGGTGAGGACTGAAGGGTATGCACCTTATGATTTTGCGGGATCAGCCGCAGATGGGGGCCTTCCTTACGATACGACTCAACTCGCCGATGGCCAGCATGAGATCAGTGTATTGATTAATTTGACTGATGGTAGTTCTGAGTTGATCAGCAATACATTTATCGTAAATAACAATATTATTGCACTGGTTTTTGATAGCAGCAGTATTGTTCTTAGTTCAGAAGAGGGGAGCTTACCTGCCGATCAGATTATTAATCTGGATACCTCTGATTTGATAGGGGTAGATTTTACGCTGGCCCCCAGTGCAAGCTGGCTGACAGTTTCTCCAGTCACTGGAACCAGTCCGGCAGCAATAACAGTAGCTGTGACAGATTCAACTCTTGCTCCTGGAGTATATAATGCCACCATCACGGCAGTAGCTGAAGGCTATGCCAATGCTACCATTGCAGTACGTTATAGTGTTACCAGCATTGGTGGCAGTGTATACAGCCTGCTGATTTCCACTACCTCAGATCGTTCCGGTGCAGTGACCCTTGAAGGTAGCACCGTCTCCGGAGAGATATATGTCTTTACCGGTCCCGATGACGGAGTAAGCCAGGTTGTTTTTTTTCTCGACGGAGTCGAGGTGAGGACTGAAGGGTATGCACCTTATGATTTTGCGGGATCAGCCGCAGATGGGGGCCTTCCTTACGATACGACTCAACTCGCCGATGGCCAGCATGAGATCAGTGTATTGATTAATTTGACTGATGGTAGTTCTGAGTTGATCAGTGATGTTTTTACAGTTTCGAATTGAATAAGGAAAATCCCAATATGACAAAAGTACTTCATCTCTGGAAAGGTGATTCTCCCGCCGTTGCAGGTGGTGGCGCCGGTTCTATGTATCGTCTTCACACTAATTTGCGCAAGGCTGGTATTGATTCACGTATTTTGTGTGAGCTTAAAACCAGTAACTCCCCTTATGTAGATGTGAAACCATTACCAAGCAGGCTGGAATCAATCTTGGGCCGTTTTACATCTGCAGTGGGTCTCAATGATATTCATCGCATAAGCTCATGGAATTTGATCAAACACCCTTCATTCAGAAAAACTGATATTTTAAATTTTCACGGAATTCATAGCGGTTTTCTCAGCTACCTTGCTCTTCCTCAAATTACGGCTGCAAAGCCAACTATTTTCACCTTGCGTGACTTATGGGCCTTTACCGGACATTGCGCTTTTTTTTTTAATTGTAACCGCTGGAAAAATGGTTGCGGCCACTGCCCTGGTCTGCATTATTATCCACCAGTAAAAAGAGATGCAACTAAATGGGAGTGGAAGTTTAAAAATTGGGCCTTTACAAATTCTAATATCACCATGGTGGCGTTGAGCCAATGGGTTGCAGACCAAGCTCGGCAAGGGATGCTTAAACGTTTCCCAATACATCATATTCCCAATGGAATTGACAGTGAAACCTTGAAACCTCTGGATCCAGAGAGGTGCAAATACGCTTTGGGCATACCTCCGGGAAAGAAGATAATAATGTTTGCTGCAAACAGTCTGAGTTCAATACAAAAAGGTGGCGATTTGGTGTTGAAGGTCCTTGAATCACTCCCCAAAACCTTAAAATCGGAAATCGTTTTTCTTACTTTTGGTAGGAAGGGGGAGGAACTCACAGAGGGCATTGGTATACAGACCGTCCATTTGGATTATGTGGGCAATTCACGTTTAAAGGCTGTAGCCTTTTCTGCTGCAGACCTGTTTTTGTTCCCTTCCCGGGCAGAAACTTTTGGTCAGGTGGTTCTTGAAAGCTTCGCCTGTGGAACCCCTGTTGTTTCACATAATATTGGGCCCCTTGCTGAAATAATTCGTCATGATTTCACCGGATATATGGCAGCAGCAGAAGACACAAAAGAGATGAGTGAGGGAATAATAAAGCTCCTTAAGGATGACAGACTTCGTGCGCAGATGGGACAAAATTGTCGTAAAGTTGCTGTGGAAGAATATTCTCTGGAACTTGAAACGCAACGCTATATTCGCTTGTATAAAAGCGTTTTAAAAAAAAGTTGATATGAGGCTGATGTTAAGCGAGACATCGGTAGTTTTGTGGGAAACGAATTATATTCTCTTGGAGGCAGTCAAGATAGTTTTTAATTTTTTTGTGGAAACCGTATGCCATCAGTAGGTCATAAGTTACTTTCCGGCTCAGCATTACGTGTTATAAATTTTGCTACCCAGATTTTAGTAGCGTTTTTTCTATCTCCTTTTATTATCCATACCCTTGGTGACAGACTTTATGGGTTCTGGACTATTGTAGGAGTTTTTATCGGCTATTATGGGTTGCTGGATTTTGGATTAACACTTGCTGTGAATCGTCATATTGCAGGTGCTTTGGGGTCCGGTGATGATCAGAAAATAAAACAGGTATATAACACGGCTGTTCCCATATTCTTGGGAATAGGATGTGTTGCTCTCTTTGTTACGGTTATTATTGTTTTTATATCTCCATGGATAATGACAAATCCGGAGGAGATTCCACTTTTTAGAAAAGTAATCCTTATCCTTGGCTTTAATATGGCCCTCTCATTTCTGGCTCGTATTTTTATCGGAACACTTCATGCCCAGATGAATTTTCACATTGTTTCCCTTGTGCAGATAGCAGCCTTAATTTTCCGAACAGCTCTCATTGTATTGGCTTTAAACGCCGGATACAAAATTCTTGCTTTAGCATGGATCTCTTTTTTCACTGCTTCAGCCTCCAATATGTTGTATTGGTACTATGCCAGAAAAAAATTACCAGCCTTAAGGTTTGAGAAAAAGAGTTTTAATCGTGATATTGCCTCTACACTTTTTTCTTACAGTTTTTTTATAATGATTTCACAAGTAGCAAATCAATTAAGATTTCATATTGATGCCTTTGTGATTGCATCATTTCTCTCTTTGTCTGCGGTTACTCATTATAGCATCGCCAGTACCTTGATTTTCTATTTTAATCAATTGCTTGGAACTGTTATGTCAGTTTTTAATCCTCTTTTCAGTCGCCAGGAAGTTGAAAAAACACATGAAGAAATAAAAGAAACCGTTTTTTTCGCTACAAGAATATCCGTTGCAATATCAACCTTTATCGGTTTTGGCATGGTTGCCTGGGGAAGTCCTTTCATCGAGCGGTGGATGGGGGAAGATTATCTTGATGCATACCCTTGTCTTGTTGTTCTGGTTCTAAGCGTTTTGTCTTTCCTTTGGCAAACCCCTGCTCATTCATTTCTCTATGCTACATCAAAACATCAATTCCTTGCACTGCTAAATCTTATTGAAGGTATTACAAATTTATTTCTCAGTCTTGTGCTTGTACGTTACT
Source organism: Desulfobacteraceae bacterium (assembly GCA_016743945.1). Lineage (GTDB taxonomy): Bacteria > Desulfobacterota > Desulfobacteria > Desulfobacterales > Desulfobacteraceae > NBML01. The sequence goes on from JADGFI010000062.1 coordinate 12,235, forward strand.
ATGGTATTTTCGGTGTCGCTCTGGGGACGTTTTTTTCACTTTCCTTAAGTAAAATTATTGTTTTTCCCATCTATTTCGCCAGGATGTCATTGTTTCCCTACTATGAATACATGAAGAATTTATTCTTATATATTGCAAAATGCTGTCTTTCGCTAATTATTCCATATATTATTACTTCTTTTTTTATCTCTGCGGATTATTTTTATCTCGTTATTGTTGGTCTATTGTCAGTTTCGTTTTATAGTCTCGGTTCATGGCTCATTCTGTTGGATAAAACCGATAGGAAATATTTTACCAACGCATTTTTGTCCATACTCGGTAAGGTGTAATCGCATCAACCTGTTGTCGGAGAAAGCATGTTACTATCTCGTATTTTAAATAAATTAAACTGGTTATGGGTTCTATTTTGGATTCGTTATTCTGGCCCAGGCAGGATTAGACGTTTTTGCACCCTTATCGGAACATTATTCATGCCGCCATATTATGAACGCTGGCCCTTGGCCCGGATGACTGCCAGGGGCTATTTTGCACCGAGCTGCCATGTATATGGTGAGGATATCAGTCTTGGACAACACCTATTCATCGACGACCGAGTATTGATCTATCAGGGGTGGGAAGGAGGATCTATTACTCTTAATGACAGTGTGCGGCTTCATAGAGACAGCGTCATTCAGACCGGCATGTCAGGTAGAGTGAGAATAGGTGCAGAGACAACCATCCAACTTAGATGTCAGTTCTCTGCCTACAAAGGATCGATTATTATCGGTGCTGAAGTACAGATAGCTCCAAACTGTTCATTTTATCCCTATGATCATAACGTTGATATAGGAGTCCCGGTCCGGAAACAGCCCCTGAACTCAAAGGGAGATATTATTATCGAAGATGATGTTTGGATCGGGACCGGGGTTATCGTATTGGCTGGGGTTACTATTGGCCGTGGTGCTGTAATTGCAGCGGGCTCGGTTGTAGTCGATGATGTCCCAGAAAATGCAATTGCTGCAGGTGTTCCTGCCAAAGTAAAAAAATACCGTTAGTGTTTTGTCAAACATGACACAAATTTATATTTGTATGAATAATTCTATTGAAGTTTTTGATACTTGTAAACGAAAAGGACTCTGATTGCATATGAACACAACCGCCGAACCCTTCGTCAGTATAGTAACACCAGTTTATAATGGAGAAAAATTTTTAGAAGAATGTATTGAAAGTGTGCTCTCTCAATCATACCAGAACTGGGAGTATGTTATTATTAATAATTGCAGTACTGATAACTCTCTTGAGATCGCCAGACGATTAACTGAGCACGATAAGCGTGTCCGTATTCACGACAACAATAGTTTCCTTACTTCTTTGCAAAATTTCAACCATTCAGTGCGATTGATTTCTCCAAAAAGTAAATATTGTAAAATTGTCCATGCCGATGACTGGATTTTCCCTGAGTGTATCGCACAGATGGTCAAGGTAGCGGAAGAAAATTCTTCAATAGGTATCGTTGGCTCTTACCGTCTGGTCGGAACCATTGTGAAAGCCACAGGTTTACCCTATTCGAGAACGGTTATTCCTGGTACGGAGGCGGCTCGGATGACTTTGCTTGATGGCCCATATCTATTTGGCACTCCATCCTCTCTTTTGATACGCTCTGATTTGATTCGATCGAAAGAAAAACTTTATAGTGAATTAGAATTTCATCAAGCGGCTGATGCAGATGTTTGTTTCGAATTGTTGCAGGAAAACGATTTCGGTTTTGTTCACCAAGTGCTGACATTTACCCGGCATCACAAAGGATCTATCACGACGTCCTATGACAGGCTTAATGCTCTATTTACAAGCCTTTTTTACTGTTTTATTGTTTACGGTCCTATATTTTTATCCAAGGCAGAGTTTAGTGATACAAAACGGAAGCTATTAAACGATTATTATGGTTTTTTAGGTAGCAGGATTTCTCAATTAAGAGATCGGGAATTTTGGAAATTTCATAAAGAATGGTTAGATAGGATGGGCATACGCTTGAGCTGGTTACGGGTTATCAAGTCAGCGATGATT
>JADGFI010000063.1 GCA_016743945.1 Desulfobacteraceae bacterium
CCGGTCTGTGTTGCCATGGTTCTTGAAAGATGCCATGGCCCTCTGCGACTGAGTGCTGTATAAATGGCCTGTCTTTTAAAAGTACCTAATTTGAGAACAGGACTTTGGTACGGGTATAGCGCCACTGTTTCCAGTAGCACATCCGCATCCGGCGGCGAAGCCGTTCATCTAATCCCGGGATGGGACTGTAATACTCCGATATCCCGTAATAGTTGATCCAGCACCGCACGTACTCCGCCAACTTTTTATAACGGTATTCCATCGAGACAAACCAGCTCCTTCCGGTAAAGAGGCGTAAACGCCGCTTAAACTCCAGAAAGGATTTATCACTCCATCTAATTTTGCCACGTACAAAGACAAAACCAAGGAAACCACACTCCCCTACCGGAGCTACCTTGCTTTTCTTCTCGTTGACTTTGAGCCGAAGCTCTCTGTCGAGGAACCTTCGGATACTGGCCATCACACGGGTACCGGCTCTCAAATGCAGGCAGAAGTTTTTCGAGAGGTACTGTGACCTGGGGGATTAAAACCCCCGGCTACCCGATTTGAACATTCCTTTAAAATTATAGCTTAACATCGATTAGCGTTTTTGAAAGGAGGTTCAATGGAGGTACTAAATTTTTAATCGTAAATTGCTACTTATTATTTTGATTAATGATTTTGGGACAATATGTTCAATAGCCAGATCATTCCATTCTGAAATGTGCTCTGTGATTTCATCAATGATATGATCAATTTTCCGTTTGGTAAATATAGGACTTATTTTTTTTAGGCTATAAAAATCTTCGCGGATAAAGTTGTCTCTCTTTCCATTGAGCCTCATCCAATGACTGCTTACCCACGGACTTCCCGGCTTGTAGCTGTAAGCTAAATCGTAGGCAGGAGCCAATTGCCACTTGTGTTGATTATCAAGCATGAATCCAAAATTTTTAGAATGATCGTCGTGATTACGTGCAATAATATTAAAAACCATTCGTTTAAATATTTGCGTTGCATCATCTGGAGTTAATTTAAGCTCTCTTGCAAGTGAAAATAATTCTTCATATGAGTACGAGCCGACCTTTTTGTAATCTACATGTGCAATGCCGTTTAAGGTTTGAACATGTATTTTCTGATTGCCTTTCCGATCAAACCTCTGAGTAATGAAATGACGTCTATTCCCTTCATTCAGTAACCGGCAGGGCATCATGTCTATCTTACAAGCTTTGGCCATGAGGTGATAAACATACTCCATTGTGCCATACCCCAATGGATCACCAAATGTTTCTTTATTTTTGTGAATTTCACTGACACCATCAAACTTCATTACGAAATGAGTAAACCCTTCAGGCGCATTGGTTTGCCCTGACCTCACCTGTGTAAAATCATTATTAAATGCAAGTACTGCTTTAGCCCGGGCACCACCGGCACTCATACCGACAGATAATAATGCCATCATTGCTTCTTTATCTTCCTGGCCATGTGCTCCAAGTGTTACTTTGAATTGTTCTCGTTTGTTCAAAATTTCTTGGGCGATGAAAATTAAAGACTGAATTTCAACCTGTTGTGACCTATTCAGATTTTTTCGTTGGATTGCCGGAGAATAAGTGAGTGCCCCCATACCACGCTTTCCAGTATATTGAAGACGCTGCAATGGTGTGATGTCTGTTGCCGACCTACCTTGACTAGCTATCCAGGCATTCATCACTGCATTACCAAAATCATCAGGCAAAGAATCTGCGATCATTCCAGGTAATCCTTTGAACGTTTCGTTATTATTTTCTGGAAATGAATATATCTTTTTAGATAAAGGCATTTTTATAGGTGAAAGCTCAATGTCGGACTTAATAAAGCGAGATTCAAATTCAAATGCACCAACACCTGTTTCAGTATTGAAACTGACGGCACCGACATCTTGCTCATTATATTTTACTTTAACGACTTCGATTACCATAAAGATTTATCTTTTTTTATTTGGAGTCTTCTCTTTTGAGATCTTGAAGCTCTTTGCCGTTTTTTTCCCTCTAGTTTAGCCAACTGTAAAGGAGAAATTTCCTGTACAGGTAAAAACATATTGATTTGCTCTAACATGTCCAGGCTTAACAATATAGCAACCAGGTTTTTTAGTTGGACGCACCCTTTCTCAGCATTAAGAATAGTCCTTCTGTTTAAACCGGTTCTTGATGCCACTTCAGCCTGGGTTAAATCCGCATTTAGTCTCGCTTGCTTTAGCCTCTCCCCTAATTGTTCGGCTATTGCGATCGGAGACATTTTGTCAAATAGCATAACGTTACCTATAATACACATTAATCCATTTTATCTAATTAAAGTACCAATTATGTAACATAATATCCTGTATTTGTTTGTAATGCAATCTATTTTTATAAAGTGCAAATAATGCAACATTAACCTGTTTTTATCAGTTAAAGCGCAACAATACACACCTTAAGGGATGGTTTGTTCTCAGCAGCGATTTGCCTCCTCACTAAAAAAACGCTATTTTATTGTGCCAATTTTGAAGCCTAATTTAAAAAATCTGCGGCGCAGTCCGTAGCATTTTTTTTTTGGCAAACCACAGGGCTTAAACATTGATAAGGCGTGTTTGCCACACCCGGCAATTGTTTTCGTTTCCAACGGGCTTTGAGATAGTCCTCCCACACAGGATCATATGGATTGACATTTGCTCTAATCTTTACATGTCTGATGAGCCGGGTAGGGGCTATTAAAATCAGGGGTTTAGAATTACCTTTCTCCACAAATCACCAGTCTCGACCTTTGATTCTTCGGTAATATTTCTTCTTAACCCATTCATTACCTTTATTAAGATGCCTCGCCTGGCCCATTTCCATGTCATTTGCCAAAAGGCATGATCAAGATCCCCGAATACTTTTCGACTAACGACATGGTAGTAATTTGCCCAACCACCTATAATGGTATTCAGTTTGGCAATAACAATGTCGGTTCGCCTGGTTTTATTATCATTCAGATAGTCCCTGACTTTAGTTTTGATACGCTTAATGCCGGATTTAGATGGCTTTATCAGAAGTTTACCTTTGCTGCCGCAGTTCTATCGTTTCCAAAACAAGGTTATTTTTTGATTTGAACAGGATCTGAATTATTGTGAATTGAAAAGTCAACAGCCGGATTACCGCTCGATACATTATGTGTTCCTTATTTAATTTTCAGCAAGAAGCACAACTAAATATCAGGTTCATTTGGTATTGACAATAAATTTTGAAAAGCCTGCAATGCGGTGATATGTGCCATGATTCTATATACAAAAATAAGGTTGGTCCTGAAAGTTTTGATTTATTTTGAGTTTGACAATAATTCGCAATGTGCTTATATTGTAATTACATTAATCACAGATGGAGGAAGAACATGACTACTTTAATTAGAATTGGAAACTCTCAAGGAGTAAGGATTCCAAAAGCAATTATTGAACAGGCTCAATTAGAAAACACAGAATTGGTTTTTAAAATTAGTGACGACGGACTGTTAATTCAACCTTTGCAAAAGCCAAGGAAAGGTTGGAAAAAGGAATTTGATAAAATTTTAAAAACAAAAGGAGCTGATCAAATTGATCAGGAATGGTTAGATGCTCCGCTTACCAATAATGAGGATTGGGAATGGTAAAACAGAGTATTCATAGATTCGATATTTGGTTAGTCCAATTGAATCCAACAAAGGGCTCAGAGATTAAAAAGACAAGACCCTGTGTCATCATTTCACCTGATGAGATGTCCTCGTTAAAAACCGCTATAATTGCTCCAATGACATCTAAGGGATTCAATTTTCCAACTCGAATTAAATGCACTTTTAAAGGTAAAAAAGGTTTGATTCTATTGGACCAAATGCGAGCAGTTGATAAATCCAGGTTAATTCAAAAACTCGGTATGATTTCTCAAAGTGCCCAAGTCAAAACAGTGAATTGTTTGCAAGAACTTTTTGCACACTAAAAACGGACTCATTGATCCCCCCCCCCCCCGGTATTGTGGACACAAGGTTAATCCATTATTTGAATAATTATACCAGTCCTGAAGTTATCTTAAAAATAAATAGAACTTTATGTTCAACAACACAAATGCACCGGGCGAGCCGTTGATTTTGGTGGTTATGCATCACCTCCGGGAGGCGGACCCTTGGGTGCTTTGTCCTGGGTGATATAGCCCATCCCGGTTTTTGTCAAGGTGATTGAAATGGGCTGGCGGGGCATGAAATTCTGACCCCGAAACCCTGCTGTCCCCGTCCTGATCAAGGCGTTCCACAAAATTCTTGCCCCTGTCTGAATCCTGGCTGTTCTGCTCCATGGACATCCATGCATCTGTCCCATGGCCCAGCCAAAGGCGATATACACAGCAGATCCCCCTGGCCGGGGGCCATCCAGATGGGTGGTTGAGGTCCAATAGCACGGGTAACCTGTCTGACCCGCCTCATTGGTAATGGGGCTTGATGTTATGTCCTCGACTTCTCCAATCGTACCTTCGAAAGATTTGATATCATGTTTAAGCCTGATTTGTTTTTGCCAGAGCTATTTTGTTTTTGTAACGCAAGAAACATGCGGCGACATGAATTTTAGGACAAAAACCAGGCCTATTACGCCAACCATGCAAACAATCGGGAAGGCTGTCAGCCAGGCATCCATAAAGCTTTGTCGGGACAGTTCTAACAACTTTTGTCCAATTTCCGCCGGTAAGCCGCCGGCCAGGATAACCGCCGCACCTAGAGATTCTCTGGCCCCTTCAATAATTTGTGTTGGGAAGCCAACGGCCGCGATAAGCACATCGTCTATTCGCAGGCGGTAGATACCGCCAAGCACTGAACCCAGAACCGCCACACCTAAAGCGCCCCCCACCTGAAAGGAGATGTTACCGATGGCGGAACCTACGCCAGCTCTCTCTTTAGGCAGCGATCCCAGCACGGAATTAAGCGAGGGCGCCATGATGTTTCCGTGGCAAAAACTCATGAAGCCTATATTCAGGCCGATAAGCCAGAAAGGTGTTGAAACTTTCCAGAAAGCGATGAGCAAAACTGCCAGTGCAGTGCCCGCAAAGGCCGTCGAGATAACGGCTTTTGTGCCCCAGCGAGTGACATTCCCTGAACTGGAAATATTGCCCAGGGCGTAGCCAACAGCCACCGGAAGAAAACAAAGGCCGGTTTCCATGGGCGAGTAGCTTTTAACAAACTGCAAGTACAGGGTTAGAGCAAACAAAACCCCATACATGGTAAAGGTCATCATAGCAAGACTGCCGCTGCCGGCCGTTAAAGCAGGGGTTTTAAACAGAGTAAGATCCAGCATGGGGGCGTCGGTCTTTTTCTCATGGAGAATGAACAGAAAACCGAACAGAAAAGACGACACAAAACTTACATAAAACAGGGGACTCGCCCAGCCCACTTCATTTGCTTTGATAATACTGAAAACCAGCAAAAAGACAGCTGCCGCCGAAAACGCAGTTCCGGGCAGATCAATGCGTCGCCGGACCAGAGGGCTGCTTTGGGGGAGTAAAAATATTCCAGCCGCCAGCGAAACGATGACGATGGGGATATTTATAAAAAATATGGAGCTCCAGTTGAAATGTTCAAGCAGCAAACCGCCAAGCAGCGGACCGAGCACTACACCAAGGCCGTTCATTGCTCCCCACAGGCCAATGGCTTTGCCCCTTTCCTGGGGAGGAAAGATGATAGAAATAAGCGCCAGGGTGCAAGGAACGACCATGGCGCCACCCACGCCCATAAGGGCCCGCGCCACCGTCAGTTGCCACGCGGAACCGGAAAATGCCCCGATTAAACTTGCCAGACCAAAGACCGACATCCCGGCCCGGAGCATGGTCGTATGGCCAATGCGGTCGCCAAGGGCTCCCATGGTCATCAGCAAGGAAGCGAAAGCCAGAATATAGGCATTGACCATCCACTGCAACTGAGGAAGCGTCGCTCTCAATTCACGCTGCAATGTCGGCAGGGCAACATTAAGTACCATATGGTCCAGCACCACGATCAGGACAGTTAAGGCCAAAACTGAAAAGGAGAGCCACCGCCGTGAATATGTCTTTTCCATTTCTTTTGTCATTATTATTTCTTCTTTGCTCATCTGTGTGATTTTCCTTATCCCTGAACCTTTTAGCGAATCTCAGGGTCGATGTGTTTTTTGCGTATGACATGCTCTGGGCAGATTTCAATATAACTGCCGCAGCCCTTGAAACGTTTCGAATTGATTTCCGGCACCCATGTCAACTCTGTTTGTTCAATCATTTTTCATGTCTCTATTATTAAAAATTACTTTCGGTTATATGGTCTTCGGCCTAGGAACGCAAAGCCAGGATCGCAGCAGATCAAGCGTGGTGTTGATATAACGTTCACGTTCTTTGGTCTGGATAATATTATCTGCCATGGTGTGCATCACCGAGAAAACAAGCTGGGCCGCCACGTCGACATCAACGTTACGGCACGCGCCAATTTCGATTCCTTTTTTCAACATCCATCCCAAAATCGTTCCGGCGGATAGGGCGGGGTCGATGGGACGTTCCGCAATTACTCCATGGAAAATGGCCTTGTGCAGTTTCCCGAGATCTTCGTGAAAATGGATGAATTCCATGCACTCGTTTGAAAAGGCGGGCCACCAGTCCAAAGATGTTGCGCACGTAAATCTCTTTCGCATCTCGGCCACGTATTTGGTGAGGATGTGCTTTCGGACTGCAGCCAGCATGTCCTCCCAAGACGGGAAATAGAGATAAAAGGTTCCCTTTGCCGTTCCCGCGGCCCTGGTGATATCTTCTACACGCGCATTGGTGGGACCAAGCTTGTTCAGCATTTTCATAGCAGCCTCCAACAACTCTATTCGGCGGGCTTCTGGACTCAGTCTGCGGCGTTTTAGGCTTGCGCTCTTGTTCTTTTGTTGTTTTTCCATTTGTTTTTCCCTTTGTTATACTGACCGACAGTCATTAATGTAGTGACTGCCGGTCAGTAAGTCAAGACATTTTTTGATGATCGACTCTTATATTCTTGTCTGTGGTTTGCCAAAAAAGAATCAAGGAAAAATGTATGAAAATTTGACTTTGAACTACTATTGCATATCAGTTCTAATTTTTTGAAATGGGTCAAATTTTAATAACAGGATTCAATTACGCATTGAAAGGACAAAATGTTCTGCTCAGGTCTGTTACCATAAACTTTGGGGCAACAGAGAAACTGCTGTTATCCAGAAAACAACCGTCTGAAACAATGGCATGCAGATGCGGGTTGAAATTTAAAAAATCACCATAGGTCTGAACAGCGATGCTGGCAGTGGGAACCGCATCATACGGGGGAATCGCTGATTTTAAATATGTTATTGATCACCTTCCCGGCGCAGACAGACAGTTTGGCCAGAAGTTTGCGGCCATATAGAAAATAAATTCTCAGCCGTTTGGGAATACTAAACACCCACTGCCGATGGGGGACGTCTTTCAAAACATTTGTGAGCAGCCATTTTCCATATTCAACCACCCGTTTTTGGTGGCAGGAGGGACCGGGCTTATATTGCGATTTTTTTTTTAGAACATGTGGTTTAAAAAAATGAAAACTTTTATTTGAGATTCCGGGTTATAGTCGCCCGGCCCCTCAGCGTTGCGGTACATTAAGCCTGGGCGGACAAGGCTGTTTTAAGCGGTATAAAGAACTTTAAACGTACTCAAAAAATAAGGATTCTCAAAACCTTTGAGATAAATTTTACCGGAGAATGGGGAGAGGCTGCGAGCAAAAATTACGCCTGTCATAATTTTTGCAAAGCGCTCCCCCTTATCTCCTCTGTTTTGGTCTCGATAAACGATAAAAACACATAGCTCCCGTACACAACTTCCGGCTAAACGGCTATACAGCCTGACCCTGGGAGATATTCTCAGGCCGCGGCTTTTGTTTGCGTGTTCCTCTCAACACCAGAACATTCCCGGCCATCACAAGGCCAAAGCCTAAAAAGGTGTTTATTTCCCATTGATATCCCTCAAACGCTGCGGAAAATGCCAATGCAATGACAGGGGTGACGACCAGAACATAAGCCGCTTTGGCGGCTCCGATTTTTGTCAGCAAACGAAGATAAAGGGTAAAGCCTCCTAGGGAAGCCCCAAGCACAAGATAGATTAAAGCGCCGATATAACGCGGAGATGAATCCCACTCCAGTGAGAATCCCATAATTTGAATCAGGCCAAAAGTTGCAAGCGCACCATAACACATAGCCCAGGCAGTTGCTGTCGCCAGATCGACGTTCTTTCGACTATTGCGGACACTGACCATGTTTCCAAGAGAAAAGCAACTGGTTCCAAGAATAGCCATTGCAATGCCCTTTATTGTATCCAAATCATGGCTTGTAGCGATGTCCTTCATAAACACCAGGCATAGTCCGGTAAGTCCGAATACAGTTGCTATCTGTGTCTGCCGACTCAAGGTTTGGCCGTAAAATATACGACTGTTGATCACATTCATTACAATTGCACTAGACATCACAAGTGCAACCAAGCCACTGGCAATATATGAAGTGGCCAGATAGAAGCCCATAAAATTCAGGCAAAACAGCAATAAGCCCTGCAGTATATAAAAACCATGGTCGGTAATGGATGAAGGCTGCAGACGCCGGGTTATCAGTAATGCTGTCATAAAAATCCCGCCTGCAAATGCAAACCGGTAAAAGATGGAAACCAGAGAGGGAACATTGCCAGCTTGCCAGGCAATAGCTATCCAGGATGTGCTCCAAAAAAACAAAAGTAGACCATAAAAAATACCGTTCATTCAATTTCTCCTTTAATAACAAGGTCATTATTTCTGCATTTGATGTCGTCATGATATCAGTGGGGTGCGCAAAGCCGATATCAAAAAATTGCTTATTTTGGCACAATCCTGCGTATCTCTGGCATTCAGCCATTGCCGAAATAAGTTGCTTGGGTTAATTTAGAAAAATGGAAAGGAATTATTCAGGATCCCCAAATGGGTTGAAAATATTTTTAAAGTCCAATGTTCAAGCGACAAAGAAACTGGAGATTGGGCAGGGGTTGGAGTTGGTTCGTTATTGTAACGACACAGATGAAGTGTATTATGAGAATAAAAGCAAACACACGTTGAGCATGTATATTAGAGGCGGTCATCAGACTTTTCGTATGGATAAAGAAAAAGTTTATGGCGCACCTGGCCTTTTTTGTTTGATGCCCAGGGATTCATACTCATCCTGGCACATTGGCGGGACTCAACAATTTGTACATCTTTATTTCAAAGACGATTATCTCAAAAGAACGGCGATGACAGTTTTTGATTATGATCCCAGAGCTGTTTCTCTGCCTCAACTCACTTTCAAGGAAGACCCTGCACTTGAAGCTATCATTCGCCATTGTATTTTGAATCAGGACTGGGATGACACCAATCTCCTGCTGATTGAACAATTTGTGGTTACGGCGCTAAGCCATGTCATTTACTCTATTGGCCACCGGCCACTGAAACAATACAAGTCGGGTCTGGCGCCTGCGGTTAAAAGTCGTATACTGGAGTACATGCACGAGCACTATACCCGTCGGGTAACTTTAGTCGAGCTTGCAGAGATTGCGCAATTAAGTGAGTACCATTTTTGCAGAATGTTTCGTGCCAGCATGGCCCAATCGCCACAGGGTTATTTGCAGCAACTTAAAATTGAAGAAGTGAAACGGCGAATCAAAATGGCATCGTCGAATGGTCAGCCGCTGGCCGATATTGCTCTTGGTTGTGGATTTGCAAATCAAAGTCACATGGGGCGCGTGTTTAAGAACTTGACGGGGATGACACCTCTCCAGTTTGGCAAGCGCGTTTAACTATGATACTAAAATAGCCAAAATGAAGTTAGGTGATAGATTAGAAACAGAGGTCAAGACATTTTATTCTGCTGCTTGATTTTAACCAGACAATATCTGTGAATGAAAATAAAGAATTAATAACAGCGTAGGCTTTGAGAAGGTTGTCGATAATATGGAAAAACAAATAGATTTTAATGGTGAATGGTCCAATGAATATGATGACACCGCGCATAAAATAATACCTGCTTATCATTCTATTTATGAGTTAACTCAACACCTCTTAAGGGATAAATTGAACAAAGAGGCAAGAATATTAGTGGCAGGGACTGGAACAGGAAAAGAGATAATTGACTGTTCACAGAATAATCCCTGCTGGTCTTTTACCGGGTTTGATCCGGCAGAGTCGATGCTTTCTATTGCCAGAGAAAAAATAGCGGCTGCTTGTCTGGATAACAAAATATCCCTTGTTCTCGGCCTAATTGATGATGTAGCAGAAAAAGGTTTTGATGCTGCCACCTCTATTCTGGTTATGCACTTTCTACCAGATGACGGTACAAAATTTAATTTCTTAAAAGGCATTGCCGACAAATTAAAACCTGGTGCTCTTATAATCATAGTTGACTTAGAAGGAGAAATTGGTTCAGATGAATATAATACCCTCAATACTGCTTGGAAAAATCAGCAACTATTTGTAAGAGATGAAAACGATAAGGTTAGAGAAGAATTTGTAATACGGGAAAAAGAGGTTCACTTCATACCTCAAAAGCGAATAGAATCACTATTAACAGAAGTGGGTTTTATTGAAATTCATAAGTTTTTTAAAGCTTATCTCTTCGGCGGTTATGTGGCAATAAAAAGATAACAAGCTAATAAAACCGACCAAGCCGATTCAAAGAATACTGCTGAAAAAAATTGAGTAGCCCCTTTCGTCCTATTTTTTCAACATATTAAAATTCTGATCCTTTAGCGTAAAAAGGTGTCAAGTCTACGTTTGGCCCTTGTTTGAAATAATCTATAGCAAACAGTTCAACTTGACGGGCTCTTTATTCACGCCGCCGCCGGGAACAATAACATGGATATGAGGATGAAAGTCCGAGGGACACCCGATACATAATGAGCTCCTTATATAATTTTCAGCAAGAAGCTCAACTGAATATCAGATTCACTTGGTATCGGCAATAAATTTTAAAAAACCTGCAAAAGACTGATATTGTGGCATATAGCCTATATTTCCAAACCACAACACGCATGAATTTCATTGACATGACCGTAAACCAGCACTATTGTTGTAGTATAATGCATCGTTTTGATGCTAATTGCGTCAAACCTAAATTGATCGATGATAGGAGATTCTGATGACCACTGTATCTTTAAGAATAGACCAAGACTTGGCGTTTCAAGCGGAGCGTGAGGCCAGAATTCAAAACAGATCAAAGACCAAACAGCTTGAGTACTGGGCAAAATTAGGTAAAGCCATTTCATCTAAATTAAATATTGCAGATGCTTTTGCGGTGTCTCAGGGTATAAAAACGATTAAATTAGAAGTAACTCCATCTGTTCAATCGATTCCTATTGATTCCAACGTTATATTTAATGATCTTGAAAACGATAGGACCAAAGGAATTCTTGCTAAAAATGTAACGTCTGCCAAGATATACTATGAGGCAAGCGTTGAACACCCCGGTTACCTTGATCGAGTGGATTCGATCACAAGAGACCGGCAAACAGGTTCGTTTGAAAACGGTAAATTTAAGGCGATCTAATGGCTAATCCAAGACAACTTTGGGTGTTAGCTGGTGGGAATGGTGCAGGTAAGTCTACTTTTTACAATCTGTATCTTGCCAAATACGGCATCAAGTTTGTGAATGCTGATTTGATAGCTAAGGATATAAATTCGGAGAATCCAGAAGGATTAAGCTATCAGGCTGCAACAGTGGCAGCTAAAATCAGGGAAGATTTAATCTCGCAAGGAGTTTCTTTTTGTTTTGAAACAGTTTTCTCTCATGAATCAAAGATAGATTTTCTTGCCCAGGCAAAGGCTAATGGCTATAAGATTATCCTTGTATATATTCATTTGTTTAATTCAAGTTTGAATGAAGCCAGAGTCAGACAGCGTGTTTCAGAGGGGGGGCATAATGTCCCCGCTGAAAAAATTCATTCTCGAATACCCAGAACTATGAAACAGATTAAAACAGCTTTATCTATAGTTGATGAAGCGAGAATCTTAGATAATTCCTCTAAAGACGATCCGTTTCAACAAATCATTGTGATGAAGTTTGGAAACTATGAAGCAACAGTAAATTCCATACCGGAGTGGGCAAGGGATCTATTTCCCGCCTAACAAAAACTCAACAAGGACCATACTGACGGACAAGCCGCAGATGGTAATGGAACAAATCGATTTTTATTTCTTTTTTCATGTCGGATATGGACCCGTTTTTGATCACCTGACATGGTGGCCTTTCAATTACACCTTGCAAAGCAAATGATGGAATATGTGTTTTGTTCGAATCCGTTTGCTTATAACATTCTTATCTATTTTATAGTCATATATCACATCTAACA
>JADGFI010000064.1 GCA_016743945.1 Desulfobacteraceae bacterium
GGGTGGGTGGTTAACCCTTTTCCCGACAGGGACTTGCACCCTGTAAGACGCACCAAGCTTCGCTTGGCGCTCTAACCACCTAAATCACCGGCTCGCCCGGTGCATTTGGATTGTTGTAATACGAAATTTAATAATTTGATTAAATAGATATAGAGATTAGGATTTTAAATCTTTTAAGATTTTTGGATCTCCATAAGAAGGTCAGGGATTTTCCTTTTACATGTAAAAAATACTGTTTCCGCATCGATATCTGAATAGTGGTGTGTAATAATATCCCTCATTCCCTTTGCTTTTTTCCAGTCAACATTCGGGTATTGTGTTAACAATTTTTGCTCTGAAATTTTATCAAGATTCTTTAATGATTCTCCAATAACGATCAACATCATGCAGATGGCATCCATTTTTTCTACCCCAGCTGCTGCGTCAGTAAAATCATTTGGGTTATTAATCACCTGAAATCTCTGAATAACCTTTTGGGCAGCATTCTCGATTTGGTGAAGAATTTCTATGGCAAGTTCTTTGTCATACATACACGGCCTCGCTGTCAATCCGCATTTTCAAAAATGGATTCATAGAATCTTTGTATGATACAATATCGACTGATTTGTTTAACCGGTCTTCTAAATCATTTTTGATTCCTGCAAGAATAAAAAAATCAGGTTCAGAAATACAAACTACTATATCCACATCACTCTCATCTCCAGCTTCATCACGAGCAACAGAACCAAAAATTCCAATGGTCAGGATATTATATTGATTTGCAAATTCCCTTTTATAATTTTTAAGAATTTTTATAACATCATTTTTTCCCATTATTCTTCCTCAAATGATTTTATTGATGATTAAGTGAATAAAATCAACATAAGCTATTGTTTCTAACATACCATCAATAATCTATGAACTCAATTGTATCATCTCAATAATGATCGAGGGCCTTGGTACGGCGGTTTCCATTTCAAATTTGTTGTTACTGTTTGTGCTAATGTTCAGGTGTAGCAATTCGTTAGCCAATCAGAACTTCTATTGTTTATTTTACCAGATGTAAAATTTTCCTTTTAAAGGAACCCAATTTCGTATTCCATGTTGTTGTATTAGCTTGACGTTGTTTTTCGGTGTTTGCCCACATCTGGGAGTCAGAATGTCAAATTTATCGCAGTCATCTAATTCTGAGCATTCCCAACAACCCTCAAAACGTTTGGATATACAGCATTCCATAATTTTGCATGGATTGCCTGAACAACCACCTCCGACTCGGCAAGGATTGTCACATTTAGATTTTATAAGTTCATTTAGTACTTCACTAAATTCTTCATATTTTTTGAAATTTGCTCCAAAAGGGGTATCGATTTCAGCGTATTTATCAAATTCTATTTTTTCAAGTTCAGCTTTTAGTTGACTGGCATGTTCTGTATATTTATTTTTGTAGCGTATGCAATCAGGACAAAAAATACCACAATATGCTGATTCATTCTGTGGATCCATATATAACCTCTCTATGTTTTTTAAAATAACACCTGTTTCAGCGATTATTGAGGGGCTTGCGACAAAAAACAATCCGCTGTAAACAGGTGTTCTGTCATCTATTTAAAATAGTGATAATGATTCTCTTAATTCCTCAATGAACCCATCAATTTCAGTTTTTGTAATTGTGAGTGGTGGATCAATCCTAAATGATGCACTTCGATTTCCCACTATATATCCCTTTTCAATAAGGTCATTATAAATGGAATTCGTA
This sequence comes from Desulfobacteraceae bacterium, assembly GCA_016743945.1. Taxonomy (GTDB): domain Bacteria; phylum Desulfobacterota; class Desulfobacteria; order Desulfobacterales; family Desulfobacteraceae; genus NBML01. The sequence goes on from JADGFI010000064.1 coordinate 1,736, forward strand.
ATTTTTTCATTTTTGATATCTACAGCATACATCAACCCTCTTCCACGAACTTCAAGAACAATTTTATTATCAACAAGTGATTCAAGATGTTGGTGAAGTAACAAACCATTTTTTCCCGCTTTTAAAATTAGACTATTTTCTTCAATGTACTGAATAACAGCATATACAATCGAAGCTCCCAAAGGATCATTTTGATGGGATTGGGAATAATGAAACGATTTTCGTTCTAATTGTTTTGTAGTAGGTTCGTTGATAAGAGCAATACTCACAGGGTATCCGTTTCCAACGCCTTTACCAACAGCGATAAAATCGGGGTTGATGTCATAATGTTGATAGCCAAACCATTTACCGGTTCGTCCGATACCTGTTGTTACTTCATTGGCAACAATTTTTCCTCCGTTGTCTCGAACAATTTTGACAATATTATTTATCAACGATTTTGGAGGAAACCTTACAAATCCAGAAGAACTGCCTGGTTCAAAAATAAACTCAGAGACTTCTTTTGGTATTTTTTGAAGCACTTCACATGATAGATCGCACGTTTCTTTATCAGGGCAAGTTTTACACTGCTCCCAATTTAAAAGATACCAATTCCTTGATCTATCGGTTATTGAAGAATATGCGCCAAGATATGAGTCATGGAGTGTCAAGGATACGTTTTTCTCAGTTAGATGTTTAGCCATCTGCCTTGATACCTCAATCGCTTCGCTGCCAGAGCAGAGAAATACACTTTTTCCATTATTTAAACCGGCGATTTCAAGAATTGATTTTGCTGAATTTTCAAGTATTTCATTTGAGTAGCAAAAACCAGCGTGCATCAATGAATCTATTTGGTTCTTGATTATTCTGTTGATCTCAACATTATTGTGCCCAATAGACGTACACCAAACACCTGACTCTAGATCCATATAACCTTTACCTTGTTCATCATATAGGTAAAGACCTTCACTTTTCACAATATTTGGGATTTTTAGTTCGTGACCTGTGCAAAAAAATACATGTTCCATTTTTTATTTTCTTTCCTTAATTTTTCACATAACCTGGACCCCTTCCCTCCACCAGAGTTACCTGGCTTCATCAGTACTATGAGTCCTCTGACTCCCTATTATTCATCTCAACTTCCTTGCTTATCTCATATTTATATTTAGGTTCAACGCAAATGGGCATTTTCATGACCATCAAAGCTTTTGCAAGCGCATACCTGTGGCAACCAGATTGCAAAAGCAAAACACCTTCTTTGGGCTTAACAAGTGGCGGCGAAACAGGTAATCCCCTTGAAAAATGCTCTATTAGATATGCTAATTTTCGCTTATTTCTTATTCCCCAAGTTCCATCCTCTTCAGTTGCTTTGAACTTGAATATTTTGCTATCCAGTTCTCGGAAAAAGACTTCCCCGATACAAAAGCAATGGGGAAAGTCGTCTTTAAATAATTCCGGAGTGCTACGATCCATAATTAAAAATTGAGACCTCTTCCTATAGTCCCATTTTATATCAATTGATGGCCATACCGATACAGGAGAATCTATATATTTTTCCGATTTTATTTTGATTTCATTATTTAATACTAGATTACTTTTAATATAATCGTTGTATTCCTGATTTCTTTTTTCTATTTCGTGGTGAATATTATTACGCATATTTATAAAAACCAACACCCCAAATAACCGGCTCGCCTGGTTCATTTGGCTTTTTGAAAGTTGTATCGGAATAAGGCTTTTATGATAGGTAGCCTTGAACCTTAAGCAACTCGGCTGTGAGAACAGCACCACCAGCAGCACCACGAATCGTGTTATGGTGCAGTCCTATGAACCGGATATCAAACACATTGCATCTACGCAACCTACCTACGCTGACCGACATTGCCTTATCAGATTCACGGTCTTTTTGAGGTTGAGGGCGATCCACTTCCTCACGATAAATGATTGGCCGTTTTGGAGCAAAGGGCAGCTCAAGATCTTGTGGAATGGCACGAAACCCACGCCAAATATCCACTATCTCATCAAGTTTTGGTTTGGAATTACCAAACTCCAAACTGACACATGCTGTGTGACCGTGTGTTACTGCCACTCGATTGCAATGAGCTGATATTTTTATGGATGTCTCATTGAGAATAGCACCATTTTTAATTTGCCCAAGAATTTTTAGAGGTTCTATCTCAGATTTCTCTTCTTCGCCATTAATATATGGAACTATGTTGTCTGTAAGATCAAGGGCTGATGGCCCGGGATAGCCCGCACCTGATAATGCCTGCAGTGTGGTAATAATCATTCTTTTTACAGAATATCCAGCACTTAATAATGCATACAGAGGGGCCATATAGCTCTGGACACTACAGTTGGATTTAACGACAAGCAATCCATCATCCCATCCTCTGTTTTTTCTTTGATCATGGATCATCTCTAAATGATCCGGATTAACCTCAGGAATCACCATCGGGACATCAGCAGTGTGACGATGGGCAGAGTTATTCGAAACAACGGCAAATCCATTAGACGCATAGCCAAGTTCGAGTTCTGCAACAGCAGTTTTATCCATCTCTACTGCTGAAAAAACCAACCGGCACCTGCCCTGTGCCTGCAATATTTGATTCGCATCTCCGACAATGAGGTTACGCACGTTATTCGGAATCGGAGTCTGCATGTGCCATCGTCCTGCCACTGCATCTTCGTAACGTTTCCCTGCTGAATTTGGGGATGCAGCAACATACTCGACTTCAAACCAAGGATGATTGTCCAGCAGGCGTATATAGTTTTGACCAACCATTCCGGTCGCTCCGAGAACTCCAATTTTGATTTTGCTAATACTCATTCTGATATCCTTTTCCATTCAGGTCAATGAAACATTTAGATTTAAATTTCTTTTATTGATCCTTACTTAAAGATGATTTAATATCATGTCAAATGAATAATAATGAATAATTACTTCATAAATAATGATACCAAGGACATAGAACAATGGATTTGGCAAGTTTAAAAATTTTTTATACCACAGGAGTTGAGGGAGCAGTTTCAAAGGCCTCTAAGAAACTCAATTGCGTCCAGTCAAATGTTACAGCCAGGATAAAACAACTGGAGAACGATCTGGGAGTACAATTGTTTTACAGAAAACAAAGAGGAATGGAATTAACCCCGCCAGGCAAGGTTCTCATGGTGTATGCTAAAAAGGCCCTTGTGCTTTTTGAAGATGCAAGAAAGGCGGTACAAGAAACGGGAACATTGAAAGGGCCTCTACATATCGGCTCATTGGAGACGATTGCCGCAGTCCGTTTGCCACGGGTACTCACCTGTTTTCACAGTGAATATCCTGGTGTTGACCTAACCATTCAAACAGGAACTGACACTCAACTCAAAACCATGGTTGCTGATTATCAATTGGATGCCGCTTTTGTGGAAGCGTCAACTAAAAACCCGGTACTTGAGCAGATGCCTGTATTTAATGAAGAATTGGTTGTTGTTTCAGGTATAAATGCAAAACCGCCAAAAACTATGTCACATCCGACTTTGATCGTATTTCCAGAAGGCTGTACCTACAGACGTATCCTTAAGAAATGGTTTAATAAAAATGGTATTCATTCTTTTAAAATAATGGAATTCGGATCCCATGAAGGTATTCTGGGATGTGTATCTGCAGGTTTGGGAGTAACATTGTTTCCTGTATCCTTGATTCATCGGTTAAATTACAATGAAAAACTCCGATTTTATAAACTGCCAAAAGATGAAGGGAATCTGGGTATTAATTTTATTAAACCAAAAAATGCCATCAAAACAAGGGCAATGGCTGAATTTCAAAGAATAGTGCATGAAGAATCAGAAAACTTCCCAAAGTCTAAAAATATGATGCTTTGAAACCGGACATTTAAATTTCTGTAAACCATTGAAAGCATTCTCTTGATAACTTTTCATCATTCGTAAAAAAAATGGAATATTTAGCTCACAAGTTTATCTATCGATTGTCCATCCCGCGCCCGACAGGGTTAACGATCGAACTGACGGACCGCGCCAAAGAGCTTGAAAAGGCGGCTAAGTTGCTCGCGCTCCCGTCCAGTGATGGGTTATAAAGCATTTTTGATTATCTCTCGAGCTTTCAACCAGTCGGTTTTAGATTGAAACATATATTCTGAAAATCCGATATAAAACTCTTTTTTCTGTACAAGAGCTATAATGGTATCGCCTTCAATGACTCTATCAAAAAGGTCCAATTTGAGTTTTGATGAAGTTTTATCAGTTTGGATGAAAATTTCACCAGCTTTTAAAACACCTCTCCTTGTCTGGTTAGATACTTCGGTGTACTTTTTCTTTAAATTTTTTTGAGTAGATCTGTACTGCCAATATAAAGGAGCTCCTATAAACAGTGTCAATAGAGTTAGCATGAATATAATTTCGCCAACCCCCATAGACAATTCCATTACTATAAGTGTAATCACCACCAGTGTTAAAATAGTTGTAATTCCCGATACCGAAAAAACTTTTTGGGCCTTGATTTTTTTTAGCAACTTACAATCATCCTCATATGCTAAATATCCTGAAAATTTGATTCCATCCATTTATTCTGCCTTTGATTTATAAGTACTTTGAAATTCTGCGGCTTGTCCGTCAGCAATTTCGTTGTTAGGATCAATTCTTTCTTACCCTTTATTTTCTTTAAATCAAGACCATTCTTTCCAATCAATATTATAACTGACACTCCTGCCTCCTCCTGGCATTTTGATCAAAATACCTTTATTTACAAGATCGGCTAATTCCCTCTGGGCCGTGGCACGGCTGGTATGTGCGATTCCCATATATTTTTTGTTTTTTAGCCCACCTTCAAAACCACCAGCGCCCGCGTCAAGTAGTCGGTTAATAACTTTTATTTGACGTTCGTTCAACTTTATCTGGGCAAATTCCTTCCAGACCCGTGCTTTTGTCATTATTTTTTTTAATAAAGTATTGGAATTCAGAATAGCCCTATTCATGCATTCAAGGAACCATTTCAACCACTCTGTAATATCGCCTTTGCCTGATTGTGTGGCTTTTAAAATTTTATAATATTCATTTCTCTCAGCCATAATCTGTGAAGAAAGGCTATAAAATCTTTTTGGATTATTTTCATCTTTTGCAAGGAATATCTCCGTCAAAGTTCTTGCAATACGTCCATTACCATCATCAAATGGATGAATTGAAACAAACCATATATGAGCGATCCCGGCTCTGATAATGCCATCTAATTCGTCTTTTGTATTTATCCAGGATATGAATGTTTGCATTTCTTTATCAATTTTTTTTGCAGGGGGTGCCTCAAAATGAACTTTTTCCTGTCCAATAGGCCCGGAAATAAACTGCATCGGGCCCTTACTATCATTTCGCCATTGACCAACGGATATTTTCACCATACCGGAATAACCGGTTGGGAAAAGGGCTGCATGCCAACTCCAAATTCGTTCCATTGTTATTTTTTTTGAATAGTTGGTTGTTGCATCCAGCAAGATTTCTACAAGGCCTTCGGCTTTTTGGTCTATTATCTCCTTCAATCCAGCATCTGGTAACCCAAGCCTGCGACCAACAGACGATCGGACAGCATCGGGATCTAATTTTTCACCCTCGATTGCTGACGTCTTCAGTGCCTCTTCAACAAGAACATCTGCCCGTGCTGTTTGCTGAATCTCAAACCCCAATTCCTTGATCTGAGTTATTAAAGCGCCTTGACTGAACCGGATATTGCCCAAGGGCTTCAATAATTTAGCACTGTCCCATTTTAGGTCTGGCCAGGATTTAGCTTGCCATATGTATTTCATTGGATGCGTCGTTCCCCCTTTTGATGGAATTGGTATTTGAGTCGTTTAATCTATTAATCAACTCAATATTTGAGTCGATTGTTGTGTTTAATCAACTCAAAGTCAAGGGAAAATTGTAATTGAGTGTTGAAAATGAAACACTCTTTATTTTTTGGTCTAACCGGTTTTATCCGGTGCATTTTCGGTGTTGAAATTTATAAAGAAAAAATCAAGGTTTGACCATACCCTCCTATAGTTTATTAATAAACATAGCAAACCACTCCCACCCGTATTTTGTCATTTTTCCGATAAGTTTATCAGGTATCTTCCCTTCAGGATTTTTCCCGACATCCACGCCAGTAATGGGAATCCCTTTGGATGTCGCGCAGTCAATCTCCCAAATTGCTAAGGAATCAACTTCTGTATTGGCTGAAACTATAAACATCACCCCATCAGATCCATGAATAATTTTTTTTGCAGCCTGTTTTTGCTGATCCAACACAGATTTGTTCCAGTCAAATGTTAGAAAATCTATCGTAGGTTTAGTATAAAATTCCCAACGATGCCTGAAATTGACCAGCATATCTCTATATCGAATATCAGATTCAGCACATCCGACATATATTTTTCTATGTTCCCTTTTTGTGATCTGATTGGCTGGTTCCTTTCCGATTTTTACTTCATGCACAATCATAAATCCTCCCTGGTGTTCAAGGTTTACCAATATGGATTTGTTTTACTTTTATTCATAGCGGTAACAAAATAGCGGTGCTGACTGGTTCATCGAGCCGTACAAGCAGCCGCCATGAACGGACTGCTCAGGGACGGAACGCTTTTTCCCGTTCCTGAAGCAGCAAGGTTGTAAGGGTTTCAGACCATTGGAACAAATACACCAGCGTGTTGTTCAATGATCTCTGCAGCGCCAAGAACCATATCTTCCCGAAAGCGAGGTCCTATGATCTGTACAGCGCCGGGTATGGTACCAGTGCGCTTCACTGGCAAAACAACAGAGGGCAGACCAAGCGTGTTAGCTCCCATAATCAATCGGGATGCTTGGATGAAGCGACTTGTTTCCTTATGGCTTTGGATATCGAAGTTTGGGCTAAAATCGGTTTCGGTGAGCGAAGGACCGAGGATCAAAGGGTATTTTTCCTGGAATACCAACCATTCCCTGGCAATTGCATTTCTACGCGATAAGGCGGACATATAGGAAAGGAGATCACCGTCTGGAAACAGTTCTGTCCAGAAGTGCAGAAACTTTAATGCCTCTGGAGTGGAGATTCCTTTAATTCCGGGCAGGACCAGGTTCTTGATCTCGATACTTGTCAATTCAACCCAGGTTTGCCAGGCATCGATAACCGCCGGCGGCTCGATTTCTTCCACTGCGTATCCGGAATTGCACAGCCAGTCTGCGGTCATTTTAATATCTGCGGCAACTTGGGGTGCCACCCCCCTGCCACCCGGATCTAAAGTCACAGCCACTCGAATGGGAGTGACAGGGCAGGGACCGGATAATGGTGCAGGCACCCAGCGCGGATCCCGGACATCAAATCCACTCATATTTTCAAGTGCAAGCCGCAGGTCCTTGACCCGACGTGCTATTACCCCCTGAAACAAAAATAACTGCGAGGAAATGGCCGGTTCGGATGGCATCAGCGACATGTGGTCAGGAATCCTGCCCAAGGATGGCTTTATGGAGCAAACTCCGCAAAATTGGGCCGGAGCCCTAAGTGATCCCCCATAATCGTTTCCGAAACCCAGTGCAGACATTCCGGTTGCCACAGCTACTGCATCGCCGCCGCTGGAACCGCCGGGAGTCGTATTGGAATCCCAGGGATTTGTGGTTTCCCCTCTGAATTGGTTAGCGGTGTGAGGACGAAGACCAAAATCGGAAAGATTGGTGCGGCCAATGGGGATCGCTCCAGCTTTTTTAATCTGCGCAATGTGCGGCGCATCAGTAGTCGGGTTGGCATCTTTCATCTGCACAATACCAAAGGTGGTTGCCGATCCGGTAAGATCGATATTTTCTTTCACAGTGACTGGTACTCCGGCAAGGGGACCAACCGGATCCCCTTTTTCAATGATGCTGTCGATTTGGTCTGCTGCCACAAGAGCTTGTTCGTTTAATGTTATAGTTATCGCATTTAAGCTGCCGTTTACTGCCTCAATTCTCTCCAAATGATCAGAAATGACCTTCCTACAAGAGATTTTTCTTTCTCTGATCGCTTCTGCAATATCGCAAGCAGCCATTTGCCAGATATCAACCTTTGCGTTTTCCTGATTCATAATTATCTCCTTTTCAATTGCTGTTTCTAAAACATAAAATCTTTACCAACTGACCAGAAGACATTCTATTGTTTATAGAAGAAATTGGATTGTATTAATGCGACAGTGGGAAAAAATGATGATCGTTTTGAACTCAGGGTCGTCCCTATACAATAAACTGAAATCAATCATAAAATGAACTATGCAAAATGCCGGACATAGACTTGAAGTCGCGTATAAAATGCGCTTGGTCTGCATAGCCGAATTCATAGGCAAAATCGATAAGATTTCCTGAGACTGAACGATACTGTAATTTTTCTAAAACGCTCTGTAATCGCACCAGTTTAGCAAATTTTTTTTGGTGGGATTCCCAGTATATGTTTAAACTTCCGTTCCAGAGCTCTATTGCTCACATTCAAAATGCGTGCAAGTTCCCCAACCTGTATCTGACCGTCACGAGCGTCGATCAGGGCGATGGCGTTTTCATAAGTTCTATCGCTTAATATGCGGGAAACATTAACATTGCTCAATATTTTTTCAAGTAAGCGTTTCCTGAGGTCGGTGGTGTTTCGCCGTAACAGCCAATCACCGATGGTATCGCTATCCAGATCATAAATGTGAGGAAGTTCAATCATCGTATTAACCAGTTCACAGGGGCTAATATTGGTAAAATTCGGCATTCTGCCCACTCTGAAATGCACGATGATCAGTTCAAAATGGCCGAGCGGAACACTTGTTTTCTGAGTGTAGGGTCCTAGAAAAATTCTACAGGTCAAATCAGACAACAGGAATGCAAGATCAAAATAACCGTCTGGTAGGATTTCATATTCCCTTGATCTTTTGAATCTCTCACGGGGAACAAACCGGTAACTGTCGATTAATCCCATAGTTGCACTCCTGAATAATTTTATAGTTCTTTGGTTCTTGAATGCCGAGTTGAACAGCGACTGATAAGTCTGTCTGGTCAAACTCGTGGTTCTATGCGCCTGCGGTTCGATTAACTTAGCAACTCGGCATTCAATGCGCCGCAGGCGCGTTGAACTTCCAACATCACCGGTGAAATCCGGTGCATGTTGATTGTTAGAGTTTAAGGACAATAATAAAGGTTTGACCCCAGGCCCCATGTGAGCAAATCCAGCCAATGATTTTGTATGCCCGTGCTGATTTATTTGCCCTTGATAAGTTTGCAATTTGAATCAAACAAACTCAATATATATTTGGTTAATGCATTAACATATTCATCTACTGCCGGTGTAACTTTTGAAACATACCCGTATAAATAAACCTGTGGAAGTTTGACCCAGGAGTTTTTATCCCGCCATAATAAAAATTTACCAGTTTCAGTTATATAGTAGTCTTGGTGTGCAAGAGCATTTCTGAAAGTATTGAGTTTAAATTCTTTAATTAAACTTATATCCTCAACTAGTTCCTCTTTTTTTCTCTTTGCTTTCCAATTAAATCCAAATTTTTAGTTTTAAATTCAATTTCCTCAATAATTTCTTTTTGGAAATTTCTTCCATAGAGTACTTCTTGTAATGATGGACTCAATTCGATCTTTTTGTCCTGTATTATATTTATTAATTTAGAGAGCCTAATTGGTTTTTTTGATTAGTTATTGCCCAAAGTACCCACCTCAAGGGACCTTCACTAAACCTTAGGATAAATTGGCTAAAATGAAGAGTTTGAGCAAAACCATCATCATTTTCTTTTGCGGAGGATAACTCCTTAAACAGCCACTTTTTGTAAGTATAGAAGTTATTGATTTGGTAAACTCGACTTCTTATTAATAGTCTTGATTCTGGAGTATCTAAATTGAATATATTTTTATCCATTTTTAAAACCATAAAAACTTATGAACGATTGGGGTAAGAGGTTGGCAAAGGAGCACAGCGGATTTACCAATCCTTCTTCACCCCCTTGGTTAGCTCGTTTTTACGTTTCATTTTGACCTACGATAATATGCAATGAACTTTTTTTCCCAACATCAGGATGAACATTTTCCAATATATCCATTTGTAGAATATTCAGGCCCTCAAGTTCTTTTGTGATTTCTTCAGGTGTGAAAAAATGAAATAATTTACCAGAACCATCATCAAAAGTGTTTGGTTCAACTTCTGTCCATTCATTACGAGGATATGATTCATCATCGGTGGAAAGCACGCTGGCAAAAAAAAGACCATTATTTTTAAGAACTCTTCGAGCTTGCTCAAATACTTTTGCCCTTTTTTTATTGGATAAACAATGAAGAACATTTAACATCACAACAATATCAAATGAATTCTTAAGGAAATTCTCAGGAACTGAATCCGCTGAATAAAAAGTTAAGTTCCCGGCACTGCAT
>JADGFI010000065.1 GCA_016743945.1 Desulfobacteraceae bacterium
CAAACTCGTGGTTCTATGCGCCTGCGGTTCGATTAACTTAGCAACTCGGCATTCAATGCGCCGCAGGCGCGTTGAACGCTGCTCTTCACCAGTGGGAACGTAGCGTTAGCGAAGTTTCCATCTGTGTGCAAGAGCATTGTTGGACATACCCTCAAAAAGTAGCTTAATTTCGATTTCAGTTTTTTGGGGGAGAATCATTTTCCTGCGGTAAAAAACAGCAGTTCATTTTTAATGCGGGAGGGAAACAAAGTATTGATCATGTGTGATCCTACTTTGAAATTGTTGCCTCAAAATCATACTGCACTCTCGTTTAATTATTCTTTGTATTAATGATCATATTTTATGCGAACACAGAGGTTTCTGTCTTATATCTCCCGGAAAATGCAGAAAATTTTGGATGAATTCGACATCCTTGATGTGTTTTGAAGTACCGGGGCAGCAACTGCAAGTAGGCGAAACAACTAAGCGACAGGTGGACCTGTACACTAAATTGGGTGTGACCCCGCCAGTCTCGTTACAATAAAACGGAAATTCAGGTTTTACGTATAAAAAAAAATCCTCGCATCTCTCTCAGTTCAAGGTTTCATTTTCTTCTGTTAGAAATAGAATAGCGGTGAAAAAAGGATGGCAGTACACCCAAGGATAGTGGCTAAAAGTTGGATCATATGAGTTGAATTTGAGTATTGAAATTTAATGGAGCCTCCCTTGAACTGGTTTTAATTTTTCGTTGGTTTAGCAAATGTTGTAGGCGATACCACAGTATTGTGTCGGTGACTTGATTAAATTCTTCTGAAAATGTGCTCAGACATTCGCCAATAAGTCTCGCGGCTGGAACCGCCTCTAAAGTTTCCAATATTTCCAGTAAAGATTTATCTAATACTTCCCACTCAACACTTATAAGTCCTTGTGTTGTTAACCAACGAATTGGTTTGTCTTGTTGTGTTTTTAACTCTTCCCATCTCTTTTGCAATTCTTCTCTAAAAGTATCAGAAAGAATTTCTGATTCATCTTTAAGCTCTATTAATTCTTCAGGAGCAAGTTCTCCTACACTGATAATATGTCTATTTGAAACAAGTTTACTCACATCAATAATCTTTATTTCGGTATTTGTTTCGAGATGTTCTATGAGCATCATTAGTCCACACCAATCCATAGCTGAATTTGATGACCACCAAATGGTTTTGGACTCTTGAATTAAGGCTTTTTCCCAAAACTCAGTAATTTCACCCGACCAATCATTTATTCCTATGTCGTGTTCTTGGCTGGGATAACTCAACCAAGATTTCTTCATGAATTGTTTTCGATCTTCACCCCATGGTTCATTAATGGGTCCAACATTCAGGCTATCGGAGAGTGACAAAACGGTATCATTCGACTTCACCTGTTTCAATCCATGCTTGAGACCCCCACCCGCTGAGAGAGAAAAAGTGATGTGCATTGTAGTCTTAAACATTTTTTATCACCAATTTATATTTTTATATGAAACTCCTGGTAAACCAGAACTTAAGTTTCTATTTTTGTTGTGGGCGAACCGCAGTGGAATATCAGGTCAGCCGTGGCAGTTATTAGAAATAAGATTTAATTATATTTTCATCTACGTCGTGATAAGAATTCCAATAATGCCAGCTATAAATGAATGTTTTTCCATGACATTTAAGTATTAAAGATTAAATATTTATTGGTGAAAGAATTTTAAAAATTTAGGCTTTAGGAGCTCTTTTATATCCGAGTGAGCAATCTCTACAGTGACAAGCCCGTTAGAACCAGCGGCAACTTGATACTTATCAAAATAAATAATGAGGTTTCCTGTATCATCAAAAGCAATATTTTGATAATTTTTGTAAGTTGGCGCTAGGCCTTTCAGAAATAAATTATCTTCTCCTAAACGGGAAACTATATCTTCCTTCGCTCGTTTTGCAACAGTGTTGAGCGCTGTTTCAGGATCTATAAAAGCATCCTTGGGATTCATCCAATTTCCTTGTTCATCAAAAACAAAGACGGCATTTTCTTCACTTCCACTTCCCCCTGTACTTTCTCCAATAATAAATCGAATGATCTTTAATTTTTCTGAAAGATGAGGAACTTCAAATGAGATTGTTTTTTGCGTTACAAATGATGCGGGGAATCCGCCTACTTCATCCTTATATTCTTCAAAATCTTTTTCTTGCTCTTTAACAATTTTTTTAAAGTCTTCAACCACCGCGATTAAAAAATGATCAATAACTTCTTGTGTTTTTGAATTTGAAAATTCTGGGTATTGTGCCAAAAATAAAGTTCGGCTGTTCGGGCTTATTTTTAAACGTTCTTTAAGATTGATATCTTTTCCTTGGAGTGCAATTTTTTGTTGAGTGCGTACATAATCAATAATCTCTTGGTTTATTTCCTGAGCACTGCCTGGAACGCTCGATACTTTTTCTGTCAACTGGAATTCAACTTTTTTATTCATATCAACCGTCGGGTTTGCCGATAATGATTCACCGGGTTTTCTATCAGAATAAAAAGCTATGATGTTATTCGTGTTTTCTCCGTCTATATAAAGATCTTTTGGTTTAATACGATCTCCGATAAAAAACGCATCAGAACCTTGATACCCTTCCGCGGAGCTCATTTGTGCTGCAACGTAGTAAAATGTACCACTTCCTCCCGATTCTTGTGAGAGAAAAAACGCAATGTCTTGGATACCGTCATTATTGATATCAGTAACGATGTATTGATCACTATATTTAGTTACATCTTTTGAAGCTGAGTCAGGAGCTATTTCGGTTTCAGCACGACCATCAACGAGGGTTACCAATTCTCCATCAATAAGATAGGTGCCATTTTTTGCTATATCAATAAATTTCTGATCATAGTCGTTTAATTTTATGGTTTGGCCATTTTTCTCTACAATGTATAGATCATCTTGTAAGTAATTGAATTTATAAATTCCTGCGAGAATTATCAACAGAACCACCGTAAGCGCTATTGAGAGTACGATAATAATTATTTTTTTCATGATTAAACATTAAACCTTCTTATAAGTATCTAACTTTGCACTGCCTGTAACAAGTATTGACGGCGGGATACCTTCGGTATCATAGATACCCTTTAGCCATGATTTTCGGTTTTTCAATTTGTGAAATTCGTTATTTTCATTGGGAAATCTTAAACTCTATCCGAGAAAAAGCAACTAAAATCAATTTATTCAGGGTTTGAAAAATCAATTTTATTCATCGCCACTATATTGCCCGGATAGTGTTGACGAACCATAAAGATTCGGATTTGTTCCATGGAATCTTTCGCGATCAACGGGTCATCCTGAACAAAAATGTTGTATATGATTCCCCGAAGTTGAATGTTCCTTGATCTCAGGGCTTCAATGGACAGGCAGGTGTGGTTTATACTGCCAAGTTTTGAGGAGCTGACCAGGACAACCGGGTACTGATTTTCCATGATATAGTCCAGAACCATGGTATTTGAATTCAACGGTACCATGAGACCGCCTGCCCCCTCTATCAGAACGGTGGTGAATTTTTTTTCAAGTGCAAGGGTTGCCGCTAGGATGTGCCTGGTATCAATCTCACGGCCTTCCATGCCTGCCGATAAATGCGGGGAGGAAGGATGCCGGAACAGGTAAGGACATGTCAGCCCTTTTTGGTCTTGTTCCAGATGGCCGCACCCCATGAGCTGCCGGTGAACACCGATATCGTCGGAAACGTCTGTGCAGTCGGTCTGGACAAGTTTTTGGGTAATAACGGACCCGGACCGTTTCAATAAAAATCTTGCCAGAAGGCCTGTAGCAATGGTTTTTCCAATATCGGTGTCAATACCGCTGATAAATATGGAACCCATAAATTTTTACCTTAAACAGGACAAAATAAGGTCTGGAACCTTTTCAATGTCCTTGTATTCAATATCTGATGTTAATGAAAACCGGATTCTGGACTGATTCTCCGGAACCGTTGGCGGTCGAATTGGAAAGGCCAGAAACCCGTGATCCATGAGAAGTAGAGAAAGTTCTACTGCCTTTGCATTGCTCTTTGTTACCACAGGAATAATATGGCTTTGCCCCAGAAAGGGGATGTTCTTTTTTTTAAGTGCATTTCGAAATGCATCGGAAACCTTGAAAAGTTTTTTGCGGTTTTTACTGAAATTATTCATGTGTTGGATGATGAAACGGTTCCAGTTGACAGCCACCGGCGGAAGCGCCGTAGTATAGAGCAAAGATCGCATATGGTTGATCAAATAATTTTTGAGAACCCGACTTGTAAGTACATAGGCGCCATGGGAAGCCAGGGCCTGGATGTCCGCAAAATCCCCATCCATGCTGAAAACAGATTCTGTGATAATGAGCACAGTATCATAGCTGGCTCGGTTCTTTTCAAGAAGGGTTGCAAGGTTTGACATATCATTGTGTTTAAAAAGCATGCAATCGGCTTTTGACAACCGTATTCCGTCCACGATGCTGGATCGGTTTTCTATGGAACTTTGTAATGACTTCATCATGATTCCTGAGAAACGATGTGCGTGATCGCTTCCGTTAATGTCGCAAGTTCATGGTTTTTAATAATATAGGGGGGCATTGTATAGACCAGCCTGCCAAAGCAGGTCTAATCCAGATACCCTTCCGGATAAAGGCTTCCTGAATTTTTTTTTAAGTCTACTGCTTGTTTCATTTCCACCACGCCAATGGCGCCAAGCACTCGGACATCTTTGACCCTGCTGGATGTCCTGCATGGGGATAAACCATTGAGCAGCCCGGATTCTATTTCTTGGATTTTTTTCTTCCAGTCCTGGGACAAAAGAAGGCGGATACTGGCTGCCGCCACACTGCGTAGGGCCGTGCATGAATCCTTTGCATTCGCCTTCGCAAATCACCCTGCTGATCCGGTCCGTAGTCAATGTGGCCGCAAGGGGAAGATATCCACCGGTCAAGGCTTTTCCAAGGCACAGGATGTCAGGTTCAATACCCGCATGGTGACAGGCAAACATTTCACCGGTGCGGCCGAATCCTGTGGCAATTTCATCAATGATAAGCAAAAGATCATATCGGGTGCACAATGCTTTTAACCTTTTCAGATACTCGGGAGAGTAAAACCGCATACCGCCCGCACCCTGGACAATAGGTTCCAGAATAACGGCAGCACAGGACCCATGATGGGTTTCCACAAGCTGCCGGATTGAGTCCAGATGTTTTTCTTCCCAGGGTTCATGAAAGGCACACCCGGGCGCATCGGCAAAATAATGCTCGGGAAGGACATTTTTAAACACATGGTGCATGCCGGTAATCGGATCACACACAGACATAGCGTAAAACGTATCTCCATGGTATCCGTTCCGCACAGAAATCATTCGGTTTTTTTTAGGCAAGTTCAGTGACTGCCAGTACTGGAATGCCATTTGATGGCCACTTCAACAGATACCGAACCGGAATCACATAAAAAGACTTTATCCAGCGATGCCGGTGTCATATCGATTAAAAGTTGAGACAGATCAACTGCAGGCGCGTGGGTCAAACCGCCAAACATGATATGGGACATTTTTTTTAGCTGGTGTTCAATGGCTGCATTCAACACCGGATGATTATAACCGTGAATGGCCGCCCACCAGGAGGACATGCCGTCGATAAGCCTTGTTCCATCCATGAGGGTGATGTAAACCCCCTTGGCAGATTCAACCGGGTAGGTTTTCAAGGGGTGTGTCATGGAGGTGTAGGGGTGCCATACATGCTCCCTGTCAAAGGTTTTTATCTGGTCCATATTGTGTTTCATTTCAGCCCATGTTATTTGGTTAACCCATAAAAAATGTTTTGTTAACCAAAATTTGACAACAAATCAATACGATAAACGGAAATTTAATCGATGTCATTGAATACAGATCACTATCTGTCCATTGCCAGGGGAATCATTACCGGTTCCCCGCCTGATTTAAAAACCCTGCAAGATATTTGCAAAACACCGGATGCAGATATCTTCAACCTGTTGCCGGGGGCGGATCTGATCCGTAATTTCTATAAAGGGAAAAAGATCCATCTATGCACAATCTGCAATGCAAAATCCGGCAAATGCTCGGAAGACTGCGGATTTTGTCCCCAGTCCGTATTCCATCAGACCCAAATTGACAATTACCCGCTTATTGGAAAAGAAGAATTCACCCAGATCCCCAAAAGCCTGTCCGATACACCTGTGAACCGATATTCGGTTGTGACCAGCGGACGGGGCTTGGGTTCCGATGAAGTGGATCTGGTGGCCCAGGCATTTTCAAGTCTTGAAGAAACAAGGCTTTCCTATTGTGCGTCTTTAGGGATCATCCAGGATCGAGATTTTGACGTCTTGAGAAAAGCTGGGGTCACCCGGTATCATCACAATCTTGAAACCGCAGAAAGCCATTTTAAAAAAACATGTACCACCCACACCTTCAATGACCGGGTAGACACCATCAAGCGGGCTCAGCAGGCCGGGTTCGAGATCTGTTCTGGCGGAATCTTCGGAATCGGTGAAACCGACAGCCAGGTACTGGAGCTGGCCCTTGAATTAAAACGTCTGGATATTGATGCCGTGCCCTTAAACTTTTTATCTCCCATTCCCGGGACACGCATGGAAGGCCTTTCCAACTTGACGCCGCTAAAATGCCTGAAAATCATCGCCTTATTCCGGTATGTGCTACCGGAAAAGGACATTTTTATCTGTGGCGGACGGCAATTAAATCTAAAACAACTTGTGCCTTACATGTTTTATGCAGGTTCCAACGGCATCATGACCGGAAATTATCTGACAACACAAGGGGAAAGTCTTGATGATGACATGGAAATGATCACACAGCTTGGTTTTGAAGCACTTAATTAGCTTTTATCAAGAGAATCTCAATCATTAGGATCTGCGGCAAACCGGTTGCAAAAAAAGAGTTAAGGGAAGACCAGAGCCATCCGCAAAATCAACGGTTTTGTTATGTTGCAATACCCGGCTTGTCAATATGAAAATAACCGGTGAAATCCGGTTCATTTTCTTGTTGTTTGCCAATCAATGACAAATCCCCAATGAGTTCGTTTATTTTTAGACCTTTCTGTATTTCAAAAACCGTCATAATAAATTTGTTGCCAAAATGGCACCAATAACATATTATATATAAAACAACTGAAAAGCAAACTATAAAATACAAATAATTAGGAGAGGACTCAAAAATGAAAGCTGAAACTAAAACCGCTCGTGTCTCAGCGCGGGTATCACCTAATGTCTATAACACATTAACCGAGGCATCGGAAATCACGGGATCTACATTAAATCAATTTATAGTACATGCAGCGCTTGAAAAAGCCCAGGCTATTATTGAACAAGAAAATAAAATTAGATTAAATATACAATCTGCCCGGCATTTGTTTGAATTGATTGAAAATCCTCCAAAGGCGAATTCTAAATTGGCTCAAGCAATGAAACAGTATAAGCAGGATTTGACATGATAAAGATCGAGCTTTTGGATAAGTTGCATGACAGAAAGCGGTTTGACTGTGGAAACACTCAATTAAATATATTTCTGCAAAAAACTGCCAGACAACATATTACTAAAGGTATGTCCCGCACCTTTGTGTTGATTAATGATGAAAACTCGAAAAAAATCCTTGGATTTTACACCCTGTCGATTTGTGAAGTTGAAACGGATTATTTACCACCTATTATTGCTAAAAAATATCCAGATCAAGTTCCTGCTTTAAAACTGGCGAGACTTGCTGTATCAAAAGAATACCAGCATAAAGGCTATGAAAATTATTTAATAGGGAGTGCTGTTGAAAAAGTCATTCTTATTTCAGAAAATGTTGGCATAATTGGACTCTTTGTCGACGCAAAAGATAACCATACCAAAGAATACTATGAACAGTTTGGATTTATCTCCCTCAATGGGAAACCTTTGATATTATTCCTTCCGATAAAGACACTGGTTCACTACAAATAACCTGAACATCTGCGGTTTGTCCACATCCGGGTAGAAGCACCGGTTACCCGGCGCTCCCCCCACAGATCCGTACGTGAAGATTTCTCTCATACGGTTCCTCGACTCAGATCCTTTTACCGGATCATCGACCATACAGGCGACGCCCCTTATGGCGCATAACTTTGCTACCCTATTCAGGTATTTCGAATATTATATGTTGTTGTGTACGATTCTTGGTTTCGGAAAAGGATATTTTCTCCTTAAATCCTTCATCCGTACCGTACTTCTCTGACTTCTTTTACTCAACCAGTAGCGCCATGACCGTTTCTTATTTAAGGAGACATTCGGGTCTCCCGAGTTCCCAGGCTACCCCTTTGAGAACATGCCCTGGTCTCTGACCCCGGTGGTGTCCTGATTCCTTGCCATATCGGTATCAGGAATACTGTCTTCCAGAAAATGCAACCTGTCGACTTTCCCCTTTCACCAAGAAAAAGGGTTATCCGCAACGGACCACAACCATACATTTTTCGGGGCTCAATACAGAATCTGTAATCTTGATTCATCCGGCTCCAGACTCCCGTTACCGAATTTGTCTGCGGATTTCACTACAGATCTGCCGGCTAAGGCTTTGATCTGGTGGGACTTTCTTAACCTTGATGCCAGAGCAAGCCCTGCAAAAGGAAGGTGAGCTTTGTTCACCTGATCACCCACTGGGTAACAATATCGAATTTCAAAGGCCCTATGCCTTATCCCGACGACCTGGATTTAGCTCGGCGCGAGCATTTGACTTGTTTGAAATCCAATTTGAAATGGTCATCCTCACACTTTTGGGAAGGATCAGAGGATATTCCACCCGTTAACTCAAAGGCCTTGAATTTTCAGCGTCCTTGAAAATACACCTTAAGCCTTTTGGTCTGCGCATCACTCCAGTGCACAGGGTCACTCACGGCAACCCAGGCATCAATATAGCTGCTTGCTGAATAATTGTGCCCCACCCCTTTCGGGACCTTGTCGGCCATGGGCAAGTCAAACATCACTTGTAAAAACGTCACTACGGGAAACCATTTCAGATCAGGACTGATATCCGGCCCCCGTTCGCTGCGGATCCAGTCCGGCTCACGAAAGTACATATCCGGTGTAAAAAAAACCATGGGATCGCTTGCGTATTGAATGTAGACCAGACGCACTCTGCCCCACTTGGCTCCGGGAATATCCAGCGCATTTTCCTGGGCCGTAAAACGAATAAAGGAACTGTCCTCCACGACTGGCTGCCACTGGGGCGAACCGGGTTTGCGGCTACGCATCAGTGTGGGCGCATAGGTGCTTGGAAAGGGGGTGCCTGCAAAGACACCGCCCTGGATGGGATCCCGCAGTAACGATGCAATTTCAATTGATGTTTCTGCACCCAGCGCACCAAGGCTCAGACCATAAATATATAACTCCGGACGCTCATCCTTGGGCAATATCGCCCAGTATTGATAGATCTCTTGAAACAAGCGCCGTGAATCGACCCGTACTCGGGTTGGGTCCAGCAACAAGGTCAGCCAGCTTGGCAGATAGGAATACTGTACCGTTACCATGGCGGTATCCCCCCTGTGCATGAACTCGAAAGGATCTACCCCGGAGGGATCGTGCCAGCCGGTTCCCGTTGGCGTGGCCACCACCAGTTTGCTTCGCTCAAATCCGCCCGCACGAATCAACTCCTCTAGGGCAAGTGCTGCCCGTTTTTCACCGGTTTTTGCACTGCGCAGACCAACGTAGACACGGATGGGATCCCGGACATCTGTATCACCAAAATACGCTGCAATGGCGGCTTTCGTGGACCCCATGCTAACAAAATTTTGGCCTCTGCGCCCAAGACTATCCCATGAAATCAAAGAGGCATCACTGCCTGTCTGCCATGGGTTAGCAGGCCTTCTTGCATCGGTATCCGTGAGCGCATCCGATGCGGCGTAGATTTCGTCCATGGTGTTCACCAGATTTCGAATCGCAAACTGATTACTCAGCGTCACCACTATCACAACAACAATGACCGCACTGATCACATTGGTAATACGCGGCGGGATGATTCGTTTCAGCCGTCCTGCAATAAAGAAAAACAGATATTTAATACACCGTGCAAGCAAAAGCAGCACCAGTGCCAGCACAATGGCAATCAGTGCCATGCTGATGATCCGGCCATCTTCTTGTTCAGGTAACTCCATGACAAGGCGTAAGTCGTTTTGCCATTTATCAGACAAAAATAACGATACTGAGAGTATCACCATCACAGCAGTTGTCGAAATGTAATGAAACACACGACGCGGACGGCCAGCCAGCGCTGGCAGTTGCATATAGTGCCAGAGTGCTACACAAGCGACCCCCAAGCCGTATCCAAAGATCATTGCAAACCCCGAAAGCAGGCTTTGCAGAACAAACGGTCTTGGAATCATCGACGGTGTAAGGGAAAGGCTGAAAAATAAACTTGCTGCGATTACACCGATATAAGACGGCGCTTGCAAAAATGTGGCAATAAAAGGTCGCATATGTTGAAACTGGGCTCTTTGAACTATTATTTTATCGAATTCTTGCTTCAATTTTTTATTTATACCCCCTAATAACCGGCTGGCAAAAGTCGCAGAGCGAAGCGGCGCGTAGTTTGCCAGTCCGAGTTAATTTGCATTGTTAGCTACCTGATATATTATATCTTAAAATATTCTGAGGTCCACTTGGGCCTCCGAAATACAACTCACCAACATCTTTAAATCCACATTTAATGTACATAGATTTAGCGGATTCATTTCGGATATTTACTGTCAAACATATGCAATCAAAGTTGCCACATAAAGCAGAAATTGCATGCTCAAGCAATTTACTTCCAATACCCTGTTTTTGATATGTCCTATCTATTGCCAAAGTATCAACCCAACACACATTCAATCTTTTCGATTTTAATTCGGCGGTTTCATAATAATCTGTAACAATAATTATTCCTGCCGCCTCACTGTTGCATTTTGCACCGGCAATATACACATATTTTTCAGCACTTCTACCGAAGAATCTGGAAAAAACTTTCGCTATAGGGAATACAAACTGAGCCTGGTTTTCAAAAACTGATATTGTTGAGTAATCTTCAAAATCTGATTGAATTAGCGCTGCAAATTTAATAACCATTTCGACAATCCATTTATTAAACAAGAACAAGGAAGCTAACGTTTAAGCTGAGTTGCCTGGGGCTTAATGCCGACAAACTCAGAATGATTACAATTTATGTTGAAATCGAAATCTTTGGAAACGGCTCAGTAGCCCCTGGTCAACTCCAGCGACGGGTTCAAGAAAGCCGCTTCGCGGCAGAGTCCCTCGTGCCGTTTAAAATCCTGCAAGTTGCAAAAGCCTACATGTTTAAATCATAATTTCCAGGTTTTAGCCCTAGAACCATTTAAAGGAGATTATGATGAAAAATTATTTCAATCAGTCCATGCGTGCCCTGCAACTTGCAGGTATGAGTGAAAGAACCTGTGAATGCTACACAAGATCCGTTCGCCAACTCGTTGAGTTTTATAATCAAACCCCTGATAAAATTTCAGAGACCCAGTTGCAGAATTATTTTTTTACATCGAAAAAACAAAAACAACTGGTCTGCAGCTATTTTACGCATCTGCTACAGCGGCATCAAGTTCTTTTTTGTCAATGTTCTTAAACGGGACTGGCACACGCTTTCGATGGTCCATGCCAAAAGAGAGAAAAGACTGCCGTCGGTTCTGAGCCTTGATGAAATCAGCCTTCTTCTCGATAGTGTGACCACGCCACAAAACAAAGCCTATTTGACAACGGTTTATTCCTGTGGCCTCAGGTTAAATGAGGCCCTCCATCTTCAAGTAAAGGATATTGATTCGGCTCGTATGAGTATCCATGTTCACCGGGGTAAAGGTGCCAAAGATCGTTATGTGCCTTTGCCATTGGCAACTTTGAGTATTTTCATCTGACCACCCAGGGCCATGAACGGGCATATGGCATTATCAATGACCTCATGAAGGCGGTGTGATTATGGATACAATTAAAGACATCAGCACAGCCTTTGCCCCTGAATATCTTAAACGGTTCGGGACGCGCATGCCTGCAAACCATGTAAAAGTCATCAACACTATAAAAACATGCCGCACCCGTGATACCGGCCTGATCGTAT
>JADGFI010000066.1 GCA_016743945.1 Desulfobacteraceae bacterium
GCTCTAATCTTATCAGGTTTTTCTTGTTTCGGATTATTAATCCAAGCATCTTCTGGTAAAGCCGGTGGTTGAGGTTTTTCCCTTTGAATCGCTCAGGATTTTTTTTTCAAAAGCATTTTTAAGAATAATACAACGTTAACCGTAAACTTCCTGTGCCAGGCCATAGTGAAGTTGTACTTCCATCCCTAACATTATCAAAACACACCATTGCAGGTGATTGCATTAGAGTTGCAAGCATTTCTTTTTTGCTTTCTTCAGAAGATTTCGGCAAAGAGGATACCGGCATGTCACATCCCGTGAGAATTATATAAATTATCTGTGCGAGTGTCGTTTTCCCAGATCCCTGTATGTTGGCATTGAGTAAAAAACCCGGTGCAATATCAATATTTTTTCGAATAATAGCTGTAAGTAACAGGGCGACAGCATTTAATGCGTTTACGCTTAATAGATTCCTGTCCGCTGAATTCTCTTTGAAACGAAATTCCGAAAAAAACTCTTTAATAAGGAATTTTATTGCGTTTGCTGCATCATCGTGAACCAGTTTCTTTGTGAGTGAGATTGTTTTGAAATTTTGTCCTCCCAAATATTTCAGATCCAGTGCTAAGGGTTGTTTAGAATAAAAGGAATAGCACCCTTGTATGGGCATCACTCTACAAAAACTCAGAGTCGGTATGGGCAATATATGTACGCCACCGGAGGTGGTAAAGATATTGGAATAGAGAAAGCCTGGGGCAGTAAAGGGGAGTTTATAAGAGAGTCAATGCATCAAGATTCTTCACTTAGGGATTTTGACTCCGCCCAAGAATCTTCCCCCAAGCGTAATAAAATGTGAGTTTAAAAAATGAGACTTTCCTTTGTTCAATGGTAACATATCGTTTACCGAGATCTTTCTATGTCATTTTATAGCCATATTTATTAAGATACTCTTTTTGGAGAGGAAAATGGGTATCTTCCCTTATAAGGCAATAGACTAAAGATTCAACAACAGAGAAATTATGAGCAGCCTGACAACAAAAAAACTTATGGAAACAACGATACAAACATTAAAATATTGGCGCAATTCTCTTGCAGACTCAGAGATTATGCAAATCAAATCTGGTCAATGGAAATATCAAGTTCCGATAGAGAATCTGGTGAATGGTAACATTGATCCCCAAAAAGCCAAGAAAATAGTCGGTAATAACTCGAAGAAAAGAAACAAAACTGGCGAAAATGATATTGTGTCTGTTGTTTTTTCACCTTATTTCTTAGCGCCCAAAAAAGAGCATGGCAAAAATACCCAAGAAAGACCTTCACAATTTTATCCACTAAACATTCCTGCCTTCATGGATATGAAAGGGAATTTGACGCCAAATCCAAAACGTGACCCTTGGATTTCAAGAGATTGCCTGGAACCCTGCTCTACGAGCAAAGCAATCCCTATTTTAGGAACCATTGCTGAATCAGATTCTTTTTTAAGCCTCCATACCACGCCGGCTCAATCCTGGGAAGTGTATTGGGGTTTTGTTGATCAATACTTTGAAAAAGTGACCGGCAAAGATATCATGTCATATAGCCTGAGTGGTTATGAGCGGAGCAACGATGCTCATTGTTTTAAAGATCAATCCATAAAAGGCTCTTCAGAGGGTATTATTAATCTTTATGATGATTTGATTAATAGTTCATCAAAGGTTCCCCCGTTAATTTGTAAATATGCTGCCCTGGAAAAGAGCAAGCAAAAAGATCTATTAAAAGCCAATGATCTCTTATCCGCCTCCAAAGGGCATTTAGGTCAGATGGGGTTCGAGTTCCCCTTATCAGAATCTCAACGGCAAGCATTATATCATTTTTTAAAAATAGAGAATGGTGAAATCCTGGCTATCAATGGTCCTCCAGGGACGGGAAAAACCACATTATTGCAGAATGTGGTTGCGTCTATATTTGTAAAACATGCCATAGACGAGATTCATGCGCCGGTTATTGTGGCGTCTTCAACAAACAATCAAGCTGTATCCAATATCATAGAATCTTTTGGAAATGCCAAAACTGATCCAGATACAGGGTTGGGAGGCAGATGGCTACCGGATATCCAAGGATATGGTTTGTTCTTGTTGGCTCAGAGTGCAAATGAACCAGAGGATGGGTGTTTTGTAAGGAAAGCTAAAGAAGGGCCTAAATGGGTTTTTAAAGGATTGCCTGACAGAATAGAGACCCCTGATTATTATGAAAAAGCCAAGCCTTATTTCCTTGGGAAGTGCAATGAGTTTGCATCAATTCAATTTTCAACAATAAAAAAAGCCAGAGGATATCTTCACGGTGAGTTGGTATGTGCTGCCAAGCTTCTCCAGCGTTCAGTCGATGTCTGGATTGAATTGGAGTCAGAAAGAAAGGCGCTTGCAGCGTTTGGGGGAGAAAATACAAAAAGAGAGATTGAAGAGGCATATAATAAAGAGAACCAACTGCAAAAAGAAATGGAAAAAGTTTTAAAGGAGTTTCGTGATTATATTGGCTCAGAATCATTAGTAAAAAAGTTTTCTGCTCGTTTTTTACCTTCCCTTGATCGGAAAAGGAGAATATTTTGGGAATCTATCTTGTCTGCCTTCCCCAAGATAGACGCAGATTTTAAAACAGAGTCACCAGATCATATTCTTGAAACCATTACCCAAAAACTGCAATTGCAAAAAGAAAAAACGGATGAGGCGTTTGTACATTTTAAGAATTCAAAAAAGATTTATTCTAACATCAAGAGGTTAGAAAGCGAATGTGATGACCTTAAAAAGGAATTAGGCCTTAACCAGGAAATACCGGATGCTCTTGGTGTTTTAGATACAACCATCAGGCATAAGGTTTTTCAACTGGCCACACACTATTGGGAGGCCAGATGGATCGAAGACTTAAGTCGTTTATTGAAAAGCAAGGAAACAACAGGCAAAAAAGGAATGGAACCCAGATATAGACGTTATGCAATGCTTACGCCTTGTTTTGTTTCTACTTTCTATATGGCACCTAAGTATTTCCAATACATAGAAGCCAAGACCTATGATGCAAAACCAATGCTTGATTATATTGACCTTTTAATTGTGGATGAGGCCGGGCAGGTAACTCCGGAAGTCGGCGGCGCAACTTTTAGCCTTGCAAAAAAAGCCCTTGTGGTTGGAGATATCTTTCAAATCGAACCTGTCGTGTCAATTTCTCCGTTGATAGATAGAGGCAATCTTGAATACCATCAGCTAATTGATAAAACAGAAGAATCACACGAGAAAGTAATTGATTTAGGTATTACTGCTTTTGAAGGAAGTGTAATGAAGGTCGCTCAAAAGGCATCTCCATATTCAGTGCGTCCGGATACAGAAGGTGGAATGTTTTTGTCCGAGCACCGGCGTTGTCTTGATGGGATAATTGAGTACTGTAATGAATTAGCGTATGAAGATGACTTGGAGCCGTTTCGGGGAAACTTGGATAAAGAAGAAGAAATACTTCCCCCCATCGGGTATGTTCATATTGATGGCACTTCCCAAAAAAAAGGCGGTTCTCGCCAAAATGAGTTTGAAGCAGACACAATTGCGCAATGGATATTTGATACCAAAGAAGAACTGGAAGAAAAATACAGGGACAAAAAATACGAGGGGAAATACAATAAAATTGAAGACATCGTGGGTATTGTCACACCATTTGCATCACAAAGAAATTGTATAATCAAAACACTCAAAGAAGTAAGAGAAAGGTTGAGTGAAGGGCGGGATAATAAAAACCAAAGCATTGATATCGATACTAAAAAAATGAAAATCGGGACTGTTCATGCGCTACAGGGGGCAGAGCGACCGGTGGTGATATTCAGCCCGGTTTATGGGAAAAATGATAATGGTCCGTTCTTTTTTGATTTAGGTGTCAATATGTTGAATGTGGCAGTATCAAGAGCCAAAGACAGTTTTTTGGTTTTTGGAAACATGTCCATATTTAATGAACAACAACAGACTCCGTCTGGACTGTTGGCCCGATTTATGTTTCGAGATTCTGATAATCAGATTCCATTTAATATACCAGAAAGAACCGTCAAACAGGCAAAGAATTCTTCAGATAGACCTTGGCGTATTGATCGTCTTGCTTCATTGGAGCGCCACCAAGATGCCCTCAAATATATATTTGAGAATGCAGAAGAACGCATTGTTATTGTGTCACCTTTCATTTCAGGAAACGCCATAAGAGAAGACGAAATTGAGAAAAAAATAAGGGAAGCTGTCACAGAAAAAGGTGTCGAAGTAATAATATATACAGACAAGAATTTTGATCTTGATTCTCGATATACTGATGGAAGGCTAAAAAAATGGAGTGAAGAAGGCAGAAAATTATTAAAATCATCTGGTGCCGATTTAAAGGTCTGCAATCGAATACATAATAAAACGCTTTGTATGGATGGCTCCATGTTGATGGAAGGTTCTTTTAACTGGTTGTCGGCTTCAAGGAATCAAGCACTGAAACGGAAAGAATCCACAATGCTCTATTGGGGGGGGCAGGCATCTGATCTGATAAAGGAAATATACAAAGAGATGGAGTTATCTGTTGTTAAAGATGATGAAAAATAATCAGAATTTACAATAGTCCGGTTATCCATAGCTTCAAAAATTGCATCATAATCTTAGAAAATTAATATAAATTGAAAATACTATACACAACAGATCTTCATGGCAGCGACACATATTATACTGCTATTAATAAAAAAGCCGTTAAACACAAAGTTGAAGTTGTGATTAATGGTGCAGATATGCTGCCGTTCAAGGAACCTGCTCCTGAAGGCCAGGAAGAATACATCCGTTATCTTGAAAAATGCCATTTCCCTTTTTATGAAAAGAAAGGAATACATTACCTTTGCTGTTTAGGTAATGATGATGCCAAGATCCATGATGAGATGTTTGATGATGTGTGCGGTAAATTCAAATATGTCCACAATATTGCTCAGAGGAAAATTAATATTGGTGGCTTTGAATTTATCGGCTTTAATTTAGTTGCTGACTACCCATTCGGAATTAAAGATCGATGTCGGATGGATACAAGAGACTTTGTTTTTCCAGAACAATCAGGAGCTGGCTTTCTATCCACTGCTAATGGCTGGGAAGAGATAGACGACTGGTTCTCATTGGCCAGGACATTGCCAACTATTGAAGATGAACTTGAAAAGTTGCCGCACCCTTCGGATATGAGCAAGACCATATATTCGATTCACATACCGCCAAAAAGCCTTGGTCTTGATATCCTCCTTAATGAACGCCCGGTAGGTTCAAAAGCGGTTAAGAATTTTTTGGAAAAACAACAACCCTTCATGTCTCTCCATGGACATATACACGAGTCATACAAAATGTCAGGTGTTTGGAAATCAAAATTAAAAAAAACGATTTGTATTCAACCCGGGCAAGATGGATTTGAGCCGACTTATGTAATTATAGATACTGAAACCATGACAATGGAAAGATATGGTCATGACACCGAATTAATGATGATCAATGGATATGTTGAAAATAACAAAATTAAATATGTCAGGAGATCTGAATTACCAGACTATTTAAGTGAATTATTTTTGGAGTGGATGAAAGATGGGACTGACACAGGTCGTTCTGGACATGAAAATGATCTGTTTTTTGACGCTCATGATTTTGAAACGTTTTGTTCCTCTCAGAATATTAAAATAAAATTGATCAGGACGGCAAGCTGATCAAACTTATCAAATTGAACCTCAGTAAGTGAAATGAAAATTTATATGGTCATGATGTAGCAAACTAACAACACTTTTATACAACAGTATTTCGGGTAGGGAAGTTATTCGTGTCTATTACAAGGGAAAATATGATCATCTATATTGATATGGACGGTGTAATGTGTCAATTACGTTTAAATGACCTTAAATTAGCCTACAAGAAGGCGAGAAAAGAGAATCCTGGTAAACCGTTTCCTCCCCCAATACCGGGTTTTTTTGAAAACCTTAAGCCTATACCCGGAGCAATCGATACGGTAAACTGGTTGCGGGCCTGGGCTGATGTGTATGTGTTATCAGCTCCAAGTGTTAGAAACCCCTTGTCTTACACTGAGAAACGATTATGGATTGAGAAATATTTTGATCTTAAATTTTGTTATAAGCTTATTCTCTGTCCCAACAAAGGGCTATTGAGAGGCGATTTTTTAATTGATGATCACAAGAGTGGGAAAGGCCAAGACCGATTTGAAGGCAGGCTAATTCATTTTGGATCTTCAGACTTTTCAACGTGGCAATCTGTACGAGAGTACTTTCAGAACTTGGCTCCGCACTAAATGGTCTCAATGTGACCATAAGTATTTTGTGGGATTTTTATCACAGGTGTTATGATTGAAGCCCTGGACAGTTTTTTAAGAGGGCAGGGGAGAGGTTGATAGGCAATCCAAATTAATGGAAACACCTGGTTGGACACAAAAAAAGGGAGCCCATTTCATAGGACCCCCTTTTTATAACTTTCACCAAACTTTCACCACATCATATGAATTGAGGTGGATTATGGTAAACTTATATGGACTTTTACCAGATTGAAAGTCGAGGTTTCTGTTTTTAAGTATTTGTTATTATAGATTAATATTGCGAAATGTTCAAATCAGCCTTCGGATACAACTCCCGCCGCCTCCACCAATATAGAGCCCGTAAACCCAGTGTTTCCGGGCTCTTCTGCTTTAGTGACACCCATAAAAATGTGCTGGGTAGGTGCTGGGTTTTCCATATTAGCCTTTTCCCTTCGTTTTGGGGAACTGCAGGCCACATACTCGGTGGGCGCTTGGAAAGGGTGGGTTGCAGGCCAGCAACTTCATTAATTGGTGTTAATTCATTATTCCACCCAGATTGTGTTGTTGAGATTGAAGCTACTGTTGTGGATTAAATTGAATATTAATTGCAAAGATATAAGTACGTCCATTATAGGGTAGTCGGGGGCGGGGAATCCCCCCCCATACCCACAAACAGATCTGATGCACAGCCTTGGGAACGTGCACAAAACAGAGTTCCCAACCGGATTAAGACGCCATTGAGATATTCCGCCACAAGCAGGAGTCTTTCAAATCTGCATTAGGCATAGGGGAGGCATTTTTTATGGAATTTAAGGAAAATAATCGATTATATCAAAAATGTTAAAAATTCAAGACGACTGTTAATAGAGTTCTTCGCTTGAATTAAGGAAGTGTAAAAATCAAAGTTAACGGTCTACGAATCAGAAGGACATTATCCGTCGTATTTTGCCAATAATACAGAAGACTAACTCACTGGCTTGTCCATGTGCAGTCGTGATGATCACCGGTTTATTCGATGCATTATTTTGATATTTTAATTTTGCAATAAGAGTCAAAAA
Organism: Desulfobacteraceae bacterium; assembly: GCA_016743945.1. GTDB lineage: Bacteria > Desulfobacterota > Desulfobacteria > Desulfobacterales > Desulfobacteraceae > NBML01. The sequence continues at coordinate 7,338 of JADGFI010000066.1, forward strand.
CCGACTCGACCCCTTACTTAAATTTTCCTTGTTATAAGTCTTCTTTGAATTTCATTTCACCAATCTCTGTGAACTCAAACATTGGTCCCCAAGCTACTTCCCAGTAATGACCATCAAGATCAGAGAAGTATCCACTGAAGCCACCCCAGAAAGAATCTTGAGGTTCTTTAATAATCCTGGCACCAGCCGTCTCCGCACGTCTTAAAATGTCAACGACCTCATCCTTGCTACGAGCGTTGTGAGCAAGTGTGACACCGTTAAACCCATTACGAGTCACAGGAATATCGGGTGAAATATCTTCTGCTAGTTTATCAAAAGGATAGAGGGCAAGCCAGGTGCCGGGCAGCTCAATAAAAGTAATCCCATCCGATATATTGGGAGGTGTACCAAGTACATTTTTATAGAAGTCTGTAGCTTTTCCTAAATCGGCAACGCCAAGCGTTAAAATTGTTACTCTTGAAATTTTCATTTTTTTTTCTCCTATTCACATAAGTTCACCGGCGAGCTTCATCGAGTCCGTGTGAAACGCTTGGTAGCGCTTTTTATTTATTATCTTCGTATGTTATGAGATTCAGGCTTATTCCTTGCGGATCTTTTATCACACAAAAACGACCGACTTTTGGGATATCAGTAGGTAGGAGAATAACCTCTCCGCCCAATTTTTCGACCCTTTTAGCAGATGCTTCAATATCATCAACGGTGATATATGGATCCCAACAGGGGATAACGTCATCGGGAACGTTTCCATTTTTTAGCATCATACCTCCAACAATTTTTCCTTCTCTATGAATCACCAGGTAAGGGTTGCCGTATATAGTTTTTGTTTCGGTGAAGGTCCAACCAAGCAGCTCACTGTAAAATTCCTTCGCCGATGTCAAGTCAGTTGTTATCAGTTCATTTAAACTGAAAACGCCGTGTCTTTTAGAATCGCCTTTCATTTCTTCCTTTCAATACCTTTAGTGACATGGTGTTGCGCTAACCATTGATCATCAAGTCTATTCGCCTTGATATTGCCTCAAAAAGGTCATTATCAGGTCAAATTTATTCTCTATTATTTTTATAAATCTTTATCAGTGGGATAACTATAAAAAATGGACATGGAGTGCAAGAAAAATAAATCAATTTTCTACTTTAGTGGAGACTAACATTAATACCGTTGCATACTTCATGATTCACAAAAACCGATCAAAAGTGGCTTTCCTGGAACTGATTCAGGATTGGGAAGGGATTTTGATCAGCGACAATTATGGTGTTTATGCAAAATGGATAAATCTCAGGCAGACATGTTTGGCTCACTTGATTCGAAAAGTGAAAATCATACGGCAAGCTTTCTCCCAATTGAGTTTCATTTTCTGCATATTATTTGTCTTGCAGCACAATTTGTTGTATGCTTACTTTTATTGAAATTGACCTGAATACCATAAGCGTTCTTGTGCTTTTGATGTATCGAAGACAAACCTAATTCGGACAAACATTTCACTGCCTCTATCTCTTTTATTCAAAACGAATTGTTGCGAAACAGCCTGTTTGTTATTTTTAATATCGCATTAAAAAAAGGAATATCAAATGGAATGTCCAAAGTGTCAGTTTGAAAATCGTGACAAGGTAAAGTTCTGTGAAGAATGTGGAGCCAAGTTTGAATTAGAATGTTCTGTGGGCAGCCGGATCAACGATGGTGATTCCCTGGACCTTGACAAGGGATGGGAAACCCATATTTCGAAAAACTGGGACCCGGACTTGATAACATCCCGGCTCAAAGAGATTAATTTTATCTGTCCCCAGGAAGCAAGTGTCCAAACTGCGTATAAACTTAGTTATACCATGACACCTGGGAAGGACAAACTGGCCAGGATCCACCACGTATTGACCAAAAACAGATTTAAGTACACCTTGATCTATTCCCAGGATCAGCATTTGGATATTTTGCCCTACAGGGCTTCAAAGGGAAAAGCCATCCGGTACCTGAGCTATAAATGGGGAGTCCCTTTGAAAAACATTCTGGTGTGCGGTTATTCAGGCAATGATGCAGAAATGCTGAAAGGAGAACCCTTGGGGGTAGTCGTGGGAAATTACAGTCCTGAGCTTGAGACGCTGAGGTCTGCAAAACAGATATATTTTGCCAAAAAATTCCATGCCGGCGGCATGATGGAGGGTCTCCTTCATTATCAATTTATCCAGAAAGCAAAGGGGATGGTGCCAGATGACAATTAAAAACAAAATTCAGTTGATCACATATCCGGACAGCCTGGGTGCCAACCTTCCGGAATTGCACTATGTGCTGCGCAAATATCTTTCCAAAGCCATCCGGGGCGTTCACCTGCTTCCCTTTTATCCGTCTTCTTCGGACAGGGGATTTGCCCCGTTGACCTATGATGAAGTGGACCCAGTATTCGGCACCTGGGAGGATGTGGAAAAAATCGGCCAGGATTTTGACTTGATTATTGATTTTATGGTCAATCATATTTCCCGGCAGTCTGTTTTTTTCCAGGATTATATTGCAAAGGGAGCTGACAGTGAATATGCCGACATGTTCTTAAGTTTTGACAAACTGGCCCCCAATGGCTGGGTAACGGATGAAGACCTGGAAAAAGTTTATACCCGAAAACCCCGTCCCCCCTATCAGACATTGGAACGGCCCGACGGTACCCTGGAAAAAATATGGTGCACCTATGATCATGAACAAATTGATCTGGATTATAATTCGCCTAAAACCCTGGAAGTTATGCGTAATTTTCTGATTCGGCTGGCCAGAAATCGTCCTAAAATGATCCGGCTGGGTGCCATTGCCTATACCACCGTGGAACTGGGTACCAATTGTTTTTTTCTGGAACCTAAGATCTGGGAACTGCTGGAGTGGTTCAACGATTATGCCGCAGCCTTTGACACCCAAATCCTGCCGGAAGTTCATGAACATTATTCATACCAGCTAAAACTGGCCGCAAAAGGGTACTGGTGCTATGATTTTTCCCTGCCCATGCTGGTTCTTCATGCCCTGTATGCGGGGACAACCCAGGCGTTGAAGGCCTGGCTGAAAAAATGTCCCAGGAAGCAGATAACAACCCTGGATACCCATGACGGAATCGGTGTGGTGGATGTAGACGGTTTGTTAAATCAGAATGAAATTGATCAGACCATTGAAAAATTGTATAAAAAAGGCTCCAATGTAAAAAGGAGCTATTCCGGTCCGGACTATCAGAACCTGGACGTTTACCAGGTGAATTGTACCTATTACTCTGCCCTGGGGTGTGACGATGATGCCTATATCACGGCCAGAACCATTCAGTTTTTCTCCCCCGGCGTTCCCCAGGTTTATTATGTGGGATTGCTGGCGGGTAAGAATGATATAGAATTATTGGAAAAGACAAAATTGGGCAGAAATATCAACCGTCACAATTATACAATAGAAGAAATCCGGGAAGACATTAAAAAACCGGTGGTTCAACGTCTTATAAAACTTATGGAATTTCGGAACAGTTATCCTGCATTTAATGGGGATTTTAATCTTTTCAAATCCAAAGATTCAGAGTTGCATGTGGAGTGGTTCAATAAAAAATATATCGCAACGGCTCATATCAATGTGAAAACTAATGAGATAAAAATTACCTATACCGATCCAGTGGCCTCCCGTATAGTTGAGTTTATAGTTTAAGTCGGTAAGAGCAGCCCTTCTAATTTTGTTTAAAATCGATAATCGTTCCGTATTAATGAATGTGGAGATCATTTCGGCAAGTATTATTCGTTTGAAAACAACTACAATGTTTCTGGAGAGTGCTTTGAGTTTTCAAGATGAAAAGTGAACAGAATTAAATATTTCAAGAAGAAATATAGGGAATTTAAAATTAAATGTCAATTATTGGCAGTTAAGGATTATTATCTGTCTTGAGTATTCAGCCGCCGAAATTGTCATGGATACCAAAATAATATATCACCGGAAATCTGGATTATAATTAATGCCAATCATACAAGAATGTTTGTTTACATATTTTCTAACACCAGAATTAATCCCAAAAAATCGGTCAGTCTTTTTATCACATGAATAAAATCAAACGAAATACCAAATTGACACCTTTTCCAGTGTTGTGAGGTAAATTAAATTAACAAGTTTGGCTTGGCTACATTGTGTAAAGATCATCGGTGGCAAAGAGAGTGTCGGTGGTGAGGTTGATTCCGAGCCTTCTGATTCCCTCCTCGTCTCCCGGGGTTGGCATGTGGGTCATGTGCATTTCACATC
>JADGFI010000067.1 GCA_016743945.1 Desulfobacteraceae bacterium
TAGCGTCGATGGTACTGCATGGGAGACTGTGTGGGAGAGTAGAACGCCGCCAGATTATTCTTCAAAAAGCCCTGATCGTTTACATAAACGGTCAGGGCTTTTTTTATTTGGGCTTGGTGGAATTCAGGATTGTGCAAACACTATCATATACGCCAGTATGAGGTGAAAAGTTACAAGGATAGTCCACAGGATTTTTGGAATCCTCTTCAAGGCGATAATTATATCACCTGATTTTGCGGGAATCCTCTCCAGGGCGGTTACCTGTATAAAATTATTTTTTTTTCAACTGAAAAGGCCAACCACAAGATGCCGTGTTTGAGGTTAAATCGAAAAATCTGCACTTTGTTTAATTAATCAAACAAGAACAAAGATCAACGAAAACCTTTTTATTATATTTCTCTTTCTTAACATCATTTTTGATTATTTGTAGAGCCTCATAAGGCTTTAACACTTTTCGAAATGCTTTATTACTGTACGTCAAAGGCTCATAACTATCAATCAGGCCGATAACCTGTGCTTCGAATGATATATCCTTAATGCCTTTGGGATAACCACTTCCATCTAATAACTCATGATGTTCAAGAGCGGTCAATGCAACTGAGTCATCAAAAAATGATTTTGACTTAATATCTTTATACCCCTTAGTTGTGTGTGTTTTAAGTTGGGTAAATTCATTATCAGAAAGCTTTAGGTCTGATTCGATTATTTTTTTATCAATATGCGAAGTACCAATGTCGTGCAAAAGAGCACAAAGACCAAATCGTTTAATGTCATTTTCGGAATATTTTTTAAAAAAACAATATTGCGTAGTCAACGCCAATACATTTACCGAATGCTCAATAACTTTGGGGCTGTTGTTATTTATTGTGGTTAATGCTTTCAAAAATTCCGGATTTTTTTCCACATTATCAAAGAGGATGTCGATGGTTTCCGGTAAGGCTTTCAGGGTTGTTTCAAGCGGCCTATTCAGTGCTTCCTCTACAATTTGGCAAAGGAATTTCTTTATAGCATAAAACCCTTTTTCAGAAATTGCTTTTGCCAATTTTGCATTCATAATTGACATTAAAATCCCAATAATAGCGTCTTCGTCTTCTTTACGAATAAATAAATGAGAGTGCGGATTCTTCTCAATTGTTGCGGCATCAAGTCCTTTCTCGGGTGGCTTGTAAAGAACAGGCTCCCGTTCCTTTGAAATGTAATATATAGGAAATTTTTTACAAAATATGATTTGGGATTTTTTTATTTCAATTAAGTCAAGCATAGGTTTCAATAGCAATCGAGATGAAGTTATTCAATAAAAATTAAAGCTATTTCCAAGAATTTGACTACCACAACATTTTGTATGTGATCTAATTTAAAATGGTGGACTGGCTGTCAAGATAATTGACAATTAGCTGATTTTTAACTGCAAATCAGCGGGTGCGACTTTTTGCACCCCGCTGTATTTGCATTGTTAGGGCATTAGTCTTTTAAATATTTTTGGTTTTCAAGTGTTATTTTTTTTATTAAAATTTCTGTTTTTTCTTTTCCAATTAGTCGTTCGAGATGATTTTTTGATTGTTCAAGCAACATATCAAAAAAAATTTTTCTTTCATTTGCTGGCCTTTTTGCTACTTCCGCCCATTCAGAGTGTTTACTTTTTTCTATGGCCTCTTTTGCACCATAGCGAAAAGCACCTTTTATGGATATTTCATTGATTTCTGGAAAGTTGTCTTTAGCAATTATAGCAAAAGCTTTTATTTTTTCTTCCTGTTTTTTGTCTCCAATTGTTGCCATAGTATCCTCTTTAATTATGCATTGTCTTAACTAATTTTATATGTAGATCTGGATATCATATAAAATTGAATAATATTCGACCAAAACACGTTTAACCCTTATCAAGAAAGGCCTAACAGCTTAAAAAAATATTGTAAAGGGAAATATAAAATCAACTAATTGTAGTAAATAATATTACTGCCTGGTAATCTGCCACAGGCAGGTAAGTACATAATTTATTTTTGGGGTTTGGTATGAAAAAAACATGGTCCATATGCTGCTGTTGGATTGTTTTCGAATAAAATCCGGATTAACAGATAAGATGAGAAGGCTGCTACCCTAAAATTATGGTATAATTACACTCACACTTTTTTAAATACGCAGTCATATAGCTGCAAAAAAAGGAGGGAAACCAGCCATGAAAAAGAATATCACAATTGGAATGGACTTAGGAGACCAGAGTCATGTGGTAGTGGTTTTGGATAAAGATGGCGATGAAATAGAAATGAGAACCATCAGCAATAACGAGTTTTCCCTTGTAGAGTTTTTCTCTCGATATCCTAAAGCAACCGTTGCCATTGAAGCCGGTACACATTCACCCTGGATAAGTAGACTGTTAGAAGAAATTGGCTGCAAAGTTTATGTTGGCAACCCACGGAAACTACGCATAATCTGGGATTGTAATGATAAATCTGATAAACGAGATGCAAGAATACTGGCAATGGTTTGCAGAGTTGAACCCAGACTAATGTGGCCAGTAAAACATCGAGAAAAACAAGCATATGCTGATCTGGGAGTTATTAAAGCAAGGGATGCCTTGGTACAAAACCGTGTCCGATTGATCAATCATGTCCGTAGCGTAACAAAAACCTGTGGTTATCGAATCCCTAAATGCAGTACCCCCAGTTTTTCAAAACGAGCACCGGACCACATACCTCCGGAACTGGAAGATTCTCTTGCCCCATTATTATTGACCATTGATCTTTTGACCCAGCAGGTCAAGGAATTGGATCGTCAAATTAATAAACTGTGCCTGAAATATCCGGAAACAAAATCATTACTTCAAGTGCCAGGGGTTGGTCCTGTTACAGCCTTGGCATTTGTTTTGACAATAGACGATCCCCATCGTTTTATAAAAAGTAGACAGGTTGGGGCTTTTTTGGGATTAACCCCACGCCGAGACCAGTCCGGGAAGTGTGACAAACAATTAAGAATCAGCAAAGCAGGGAATACATATTTAAGATCTTTGCTTGTTGGTTGTGGTCAATACATTATCGGGCCTTTTGGCCCTGAAAGTGATTTACGCAATTATGGAATATCAATAATTGTCCGAGGTGGAAAAAATGCAAAAAAACGTGCAGCGGTAGCTGTAGCCCGAAAGCTTACAGTATTGTTGCATCGGTTATGGGTAAGCAATCAATCGTATAACCCATTTTATAAAAATGTTGCTCAAGATGCAGCATAGATAAGGATTGATTTTATAAACCCAAGACGTCCTGTCCAGGAGACTGCGGACTTTCCCTTGCACCGATTAGCTGCCGCTAATAAATAACGAGTGCGCCTAACAGATTGCAGCTCCTGCCGACGGATCTTAACATGCACCGAGATTTTGGCGAATCTCAAGAAAGAGTGCGAATGGAAGCGTGACGGTCTGGGTTAATAAAAAATAGGGTGTTCAAAACCCGCTCCAGCAAAAAGTCAATTCCTCCGACGTGGCAATTTGGAGGCCCATTCTCGGAACTGACTTTTACTTCCGCTGGCGTGTGCAGTAAAATTTGAATCAGAAACAGGGACATAAAAAATGGAAATTTGTGAATTGAACTCTTGACTTGCCTTCTCATGGAAGGGAAAGTCTGGGGTTTCATCCGCCTGAAAAAAAGAACCTTTGTGTGCAGGTAGTCCTCGCCTCTTAATGCGGAGCCGCTTGAACGCCTCACATCACCGGCAGTAAAAAGCAGAGCGAGGAACGAGCGTAGCTTTTTACTGTCCGAGTGTATGTGTTTGTTAGCTGGTTCTTTGAATTTACCCCTGCCTAAATTTTTCTGAAACAAAAGGTTTTATCGGGGGTAACTTGATATTCATAATAAATTCTTTACTCTCCACATCATCCAGCGAGTGTTTGGTCAAATCATTTCTAAGTGTAATATGACGAAATACATTTATAAACTTTCTATAGCTTTCAGGAGAAGTATAATCAATAATATCTTGATTAGTATTTGGTATTATGAAAAAAAATACAAAATGAAAGAGATGAATTTCAGCAGCCATAAATGGTAGAGAAGTATCACAGGTTTTCCTTATATATATTATAACCTCTGGATGACTTATGCATTTATTATATAAATCACATCGTATGACGGCTGGTAATTTTTGATATTTACCGTCATTATTGATCCAATCTATGGTACCTTTTAGATGTTCAATTTGTTCTCTCGGAATAAGTTCTACTACTATTTTACACAAGGCCTTATATACATTTACCAGCTTAACTTTTTCTCTACTCTTAATCTTTAACTCTGAAACCTCATCGACAATAGTGTTTGTTTTTTGTATGATTAAAACGTCCTTTCCACTCAGGTCTTCATGCATCATATACTCTGATTTCAGAGCACTTATCTGTTCTGGAGTTTTATTTTTGATAGAAATTATCTCAAGCTCACCGTTAGCATCCTTAGTATTTGGAATTCGTTTTTTACCTTTAATGCTATAAAACGTCTTAAAGAAAAGGAGAAAATTTTGCAAATCTTGTTCAAGCTCACTAATCCTTCCAGCATTACAATTATCACACTCTTCATATGTAAATAGTTTCTTATTTCCCAGCCCTTCAGGAACTGTATGTGCTTTTTTGTAAAATGTTGCGCCTTCTTCAGGAGTCTTTCCACAAAAGCGACAAAAACTATTTTTTTGACCGATAAACTTTGCCTGACGAAGATTCGAAAAAGGAATAATATCGTAATGTTTTTGAAGTCTATTCGATAGTTCTAATGTCTCAAATATTCTTTTATTAACTATCTCTTCAAGTTGTTTATCATCTTTTTGTTCGGATACATTGATTGTTATTAAAGCAATCTGAATATTTGTAATAGTATCATCAACAATATCATTTGGTGAAATTATGAAGCAAAATTGTTCATTATCTTTTATGCTTTGTACAAAAGCATAAACTCCCATTATATTCTTCCCAATATCTTGCCTGTAACTTTCACATACATTTTTAAAATGTTGTCTGACCTCTTGGTTGCATTTTACGGATTGAGTTATATTTTTTGGATCAAGATCGAAAATAGAAAGAAGCTCTTTGATAAAGATTATCCCTGCTTCTTCTGGACAAAAAGTTACAAACTTTAGGTCACTCTGACTTATCAACTTTAAATTTATTGAAGTCAATTTAGAACTCTCCTATATAAAGTCATATAAGCCAGCTAACTGCGCTCAGGGGCGTCAAAAAGTGAAGCGAGGAACGAGCGCAGCTTTTTGGCGTCCCCTGCAGCGTGTAGTTATAAATTTTTTGGTGCCAATTTAATAGGCATTTTGATTAAGTCTTTAGTATTATATATTTTTACAATATCAGATAGGTTTCCAATTTTGAGACAATATGGGCCTTTTCTGTTTGTTTGCTTTATTGAAATACGCCATTCGTATTGCCAACTATATTCACGAAATTTATTGAATATATCCATTTCTCCATGAAAAATATCTCGATTCAAATAATCTACTTGTTTGGCGAAAATATTGTCTTTTTTGAGAGTGTAGGTATCTTTGGTTTTTTCTATGGCGGACTTTAATCTACTTTCAAAAATTGGGATATCGCTACCACCAATAAACAAAGCTTTATCACCGAATTTCAAAAACTTATCCGATAGAACCAAGCCTTCTTCACCCGCATCCAATACGTTTCCATCACTAATTTTAGTCATGCTATATATATTGGTTTCATCTTCATGATTGTATCTAACATCTACTTTACCAACAGCATCCCGTATTAGATGGTCGCCAATTTTTATTTCTAAGTTTTCTGCCAAGTAAGATGCTGTTAAGCCTTCGAAAACATCACCACGAACTTTTTCAATTTTATTCTCAAATTTTCTGAAGAATTCAATATTATTCATGAACATTAACCCTTCATTAACAAAAGGCTCTACATATTTTGAATCCATGAATTTTATTAGTATTCTGAATATTTTAAATGGATCATGCATAATTTTTTCCTTTATAACAAGTACTTGACCGAGTCCGTATAGCCGAGATATGCGGGTGCGGCTATCATTCCAGAATAATAGCCGCATATCATGAATATCTGAGTGAAATACGACTGGCAAGAATAAAGATCTTTTATCGAGAGCGTATTATCACATCGAATGAAATAAATAATCACCCCAGGCGAAAAAAAGCAATAGAAAACCTTATTTAAGTGCATACATATACTTGCATTTTCTGTGTGAGGGAGGCTCTAAATTGTCCTTCCGAATTGTATTGGTATCTTTAATGTTTTTCACCGCGGACTATGTCAAAATCAAAATGACCTGAATCCCGAATTCGTGGCCCAGACTATTATTATTAATAATCCGGGCCTTTTGTGTAAAATGCCTTGTGAAGACTGAGCCCCTAACTTTGAATGGAGTGATTGCCGCTTAACTGGCAAAAGATGGGTCGTGAGAGACAGTTTGGTCCTTATCTTTCGTGGGCGCAGGCCCACTTATATGATTTGGTTGAGGAGATCTGATCACCCTTTTTATATAGGATTGGCGAGAGGAGCGGATTGGACCAACCAATGGCGCTTGCGCTGTTCCAGTTGTTCCGCCAGGAGCATTGCTGGGTAGCTAAGTTGGGTATGGCTTCCCGCTGAAAGCATGCAGCGGGAAGCCAACTTCAAGATTAGATATCCCATCTATTTATAGACTGAAGACCCCTTGAAGACTACAAGGTTGATAGGCCAGGCAACACCATATCTGAGTCAACGGCATCTCTTATTATTATTTGTCTGTGTTCTCCTTTTTTGCACAATGAATGAGTTATTTAAATAACCGGCATGGCCGGAGCATGATATTTGCGTCCGGCCACAACAAAAAATGAAACTTTAATAATTGCAATGTCTTGGCCAAAGTTTCATATAAATAGGCGGGCCTTTTGAAATTTGAAATTAGTGGACCGCCTAAATCCACGGTTGTCGGATTTATGGTGCTGTGGGGTTATTTTCCCATGAAAACAGGTTGCCGTTTTTCTTTAAATGCCCTGGGGCCTTCCTGGGCATCTTCCGTCAAGAAGACTGGCATTCCCAATTCCATTTCTTTTGCGAGTGCTTCTTTTAGAGGTTTTCCCAGATTGGTTTTTACCGATTGCTTGATGGCAGAAACCGCAATCGGACCATTCTTTGAGATGATTTCAGCATACTTCTCCGCTTCTTCCATCACCTTTTCCCTCTCAACAACGCGGTTTAGAAATCCTAAATCATACATTTGCCGAGCACTCATCAACTCCCCTGTCAGCAGCATTTCCATTGCCCTTGCATAGGGAATCTGTAACGGCAATTGAACTGTGGAGCCCCCCACCGGGAAAATTCCCCATTTTGCCTCCCGGAGACCAAAACTTGCCTTCCTGCTGGCCACACGGATGTCTGTGCCGTAGAGTAGCTCCATTCCTCCGGCAATGGCATGGCCGTTGATCGCCGCAATAACCGGCTTAAAAAGTTCAAAATCACGTAAAATTGCCAGGTTTCCCAATCCAGGGTTTTCTTTGAATTTTTCCTCTGCATCCGATTTTGGCACCCTGGCCCCGGTAATTAGGGGAATAAGTTTTGCAAGGTCCGCACCGGCACAAAACGAATTGTCACCTGCGCCAGTGATAATGGCACACCGAAGGCTATTATCATCGCGAAATTCTTCCCATGCTTCAAGCAGCGACACCATCAGTTCGGGGTCAAATGAGTTGTGAACCTCTGGTCGATTCAAAGTTAAATAGGCAATGTTGTTTCTTTTTTCAAATTGAAGTACCATTTATATCCTCGTTAAATTTTAGATTTCGATGAGCTGTAAAACGGTTGTAGATTTACTTTTATCTTTTTGACCATCACTCAAATATCAACCGGTATTTGATGGTGTATTTTGCCAGGGCTTCATGAATTTTCGATTCCACTTCGCTGGTGTGGGCATATTCCGCTAACTTGAGATGGATGGACGCCATTGAACCGTGGGTCTTATCCTCTCCGACATTAACCGAAACCGTTTGTATGAGGGGTGTCAGGTTTTCAAGAATTTTTTGGTAAACATTTTTTACGGCAGTCCACCTTAAAATCGGTTTGAAAATTTTGCCCACCGGCGTCAAGGGAATTTCATCAAGGATAAAAATTTCTTTGGGGACGGCTGCCCGCTCCCCGATTTCATTTTGCAGGTACGCTATTATTTTTTCCTCAGTCAGTTTGGAACCCTGGTTAAGCTGTACAAATGCGATGGGGACTTCCCCTGCATGGGCATCCGGGCGGCCGACCGCAGCTGCCACCTGGACTCCTTCCAGGCGATAGAGAGGCTCTTCAATCGTCTGAGGATCTATGTTGTGCCCTCCTCTGATGATAGTATCTTTTGCCCTTCCGGTCAGCCAGAAATATCCATCCGCGTCCTGCCTGCCCAGGTCTCCGGTGTTAAACCAGCCCTCTTTCATCCATATGTTTGTATTCTGGCTTTTTTTCAGATATCCCTTGAAAACATTGGGGCCTTTAATACAGATCGAGCCGATTTCATTGGGGGCTGCTTCCTGAACCTGACCATTTTCATGAATAAGCACCTTCATCTCATTGTAGGGGAATCTGAGTCCGATGGATCCAACCTTCTGCTCACCATGGGAAGGATTAAGAGATGAGGTGGTGGTGCCTTCTGTCAGCCCGTACCCTTCAAGGATCTTCATTCCTGTGTGCGCCTCAAATTTTTGCAACAGTTCTGTTGAAAGCGGGGCAGCGCCGCAAATGGCATATTTCAGTGATGAAATATCTTCACCATCCAGGGGGACATCCTGCAATACCGAAAGTACGGTGGGTACGCAGGAGAAAAAAGAGGCCTTGTAATGCGCGACAATTTTAAAGAAATTTCTCATCACGGACGGATCCCTGTATCCCGCCGGTGAAAGCAATACCACCTGAGCACCCATGGATAAGGGCCATCCCCCGGTTACCATGGTGCCGTTGACATGGAAAAGCGGTAACCCGCACAGCATGCAATCATCGGTTGACACCAGATTCAGCGTTTTCATCATTTCCACCATGGCCACTTCATTGGCATGGGTATGCGGTGCCAGCTTGGGGGTGCCTGTGGTACCGCCGGTATGATACATGGAGGCAATTTCTCCTGGTTTGATAACCCGGCCGGAATCCAGGGATTCTCCATTATACGTTGGCAGCACCTCATCAAAACCGATGATTCTCTCACTCTCACTGCCGGGGCCCAATACCCGCACCACGGCTTTCAGATTTGGCAAATCCTTTTTTATTTCCATCGCTTTTTGCCAGATGTCAGAGTCCCGGGTTTCGCCCAATGCCACCAGCACCCGGGTCCCGGCCGCCAGGCAGATATCCCGGATCGTTGATGCCTCCAGCATGGGATTGATGGGATTGATAATGCCGGCTGCTTCTCCTCCCCACAGAACATAGTGGGTCTGGGGAATATTGGGGAGCAGATAAGAAATTACATCCCCTGAACCAATTCCCAGGGCATTGAATAAATTTGCCGTTCGGGTAACCTGGGCGATAAAATTTTGAAACGTAATTTGCACCGGGTTTTTATAATGCTCCCCGGATGGTATGAAGCTGAGTGCCACACCATTTGGATTCAGGTTTGCGCCATTTCTTAGCATTTCATAGGTATTGTCGACAGAGATTCTTTCTTGAAAAGGGATTTTTTCTATTGCTTCAATATCTTTAATTGTTGCGATTCCAACTTTTTCCATAAGTTCTCCTCAATACAAGATGATTTGGTTACACTTAAACTATATCCTTTTTTGTTATTTTTTTGTTGTAGCAAAAGTCGGACCAGTAAAAAAATAGGTTTAATATCAGCAGGTTGCGTGAGGGTGTCGAAAAAAGATGTTGCATATTACAACAGATATCCCGAGGATTGAGTTGAAACCATTTGCTATCATGGGCATTTTCGGTATTGTTGCCCAACGCAATAAAAATTGCACGGCGCAACAATGCCGGAAGGGGATAGCTATTGGTGAATAATAAAAAACGGCAGGATAGATTTGCTATAAATCCAGCAGGATCTCTCCTTTTTTAATCTTGCGATAGATTGTGGACGGCGCGATTTTTAGTATTTTGGCTGCCTTGTAAATGCTTTGATGATTATGACATGTAGTTGTTATTAAATCATTTTTAAGTTTTTTTACAACTTTTGAAAGGGGTATTTGATGGTTGGCAATATCCGTTATTTCATCTTCAATTGCCGGAAATTTATTCAAGGCACGGAACTCTTTGAGCGCAATAATATCTCCATCCGAAAGAATTACAACTCTTTCAATAAAATTTCTTAATTCTCGGATATTTCCACGCCAGTCATAACCAAGCAGGCTGTTTACCAGATCTTTGTGAAATTTTATTTTCCGTGTATATTTTTTGTTAAACAGGTTTAGAAAATAATCGGTAAGAGGGGGAATATCCATTATCCTTTCCCTGAGAGGCGGAATATTGATTGGGATTGTTGCAAGCCTGTAGTAAAGATCCTGCCTAAATAGGGTATTGTCCTGGAGCTGTTTTGGGTGTAAATTTGAGGCGCTGATAAATCTGACATCAATGGAGATGCGGTTGTTATTGCCGACTCGGTTGAACTTTTTTTCCTGGATGACTCTCAAAAGCTTGCTTTGCATGTTTTGGGGCAACTCGCTGATTTCATCAAGAAAAATGGTTCCCCCGTTTGCCGTTTCAAACAAGCCTCTCTTTCCGCCTTTTCTGGCGCCTGTGAATGCGCCTTCTTCATACCCGAACAATTCAGTTTCAAAAAGATTTTCCGGAATAGCGCCAAAGTTCACGGGGATGAACGGTTTGGTCTTACGATGGCTATTCTCATGGATATACTGGGCGATAACCTCTTTGCCCACACCTGTCTCGCCATTGAGAAAGACAGATGAATCGACTGCCGAGATTTTATCACAGGTATTGATGATATCTTGCATCTCCCGACTTGCATAGACAGGCTGAGCTATATCATCAACAGTGTCAAATTTTTTGAGTTTGCAAAAGTATTCATTTTTTATTTTTTCTGTTTTTGCCAACCGGTTTTCAAGATCTATTAATTTTGTAATATCCCGTCCAGTACTTATGACCCGTTTAAGTGCGCCGTGCCTGTCAAAAATAGGGGTGCTGGTATACATTAATGTGATGCCGTTAAAATACGTCACATTCATGTTTTTAGCGGTTTTTTTTTGAAATACCTCCAGGCAGGCGGCTTTTTTTAGCAGCCCCTTGTCTATGAGTCCCTGGGCGGTTTCTCCAATGTAGGTTTGATCGGTATCTGACAATTTTTGAACGGCAATATTGTGTTTTTCCATTTGCGTGTGCCGGTTGAAAATGGCAATGGCATCACCATTATTATCCAGGATGTCATCAAAATCAGCTGTTGTGAAATTCTCGTTGATTTGGAGCAAAATACAGTTTTTGATATCATCATATGTAACCCGGTAGGCAGTTACCCTGAATTTGATTTTTTTTAAAATTATTTCTATCTCATGCGGTTTGTTCCCCTGGGGAATCTCCTGGGTTAATTTCGGGTGAATTTGAGATGTGTTTTTGATATCCTCAAGGTTGTTTTTTTT
>JADGFI010000068.1 GCA_016743945.1 Desulfobacteraceae bacterium
ATTCAAAACCTGATGCATTAGATATAAATAGAGTAGGGAGGTTGAGACTGGGGAAATTGATCCGTCCTCTTCTGAGGCGGTCAAGTTAAAATGGGCACTATCATTACAAACGCAATGTTGAGAACTTTTTTAAAATTGTATGACTCAACAATGCTTCCATCAAAGCTTAGTTAAAGCTTACCAATACCAAGCCCAATACCATATCTTGTGGTTGACCCTTTTTAGGTGAAAGGCAGGATTATGTATTAATAACCGCCCTGGATAGGGTTCCTGAAAAATCAGGTGTTTAATATAACAAATTTATAGTATTCAAATTGAAGCCACCGCACATGATGCCCTGGGTGATATTCTGGTTCTTGAAAAATTGTTTGAAAGATTATTTGCAAAGATGAGCAAGGGTATCGGTCCCGCTGCTGTTGAAGATAAAATGATGGATATCAAAATAATTTAAATAGGGCTCTTCCAACACTCATTGCAAACGAAGCCGGTATCCCCAAAGGTCAAAATCGGCAGTTAAGGATTATTATCCATGTATGGAGTATTGGGATGCCGGATTTGTTAAGGAGACCATAGTAATTCGAAACTTATTTTAACAGACCCTTTGACGCAGGATGATGCAGGTTATGTTGGGCTAAGGACAAAAGACCTTATCGGTGATTCGGGCCAGTACATGGACTTATGATGCCCCATCTGTTTCAATCCAGGTCAAGTTTTGCTCCATCTATTAGACATCAGGGCTCACGGTTTGAATTCCATGGCTTTATTAGCTGGGCTTCGGACAACTTCAAAGTCGGGAAACCATTGATTTAGCTGGCCCGATATCTGTTTGCTGTCCCCAACCAATATGATCTGCCAGGGGTTTGAAAAATATCGGGCAGCCACCTGTTGCAATTCAGTTGGTGACAGTGGTTCCTCTGGGGTTAACAACTGGTCCAAAGAGAGGTCAAACCGATGGGCATATGCATTTAAGGCCAAACGACCATAGGCGGTATCAAGCTGCTGCATCAATTTTCCTTGACGGGCAGTGAGGGCAATCCGGATCTCGGCCAGGAATACTGGTTCTTCCATAAGCTTTTGAATGTGGGCCTGTATCCCTTTGAGGCTTGCTGCTGTTTTTTCAGGCAGGGTTTTCATCTGGACAAAGAGGTCGGAATTTCCATCCCTGACCTTGTGCTGAGCATAGACACCATAGGTCAGCCCCTGGCGTTCCCGAAGGTCCTGGAACAGACGCCCGCCGGATCCAGCCCCCAGGATGTCTGCCAGGGTGGTGAGAGCGTCCCAATCTCTGTGATTCCGGGCGACTGTGGGCATTCCCAATAGGATTTCCACCTGCTGGCTACCTTTTTTATCTAAAAGATATATCCTGCGGGGAGGGATGCCCTTTTTTCTTTCTTGGGGTTGGTTGCAGTTTCTACCCTTGGGTGCCAGTTGTCCCAGGGTCTGTTCCAACAGCACACCCAGTTCATGTGCGGGCATATCACTCTCCAGGAAAAGACGAAATCCTGACAGACAAAAGGCTTTATCTGTCAGGGTGGAAAATTCTGTTTTTAATTTATCATGGTCTGTGGAAAACTGTATTACCGGGGATGTGTTCTGCCAGGTAATTTGTCTGTAAAAGGGCTTTGCAAGATCCAAGGCAGTTCGGTTGTTGGCGGCAAAAAGCACCCGCTGGCGCCGCCATTGCCGTTCAAGGCTGCCCGGTTCCAAATTCCTTTCAGACAAAAGGCTGGTGAGGAGAGCCATCTGGTCCCCCAAATCCTGGGAGAGGATCCGGGTCCGAAAAATGATTTGACTATCCCTGGTGAAAACCTGGATCTGGTTGCCCAGGTGCTGCCAACGTTCCAGCAGTTTTTCTTCTGGCAAGCCTGTGTCACCCACCATAAAGTATTTACCCAGGAGGTTTGATCCCGGGGGCTGGAGCGAGGCCTGATAAGGCATAACCAGGTGAATGACAGTTATGCCTGTCCCACGGCTTGGCTTTAAAAAAACCTGGATTCCATTGACCAGGTTTCCATTCAGTGCCAACGCCTCAAAGGCCGAGGAATGCGGGGGCCGTTGGAAGGGTTCAGCTCTGGGAACGCTTTGATAGACCATTGGCTCAGACACCTGGATAGGAACAGGAGGGATCACTTTCCCCATGGGTTCCGGGGAATGGGTGCATCCGCAGATGACCAAAATTATAAAAAGCAATCTTCCAGCCATATTGCCGTTCCTTTGGGTACCCATTGCATGATTGATTTAGCCCAGCGGATTTTCCAATCCCCGGTGACTTCCAGAAAGACGTCAGGCTCTGTCCACTGCTCTTCCCATGCCTGCATGATGTCGGACAGATTTTTGTATTGGACTTCTCTGTGCTGCTTAAACAGGGCCAGAGGATTGGCGTGAAGGCGAACCCCTTGAGTGAGCCAGAGAGAAACAAGGCTCGGATCTTCAAGTTTGCCTCTGAGGTATAGTCCCATTTCTCTTTTTTGGTCTTTAAGCATTTTTTGGGTAAATAGATCTCTGCCCGGTGTGGACAGAATCTGTTCCAAGGAAATCAGTACGGATTTTTTTGATGCATAGCTTCTGGGGGCGATGGCTATCCCGTGGAGCGCCAGGGCGTCGCTGTCCAAAGCCATACCCAGAGCCATAAAACTGTTGTCGTCTTGTTTCAGGCGTTGTTTAAGCAGGCTATTTTTCCCAGTTAACAGCATCTGCCCGATCATCTGGTGGACGAGATGATTCGGATTCCTTGCCCCAGGTGTCAACCAGGCTGCCATGTAAATCGGATAGGGAGCAAGGGGGTCAAATAACCTGTGGGGAGATGTGGGTAAATCCAAAACGATGGAATGAGGTTCTCTCGCATTGACCTTTCCTGGTTTTTCCCAATTGGCAAAATATTTTGAGATCCATTTTCCGGCCTGATCCGGGTCAAAATTACCATAAAGGGTGAGCACGATGTTGGCCGGGTGATAATAGTGGTCGTAAAACCGTTTCATTGTTTTCGGGGTTGCCTGTTTTAGGTCCTGTTCAAGACCGATGACCAAGCCCTCGTACCCAGAACCACGGGCCACTTTTCTGGCAAAGGCTGCCAGGGCAGATGCATAAGGCTGGTTATCCAGGTTACTGGCCTTTTCCTCCAGTACAGTGGCAACCTGGTTCTTCAGTTTATCTGGAGTCATGTCAAGGTGCTTAAGCCGATCTGCTTCAAGCCATAACACCTGTTTGAGGGCATGGGGCGGACAGGTCGCATAATAGGACGTCACATCAAAGGATGTAACCGCATTAGCAGTCCCTCCCGCCTGTTCGATAACCCTGAAGTACACCCCGTCCCCAGCCCTGGGGGTACCCTTGAACATCATGTGCTCAAACAAATGGGCATACCCGGACTCCCCGGGTTGTTCATCCCTTGCCCCTACCTGTACGGACCATCTTACCGTAACGGTGTGCAGGTCCTTTTGAGGAGCCAGAACCACCCGCAGTCCATTGCCCAGGGTATAGAATTCAAGGTCCTGGGCAAAATCTGAACCCAAAAGAACATAAGGATCTGGAGAAAACGTGACATCTGAATCGGCTGAGAATCCGGGCCCGGTCATCAGCCCCCAAAACAGGAGCAGGGTCAAGACCACAAGGATTGAAGAGGGGTTCAAATGCATGGATCCAAGGGCTTTCATGGGAAAAGCGTACCATATTCTGGTGGCTCTGGATATCCATATTTTTTTCGATTCCAGCCCCAGTTGAATGGAATGCTTCCTGAGCAATGCCAGATGTGAAAGGGAACTTTAGGATGCTATGGTACTATTCTGTGCAGTTTTTATTACCATAAACGGTAGGCCAGATTATGCTCAAATAGCTTGTGAAAAAAGTCCCCAACGATTGGGTGTTGATGAGATTGATCTCTATTATTTTCATCGATTCGATCTGAATATTCTCTTTGGCAAAGGGACGTGGAACGAAACATTCTTCCTGTCTGTAAGGAACTCAATATTTCCTTGATACCTTTCAAGCCATTGGGTAGGGGATTCCTTACTGGAATTATATTAAATTCAGGGAACTTTGAAGATAATGATTACCGCCATCAGATTCCCCGATTTAACTCGGATGCAATTGAAAAAAATCGTTCATTAATTGATAAACTTCAGCAATTAGCCAAAAAGAATGGAGTCTCGCCTTCGCAGCTTTCTCTTGCATGGCTATTAACTCTCCATAGTCAGTGCCATCACGGGTAACAAACTCTTCAATAACACCCTGAAGTGCTTCTGGTGATAATTGGTCATATGGGACTTTAAGAGCGGTCATTTTTTATTCCATTTCAATATTGGTGACTCTTTTTTGGAAATCTGGTTTTTTAGGGTATTTGGAGTGATTCTAACGCAGCCATTGCTTTGTAGTCGGTAATATCACATTGAACCGGAGTTATGGAAATATAGTTTTGTGATAATGCCTTCACATCTGTATCCGTTTCGCCGTTGACTTGATCTATCTTGCCATACCAATAATAAGACCTATTCTTAGGGTCGGTTCTCTTATCAAAATGTTTCGATATGTTATTTGAGGCTTGCCGTGTTATTTTGATACCCTTGACTTCATCAATTGGAATGCTGGGAGCATTTATATTTAAGAATGTCCCTGAAGGAAGTCTGTAATCATGAATATTGTTTATTAATTTGACGACAAATTTGGACATACCCTGAAAATCAATAGTGTTTTTCGTTTTTAATATTGAAACAGCCATACTTAAAATACCATTAAATGCAGCTTCCCTGGCGGCTGCTACTGTACCCGAATAGTTGATATTGAGCCCTGTATTGCTACCTGGATTAATCCCGGAAATTACCAGATCAGGAGGAGTGGTACAAAGCTCAAATAGACCCAACTTGATACAGTCTGCTGGTGTCCCAGAAATAGCATATACCTCGTCTCCAGCGTTTAAGTTTATTTTGTCAATTCGGATAGGGTCATTAAGGGTAATGCCATGACCAACAGCGCTCTTCTCCCTATCAGGTGCAATTAGAATAACTTCGTGATGAGGTTTAAGCGTTTCGTAGAGCGTAAGAATTCCTGGAGCATTGTATCCATCATCGTTTGTGAGAAGAATTTTCATAATTTCCTGTTTATTTATAGCTTTGTATTCAATTTGTCTCGCAACACCCCAGCACATTTAAAAGTAACAGTTCTCCTTCCATCCAACATCATTTCTTCGGCCGTGGCTGGATTCCTTCCTTTACGTGGAGCCTTTTCATTGACCTGGAATTTACCGAAACCTGATATCATGACATCTTCTCCAGATGCCAAAGTGGTTTTTATGATTTCAAGAAGATGTTCAATTGTATCTTTTGCTTCGTAGAGTGACTGGTTAATTTCTTCTGAAATTGTTTCAATTATGGTTTGTTTTGTCAGTGCCAATTTGGGTGGTGCTCCTATTTTGGTTTGCTTCGGGTAATTGTTTCTCTTGATCCTTACTGTCTGCTCACTCGATTGTCTCTACCCAAGTCACAAGATATTTTGTTAGTGCTGGTAAATTCTTTATTTCTGGTTCTTCAACAACCCATTTTCCTTTAATACCAAGTTCATTACAGGTCAATTCGAAATGGCACATTGCTATACCCATATCTACTCGCTGAAGGTCAGCCATTTTAAACATTTTTTTATTTCTTTCATAATAGTTTTTTGTTCGTTG
This sequence comes from Desulfobacteraceae bacterium, assembly GCA_016743945.1. GTDB lineage: Bacteria > Desulfobacterota > Desulfobacteria > Desulfobacterales > Desulfobacteraceae > NBML01. The sequence goes on from JADGFI010000068.1 coordinate 5,660, forward strand.
CAGAAAGAAAAGAAAAATATTTTGATCTTTTTCTTTAATAATACGCCAAGGTTGCCTGTTGGATGCAGAAGGTGCCAAGCGGACCATTTCAAGAGGACCTGAAAAAGAATCAATTGTTTCAGGTAAAAGGATACCATCAAAGGTTTCTTGAAAATAAAGTTTGTTCCACTGTTTCCGTTTTGTTGCTTTTGCACTCCAACGGATAACTTTATCACAGAATCTCCTCTTTGAGGCTATATTCCCGATTGCTGCAACCGCTGGCACAAATTCATCCTGTTTAGTTAATATCTTTTGCGAAAAGGTACTTTTGTTGAAGCTCCCACCAAGCCAGCATGTTCCAAGTCCAATACTCGTGGCAAAAAGAATTATTCTTTCCATTACATAACCGTAATCTTCCAGGTTATAGTCAAAATCCCTGACAGTACTTCCTATGATGAAACCAGAAGCATCCTTGATGAATCCGTATGTTCCAAGCCCCTTTAAAGCGTCATGATCTTCTGTTTTAGCAGCAATCAACTGAAATCTTGGCGTTGTATTGAAAGGTCCCGTCTTATTCTCAGAAATGAATACATCAAGCAGAGTCCTTTCTTTATCCTGGATCGGTTTGTCAATATACGTTCTACAGGAAAATCGGCGTTTTATTGTCTCCATTACTGGTGGCGCTGTATCCATCTTATTGAAATCCATTTTTATTATAGCGTTATCCATAAAGGGGATTCGGTTCATATACAAACTTAAGCTTATCTACAATCGCAGGCTAATAGTTGTCAAGGAATTGGACAGCATTCTTATCTTTATGTATTTTTTCTGGCCTTTCCTTGACACAAAGTAATGTAATATCTTTTTTGATAAACAACTGATCATAACTTGATAGAAATCGAAAACCCAAAAAATTTTCAAAAAAACGGAAATATAAGCAATGAAGAAAACACTAATATCAATATTCGCAATTATGTTGTTTGGGTTTGTTGTGGTTTATTTTTTTATGCCAGGCACAATGTTTGAAATTGTTAAAAAAATTGAAAGAAAAGCAGGTGGTCTTGAACAAAAAAGTGTTGAAGTAAATGGAATGAATATTCAATACCTTGAAGGTGGAAGCGGAGAACCATTGGTCCTTATTCATGGATTTGGTGCAAATAAAGATAACTGGACACGTATCGGTAAATTTTTAACACCTCATTTTCATGTAATAGCCCCGGATTTGCATGGTTTTGGTAAGAGCAGTAAAGAACCAGACGGGAGAATATACCATCAAAGATCAAGCAGTGTTTTTAAAAAATTTTGACGGTATCTATTAAAATATGCATTCATAATCTATTGTTTTTATAGCATATTTGAGTTTTATCAGGTGAACGCCGCCTCCACCAATATTGTATATCACTAAGCACACTGAAAGGCCTTATTCTAAAGGGCTTTTATTTTTTTTCCAACGATAGAAGCTTTGTTCAGAGAAACCACCCAATTTACAGAATTCTGTTTATATTTAATTCCTTCTAATCTCTGATATACCGACCGACCAGTCGATTCATTCCAATGAGCTGGGGTTCGATTTTTTTCAGAAGCTGCCACATTGTTAGTCCAGCTTCAAGCTCAACCGGTTCTTTGAGTGCCAGCACCCAGAAGTAATAGCTGTGAAGTCCATGTCCGTTGGGGGGCATGGGGCCATTGTATCCGATTTGGCCAAAGTCATTCCTGCCGCTGGTATACTGTTTAGTCTCTTCATCCAGACTGGTGACATTACCCGGGATATTGTATAATACCCAGTGTACAAATCCATAGGTGCCGTGACCGGTCACAAGAGGGGCATCTGGATCATGACAGATAATAGCAAAAGCCTTTGTCTCTTGGGGCGGATCATTCCATGATAATGAAGGTGAAACGTCAACGCCTTCACCAGTAAATTTGGACGGAACTAAACCGTCTTGCTCAAATGCATCGCTTTTTAACTGCATTACAGATGGTGCAAAACCCATAATTTGTCTCCTTCTTGAATCCTGCCATTACAAATATTTTTTTATCCTACTGAAACCAATGAACCACATTTTGGACATTTCATTCTTTTACATGAATGTTTTATGAATTTTTGATTATTCTTGTGTACTAATAGATAGACGAATTGTCAATTGTGGAAAATTTGAGATTTGGGTAAAGTATTGGTTTTAAAATATTTATGGTATATTGATATACTCAATTTTAATTGCAGGCAGTGATAGTGAATTGATAATTCAAATAGTAGATGCCAGAATCAAGGAAATTGATTGCAAAACACATATTTCAGTGGCATTTGTAAATATTTAATGATCTAATCAAATGGGATTGTTTTTCGAAAATAATATTATGGTGATTTTATGAGAGTGCTATTTTGGTATTGTGATAAATTCGGATGGACTCCAACAATTAAAACCCTTGAGCAAGTTCCAGAATCAAAACCAGATGAGCAAGATAAAGTTGTCGTTGCCTTTGTGCATGTTGAACCAAAAGATGTTGAGACAGGCAGTTCATCAGAAACTAAACTTTTAAAAAATGCCAAGTGGCTTGCCAGAAAATGGGATGTCACCAAAATCCTACTTCATTCATTCGCCCACCTTGGAGAGCTAAAGGCAGAACCGGATAATGCAAAGCAGCTTTTAGATAGAGTTCAGGAGAGACTTTTGAAAGCAGGGTATGACGTATCTCTGACAGCCTATGGCTATTATAATGACTTGGTCATTGAAGCCCCTGGCCATCCTTTGGCGAGAATATTCAAGGAATTTTAAATGCAAAATAGACCAGCAGTAGGCGTTGCCGCAATTGTTATCAAACATAAAAAAGTGCTATTAGGAAAGCGTTTGAACTCTCATGGGGAAGGGGATTGGGCATTTCCTGGTGGACATTTGGAATTTGGTGAGTCGATTAAGAATTGTGCAAAAAGAGAAGCTTTTGAAGAGACTGGGCTTTCCATTAAAAATCTTCAGTGTTCTGCGTTTACAAACGATATTTTCGAAGAAGAAAAAAAGCATTATGTGACTTTGTTTGTTGTCTCTGAATATGATTCCGGGGAACTCCAATTAAAAGAACCGGATAAATGTGAAAAGTGGGATTGGTTTAATTGGAATGAGTTTCCAGAGCCTTTGTTTCTGTCCTTGAAGAATTTATTGGATAAAGGGTTTAATCCCATAAGCGAAGAAGAAGGGTAGGGAGGTAAAAGAAATAATGTTTAACGGCAAAAATGTTAGCCAACCATCTCTGAAACCCTTGGTGTTAGTGAATAGCAGTGGGTTCAACTCCCCCCCCCTCCAAAAAAAGATTGACCACTTCCCCCTGTTTTCTTCCAGGTTTTGTGGATAAAGGTTTTAATTTTGGGTAACATTAGGGTAACAGCACCCCGAAAACATGTTATCCTGACGTCACGCTTGTGGAATATGGCCCTCTGCATGGGGGCACCGTGCAATCTTTTGCAGACCAGACAATGGCATATCTTTGCATCCACAGGATCCGTACACACTTCGTATTGGACTGTCTTGCAGTAGCAGTTCGCCCGGTATTTGGCTCTAAACGTGTCATCCTCAACAGATGCATAGTCGGGGCCGAATTCATTTTTCTTTTGAATTATATTGTATTTTTATATTGCGCTTAAAGTGATTTATATTATTTCAATTTTAGATAAAGTTTTATCCCGCTCAATTAACTCATGGAAGAATTTGATAGAACTAAATTGAAACGTTCTTATAATAATCCAATGTGAGATGGATCCCAATATGATACCTATCCCAAAGGGAATGAGCTTCAGGATCAAATTAAAAATAAACTTTTTTGCTAATGCTTTTTGTGATTTTTTAATTATTAATCTTATAGCCTTGTCTGACAGGTTATTAACCATTTTTTTTCCAATCGAATTGTGAAAATCCCCAACATTATCAATGTCTAAAGTGGAACCAAAGCATTTAAGGGTTACACGTTTAAGTTTATCTATGTCAGATATTCCATAGCAATATCCAATTGAAAAAATAAGATAAATTTGATTTTTGATTAATTGAGAAAAATCGAATAATGAAATTCCAATTTGAATCATGGATCCAACGTCAGGAATTGCACCGGGAATTGCCATTAATCCACCTTGAATTGCGCATTTTCTCTTTACTTTATTCGCTACTTTTTTTGCTAATTTGTCGTTATCCAATTTTGGATATTTGGTTTTTATATCATTAACAAACGCAAAAATTTCATCCGTATTTCCCGCAATCAATTCAATAATTTTAAAAACAGTTTTTTATTTAGTAAAAATAGTGTGGTTTCCCTTAGTAAAGTATGTTTTACTAAAATTGATAAAGTAATACTTTCGTATGATTTAACACAAATGCTAATTGAACAGGTATTACC
>JADGFI010000069.1 GCA_016743945.1 Desulfobacteraceae bacterium
TTTTTATATCAAGGGCGTGGGGGACCCGAGCCTTCTGTTCACCGACCAGGATGACAATATTGTCGCGTATCTGAAAAAAAATACGTTCCCGTCAACGGTCTCCCCCAATATTTGTGCCTATATCATCAATCTGTTGATCGACGGTGTTTGCGGAGATGGAGACGAAGGTGCCATCTTAAAAATTTTAAAAGTGCAGTCTGATGATAATTTTTTCAAGATTGTTTTCAATGTGGGTATCCCGCGCATGGATGAGGGAATTGACGGGGGGGAATGGACCCAGTTGCTTTATATGATTCAGCGCCGGATACAAAAAGGGGGGGCATCCAGTGACATTGCCACCAAGTTGATAAAAGGCCTGATCGCTACCGAATGCTGGGATCAGGAAGAAAAGCTGATCATAACTGCAGTTTTACTTCTGAACAATTCTGATTGCAGCGCATTGCTTAAGGTTATCGATCTGGAAAAATTTGACTCCGGGATAGATGGTGCAGAATGGGATAAATTTCTGAGTGTGATCATGTCGAAATTGCCGAAAGAAGAGAACGATGGTGCCGAGCAAATTGCCCGGGAGAAAAACGACGATGCGGCCAGACGGGCGGTAACACGCCTTTGGGCCTATGGTTACAAGATTATTGGCGAACATGTTTCACCCCGGGAATGTATTGGGTTAATCAAAGCGCTTCTATCCGGCTCTTGCGGCGATGACGATGAAGATGCCATTGTCTTGATTGTTGCGTATATGGTTGATAACGGCCAAAAGGATCTAATAGAAAAGATAGGCGAAGACACCATGGATAGCGGCGTTGATGGGGAACAGTGGACAAAAGTGGCCTATTTGATGGGCTGGAATTAAGTATTTTCCGGACCGGCCCATCCAGTACACAACTTAGGCTACCGTCCAGATTCCTGCGGAAATACACCCTAAGGATTTTAAAGCTGAATTAAAGCCTGATCCACCAACACATATTCTCTATACAGTCTCACGTGATTCCAAGTAATAGATCGGATCGGTTCCATTTCGATCCAGGACCTTTTTTCATCATTTATTGGGCATCTCATAAATATTAGTTTCTATAAAATAGAATTATATACCTAATATTCAAACCGGAGTTGAATTCAATTGAAATGTTATGGAACCAGATCAAGTACTTTGGTTATCAACATCAGCTTATAAAGGATTTGAATTTTTGAAAGCTGAGTTGGATAATATATTGGCAAATGTCGGCAAGAAATTTACAATTTCATTTTCTTAACATGAAATTATTTTTGTCCATGTACTTATTGATACTATGAGAGAGGTTAAGATGATTCGTTTTTTTAAGGTATGTCATCCCATCAGATGGATGATGCTGATTTTTTTCACTGTGATTCTTACTCCAATACCGGCAAGTGCCGGGCAGACAGGAGATTTTACCGGCGTTTGGATTGCCAATGGTACAAGGCAGGTGTTGCCCTTTGGTCCAAACAGAAATTTTTATACCTTCAAACTCTCGGGTCATGTCAACCTTAAGGAGCCCATTGGCGGCGAACTTGATTTTTGGTCGGAAATCATAGGTATTTCTGATTCAAAAACCGGTACCGAGGCCAGGTGCGTCTGGCGGGACCTTGACGGAAGAAAGCTTTTCATCGAGTTGAAAACCGACCATATGAAATCAGAGGAACTGGTGATGGGAACCATTGTCGGTGGTACAGAAAAATTTGCCAATGCAACAGGGACATTGAGTTTTAAATGGTCATCCTTCTCCTTTTACAAGGACGATAACAGATCCACAGTCAGCGGGCAGACCTATGATCTGACAGGTAATTTCCAATTACCTGAGTTTTAATTCGCCAAATTTTAACCATACGCTTAAGGAGATGACTCATGTGGATTCTTGAACTTATTGTTGTGCTAATTTTTATATGGCTGGGTGCTCGGCTGGGGAGCATCGGAATTGGCTTTGCCGGTGGTTTTGGTGTGCTGGTTCTGGGGTTTGTCTTTGGTCTGGCCCCGGGTTCCATCCCAACGGATGTTATTTTAATTATTATGGGGGTGATTGCTGCCATTGCAGCCATGCAGGAGGCTGGCGGGTTGGATTATCTGGTCCAGATTGCTGAAAAAATATTAAAAAGTAACCCCAAGCATATTACTTTTCTGGCCCCCATTGTAACCTATACCATGACACTTTTTGCCGGTACCGGGCACACCGCTTTTTCAACCCTGCCGGTTATCGCTGAAGTCGCAAAAAGAGAAGGCATCCGACCCTCACGCCCCCTGGCCATTGCCACTGTGGCCTCCCAGATTGCCATCACCGCCTCTCCCATTTCTGCGGCCGTGGTTTTTTTTTCAACTGAACTTGAAAAGGTTGGGGTGGATTATGTTCAGTTGCTGCTCATCACCATTCCCAGTTCCTTTATCGCAGTGATGCTGGCGGCTGTAATCACCAATTTTCTAGGCAAAGACCTGAAGGATGACCCTATCTACCAGGAACGCCTTGCCAAGGGACAGGTCAAGATGGCTGATAAGGAAACCACCACAAAAATCCTGCCTTCCGGGGCAAAATTATCTGTGGCCATTTTCGGCATAGCCCTTTTTTGTGTGGTATTCTATGCCACTGCCATCAGCGATACCGTGGGGCTGATCAAAGAGCCTGTCCTGGCAAGGGACCATGCCATTATTACTTTTATGCTGGCAGCTGCCACGTTGATCACCCTGTTTTGTAAGATTGATGCGAAAAACATTTTAAATGCCTCAACATTTAAGTCCGGCATGAGCGCCTGTATCTGTGTACTTGGGGTGGCCTGGCTGGGCACCACCTTTGTGGCAGCGCACATTGATGGAATCAATGTGTTTGCAGGTAATCTCTTGGAATCCAAGCCCTGGCTTCTGGCGGTGGTTCTTTTCTTTGCAGCCATGTTGCTGTATTCCCAGGCCGCCACCACAAAGGCTTTGATGCCAGCAGCCCTGGCCCTGGGGATAAGCCCGGTTGCTGCCATTGCTTCATTTGCCGCTGTCAGTGCCCTGTTTGTTCTGCCCACCTATCCCACCCTGCTGGCAGCCGTGGAATTTGATGATACAGGTTCCACCCGCATCGGCAAATATGTATTTGATCATCCGTTTTTGATCCCAGGGACCCTGACCATTACCTTTGCCGTAATCCTAGGTTTTCTCATTGGCGAGATTGTTCTTTAAATTTAAAAAAATAACCATAAGGACCAAAGGAGTGTTATATGATTTTAGAAAAGCGCATCATCCAGCAGGCTGCCAAATCTTCGGGTATCAGCCAGGAAGATCTAACATTATTTTTTACCGAAGGTGAAGAGCAGACCTATGCACCCAATGAGTGGCTGTTCCAGGAATCTACTCCCCGGCAATGGGCCGGGATCATCCTTAAGGGGGATATTGAACTGGTACGCGGGCTCCACGGCACCTCCCGCCATGTGGCCACCATGCTGGCCGGTGCTCTGATCAGCGAAGGAACTTTTTTAGAGGGAGATGCCCATTCCAACGGCGGTTATACCCGAAATGGTGCTGTGGTCTGGCAGATACCCAGGAAAAAAATTGAGGCACTTAAAGAAAACAAACCAGAGCTTTACCATCGGATTTTGTCCAGAATTGCTGTTGGCATCAACCGCAGGCTTAGGGTACTGTCAAGCCAGCTCCACCGCAATAAACAAAAAACCGGTGTCGTGAGCGGATTTCGCCAGGAGCACGATTCCCTTGGTCACAGGGAGATCTCCGATCATGTCTATTACGGGGTTCAGACCCAGCGGGCCATGGAGAACTTTCCCATTTCCGGGGTCCATGTCAGCAATTTTCAGCATCTTATTGACGGTCTGGCTTTGGTAAAAAAAGCAGCTGCCATGGCCAACCAGGAATTGGGTGTATTGGACCCGGCCAAGGCAGATGCCATCTGTAAGGCCTGTGATGAATTGCTGGCGGGAAAACTCCATGAAAATTTCACCGTGGACATGTTTCAGGGCGGAGCTGGCACCTCCACCAATATGTGTGCCAACGAGGTGATTGCCAACCGGGGCCTTGAAATTTTGGGATTTAACAAAGGGGAGTATAACCACCTCCATCCCAATGACCATGTCAATTGTTCCCAGTCCACCAATGATGCCTATCCCACAGCCATCAAGCTGTCGGTACTGCTTTCCAAACAAAATCTGACAAGAAGCATGATTGAGCTTAAGGATGCCCTGGCTCTCAAAGCCGAGGCGTTTTCAGATGTTCTTAAAATGGGACGTACGGAAAACCAGGATGCCGTACCCATGACCCTGGGACAGGAATTTTCTGCCTATGCCTTCATGATTGACAGTGCCATGAGCGCCATTGAACGGTCTGCAGAGGAGTTTTTAAAGATTAACATGGGGGCCACTGCTATTGGAACCGGTATCAACAGCCCTCCGGGGTATGCCAACCGGGTTACGCAGATTTTGGCTGACCTCAGTGGTTTTGGACTTGAGAGGGCTCAAAATTTAGTGGAAGCCACCCAGAATGCCGGGTCCTTTGTCCAGATGTCAGCCACCTTGAAGCGTGCAGCGGTCCAGATCTCTAAAATCTGTAATGATCTTCGGTGGATGTCCTCGGGCCCCCGTTGCGGGCTCAATGAAATTAATTTGCCGGCCATGCAGCCTGGCTCTTCCATCATGCCGGGAAAAGTCAATCCGGTGATTCCGGAGCTGGTGAACCAGATCTGCTACCAGGTCATGGGATATGACGCTGTGGTTTCCATGGCTGCCGAAGCCAGTGAGCTTGAGCTGTGCATGGCTGAACCCATCATTGCCTATGACCTGCTCCACGGGATGATGATATTGAAAAACGGCTGTGTGACCCTTGCCTCCCGCTGCATCGTCGGCATCGAAGCCAACCGGGATGTCTGCCGGGGCTATGTGGAAAACAGTATTGGCCTGGTCACAGCCCTTGTACCGGTGATCGGATATGAGCCCGCGGCAGCCATTGCCAAGGAAGCGCTTAAAACAGGGGGCAGTGTGTATCAGCTGGTTCTGGAAAAAGGCCTGCTTTCCCAGGAACAGCTGGATGATATGCTGAAACCGGAAAACATGACAGATCCCAGGGATATCCCCCAAAAATAGGCATCCACAATTTCCCGGTTGTCCTCTTTCGGGCGACCGGGAAATTTTTAATTTTTCTAAAAGAACCTCTCCTATGAATCCTGAAAATCTATTGACCGTTTTATTTGTTACCGGCCTTATTGTGGAAGCCATGACCGGAGCCATTTCAGCCGGTAAAAAGCAAATGGACCTGTTTGGTGTCCTGGTGGTGGCAAATGTGACCGCTTTTGGCGGCGGTGTCGTAAGGGACCTGCTTTTGGACCGCTATCCCATCTTGTTTATCGGGGAACCAAAATTTCTTTTGATGACATCCGTCTGTGCCATTGTCATGGTTATCATTGCCAGGTATTTTGCAAGGCTGCGGTGGATCTTCTTAAGCCTTGATGCTTTGGGCATGATTACCTTCAGTATTGTGGGTGCCATTCGTGCCCTGGATATGGGATTCGGTATTGCAGTGGCCTCGTTAACAGGCATGGTCACAGGCGTGTTCGGTGGTATCATGCGGGATATCCTCTGCAATGAAATCCCCCTGGCATTTCGTACAGAACTCTATGCCAGTGTATCCATTTTTTCTGTTTGGTTTTATTTGATCCTGAGGCATCTGGAAACACCGGAGTCCCTGTCAGTTCCTTTTACCCTTGCAGCGGGCTTTATTCTAAGAATACTGGCGGTTAAATATGACTGGCACATGCCTAAATTTGTATATCAGTCCGGGCCCCTGGATCGAAATCACTGATCCAAGAGGTACCTGGATCAAAATTGATCAGTGTCTTAACTAATAGGAAGGCGCTTTTTGTCAAGGAAAGTATCTGCAATGAATTATCGCCGGATGTTAATGCCAGGATAAAACTTGCCATCAAGGCAACGGATACCAACTTGAACCGATCTGAACCGCTTGTATTTGCAGCTGAAGTACAGGGCCTGGAGTGGATTGATTAATTTAACACGGAACATGCTGACGGGCAAGCCGCAGATGTTTGCGGTTCTATAGGAAAACCAAAGAATAATGTTAAAAGTCGAGTATATAGAAACTTTCTTATCACTTTCTTCAAAGTTGACAAAGTTGCCGTATAAAGCAGATGAACCAATAAAACGATTAATTGAAGGCCCTTGCGGACACTGCCACCACGCAGTCGCATTCAAAGAGCCTGAACAGCATGCTTGCCTAAAATTTGAACAGACAATAAAAGGAGATGAAGATGAGGTAGATGAGGAACGAACTCATTATTTCATAATGGGTATATGCCCTCGCCCTCGCTGTCAGCAGGCCACAATTATTTATAGACAAGAGTGCGAAATTACACACCAAGGCTATTCGCAAAATCATCATGAGGTGTTGCAAGAGCGGATCATTTTTCCTGCTTCATCAAGTAGAAATAGTTTGCCGGACGAAGTGCCCGCATCTTTAAGAGAGTTATATCATGAAGCATCATCCATTGAGAATTTGGAAATATTGCAGGGCATCCGGCTCAAGACAAACAGGGTGATTGGACTGCTATAGATTCGATTGAGGCTTCATACACTCTCGATATTGTAGCAGAGGTTCTTGATCATATTTTTGTCAAACCCGCACGTAGGTTAAAAATAAGAAAACGATGGGAATCTAAAAAACACGGAAAATCACCTTTGCCACAGAACACAAACCAGATTGTTGTTGGTGGTCGTGAATCATCTTTTGTAGAACCCATAACAAATGACGATGATATTCCTTTTTAAAAATAATTCCAACAAAAGTGAACCGGATTTTACCGGTTAAGATGAAAAGTGAGTGTTGTAAATATGCGCTATTCTGATTGGTTCTTTACTGGAAAAATTTATGATCACCCAGATAAAGATATTAGCTGTGGGCCATGTAATCATGAGCGTTTACGGTATGAATATGTAATTAAAAACAATGATACCCAGGAACAAATATCAGTCGGTTCTAGTTGTATATTAAAGTTTTCGGATATTACTATTTATGATAATCGAGGCAATAAAGTTACACAGAAAAAAGATAGAAAAAAATCTCTTAAAAAAGCGTTTGAGCAATTTAAGTTTTAACTTTCTTTAGTACCCCTAAGAATTTTATATAGTGCTATGGTTAATAATATCAGTGATCGTGAAATCACAAACGATCAAAAGAGACTTGAATATGCAGTCAAATGGGCAAAACAAAATAATGGCTTTATGCCGAATGATTTAGTATGGCTTTTTTCTATGAAGAATAGAGGGATTGAATATCATCCGGGTTTATAAACTTTATATCCGAGATCTTTCTTCTAAGGTAGATTTCAAAATGGTAATAAAGAATCCCTTGAAATTAGATCTAATATATGGTGCGTTAAACGCAAGCCAGAAAAAAAGCTATGGTTTGTCTGATAGAAAAAAAATGTGAATCTCCCGAAAAACTGGGGAGTTAAGCCTCTTTTTAAATATTATCCAACAATGCTCTTGCACACAGATGAAAACTCCGTTATAGCTCCAGTTTCCACTGGTGAAGAGCAACGTTATGTGAGACAAAAATATAGGAGAAATACAATGGTTGATTTACTTACAGGAAAGAACAGAGAATATATTCCAAACGTTGCTTTCAAGGCAATGACATTTATTATGAAATTGATGGATGTGCTTGTTCAGTATTCTCGCAAGAACTTTGAAACTTTAGAGTTAAAACCTGGTCAAACTGTTATTGATTATGGCTGTGGTCCAGCACGATATATTGAATTTGCGTCTAATGCTGTTGGTAATGCAGGTAGAGTTATCGCCGTAGATGTACACCCACTTGCTATTGCAAAAGTAAAAGAAAAAATCGAAAAACAAAATCTATTAAACGTAGAAGCGGTTCTTGCAGAAAATTATTCAACGCCGATAGGTACTGAAATCGCTGATATAGTCTATGCTCTTGACATGTTTCACATGATAGAGCAACCAAACGATTTTCTAAAGGAATTGAGCAGATTGGCGAAAAGAGATGGAACCATAATTATTGAAGATGGGCATCAATCCCGAACAGATACTATTCAAAAGATTGAAAAATCGGGTTTTTTGAAAATTGTTCAAGAAGCCAAGTCTCATGTTAAATGTCAGAAAATTACTTAAAAATAAAACACATGACAACAGCATGCAGGTGGACGGAAATAGCCCGCGGATTGGACTTTTTCCACCGTTTTTGGTAAGATTTGCATTAATCCATTTTCATCACAACCGCCACTGATGCAGGTTATGCTAAGAAACAAGCAAACTGGAGATTAGAAAATATGAATTTCTCATCTTTTTTTTCAAACCAAGCGAGAAAACCTACAGGTTTGTTTGGGCGTTTCATAATGTCCACAATCTTTGAAATTGGCAATACAGATCTAAATTCGTTTGTACATGAGCTATTGTCAGTACAATCTGATGATCAAATACTAGAACTTGGTTTTGGTACTGGAAAACTAATCAACAAAATGGCTCAAGAAATCAACGACGGTTGCATAGTTGGAGTTGATTTTTCAGACACAATGGTTTCAATTGCCCAAAAAAAGAACAGGAAGCATGTAGATAAAGGTAAAGTAAAACTTCTTGGCGGTAATTTTGATGACCTGACATTTGAAAATGAATATTTTACGAAGGTGTATAGTGTAAACACTTTATACTTCTGGTCAAATCCAGCTCACACAGCCAGAAAAATTGCAAATATACTTAAGCCGAAAGGCAAATTAGTTTTAGCCTTTGAAGATATTGAACAGTTGCAACAAAGAAACTTGAGCAATGATGTTTTTCATCTGTACTCCAACGATACAGTTCATGATCTCTTAAGATCCACTGGTTTTTCAGGTGATATTAGTATCAAAACAAAAAAAAGAGGTGATTCCATTTTTCACTGCGCTGTTGCAGTAAAATAGAAGCATAACGAATATTTAAAATTGACGTTCCCCGCCGCGGCTTCGCCGCTCTGGGTAACGCAGATAAAACTGGTATTCGCTGTTTAGTAAAAACATTTCTTCATATTAAAATTTATTTACGAAAGGGATTCTTATGAAATACATTTTTTTAATTGCTGCACTCTGGAACCTGTTGGGTGGAATCAATTTTCTATTTTCCCCTGAGAAACAGGCCAAAAACATGAACTACCCGATTGGTAACAGGTGGGAATCGCAATATGTTGGCATTATGGCTTTGGTATTTTGTGCTATATATGCAATGATTTTTTATTCCCAGCCTACAGGTTATTTGATATTTGTGTCTTTTTTTGCTGCTGCAAAAATTTTAATTGGAATAAGTGCTGTGTACTGCCATAGAAAGCACAACATGCCTTTACCGTTTTCGATCGTATTTGGAGGCGGGAATTTTATCATTGGGGTGCTGTTTATCTTATACCTAATTTTGAATTCATAATAAGTGGATCACTTAACTCCGAACGATTAAATTCAGAGGGTGGCACGCAAAAAAACGCACCTCTGATTTCAGCGTTCGCTTGCTGTAATGTAAACTGAATTAAATAAAGTAATATATATTAAATTATATTAGGAAGTATTTATGCATTGGATTCTCTTATCTATAGGTATTTTGACAGAGCTTGCTGGTTCAACATGTATGAAATTATCAAATGGATTCACCAATAC